>NZ_MOMC01000048.1 GCF_001983105.1 Pseudofrankia asymbiotica | reverse complement strand
CCCTGGCCGCCTTCCAGTCGATCCGAGCGGCCCGCCCCGACAACGCCCCGGTCTACGTCATCTGCGACAACCTGTCGGTCAACACCACCCCGAAGATCCTGCGCTGGGCGGCGCGCAACGACGTGCACCTGTGCCTGACCCCGACCTACGCCTCCTGGGCCAACCCGATCGAGGCCCAGTTCGGCCCGGTCCGGTCCTTCGTCATGAACAACTCCAACCACCCCAACCACCCCGCGCTGGCCCGCCACCTGCAGGCATACCTACGCTGGCGCAACACCCACGCCCGCGACCCCTCCGTCCTGGCCGCCCAACGCCGCGAACGCGCCCGCGTCCGCTCCGAACGCCAACAACGATGGGGACGACCACGACCACACGCCGCCTGACCCACCCCGGCACACGTTCGCGGTCAGCGCACTAGCTCGTGGTGCGGCGGCTAGTAGGTGCAGTTCGGAGCGGCGGGGGCCTGCGGGGCCGCCGCCGTGGGGGCTGGTGCCGGGCTGGAGGTGGCGCCGCCCGAGGCACCCCCGGCTCCAGCCATGACAGGAGCCACGACCTCGGTGAACTCCGAGCCGACGATGAGGTGGATCCCGGTGACGGTCGGGTCGGCGCGCAGGACGGAGCCGGGAACGGCTGCCTGTACCGTACGCGCGGCGTCATCCTTGCCCGCGCCATAGAGCACCCGAGACGCGGTGTAGGTAAGGGACTCGGCGGTGAGAGTGCCGGAGACGTGGAAGCCCTTTTCTGTCAGGTCCTTGGTGACCTGAGCCGCGAGCCCCGACCGGTGGGAGCCGTTGTAGACCGCGACGGTCACCTGCGACGGCGGGACCGTGACCGGGCCTGGGGCCGGCTCGGTGGTCGGGGACGCCGTGTCCTCGACGCCGTCGACATGACCGCCGAGCGGGGTGACGAGTCGGGCGAGGTCGACCGGGTTGTAGATCTGCACGGAGGTCTCGACGCCGTGCAGCATGATGTTGCCGCTGTTCCCGATCCCGCCCTCGGCCTTGGTGGGCGCGTGCGTCGGCAGGGTCTCCATGTGAATCGAGCCGGCGGCCACGCCGCGCAGCTGGGTGGCCAGGTCACGCAGGTCGTTGATGCTGGTCTTGTCGTCCAGGGTGAGCGCGGACGTGGCCGTGGAGAGCAGGCCCTGCAGCTTGACCGGGTTCGTCAGCACGTCGCCGGTCATCGCCTTGTGGAACACCGCTCCGATGAACTKCTGCTGGCGCTTGATGCGGTCGATGTCGCCGGTCGGCAGGCCGTGGCGCTGCCGGACGAACGCCAGGCCCTGGCTGCCGTTCACATGGATGTTCTCCCCGGGCCCGCCGCGCCAGCCACTCATCGGGTCGTTCGTGTTGGTGCTAACCCTCGGCCTGCCGTTGTCGTCCTTGAAGTGGTCCCGGAAGCTCGAGGCCAGGACGCAGACGTCGACGCCACCGATCGCGTCCGTGATCGCCTTGAAGCCCTCGAGGTCCATCGAGACGTAGTGGTCGACCCGGACGCCGGTCAGGTCCTCGATCATGTTCACCAGCAGCGACGGCCCGCCGTCGGAGATCGCCGAGTTGAACTTGTCCTTGTGTGCCGCGTGGTGCTTGCCGGCGGAGTCGGTGTACTCGGGGACCGTCACGAGAGTGTCGCGGGGGAAGGACACCATCGTCGTGGTGCCGTCCTCCGCGAGATGGACCAGGATCGTCGTGTCCGATCGCTGGCCGGGGGCGTTGCCGAACTCGCCGTCGGACCCCGCCCGGCTGTCCGTACCGACGACCAGGTAGTTCTCCACGCCGTGCTTCTCGCCCGGCCGGTCGTCACCCAGGTCGAGCCCGATCCGGTTGATGTTCCCGTTGGCGTAGGTGTACGTCACCCAGCCGCCCACACTCACCAGCAGCACCAGCGTCGACACCGTCCCGAGCAGCGCACGCAGCGCCCGGCGACCGCCCGAGGCAGGCTTCGCCCTCGGCCCACCCGGGCCGTCTGGACGTGGGTCCAGGTGGGGAGGAAGTGACGCCCGTGCCAAAGCCGCCCGCCTCCCTCGCAGCTGCCGCTCTCGCGGATCCGCTCGACGGGCCATGATAAATCGCGCTAATTCCGTCCAGCGACCCATGTCGGCGTCAACCGGCGGTGGCACCCTGACGATGAGTGAGCACGGAGCGCGTCCGGCCAGCTGCCCGGCTGGGAGCCGCGGAGCGGGCGCCACGTCTGATGAGCTCTCACCAGGCGAAGGGCGCAGATCAGACGGGCGAGACGGGCGAGACGGGTCAGCGGGCGGCGTTCTTGAGGAACTGGGGACGGTAGTTGGYCTCGTCGCCGCCGAAATAGCCGCCGCGGACGTGCCGGCGGATCCCGGCGTCGTCGGTGGCGCGCGACGCGGAGTGCCACAGGTAGCCGTCGTGCAGGATCACGTCGCCGCGCTCGGCGTAGACGGCGACCTCGCCGGGGACCTTGTCGAAGCCGAGCGGCATCGGGAACGGGGCCGGCGTGTCGGTGTAGCCCCCGGCGGGCCGGGCGTCCTCGGGCACCGCGACGTTGTTGACGTTGCGGTACGGCGCCGGGGTCGCCCAGTTGTGGCTGCCGGGGACGACGCGCAGGAAGCCGTTCGCCGGGCTGGTCGCGTCCAGGTGGAAGGTGAACGCGAGCCCCGGCCAGACGTCGACGCTGGGCATCGCCTGCCAGTCGGAGTGCCAGCCGATCCGGGTGTAGCCGGACTCGCGGCCGGGCCGGGAGTCCTGGTAGACGACGCCGGCCTTGTCGGACGAGTTGAGCCAGGCACCGTCACCGATCAGCCGGCGGATCACGGCGAGCAGCGGCGGCAGGGCGACCGCCTCCAGCACGGCCGGCGAGAGCTCCTGGACGTGCTCGACGTAGTTGACGAACCTCTCGGCCTTCTCGACGTCGTCCAGATACTTCGTCGACCCGTGCCGTTCCGGCACCCTGCCGGCGAGCACGTCGTCCTGGACGGCCGCGCACTCCGTCTCCATCCGCGCGGTCAGCTCGTCGCCAGCCAGCCCGCGCAGCAGTACGAAACCGAAGGCCCGGTAGAACTCCTCGATCTCGGCGAGCCCGGACAGCTCGCCGGCGGAGGCCGGCGTACGCGACGGCCAGTCGACCTCGGCCCAGTCGACGTCGAACACACCGAACGTCGCCGGTGTGACCAGCAGGGTCGCCGGCGTCGCCAGCACGGTGGCCGTCTGCATGCGGCTGCCCTCCCGCGTCTCGGTACCCGCCGGTGGCGCGGCGCGGCCGCGTTCCGTGGACGGATGGACAACCCCTGACGCTAGGTCGCTCCTGTTACCACCGCGTTGCCCGCCGCCGTGACCAGCGGCGACGTAAGTCGGATCACCAGCGTGGCCCGGACCCACCAGAGCGGCCTGGGCGCGTCGCCGCCGCGCGGACGCGCCGCTACTTCTTCTTTTTCCTCCCCGACGAACCGTCGGAGGAGCCGCCGCTGGACTTGGGCACGCACACCCACCGCTTCTCCTTGTCCGACCACTCCGCCTTGGAGTTGGCCGCGCAGGAGAAGTTGGCCGGCTTGGGCGGGTGCTTGTGCCCGCACGCGGTGAGCGAGCCGACCGCGAGGGCAGCGGCGATGGCCACGGCGGCCGCGCGGGACCGCCGCTGCCGCCCAGGGCCGGGCCGGGTGGTTGGCTGGGCGAACAGCCGCGCGGTCCGCGCCGCGTCCACGACGGTGCTAGGGCCGGCCTGCGCCGCCTCACCGCGGGCGGGCSGGTGCGCGAGGCTGGATAACTCCGTGGGCACGGGACTGCCTCCTCGGGGACCGCGGCTCTGGGGAACTGCGGCTCTAGGGGAACTGTGGCTCTGGGGGACCATGACCAGGCCGGGCTCTTGGGGACCATGACCAGGCCGGCGGCGACGCTAGCGCATCGGAGGGGCCGTGATCACAGGTTTGTCAGGCGAGCGACGGCCCGGAGCCCGCGCCGCGCTGCTGGTGCTGGCGGACGGTCGGCTGCCGGCCGGCGGGCACGCGCACTCAGGCGGCGTCGAGGCGGCCGTGGTGGACGGCGGCGTGACCGACCTGGACGACCTGGCCGCCTTCCTGCTCGGCCGGCTCGGCACCGCCGGCCTGGTGGCCGCGTCGTTCGCCGCCGCGGCCTGCCAGACCTGCCTGGTCGCCGTCACCGACCTGGCGGGAGCCCCGGGCACTCCGGCCGCTCCCGACACTCCGGACATCCCGGCGGCCGGGCAGGACCGCGCGGCCCGACTAGCGGCGCTGGACGCCGAGCTCGACGCCCGTACCCCGTCGCCGGCGCAGCGGGACGCGAGCCGGGCGCAGGGCCGGACGCTGCTGCGCGCGGGCCGCGCCGCCTGGGACCTGTCGAGGATCTTCCAACCCGACGGCCGGCGTCCGGACGGCCAGGGTCCGGCGGGCGGCGCCGAGCTGCCCGCCGCGCCCCATCACCCGATCGCGCTCGGCGTGGTCGCCGCCGCGGCCGGGCTCGAGCCGGCGGACGCGGCGCTCGCCGCCGTCTACGGCGCGGTCGGCGGCCCCGCCTCGGCCGCCACCCGGCTGCTCGGGCTCGACCCGCTCGCCGTCACCGGCCTGCAGGCCAGGCTCGCCGGCGCCATGGAGACCACCGCCGCCGACGCCTGGGCCGCGGCCGAGGCCGCGATGGCCGCGGGCAGGCCCGACCTGCTTCCCGCCCCGTCCGCCGTCCGCCTCGACCTGCTCGCCGAGCGCCACCGCGCGGCACCGGTCCGGATGTTCACATCGTGATCCCGGCGGCGTCGGCGGCAGGCGGCGTCGAGGCTTCCAGGCGATAGCCCATGCCACGGACCGTGCTGATGTGGGCGGCGCCCAGCTTGCGGCGCAGGTAGCCGACGTAGACGTCGACGATGTTGCTGCCGGGGTCGTAGTCGTAGCCCCAGACGGCGGAGAGCAGCTGCTCGCGGGCGAGCACCTGGCCGGGGTGGCGCAGGAACGTCTCGGCCAGGACGAACTCGCGCGCCGTCAGGTCGACCATCCGGTCGCCGACGTGTGCCCGGCGGGTACGCAGGTCGAGTGCGAGGTCGCCGCTGCGCAGCACGGTCGGCTCGGCGGTGGCCGGCCCGGKCCGCAGCCGTAGCCGGACGCGGGCCAGCAGCTCCTCGAACCGGAACGGCTTGCTCATGTAGTCGTCGGCCCCGCCTTCGAGGGCGGCGACCGTGTCGCGCACGCCGTCGCGGGCCGTCAGCACCACCACGGGGAGCCTCGATCCGGCGGCGCGCAGCCGGCGCAGCACCGCGAAGCCGTCCAGGTCCGGTAGTCCGATGTCGAGGACCAGCAGGTCGACCTCCCCG
The DNA here is from genome assembly GCF_001983105.1 of Pseudofrankia asymbiotica. GTDB lineage: Bacteria > Actinomycetota > Actinomycetes > Frankiales > Frankiaceae > Pseudofrankia > Pseudofrankia asymbiotica. Next base: position 108,150 of record NZ_MOMC01000048.1, on the reverse strand, counting down.
GACAGGGCCACCTCCAGCGCCGACTCGYCGTCGCTCACGCAGGTCGGGACGAATCCGTTGGAACGCAGACCCTTCGCGACGAACGAGGCGATCCGTCGCTCATCCTCGGCTATGAGCACCCGATTCGTCACCACCGCCTCCCCTCTCGGCACTCGGTTCGGCGCCGCCCGGTTCGGTACCGCGCGGCGTGGGACGACGCGGCTCGTGATCGCGAGCGCCCTGGTCCAGCAGGCCCAGCTCCAGGATGAAGGTCGCGCCCTCGCCGGGCTCACCACTCACCCGGACGGCACCGCCATGCGCCGTCGCGATCGCCCGCACGATCGCGAGCCCGAGCCCCGCGCCGCCGCCGGCCGCCGACGGTGGCCGCGTGGGGGCACCGCGGGCGAAGCGCTCGAAGATGCGCGCCCGGTCGGCCGGGGCCACGCCGGGACCGGAGTCGGTCACCCAGAAGCGCGCGATGTCGTCGTCCACCGCCGAACCGATCCCGATCGCGCCGCCGGCCCTGGTGTGCTGGGTCGCGTTCTGCGCGAGCTGCAGCAGCGCCTGCGTCAGCCGCTGCCGGTCGGCGAGCAGGCGGCCGTCGCCGGCCCCGTCCAGCCGCCACGCGCGCGGCGCCAGTGCCCGCGCCTTCACGAACAGGTCCGTGGTGAAGACGGCGAGATCCACCGGTTCACGGCGCAGGAAGTCGGGCTGCTCCGCTTTCGCGAGCACCAGCAGGTCGTCGACCATCCTGCTCATCCGGTCGAGCTCGTCGAGGACGAGGGGGACGGTCTCGGCGCGCTCGTCCGGGTCGTCGCCGAGCAGTTCCAGATGCCCGCGGATGATGGTGATCGGAGTGCGCAGCTCATGGCCGGCGTCGTCGACGAAGGCGCGCTGGGTCGCGAACGCCTGCTCCAGGCGGTCCAGCATGCCGTTGAACGTCCGCGCCAGCTCCGTGATCTCATCCCGACCGGTCCGGCGACGCCCGCGGGGCCCACCGCCACCCGACCCACCGCCACCCGACCCGCCGCCACCCGACCCGCCGGCACTCGGGTCGCTGGTACTCGGGTCGCCGGTACTTGACCCACCGCCGCTCGGGTCGCCGCCACCGCTCGGGTCGCGCGCGCCGTGGCCAGCACCGGTGGCGACKCGGCGTGGCCGACGGACTCCCCAGCCGCCGCCGATCGGGATGCGGCGCGACAGGTCCGTCTCCGTGATCGTCTGAGCGGTCCGGCGGACGATCCGCACCGGGGCGAGCACCCGCCCCGCGACCATCCACCCGGCGGCGCCGGCCACCGCCAGCGCGCCGAACCCGACGACGCCGAGCACCCTGACCACCTCGCCCACCTCGGCCCGCTCCCGGTCGACGAACACGGCCGACACGAAGACGCCTCGCGCTGGGCGGCCCTGCACGCTCACCGGGACGGCGACGTAGCGCACGACACCGGCCGGCGTCGTCACCAGCCCGTAGTGGGGCTGGCCGGCCGACGTCGAGGACACGAACGCCGCGATCGCGGCCCGGTCGTTCTCCAGCTGGTACGGCGGCGTCTCGGCGCTCCGATAGGCGGGCTCACCATCCACCAGGGCGAGCATCGTCTGGTTGCGGTCCGGGATCGCCCGTTCGAGGTATGCCTCCAGCAGCGCGCGCACGTCGGTGAACCGCGAGCGCCCGGTGACGGGGTCGCCGCTCCTGTCCACGAACCCGACGAACCGCCGCAGCTCGCTGACCTCCTTGGCCAGGCCCTGGTCGACCCGCTCATCGACCCGCGCGAGCAGCACCTGGCGGGCGGCCAGCACGGAGCCGGCCAGGGCGAGCGCCACGAGCAGCAGCTGCCAGCCGAGGATGCGCAGCCGCGCGGATCCCGCCACCACGCGGATCCTCACCAGGCCGTGCCCCAGCCCGCGGGCCCTCGGCCGCCCAGGCGCCATGCGCTCAAGCGTCCGGGCGCCACCGAAGCCACGGATGAGGACACGATGAGAAGGCTCTCATCCACCATCCGCCCGCGGCCGTCACCCACGGACTGCCTATGGCGCGGACCTCACGGCTGGCTCCGATGCCGGAGCCGACTCCGTGGCCGGTGCCGGTGCCGGTGCCGGCGCCGCCGTCCGAGGGGCGCGCGGACTGTCCGTCGTGGGGTCGATCGGCAGCGGCACCGGGCGGACGGGGACCGCCGTCGCCGCGCTCGACCGGTAGGGGCCACGGCGTTCGAGCCCCCCGGGAATCTGCGCCGGTGTCGGGGCTGGCATCTGCGACGGGGACGTGGAGGGCGCCGGCGCGGACGTGGACACCGGTCCCCTGGCCAGGATGGGGCCGCCCAGGTCCGGCGGGCGGGGCTCGCTCGAGGCCGACACGACCGCGGCGGCCAGCCCACCGACGACCGCCGCGAGCCCAAGCGCGGCCAGGCCGATCCGCCAGGTTCCTGTTCGGGCCTCCAGCTCCGGCGCCGCCCCGGCTCCGACCGCCACCCCCGGCGTGTCCGGGATACCCGGCTGATCCGCCATGGGAGCCATCGTAGGCGAACCCGCCCTGCCGCCCGATCCGCGCTCGCCCCAGTGGGCCACCTTGCGTGAGAGGCCTCTCACGGTCGTCTCACAGTCAGCCCACAGGCCGCCGACAGGCTCGGTCCTGGCCGGGAGACCAGTCCCGGCCGGCAACGCCAGCCACCGGTCCCGGTGGGCCTGGATGTCATGGACAGGATCGAGGCACCCCAGTGACGAACGCTCCCAAGCCTCCGGCTCAGGCCGCCCGGCGGCTTCTCACCACCTCCGCGCTCGCGGCCACACTGATCGGTGGCGTCGCCGCCGGCGTGGTGCTGCCGGCGACGGCCGCCGGCGCCGCGACCCCGGCGCCGATCCCGGCCACCGCCTCGGCCCCGCCCCCCGAGACCCGCGCGGCCGCACCGGCGCCGGCCCCCGGGAACCCGTCCGATCCCCGCACCGCCACCCCGGCCCCCGCGCAGGCCCCCGCCCGCTCGCTCCCCCCTCGCTCGACCGACGTGCCGGTCCAGCCGCGCGGCGGCGTGGACACGGGCCTCGGCGGCACCCAGCGGGCCGGCCACGACAACGATGCCGCTCTCCCGCTCACCGCCGGGGTCATCGGCGTGGGCGCGCTCGCCGGCTTCGGCGGGTGGCGGCGCCGGCGCGCGAGCGCGCGCGGATGACGACGAGCTCGGCGGCCGGCGGTCTCGCCGGCCGCCGGCGCGCCGCCGCGGCGCTGACGGTCCTGTTCGCGCTGGTACCGGCCGCGCTCACCGGCTGCGGTGCGGGGTCCGACGCCGATCAGCCGCCCGCGGCCAGCCCGGCCGCGGGGACCAGCACGCCCGGCTCGACGGGCATCGCGGGCGCCATTGAGGGCACGGCGGGCACGGCGGGTGGGCACAGCGGGCAGCCCGCGGCGGCGGGCAAGGCCGCGGATCCGGTGCGGCTGCGGGTGCCGGACATCTCCGTGACGGCGCCGGTCGTGCCGCTGGACCTGGACGGCGCGGGGCGGCTGATCCCCCCGACCGGGTTCACCGAGGTCGGCTGGAACCACGCCGGCCCGGAGCCGGGCGACGACGGCGTGGCCGTGATCGCCGGCCACGTCGACTCGAAGACCGGCCCGGCGGTCTTCTACCGGCTCGGCGGACTGCGCGCGGGCGCCACCGTCCTCGTCGACCGGGTGGACGGCACGACCGCGACGTTCGTCGTCGACAGACTGGCCGAGTACACGAAGGCCGACTTCCCGGACGAGCAGGTCTACCACTCGGGCGACGGCGCCCAGCTCCGCCTGATCACCTGCGGCGGTAGCTTCGACCACTCCACCGGCCACTACGTCGACAACGTCGTCGTCTTCGCCCATCTGGGCTGAGCCAGAGGCGGAGTCCTCAGGGGCCGAGGTGACGGCGCAGGGTGACGGCGTCGGCGGCCAGGGCGGTGACCAGCACGCCGGGGCCCGCCAGCGGCAGTACCGCCGCTCCGCCCGGGGTGCGGGCGCCGCCGGACGCGGCCGGCGCGGTGACGGACGCGGGCACGCCGAGCCCGGCCGGGCCAGGGCCCGAGGCCTGCTGGGAGAGGGCCGCGGGCGCGGCGATCAGGAGGGAGCCGACGGCGCGGGCGGAACCGAGGAGGGCGGCACCGGTCAGGCCGGGGACGTCGGGGCCGAGCAGCAACTGCTGGCGCAGCAGCGGCCGGTCGCCCACCAGCGGCCGCCGCTCGTCCGCCGGGACCGTCGGGTCTCCCGCCGGGAGCCTCGGGTCGTCGGCCGGGACGCGGATGTCGACGCGCAGGTCCGTCTCGACCTGGCCGGACGGCTCACCGAACCGGCCGAGCAGGACCTCCTCGCGCCAGCGCAGCCAGCCCCCGGCGGCCACCACGGCCCGCCCGACCATCCGGTGCCGGCAGCCGCGCACCGCGACCGTGGGCTCCGGCAGCAGATCGAGCGCCCCGCCCGCCGCGACGTCGGCGTGGATCTCCATGACGGACGGGCCGGGACCGTGCCCCGGCATCGCCAGCGTCGCGGCCACCGAGCGCAGCACCAGCCGGACCCCGGGCCCGACGCTGATGTCGAGCCGCAGCTGGTCGCCCGCGAGCGGCCCGGCGGCCGCCCCGACCAGGTGCATGGTCACGGTCGGCAACACCGGCGGCGTCAGATCCTGTACCCGCCTGGCCTCGTCTCGCTCCGGGGCAGCCCCGGATGGGGCCCGCCGCGGCACGGTGGTATCCGTGTGCCGCAGCACGAGCGGGATGGCCGAACGTGCCTCGACGACCCGCGCGGAGCCGTCCGGACCGGCCTCGACCCGCAGCACGGCGTGCGCGCGCACCTCGTGCGCGCGCACCACGCCGCGGTCGAGGCCGGCGCTCACCGAGCGCCGGGCAGGTCGACACCGACGGCCGCGAGCGGTGCCATGTTGGCCTCGTTCGCGCCGGCGCTGGCGGTGCGTGCCTCGACCAGCTGGGCCAGGACCCAGCGGGCGACGGCGGTCGCCTCGCGGTCCTCGACGAGGCTGGTGAACAGCACGGGGCGGCCGTGGCGCACCGCTTCGGCGTCGCGTGCCATCACGGCGAGATCCGCGCCGACCAGCGGGGCGAGGTCCGTCTTGTTGATGACGAGCAGGTCGCTGCTGGTCACGCCAGGGCCGCCCTTGCGCGGCACCTTGTCCCCGCCGGCGACGTCGACGACGAAGATCTGCCTGTCGACGAGGCCGTAGCTGAAGGTCGCCGTCAGGTTGTCCCCGCCCGACTCGACCAGGATCAGGTCGAGCGGGCCGAACGCCGCGTCGAGGTCCTCCACCGCGTCGAGGTTGACCGTGATGTCGTCGCGGATCGCGGTGTGGGGGCAGCAGCCGGTCTCGACGGCGCGGATCCTCGCCGGGTCGAGCACGCCGGCGCGACGCAGGAAGTCGGCGTCCTCGGTCGTGTAGATGTCGTTGGTCACGACGGCGAGGTCGACCTTGCCGGCCAGCGCCCGGCACAGCGCGGCGACCAGCGCGGTCTTGCCGCTGCCGACCGGTCCGCCGATGCCGACCCGCACCGCCCGCCCGGCCGGTACGGCACGCGGGGCCGCGGGTGTCAGCGGGGCCGTCGTCTGCCAGCCAACCGCCGTCACGGGCCCGCCGCCGATCGCGCCTCCGAGCGGCGACTGGCCATGCTCGTGCTGGCCATGATCGTGGTCGAGGTGCACGCCGCCTCCCGGGATGAGAACTCGTCTGCTCGCGGGGCTCACCGCGCGGCGACGTGGGCCGGCCCGGCACTGGGCCGCCGAACCACCTGGTCATCGCGCGGCATCCGCCGCCGCTGCCAGCCTAGGCCGCGCAGATGACCCTTCCGTAACTCTCCCCGCCTGGCCCGCCCGAGGGCCCTCCCGGCGGCTACGCCGAGGCCGCGCGCGACAGGCCGTATGCAGATTACTTTGTATTAACTAAACATTTGTCGCCGATCGGCGGGGCCGTGGGCTCCTCCGATCAGCGGAGCCCGGGGTTCCCGCCGGATCGGCGGCGGGGTTCCCGCCGGATCGGCGGCGGGGTTCCCGCCGGATCGGCGCGACGGTCCGGGAGGTCGGCCGTCGGGCAGGTCGGCCGGGAGGGCCGCATGACAACGTCCGCGGAACGCCCGGCGGCCAGCCGGACGACGCCGTTCGCCCAGCCGCCGCGGGCGGCGACGCCGAGGCCATGCCCAGGCCGGTCGCCGCGTCTTCGGCGCGACCGGGACCGCCGGGACCAGCGGTGTCGATGGCATTGGCGGGGCCGGCGGCGCCGACGCCGATGACGCCGGGAGAGATCAGGCGGGCGGTGTGGGCGCTCGTGCTGGGCCTGTTCGTCACCATGATCGCGGGAACGGTGGTGGCGAACGCGCTGCCGCGCATCATGGGCGACCTGCACGGCAGCTCGACTGACTACACCTGGGTGGTCGCGACGACGCTGCTGCTGATGACGGCGACGGTGCCGGTCTGGGGCAGGCTCGCCGACCTGCTGGACAAGAAGATGCTGCTCATGCTCGGCCTCGCGATCTTCACGGTCGGGTCGGCTCTGGCGGGGCTCGCGCATTCGACCACGTGGCTGATCGCCGCGCGGGCGGTGCAGGGCGTCGGCGCCGGCGGCACGAGCGCGCTGACGCAGGTCGCGCTCGCGGCGATGGTCCCGTCGAGGGAGCGGGCCCGCTACAACGGCTACGTCGGCTCGGCGTGGGCCATCTCGAACGTCTCCGGGCCGCTGGTCGGTGGCCTGATCGTCGACACGCCTGGGCTGGGCTGGCGCTGGTGCTTCTACCTGTGCGTGCCGCTCTCGGCGGTGGCCTTCGTGATGCTGGGGCGCACGCTGCGGATACCGAACGAGCGCCGGCCCGTGCGGATCGACTACCTCGGCGCCGCGCTCATCCCCGGCGGCGTCGGCCTGCTGCTGCTCTGGCTGACGCTGGGGGGCGACCTGGTCGGCTGGGTGTCCGGGACGGGGCTCGCTCTGCTCCTCGGCGGCGTGGCGGCGCTGGGACTCGCCGTCCTCGTCGAGACGCGGGTCGCGGAGCCAATCGTGCCGCCGCATCTGTTCCGTGAGCGGACCATCGTGCTCGCGGTGGTCGCGACCGTTGTCACGGGCGCCGTGTCGATCACCGTCCCGCTGCTGTTCAGCCAGTACTTCCAGCTCGGCCGCGGCTGCACGCCGACGGTGTCCGGCCTGTTGACCGCACCGATGGTCTGCGCCCTCGCGGTGTCGAGCAACATAGGCGGCCACGCCATCAGCCGCACCGGTCATTTCAAGGGGATCCTCGTCGGCGGCGCGATATGCCTGTGCGGCGGGATCGCGTTGTTCACGACCATCGGGGCACACACGCCGTTGCTCGCGGTCGGGGCTTACCTGGCGCTCGTCGGCGTCGGCCTGGGCATGACCGCGCAGAACCTGCTGGTCGTCGTCCAGAACGCCACGGCGCGCGGCGATCTCGGGGCCGCGAGCGGCACCGTCGCCTTCTTCCGCAGCCTCAGCTCGACCGCGAGCGTCACGGCGATCGGGGCGGTCTACGGCGATCGGGCGGCGCGTCTGGTCGGCACCGGCCTCGCTTCCGCCGGGCTGCCCGCGGGCAGCGTCGCCGACGCGCACAGCGTGCCGCGGCTCGCCGAACTGCCGGGGCCGGTCGCGGCGGTCGTGCGGCACGCGTACGGGAGCGCGTTGGGGCACGCCTGGCTGCTCGCGCTGCCGCTGACACTGGTCGGGCTCGCGGCCATCCTGGCCATCCCCGGGATCCGGCTGGGCACGGCGGGCGACCACGACATCGCCGCCGCTGGCGGGACGGGCGCGRCCAGCGCGCCGGTGGGCATCTGAAGCTCGCCCAGGAACCAGGCTCGCGCAAGGCGAGGAAACTCCGGCCGTCGACCGAACCGACGGGTGCTGGCACAGCCGGCCGATGGTGTCCACGGGCGACTCGGACGTCGTGGCCGGGACGGGTGTCATGCCTGGCCGCGCCCTTGGTTCGGCGTGATGGAACTGCCCGCCGTACACCATAATCGAGCGGTGACCAGGGCCCGCCGCGACGACAGGACGGCGGAAGCCAAAGCGGACACAAGGGCGGCGCTGGTGGCCGCCGCCCGCCGGCGGTTCGCCGAACAGGGTTACGCGGCCACCGGGACCGAGGAGATCGTCGCCGACGCGCGCGTGACCAGAGGGGCGCTTTATCACCATTTCCGGGACAAGGCGGACCTGTTCCAGGAGGTGATGAAGGAGGTCGCCAGCGAGGTCGCCGACGCACTTGTCGAGAGCGAGCTGACCCGTGAGGCGAGCGAGCCGAGTGACGCCTGGACCCAGCTGTGCACCGGTTTCCACTCGTTGCTGGACTTCTCCACCCGGACCGACACCGACTTCCAGCGGATCGTGCTGGTGGACGGCCCGGCCGTGCTCGGTAACGACGCCTGGAACACGCTGGTCGAGACGCACGGCTACCGGCTGCTGTCACAGTGGCTGGAGCGCGCGATCGCGGAGAACACCATCGACCCGATCCCGGTGGCGCCCCTGACCAGGCTGGTCGCGGCCCTGCTCGCCGAGGCGAGCCTCTACATCGCCAGGGCCGCTGATCCGCTGGCCGCCCGCCAGGAGACCGGCGTCGCGCTGGACCGCCTCATGTCCGGCCTCGTCCGCATCGGTTCACGGCCGTTGGAGACGATGGCCACCTGGCCGGCGAACCAGCCCACCGACGACACGACGCCGGCCGCCCAATGACCTGACCGCGTCACCCGCGTCACCCGCGTCACCCGCGTCACCCGCGTCACCCGCGTCAATCAAGGGTGAATACGAAAAGGCCCGCCCCTTTCGGGGCGGGCCTTCGCACGCCATGAGTCAACCCGCATCAGCTAAGGGACGCGAGACGTCCGACAGGCTGGTGCGGAACAGCTCGCAACGTCACATGCATACCGCGGTCACATGCGCATCGCGCGGACCTGCTCCTTCAGCGAGCCCATGGTCGCGAGCACCGCGGAGGTCTCATAGCCGCAGTGCGCCATGCAGTTCGCGCACCGCGGGTCCTTGCCACGGCCGTACTTGTCCCAGTCGGTCGTCTCCACGAGCTCCTTGTACGAGCCCACGTAGCCGTCGCTCATCAGGTAGCACGGCTTCTGCCAGCCGAAGAGCGAGTAGCTCGGGATGCCCCAGGCGGTGCAGGCGAGCTCGCGCTTGCCCTCGAGGAAGTCGAGGAAGATCGGCGAGTGGTTCAGCCGCCACTTCTTGCGCCGACCCTCGTCGAACACCTTCGAGAACATCTCCCGGGTCTCCTGGACCCCGAGGAAGTGCTCCTGGTCGGGCGCCTTCTCGTAGGCGTACCCGGGCGAGAGCTGGATCTGGTCGACCTTCAGATCGTCGTTCAGGAAGTTCAGGATGTCGATGACGTCCTGCGGGCTGTCGTTGTTGAAGAACGTCGAGTTCGTGCCGACCCGGAATCCGGCCGCCTTGGCGGCCTTGAACGCCTCGACGCACTCGTCGAACGTTCCCTCCTTCTCCACGATGGCGTCGTGCCGCTCACGCAGGCCGTCGATGTGGAGGACGAAGGTGAAGTACGGCGACGGAGTGAAGTTTTTCAGCTTCTTTTGCAGCAGGAGACCGTTCGTGCACAGGATGACGAACTTCTTGCGCTTGATCAGCGCATTCACGATCTCGTGGATCTGCGGGTGCATGAGCGGCTCGCCGCCGGCGATCGCGACCACCGGAGCGCCGCACTCCTTGACCGCCGCCAGTGCGTCCTCAACGTCCATCCGCTGCTTGAGCACGGAGGCCGGATGCTGGATCTTGCCACAGCCCGTGCAGGACAGGTTGCAGGCGAAGAGTGRCTCCAGCTCCAGGACGAGCGGGAAGAACTTCTTCCGCAACAGTTTCTGCTTGGCCAGGTAGGACCCGACACGGACTGAGTAGCGCCACTGAACCGCCACGGCAGATGTCCCCCTCTCGTCAGGYCGCCGGGTGGTGACCTGGGGTCGCCTGGGGATCACCATACAGCGAGTACGTACAGCCTGTATGTCGACCCCACCGGCAACATACAAGCTGTATGTCGAGCATGCATGTCGATCAGGTAAACCCAGGGAGACGCCTCGGATCGGGGCCACTCCGGGGGMRTTCCGCTACCGTCCGCGTCTATTTCTGGGAGGTGCCCCGGAGGTGAGCAGCATGCGGCGCGCACCTTTCACGGACAGCAACGTACGCGCAGTGTGCACGACCGCCCGGAATCTCGCCACTCGACGTGACTACTTGTCCCAGCCGAAGCCGCGACAAACCTGTAGAAGGTACCRCCATCGCCGCTCGATCTCCGCGGCCCAGCCCCCGCGCCCGCCCGGCGTCCGGCTCCAAGCCCGGCACCACCCCGCCGACGGCGCTCGCCAGGCACCRCGGGCATCGCCGCCAGCACCGCCGCCGCCAGCACCACCGCCGCCGGAACCGCTACCAGCAGACCTCACACAGCCAACACTCTTCTGAGTTCGGTCTGCGAACCTAGACGAGGGCGGCACTTAGACTAGCACCCATGGAGGCACCCGCGACCCCGCCAATCCGGGGTGCTGCATGACCTGGAACACGTCGGTCGATCAGACGTCGGTCGATCAGGCAGAACGCGGATCGGCGGGCACCCCGACGACCGCCACGACCGCCACGACCTCGACGACCCCATCGCTCCTGACGCAGCCACGCGTCTGTTCCATCGCCCGCGCGCTGGAGGTGGTGGGCGAACGGTGGTCACTCCTTGTCATCCGTGAGGTGAGCATCGGGGTACGCCGGTTCGACGCCATCCAGGCGGCGACAGGCGCGCCGCGCGCCGTGCTCACCGACCGACTCGCGGGCCTCGTGCGCGCGGGCGTGCTGGAACGGGTCACCTACCGGGAGGCGGGCGCGCGGACCAGGTGGGAGTACCGGCTCACCCCCGCCGGCCGGGAGCTCGCCCCGGTGCTGTCAGCCTTGCGACAGTGGGGCGACCGTCATCTGGCCGGCCAGGACGGCCCCCCGGCCACGTTCACGCACACCGGCTGCGGCGCTCCGGTTCGGGTCCAGCACATGTGCGAGGACGGGCATGTCATCGAGAACCCCAGGGAGATCTCMAGGAAGGCCCGGCCGCCCGTCACCTCCTGAACCTCCGGCCGCGGCCGGGATGCGATGATCGATCCTGGGCCATGTGCCGGATCGGCGCGCACGCGGGGCGGGAGACGGACGTGATACAGCGATGACCGGTGACGCCGGTTCGACGCCAGTCCCGCCCGGCCCGCGAGGCGGCCCRGGCGGCCCGGGCGCGCCGGCGACGGGCCCATGGGAGGCCTCGACGCCGCGCGTGCCCGCCCCGCCCCCGCGGTCCGCCCCGAGCTCGGGTGCCGCGGGCGCACCGCCGGGACCGCGACGCGATGGTCCGCCGCTGGGTTTCGGCGCCCCGAGCGGCGCGACCGGCGAGGGACGGCTGATCGCTGGCCGCTACCTGCTGCTGCACGCGCTGGGACGAGGCGGGATGGGCACCGTCTGGCTGGCGAACGACACCCTCCTCGGCGTCAACCGGGCGCTCAAGGAGATCCGCTTCGGCGACGACCCGACCGAGGCTGACCGGCACGACCGCGCCGAGCGGGCCCGCCGGGAGGCGCGCGCGGCCGCGCGGCTCGCCGGCCATCCCGGCGTCGTCGTCGTGCACGACCTGGTCGAGGAGCCGGACGCGCCCTGGATCGTCATGGAGCTGCTCGCGTCATCCCGCTCCCTCGACCAGGTGATCCGCCAGGACGGGACGCTCTCGCCGGCGGTCGCCGCCCGCGTCGGGCTGGCCGTGGTGGAGGCGCTCGACCACGGGCACCGCCACGACATCCTGCACCGCGACGTCAAGCCGGCCAACGTGCTCATCACCGCGGACGGCCGCGTCAAGCTCGCCGACTTCGGCATCGCCACCTACCTCGACCGGGCACCGCTGACCCAGGTCACCTCGATCTCGGGCACCCCCGTCTACATGGCGCCCGAGCGGCTGCGGAAGGAGAAGGCCGGCCCCGCCAGCGACCTGTTCTCCCTCGGCGCCACGCTCTACGCCGCCGTCGAGGGCCGGGCCCCGTTCCCGACCCCGACCGACGCTGTCCGGTACGCCTTCAACGCCCAGTTCCCGCCGCCGCGCCCCGTCCACGCCGGACCGCTGGGGCCGGTACTCGACGGCCTGATGACGCACGACCCGCGTGCGCGCCTGACCGCGGGCTCCGCCGCCCGCATGCTGCGCGACCTCGCCGGCGACGCCCGGACGCCCGGCCCCGCCCCGGAGACGACGACAGCCTTCCTCTCGCGGGTCTCCCCCGGCTCGCGGTTCTCCCCCGGCAACGACACGGGCGGTCTGTGGCCTGTGAGCACGCCAGCGGAGCCGGGGACCTCCAGGCCACGCCCGCCTGGGCCACCGGGAACGTCCGTACCGGGAACGTCCGTACCACCGGGAACCAACGTCCCGGTGGCCCGCGCCGGACCGGGCCGGCCGGCCGGAACGGCCGCCTCGCGCGCCGAAGCCACGCCGCGTGCCGAAGCCGCCCCACGCGCCGAAGCCGCCCCGCACGCCGAAGCCGCCCCGCACGCCGAGTCGGCGGCCGCCGGATTCCGATGGCACCCGCCGGCCACCCCCGGTTGGGCGCCCGAGCGGGCGGACGCCGCGTTCCCTTCCGCGGCCTCGACGCGCCAGACCAGGCGGCGTGATCTCACCCGGCGCGGCCTGATCGCCGGCGGTGTGGCTCTCGCCGCCGCCGGCGGCGGCACGGCGTTCGCGATCCGTCGCGACCGGCGGCGGGACAGGCCGGTCGCCGGTGCCGGCGGCCCGGCCTCGGGCGGCGCGTCCTCGCTGCGCGACGGGACGATCCCCGCGGACCTGCGGATGCAGCTGTCCTGGACACCGGACGTGGAGTTCGCCGGCTGCTACTTCGCCGACTCCCGGGGCTACTACCGCGACGCCGGCTTCAGGACCGCCACGCTGCTGCCCGGCGGCCCCGGCACGCTCGGCGCCGAGGAGGCGGTGACCACCGGCAAGGCGCTGCTCGGCTTCAGCGCCGTCGACGTGCTCGCCCGCGAGATCATCCGCGGCACCCCGGCCCGCGCCGTCGGCGCCCTCTACCAGCGCTATCCGTGGGTGATCGCGTCACCCGGCGACGTGGCGCTGCGCTCGCCGGCCGAACTTCACGGCAAGCGGATCTGGGTGGACAAAGGCGCCCAGCAGATCTGGGACACCTTCCTCGCCGCCAACGGCATCAGCATCGACACGATCACCCAGGTGAGCGACGGCTCGCCGGACGAGCTGCTCGCCGCCCGCGAGATCGACGGGCTGCTCTCGCATGTCTTCGACATCGCGCTGCGGCTGCGCCTCGCCGGCGTCGAGCTCGCGACGTTCCTGCTGGCCGACCACGGCTACCCGATCGTGTCGTCGGTGTACGTCGCCTCGGTCGAGGCCGTCACCCACAACCGGGCCGCGATCAGGGCGGCGCTGACCGCGGAGATCCGCGGCTGGCGCGACAACGTCAGGAGCGCCGCGGCCGGCGCCCGGCTGACGGTGACGAAGTACGCCACCAGCCTGGACGAGCGAACCCAGCTCGCGATGAACCAGATACAGAACACGCTGATCGTCAGCGATGACACCCGCCGGGGCGGCCTGCTGACCGTCACGCCCGACCTCGCCGAGAGGAACGTGCGCGCCCTGCTCAGCGCCGGCTACCGCGTCGACGTCGACGACCTGTTCGACATGTCCCTGCTTAGGGAGATCTACAGGGATCAACCTTCACTACTGCGCTGACCACAGGCCCGGGGTCCCCGACGATCTGCCTGCCACGCCTGACGAACACCAAAGGTACGGACGAGCACCAGGCCGGGTCTGGCAGATCGGTGGGGAGGCATTACAAGGACAATCCGTCGCTTCTGCGCTGAGCCCTCGCCCGGGGTCAGCCGCCCTGGGGGCGGCGGACCTCCTTCGGCAGGGTGAACGCGATCGACTCGGTGCCGATCGACCTCGTCGACACCGACGTCGCGCCGAGCCCGGCGAGCGCGTCGGACAGCGCCGCGACCAGGTCCGGCGGCGCCGAGGCGCCGGCGGAGATGCCGATGGTGTCGGCGCCGACGAGCCAGTCCAACCGGACCTCGTCGACGCTCTCGACCAGGTGCGACTCTGTGCCGTCGCGCCGCGAGACCTCGGCGAGCCGGCGCGAGTTGGCGCTGTTCTCCGACCCGACGACGAGCACCAGATCCGCCTCGGCCGCGACCCGGCGCACCGCGTTCTGCCGGTTCGACGTCGCGTAGCAGATGTCGGCCGAGCCGGGCCCGACGATCGCCGGGAACCGGTCCTTCAGCGCGTCGACGACCTCCTCGGCCTCGTCGACCGCGAGGGTTGTCTGCATGAGGTAGGTGACGCGCTCCGGGTCCTCGACCTCGATCGAGCCGACGGCCTCGGCCGACTCGACGAGCGTGATCCGCCCCGGGGCCTCGCCGAGCGTGCCGTCGACCTCCTCGTGCCCGGAGTGGCCGATGAGCAGGACCGTGTCGCCGCGCGCGGTGAACCGGCGCGCCTCGGCGTGYACCTTCTCGACCAGGGGGCAGGTCGCGTCGATGACCGACAGCTGCCGGTCGTTCGCGTGCGTGCGCACCATCGGGGCGACTCCGTGCGCGGAGAAGACGACGGTCGCCCCGGTCGGCACCTCGTCCAGCTCGTCGACGAAGACCGCCCCGCGGTTGGCCAGGTCGTTGACGACATGGGTGTTGTGCACGATCTGCTTGCGGACGTAGACCGGCGCGCCGTGGATCTCCAGCGCCCGCTCGACCACCTCGATCGCCCGCTCGACGCCGGCGCAGAACGCCCGCGGCTCGGCGAGCAGCACCCGGCGCTGCCCGACCGCGGCCGCCCAGGCGCCGAGCGGCTCGCCGAGCCGGCGCAGCGTGCGCAGCCCGGCGAGACCGCGGCGGGCGAGGTCGAGGCGGCCGAGCGGCTCGGCGGCGGTGTCGACGATCACCCGGATCACGGCGAACGGCCGGCCGGCGGCGCTTGGCGAGAGGTAGGCCGACTCCATGTCGACGGCGATCGCGCCGGTCGCGGCCAGCTCGGCCCGAGCCGTGCCGACCGCGAGCCGTGGCACCGACACGATCGGCCCGACGTGCACGGTGAGCCCGGCGCGACGCAGCTCGCCGGCCAGCAGTGGCGCGGACGGGCAGCGGCCGGTGACCGTGCCGTCGCCGGTCCGCACCTCGCTCGCGACGATGACGTCCCCGGGCCGTACCCGGGGCGCGAGCCCGCCGGCCACGCCCACCACGGCGACCGCGTCCGGCTTCGCCGCGCGCACGGCCTGGTTGGCGCGGCTGGCGCGCTCGGGGCCCATCCCGGTACGGATGACGACGGTGTCCGTCGGCAGGCCCGACCGGCTGGCTGCCATCGCCTCCACGCGCATCGGCGCGGCGACCACGAGCCGGGCGCGACGCGGCGGGCGGCCGGGCTTCCAGCTCGGGCCGGTGCCGACCGCCTGTGTCGGGATCAGCGGGATGGGCGGCGAGCCGGGCCGCGCGGCCGGCGTCTGGCCGGCCGGCGCGGGTGTCGCGGACTCCGCGCCACCGCGGGCCGACGGCGGCGCTGGTTCGCCGCCGGCCGCCCGTGCGCCGCCAGAATGACGATCGCCGGTGTTCTCGGATGCTGAGATGCTGCTCATGCCGCGGACCGCCCGGTGAGGGTCACGTACCGGCCGAGAGCCGCCAATGGAAACACCAGCCGGTACAAGTGGTAATTAATGGAGAAGTCCCAGGGGAAGCCCGTACCGGTGTAGTAGGGCTCGTCCCAGCCGCCATCGGGCCGCTGGGTCGCGCACAACCAGCGCACGCCCCGGTCGACCGCCTCGTTGGTCGGGTCGGCGGCGAGCAGCGCGAGCAGCGCCCACGCGGTCTGCGAGGGAGTCGGCTCGCCTCGGCCCACCCATGCCTCGTCCCGGTAGGACCGCAGGTCCTCGCCCCAGCCGCCGTCGGGCCGTTGGTGGGCGACGAGCCAGCGGACCGCCGCCCGGATCGCCGGATGGTCGGCCGCCACCCCGGCGGTGATCAGCGCGGGTACGGCCGCGCCGGTGCCGTAGATGTGGTTGACGCCCCAGCGCCCGAACCACGAACCGCCCGGCTCCTGGTTGTCCAGCAGCCAGCGCACCGCCCGCTGGGTCACCGGGTGGTCGGCCCGGCCCAGGTCGGCGAGCATCTCGACCATGTGCGCGGTGACGTCGGCGCTCGGCGGGTCGATCACCTCGCCGAAGTCACAGAAAGGGATCTTGGTCGCCAGCCGCTGGACGTTGTCCGCGTCGAAGGCCCCCCAGGCCCCGTTCGACGAGCGCATCCCGACCGACCAGTTGACYGCCCGCTCGACCGCGCCGCGCGCCTGCCCGGCCAGCGACGGGTCGGCGTCGTCGAGTCCGGTGTGCAGCAGCCGCTGCAGCGCGAGCACCACCTCGGCGGTGTCGTCGACGTCGGGGTAGACGTCGTTGGCGAACTCGAAGGCCCAGCCGCCCGGTTCCAGGTTCGGCCGGCGTACCCGCCAGTCGCCAGGGACGGTGACCTCCTCGCGGACCAGCCACTCCCCGGCCTTGTGCATCGCCGGGTGGCTCCCGGCGAGGCCCGCGTCGGCGAGCGCGACGACGGCGAGCGCGGTGTCCCACACCGGGGACTGGCACGCCTCCAGCCGGCGCACGACACCCTCGGGGGTCTGCTCCCGGGTGGTGAACGTCTCCAGCCCCTCGATCGCCGCGACCAGCACCGGGTGGTTCATCGGATAGCCCATCAGGTGCAGCGCCATGATCGAGTAGACCCAGGGCGGCTGGATGCCGCCCCAGCCGCCGTCGGCCTCCTGCCGGGCGACGACCCATTCGGTGGCCCGGCGCAGCGCCAGGTCGCGCAGCACCTTGACGGGGCGGCGCTGGTAACGGCGCAGCACCGCGTCCATCCGCTGGAAGGCTCCCTCCCAGCTGATCAGCGGCGCTCGCGCGGGCCGCGGGCCGGCGACCTTGAGCTCGTCGATGGTGAAGCCGAGCGACCGGACCGGCCGGAAATGCCCGACGATGGTCAGCGCGACCACCGTCTGGCGGGCCCAGCAGCCGAAGTCGTAGACGTTGAGCGGGACCCAGCTCGGCAGCAGCATCATCTCGGGCGGCAGCACCGGGACCTCGTCCCAGGGCCACTCACCGAACAGCGCCATCCAGATCCTGGTGAACACCCTCGTCGCCGCGAGACCACCGTGCGCTCGCACGAACGACGCGGCGGCGAGCATGTGCGGCGCGTCCGGCGCGTCGCCGGCCAGCCGCAGGCCGACGTAGGCCTCCAGCGTCGTCGACAGGTCGGCGGGGCCGCCGTGGAACGTCGCCCAGCCGCCGCCGGGCAGCTGGCGTGACCGGATCCACCGACCCGTCTCGGCCGCCAGCTGGGGCGTCAGGATGCCGAGGAACTGGCGGAGCATGAGATCCTCGGCGTCCATGGTGACGTTGGTCTCGAGCTCGCCCTTCCACCAGCCCTCGTCGGACTGCAGGGAAAGGAGATAGTCCCGGGCCCGCGCCGTCGCGACGGCGGCCTGCTCGGCCACCCCGGTCGCGGACGGAGCCAGCATCGCGGCCAGCGCGGGCGTGATCACGTCACTCACGCCACGCGCGTCCTTCACGTCGCTCGCGGCCGGTTCGGCCACGGGCGGCGCGAAGTCGGGAGCGGCCCCGCCAGGACGCAAACCGGGTCGGGTGGTCACCAGCAGAGGCCCGGCGACGGCGGACCTCCCGGATCGGCTTCGCCGATCCGGGAGGAATCCCGGCCGCGCGGACGTCGGCTGCGTCGTCGGCGTCGCCGGGG
This sequence comes from Pseudofrankia asymbiotica, assembly GCF_001983105.1. Taxonomy (GTDB): domain Bacteria; phylum Actinomycetota; class Actinomycetes; order Frankiales; family Frankiaceae; genus Pseudofrankia; species Pseudofrankia asymbiotica. Next base: position 90,403 of record NZ_MOMC01000048.1, on the reverse strand, counting down.
ACGGGTCCGAGGTCAGGCTCATAGCCGAATCTCCTCCGGGTCCGGATGGGGGAGCCATGCGTCGAGGGCCTCGGCGAGGCCCAGGCGTGCGCTCGCCTCACCCTTCTCAGCAGTCGCGTTCGGTCACGAATCGTGCGAGGGCCAGCAGTTCGGCCTCAGCCAGCGGGGGCAGCGACAGCGAGCGGAGCACGGCCCCGGCCGTCTTGAGCTGCCGGTCCGCCTCGTCTGTGGTCCAGTCACGCCCGCCGGCCCGCTCGATCAGGGCGGCGACGCGCTCCAGTTCCTCGGTCGGCCGGTCGCCCTCGCTGACCAGGAACGCCCGCAGCTCGTCCGCGTCCGCGCCGCCGGCTTCCAGGGCGACGACAACCGGAACGGACTTCTTGCGCGACTGCAGGTCGGACAGCACCGGCTTGCCGGTGACCGCGGGGTCACCCCAGATGCCGAGCAGGTCGTCGATCAGCTGGAAGGCGGTGCCCAGGCGGGAGCCGAACTCGGCGAGCCCGTCGACGACCTTCTGCGGGGCACCCGCGAGCACCGCGCCAAGCGACGCGGAGCAGGCCAGCAACGCGCCGGTCTTGCCGTCCTCCATGGACAGCGTCTCGGCGACCGTCACGTCCGAGCGGTTCTCGAACAGCAGGTCCTCGGCCTGGCCGCGGACCAGGTCATGCACGCCGGCGCCGAGGATCGTCGCGGCCTGCCGGCCCGGCTCACCCTCGACCTCCAGCAGAACCTGCGTCGCCAGGCTCAGCAGGGCGTCTCCGGCCAGGATGGCGCCGTCGATGCCGAAGACCGTCCAGGCGGTCGGCCGGTGGCGACGCTCGGTGTCGCCGTCCATCACGTCGTCGTGCAGCAGCGAGAAGTCGTGCACCAGCTCGACGGCCACGGCCGCCGGCAGACCCACCTCGGCCGGGGCACCGGCCGCCTCGGCGGACAGCAGCGCCAGCGCGGGCCGCACCAGCTTGCCGCCGCCGCCGGACTGCGGGTTGCCATCGGCGTCGACCCAGCCGCGGTGGTACTCCACAACATGGCGCAGCCTCGGGTGCAGCCTCGTGACCGTCTCGCGCAGGGCGGGAATCGTCAGCGTCCGGCCACGCTCGATGGCTTCCGGAACCGTCATCGTCATGCCGGGCTACTCCCTGTCGAAATGGCGTTCGGCTCGGGGTCGCTGGCGCGACCGTCGCCGCCCTGCCTGTCGGGCACTGGGGCGCCCTCCGGGCTGGTTCCTGGTCGGTCTGAGATACCGGGGCCCACCTGGTCACGGGCCGAGGCGTTGGCTGGATCGGTCTCGCCCGCCGCGACGTCGCCGGTCGCGACGTCGCCGGTCGCGACGTCACTGGCTGTGACAACAGTGGCGGGGGTCGGGACGGGCGGCGGGGGCTGCGCCGGGACTCCCGGGCTCGCTGGTGGGACGTCTGACCTGGCCCGCGTGGTCCTCAGCCGCGGCCAGGCGACATCCCCCGAAGCCGTCTCCAGCTCCCCTACGTGCACCCCCACGCTGGCCAGCGTCTCACGGGCAGCAGTGAGCCCGCTACGCACAGCTCCCTCCATGGTCGCCGGCCAGCCGGTGTCGGTCCACGCGCCGGCCAGGGCGAACCCGGGCAGACCGGTCTTCGCCACCGCGCGCAGCGCCAGCGATCCGGGGGCCTGCTGGAAGGTCGCGGTGCGCTCCCTCGTCACGAAGACCTCGACCAGCTCCGCGTCACGCGCGGCCGGGAGAATGCGGCGCGTCTCGGCTACGAACTCGGCGCCGAGCTCCGCCGCGGGCCGGTCCACCCAGGGCGCGGCGGCCGACTGGGAGAGCGCCAGGTACTGCGACCCGGGTGGGGCGGCGCCGGAGCCGGCGAGGCCGGAGGGACCGGTCCGGTCGAAGATCCACTGGACGGGCGAACCGGTGGCCGCGAGGAACGGGCGATCCATCACCTGACGGTCGAAGATCATGTGAATGTTGACGATCGGGGAGGCGCCGAGGCCCTCCAGGCTCGCCGGATCGGGGTGGGCGCCCGGCGGCAGCAGCGCCGCCGCGGCCGGCGGCGGCACGGCGAGCACGACGGCGTCGGCCATCAGTACGTCCGAGTCCCCGCGCCCCGTCCCGCCGGAGGTGATCGAGAGCTCGTAGCCGGCGTCGGTCCTCGTGATCTGGCGGACCTTCACGCTGGTACGCACGTCCGCGCCAAGGTCGGCGAGCGCCTTGGCCGCGGCCTCGCCATGCAGCTGCTGCAGCGGCACGTCGGCCCAGCCGATGTCGGCGGCGTCGGCCCGCTCGAGCAGACCGGAGCGCACGACCTTGGCGGCCAGCGCCAGCGACGCCTCGGCGGCCGGGGCGTTGAGCGTGGCCACGGTGAGCAGCTCCCACAGCGCCTCGGTGGCGACGGCGCCCTGGCGGTGCGCGGTGAGCCAGTCACCGAACGAGGCACCGTCGACCTTCGGCGAGCGCTGGTCGAGCCGGCCGATCTGGAACGCGGCCAGCGCCGCGGAGACCCGCTGGCCCACCGGCAGCGCCTTGTAGCCGAGCAGGGCGGGCGCGAGGTGCAGCGGCGCCGGCAGCCGCGTCTTCGTGCGGCGCAGCCGGGCGCGCTCACCCGGGCGGTCGCCCAGCAGCACCTCGACGTCGAGCCGCGGCTGCAGCGTGGTCAGGTGCTCCACGCCGAGACGCCCCAGGAAACCCCGGTAGGCGGTGCAGCAGCGCATGAACACGTGCTGGCCGGTGTCCACCCACAGGCCCTTGCGGTCGAACGACGCCGTGGCGCCGCCGAGACGCGGCCTGGTCTCCAGCAGCACCACCTCGGCCCCGCCGTCGGCGGCCAGCAGCGCGGCCGCGAGCCCCGCGAGCCCACCGCCGACGACCGCGACCCGCGGCCGGGCACTGCCCCCCTCGCCCGTCATCGAGCCACACCCTCGGGGCGGCCGGCCAGGTTGCGCACCGCGACCAGTGCCTTCTCCCGGCCCGGCAGCGACAGCCGCTGCGTCAGCACGGCCGTCGGGTCGGTCCGGATACGGCGGTYGAGGCGCAGGTAGATGCCGGCCATGGCGCCGCAGCACGCGGCGCTGCGCCGGTCGAGCAGCCCCAGCAGGGCCAGGCCCCGGTCGTACCACTCGTCGGCCCGCGCCGCGCTGGTGCGCAGGTAGCCGACCAGGGCGTCCTCGGGCGCGCCAAGCCGGCCATCCGCGTCGACGGAGAGCTTCACCCCGGCCGCCGCGAGCTCGGCCTGCGGCAGGTAGACCCGCCCGTTCAGCAGGTCCTCGCGCACGTCGCGCAGGATGTTGGTCTGCTGCAGGGCGACGCCGAGGGCGTCGGCGATCGCGGGAGCGTCGCCGCGGCCCGCGGCCTCCTTCGTCCCGAAGATCCCGAGCGAGAGCCGGCCGATCGTGCCCGCGACCAGGCGGCAGTACCCGACCATGTCGTCGAACGTCTCGTACGTGCTGGGCTCGATGTCGCTCTCGACGCCGTCCGCCAGCTCGATGAACGCCTCGAGCGGGATCGGGAAGCGCCGCGACGCGTCGGCGAGCGCGACGATCACCGGGTCTGAGCTGTCCGGGTCCAGGCCTCGGATGTCCGCGCGCGCCTTCGCCAGGCCCTCGGCCTTCTGCTCGTCCGGCAGGTCGCCGTCGCCGATGTCGTCGAGCCGGCGGGAGAAGGCGTAGACGGCGGACAGCGCGGCCCGTCGATCGGCCGGCAGCAGCCGGATGCCCCAGGAGAAGTTCCTCGCCGCCTGCTTGGTGATCTCCTCGCAGGCGGCATAGGCCTCAGCGACGGTCGGCCGGGGCGTGGCGGCGGTCATCGAGCACCCCCCTCGTCCGTCGGCCGCGCCTCGGCCGCGGCTCCTGCCTCCAGCGCCGCTTCTGCCCCGCTCACGACCCCCGTTCCGGTCACGTCCTCGGCGACGTCACCGACCACGGCGTCCCCGACTGGGGTATCCCCAGCGGCGGGGCCGCTGCTCGCGCCGGCCGACATGGCGGGCGCCACGCTCGGTGCCCCCACCGAGGCGGCGGCGCTCACCGAGGTGACAGCGCCAGCCGCGGTGACGGCGCTGGCCGCGTCCGGGCCCACAGCTGGAATCGACGACGGGGCCGGGGGCTCACACAGCGGCGACAGGCTGTTCGCGCCGGCCGCGGCGGCACGCGCGGAGGGGGCGTAGGACCGGGTGGTTACCCACAGTGTTGCGGCGAACACCCGCGGCTTGTTCGCCTTCGGCGCACCCCCGAGCACGTCGTAGCCGGACTGCCGGACGGCGTGCAGCGCCGCTCGCCCGCCGCCGACGAAGCCCGCGATCGCCAGCCGCATCCGGCCGCGCAGCAGGCTCGCCAGGGGGGCGCCCTGGTCAAGGATCGTGGTCGCCCTGGCGACCTGGAAGGCCATGAGGTTGCGCAGCGCCGGCGACGCGGTCGAGGCGGCGAGGTCGCTCTCGGTGACGCCGAAGGTATCCATGTCCTCCAGCGGCAGGTAGATCCGGCCGGCGGCGTAGTCCTCGGCGACGTCCTGCAGGTGCTCGGCGAGCTGCAGCGCGGTGCACACCCGGTCGGAGAGGATCAGCCGGTCCGGCGTGGCCTGGCCGAGCACGCCCAGCACCATCCGTCCGATCGGGTCGGCCGAGAGCGTGCAGTAGCGCAGCAGGTCGTCGAACGTGTCGTACCGGGTCACCCGCTGGTCCATCCGGTTGGCCTCGACCAGCCGGAGGAACGRCTCAGCGGGCAGGTCGCAGGCCCGGACGGTGCCGGCCAGCCGCTGATGAACGGGCAGGTGCGGTTCGCCGGTCCAGATCAGCTCCAGATCGGCGCCGAGCCGGTCGAGCAGGGCGAGCCGGTCGCCGGGTGCCTCGTCGCCGATGTCGTCGACGAGCCGGGCGAAGCCATAGAGCGACTTGAAGTGCTCGCGGATGCCGGCGGGCAGCACCATGGGCGAGACCGGGAWGTTCTCCCCGTAGGCGGCGCGCAGCACCTCGTCGGTCGTCGTCGCGAGGTCGGTGACCCCCGCCGGCTCGGCTCGCCGCGGCCGGCCGTGCTGGGCCTGCTCGGAGGCCTGCGGACGCGGGGCGTCGTCGGTCTCCTCACCGGTCCGCGCCAGCGGGTCATGGGGGGAGCCACTACCGTCCTGTGACCGGATGTCGGTGGTGGTCATGCGCCTCTCCTTCGGGGGCGATCTGCGCGCACGGCGCGGGCGAAGCTGGTCGGGCTCGGGACCAGGCCGGCCGCTGGAGACACGATCAGGCTGTTCGGTCGCATCTGGAGCGGCGTTCTCCTGGAGTCTCGGGGCTCACGGCGGCTGCCGGCTGCTCTGCTCGGGCTTCAGTCCTCGCCGCCGGCGGTCTCCGCCGCCGGCGGGTGCTCGCTGTCGGCGGGCCCTCACTATCCGAACACGTTGGCCAGCCGTCGGTAGATCGGTGGCGCGGCTCCGTGCACGCGCGCCGCCAGGGACATCCACCCGGGCACCCAGACCTCGGCGTCCCCGCGTCCGGCCGCCGCCAGCATCCGTTCAGCGACCAGGCCAGGGGGTATCGGCTTGGGCCAGCGACGGACGTAGGGAGCGCCTCGACGGCGGAAGAACGGCGTGTCCACCGCACCTGGTAAAACCAGCGTGACCGTGACGCCCCGACCGGCGACCTCGGCGCGCAGCGCGTCCGCGAACCCGATCAGCGCCGCCTTGCTCGCCGAGTACCCCACCTCCCCGCGCACACCGAGCGCGCCCGCGACGCTGCCGACCAGCAGGATCCGGCCCTCGCCACGCTCGAGCATCGCGGGCAGGACCGCGCGGACCAGCATCATCGGCGACAGCACGTTGACGGCGACCAGGTTGCGCAGGGCGGTCGACGACATGGCCTCGAACGGCCCGGCCGCGCCGACACCCGCCGAGCAGACCAGCAGGTCGATGTCGCCAAGAATCTCGACGGCGCGGGACGCGACGGCGTTCTCCGAGCCGACGACGGCGAGGTCGGTGGCGAACCGGTGGCCGCCGGTGGCCGCCGCCACCTCGTCGAGGGCGACGCCGTTACGCCCGACCAGCAGCACCCGGGTGTCCTCGTGGGCGAGCTGGAGCGCGGCGGCTCGGCCGATTCCGCTGGACGCACCCGTGACAAGCGCGGTGCGCGGTGGCCAGGGAGCGGACGTGGCCGCCCGGGCCCTGCTGATCACCGGCCGGGAAGCCCGGTCCTGGACAGCGGGACGGGAGCGGGTGCTCACGCCTCAGACACCTCCGGTCGCGTCGGCTGTCATGGCCGGCACGGCGCCGGTCATGGTGGGGGCGGTCGCCCCCGGAGGGGCAGACATCATGCGCCAGACCACCGGGAACCTGCCAGACGACAGCGAACACGATGAACCAGCCCAGTGTGTCGGCCCGGATCCGTCGAGTGGCAGGCTAGATGAACATGCGGAGGCGTCCCCATATCCTCCACATCCCAACTGCCCGGCAACGTCCCGACAGCCATCAACTGAGCTGAACGTGCCCAGTGCTACAGCGGCAAGGTTGTGCGTCCGCGTTGACGCTGAGCCCGCCAAGGGCAGCCCCATCATTTCACCGCCCCCCGGCGATCCCGTCCATGGTCAGATGGATGACATCACGCACCCAGCCCCGTCGGCGCGACAGATACTCGTCCACCGAAGGGTACGGAACGATTACCCAGAGCGCATCTTGCCGGCGCCCGGCCAACTATTCATTCGATTTACGTCTGTGAATCAGGTTGGAATGACACACCGGCGACATGCGGTAGACATGATGGGGACATCTGGCGGAACACGGCCGTGACGCCGTTGTGACACACGTTGCCCACCGGTAGCGACATTGCCTGCCGTCCAGTCGGCCTGTCACGCTCGGCCGATGGTCACCGGGTCACCCGCGCACACGGTCGTGAAGCCACCCGCGGGCACCTTCACCGTCAGCGCATAGAGACCCCTCGCGTCGTGGAGCGGGCACGACCCTATGTCACCGCCCAGACACGGAACCATCTCCCACACAGACACAACCCTACCGTCTCAGACAAACATGATCTAAAGGGGTGTCCGTGCGCGGTCAATACGGAACGACCGTGATGCCCGGCAACGTGACCTGGTGATCGTGCCCAGGATCCGCCGAACACGGCGATGCCCAACAGGCCAGTAAAAACCCCCGCCAACACGCGCGCCGGGCGGACCGGGCGGACCGGGCGGACCGGGCGGACCGATGGGACCGGGCGGACCGGGCGGCGCGCACCGCCGCGCCGCCGCACCGCCGGTGCCTCCGGTACCGGCCGGCACTCGCCGTGCCAGTCCGCATCGGCAACGCCCAGCGCCCAGCGCCCAGCGCCTAGCGCCTAGCGCCTAGCGCGTGCCGACGCCGGCGAGGCCGCCCTGGCTCGCGCCCGGCGCCGACGGGCCGGGTGGGGCCGCCGGGCGCCCGCCACCCAGCGCCGCCATCGCGGCATCCACGATCACAGACCGCACGTCCTCCGTGATGATCGAATGCGGCGGCCAGCTCACCGGCGCTCCGAACGCGTTCTCGACCTTGGTCTCAGCCTCGGTCTCAGCCTTGGACTCGATCTCGGCCTTGGACCTGGTCCCGTTCCCGGACCCGGTCCCGGCCTTGGTTCCGGTCTTGGCGTCACCGGCGGCGGCGGTCTCGGCGGCGGCGGTCTCGGCGGGCACGGCCATGAGCGCCCCGCGCCCGCAGGTCCCCCCAGCGCCGGCCGTCCCGCCGCCAGGGGCGCGCAGCCGACTGAAGGCGGCGCCCAGGATGCCGCTCTGCACCGCGCCGAGCGCGCAGCGCGCGCGCAGCAACGCGGTGGGCGTCGGGTCCGATCCGGCCAGCGCGCGGACAACCTCCTCTGAAAAGGAGAAGACGTCCTCTTCACCGATCTTGCGGTGAAGTACCGACGGGTCGTTGACGAACGCGCAGAGGATACTGCCCGGACCGGCGAGCAGGCCGGCCATCAGCTCGATGATCGCCTTGGGTTCCGGCGGAGGAGCTTCCCTGACCAATTCCACGATTCGGGTGAGTTCGGTCACGAAGGGATCGAGCAGGGCATCGAGAATCGTCTCTTTTGACGGGAAGTGGTAGTACAGCGCGGCTTTGGTKAGCCCAAGGCGTTCGGCGATGTCCCGCACGGAGGTACCGGCATAGCCACGCTCACCGAACAGGGAGACGGCGGCGTCGAGAATCCTGCCTCGGGTGTCGGTCCCACGGACGCCAGCGGCCTCGGGGAACCGATCGGCGGGGCCCGCTGGTGCGGCGCGGCCCGCCAGCGCGGGCCGGTGGGCGCGCCGGACCTGCTGGACCGGCTCAGCCGATCCAGCGGGAACCCCGGACGGCGAAGCCTCACGCGCCCGGAGGCCTTCACCAGACACAGGTCCACCCTCCCGTGCGGGAGTTACCCCAGACGCGCGGGCACACGCGCCCCGGCGCCTCCCCGGTTGCTCGAAACAGTGATGTTAGCCTCCCGCTGACCTACCGAACGACCGGTAAGCTACCCCGTAACCGACCGATCGGTAAGGCCCGGCTGAGCGGACCCCATAGCCGTCGAGTTCACCTAGTACGCACACGGGCGATCACCCAGCGCGTCCACAGCAACGACATCCACAGCGACACCCGTCGACCCAGCCACGCCTGTCGACTCGAGGAGAACCGTGACAGCGCTCGCCCGCTGGTGCTTCCAGCACCGCTGGATCGTCCTGATCGCCTGGCTGGTGGCCTTCATCGGCCTCGGCGGCGCCGCGCGTGCCATCGGCGACGACTACAAGGACGCCTTCTCCCTGCCAGGCACCGACTCCCAGGCAGCGTATGACCTGCTGGCCAGCGAGTTCCCGGCGGCTTCAGGCGAGAGCGCGTCGATCGTRCTGCACGCCCGGACGGGCACGCTCACCGATCCCGCTCTGCGGACACCCGCCGCGTCGATGCTCGACTCGCTGGCGAAACTGCCGCATGTCGCCAGCGTCGCCAGCCCCTATGACGCCAAGGGCGCGTCGCAGATCAGCGAGGACGGCCGGACGGCCTTCGCGACCCTCACGGTCGACGGCCAGGTCACGGACCTCACCGCGGACGACGTCAAGAAGATCGTCGACACGGCGCGCGCCGCCGACAACGACCCACTGCAGGTGGAGGCGACCGGCAACATCGTCTCGGTCGCCGAGCAGCCCGGGCAGAGTTACAGCGAACTGATCGGCATCATCGCCGCGGCGATCATCCTGTTCTTCGCGTTCGGCTCGCTGCTGTCGATAACCCTGCCGCTGATCACCGCGCTGGTCGCTCTCGGCATCGCGACCAGCATCATCCCGTTGCTGTCGCATGCCTGGACCTTCTCGGAGGTCAGCCTGACGCTGACCACACTGATCGGGCTCGKCGTCGGCATCGACTACGCGTTGTTCATCGTCAACCGGCACCGGATCGCGCTGCGGGCGGGCAAGAGCCCGCAGGAAGCCGCGGTGAACGCGGTCAACACCTCGGGCCGCGCGGTGCTGTTCGCCGGAGTCACGGTGTGCATCGCCCTGCTCGGCATGTTTGCCCTCGGCGTCACCTTCCTCTACGGCGTGGCGATCGCCGCCGCCCTCGGCGTGGCCCTCACCATGGCGACCTCGGTCACGTTGCTGCCCGCACTGCTTGGCTTCTACGGGCAGAAGGTGCTCAGCCGCCGCGAACGGCGCCGGATCGCCGAGCGTGGCCCGGAGCCGGAGCGGCCCAGCGGCTTCTGGTGGCGCTGGTCGAAGATCGTGGAGGCGAGGCCGAAGGGGCTCGCCGTCCTGGCCGCCGCGTTCATCGTCGTGATCGCGCTGCCGTTCTTCTCGCTGCGCCTCGGCTCGTCCGACCAGGGCAACGGCGCGGACACGAAGACCTCCAAGCGCGGCTACGACCTGCTCGCCGAGGGCTTCGGTCCCGGTTTCAACGGCCCGTTCCTGATCGCGGCACGCACCGGCAGCGATGCCGACAAGACGACGGTCTCGCGGCTCGCCGACACCCTGGCCAACACTCCTGGCGTCGCGTCGGTCAGCGAGCCGCGGTACAGCCCGACCGGGAGCGCGGCGACAGTCACCCTGTTCCCGACCACCAGCCCGCAGGCCGTCGAGACGTCGAAGCTTCTTGACCGGCTGCGCGACGACGTCGTACCGAAGGTCGTCGCGGACTCGGGCACCCAGGTCTACATCGGCGGCTCCACGGCGACCGGCGACGACTTCTCCAGCGTGCTGCAGAGCAAGCTGCCGCTGTTCATAGGCATCGTCGTGGTCCTCGCGTTCCTGCTGCTGGTGGCGGTGTTCCGCAGCCTGCTGATCCCGCTGACCGCGTCCGTGATGAACCTGTTCGCGGTCGGCGCCGCGTTCGGCGTGATCGTCTCGATCTTCCAGTGGGGCTGGTTCGGCAGCCTGATCGGGATCAGCGGCGGCCCGGTCGAGGCGTTCATCCCGGTGATCCTGTTCGCCGTGCTGTTCGGCCTGTCGATGGACTACGAGGTGTTCCTGGTCAGCCGGATGCACGAGGAGTGGAGCGCACGGCGCGACAACCGGCTCGCCGTCTCCCTCGGCCAGGCCGAGACCGGCCGCGTCATCTCCGCCGCCGGCGCGATCATGACCCTGGTGTTCGCGTCCTTCGTCCTCGGCGACGAGCGTGTCCTGAAGCTCTTCGGCCTGGGCCTGGCGATGGCCGTCCTGATCGACGCCTTCGTGATCCGCACCGTGCTGGTTCCCGCCCTGATGCACATCTTCGGCAGGGCCAACTGGTGGCTCCCCCGCGCTCTCGACCGGCGGCTTCCCCACCTGTCCGTCGAACCGACGGCCGAGGAGCTGGACGAGATCGTTCCCCAGGCGGCCAAGGCCCCGGCGGGCGGTTCCACCATTCCCGGCCAGTCGACGGGCCCGAGAACCTCGTTCGACAAGCCCGCCGGCCGGCACTGATCCACCTGGCCTGGTCCGCCTGGTCCGCCGCCGAACCAGAGCCGCCGCCTCCGCCAGAGCCGTTGGCCCGGCCAGAGCCGCCGCCGCCGTCCCCCGGCCACTCCGGGGCCGGCGGCGGCGGCTCGCCGCGTCAGCCGCTGGCCACTGGCGTAGGCCAGCGAGGCCGGCGGCGGGTCCGATGCCTGCTGCTTCCGCCGGGTCGGCCGCCGGGTCGATCCCCATGAGCACCTTCGGGCATGCTCGGCCGACTTTGGGTGCTCCGTGCTTTCGGCCCACCGGATTGCTCGTTCGCTGGGACCTCGCCTTCAGCCGGGCAGGTCCCCCGCCCGGCTGTCTCCTCGTTTCTGACGACTTTCCTTTTAGCGGCCTCGTTCCAGCGGTGTTGGGTCAGCACGAGCATCGAGTCAGCAAGATGCAGTCGGCCGCCGTCGTGAGTGGTGATCGCGTTGTCGCCGAGATGATCGGTCGCGGCGGCGAAGCTCTCGTCGAGCCCGCAGCCGGCATCGACAGTGGGCGCGGCCCGCAGAGTCCGACCATCGGCCAGGATCGCGATGATCGTGCCGTCGCCGGATCGCCTCAGGATGATGTTCTCGTCGTGGACCGTGTGATGGTGCGTGGCACAGATCAGGGTGAGCGTCTCGATGTTCGTCTCTCCGCCGTCAGCGGACCACGCGTCGAGATGGTGGATCTGCAGCCAGCGGGTGTGCTCGCACCCCGGATAGGTGCAGGTGCCGTGGTCTCGGGCATAGACCGCGTCACGGAGCCGTCGACTCGGGAATCGACGCCGCCGGCCGAGGCTCAGCGGGTTGCCGTCGGCGTCGGATAGCAGCACCCGGATCAGCCCGTCGCAGCCGAGCCGGCGTAGCACCGATGCCGGCAGCCCGATCCCAGGCTCGACGTCCGCCCGGATCAGCCGCCGCCGGGCGTCATCAGGCGCCCCGACGACGCCTGACCCGGGAAAGGGCCGAGTACCGCCTCGGGGACTGCCTGGCGGGCGCCCCGCCCGAGCGGCGGACAGGCCAGGACGAGGTCGCGGGGCCACCTCCTGGTCGACAGAGCTGTCGACCAGGTCGGCGGCGGTATCGGCCCTGGTTGGCGCCGGCCCGGCTGTGGTCTGGTCGGGGTGATCGGCATGCAGCAGCGTATCGACGTCAACGTGGACGGTCACCGTGTGCGACGGGAGGAGGAGGCCGGGGACAGGCCGGTCGAGGAAACCCGCCGCGAGCGCGACAAGGGCGTCCGCATCGGCTCGCCGGTCACGCGGCGCCGCCACGATCTCTCCGTCCGCCGGTACCGGCTCGGGTTCGCCTGGCTCCGGCCCCGGAGTCGAGTCCTCCAGGCTCGCGCGGGCGGTGTCGATCGCCGCGACCAGTTGGGCACCCTCGTCCGCGGGCAGTACCGCGGTCAGCCGCAGCATTCCGTCCTGGTCTGTACGCCATGACACCCGCCGGGCCGCCCGCCGGGCGGGGTGTTCCCCGGTCAGGCGTTCGTAGGTCGACGCGAGCCGTTCCAGCTGGGCAGCGGTGCAGCACAGGGCATGGTTGAGCCAGGATGCCTCGCTCGCCGGCTCGGCGACCCTTGCGACCGCCCGGACCTTCGAGTAGGACAGCCGCCCGCCCGCGAACGCCTCCCTCACCGCGGGCAGCCGCTCCAGCGCATGCCCGACAGCCAGATGCTCCCGGCCGGTACGCACCGCCAGCCCGCACCGCCACGCCAGCCAGTGCGCGCAGGTGGCGAACCCCTGCCCGCGCCAGCCGTCCCGGCGGTCGAACGCGGCCACCAACCCCAGCCAACCGCACGTGKCCGCGGCCAGCCGCCCCGCCCACGCCACGATCCGTCCTTCGAGCTCCGCCAGCGAGACCGTCTCCACGTCCACCGCCAGCGGAGAGCCTGCTCCGGACTCGACGGACTCGGACTCGAACTCAGATTCGGACATCGCCATCACCAACCCAGGGTCAGGGCCACCGACGCGGTCAGCGTCCCACTCGCCACCGACAGTTTTTCGATGTCCCCCCAGCTCAACGCCATGATCGCTAAAAATGATCATGAAGGTGTCGGGAGGCGCCGCCGCCGAGACCGGCCGCCAGCGGTCGGGCGTGCCACCAAAAGCAGTGGCGCCCGAAGCATCGGCGGCCAGACGGCCATGGCGGTTCCGCGGAACCACGTCAGGTACCAGAACACAGGTCTCGACGCGCCCATCGATCGGCCGGGACGAAGCCGCGAGCGGGGCCCTCGACAGGCGCCACTGCCCGGCGCGGACTACCACTACGGCCACGGTGACGCACGGCCACGGCTGTGGTGGCGCACGGCCACGGCCCATGGTGGCGAAGGATCGCGGTCAGGATCGCATCGCGCACRCCAAGCCGCACGGCCGAGTCGCGCACGCCAAGTCGTGCACCGCCACAGTCGAGGTGGCGCACGGTCACGGTCGAAAACCAACCGTCCGCGGTTGGCCGGCACCACCAGACACGAGGCACAGCCGAAACATGTCCACCCGGTCGGCCTCGTCGCCCGGTCGCGCCCGGTCGGCGGCAGGCCCGACCACACCAGCCTGACTCTCACGTCGGCTGTCGACACGCGGTTCCGCGGAACCGCGTGTCGCCGTCGCGCCAGCGAAGCGGACGGACTGGCACTTCGGCACGTCGGCACGTCGGCACGTCGGCACGTCGGGACGTCGGGACGTCGGGACGTCGATGTTTTGATGGGCGACGAGGAGATCAAAGATAGTCACCGTGCGTTATCGGTCGTCATGTGGCGGGCGCGAAGCTGGTCACGTATGACGCCTCTGGCGTGATAATGCCCGCTATGAAGGATGATCCGACGAGCAAGATGATCGTCTCTAAGGCGGCGCGGATCGCGGCGCTTCGGAAGGCGCCCGACTACGTGGGCACGAACGACGTATTGTGCTCCCTCACGGCGGAGCCATCTGCCATCCGAGATCTGCTGGGCGATCTCGGCGTGACCGCGGAACGGATCGAGGAGGCACTCGCCGCCCGCGCGGAGATGAGGCGGGCGTGGCATGCGGAAATCAGCTTCCCCGACCTCAGCGAGGACGAGCGGTACAACACGAAGCCCCTCATGGTCGGGCCCGCCGTGCACGAGTGCATGGCCCGCGCCGAAGGGATCGCGCTGGCCTGGGGACTGGCACAGACCGCTCTGGAGCACTGGCTACTCGCTCTGTTGTACGCCGACCCAGATATCTCGGAGCAGGGACTGCTTGACGAGCTGGGTGCGCCRGCCGACGTGATCCTCACCCAGATGCRCCAGCGCGGAATGCGGACACCGGACGTCGATCCACCGCGACGCCGGCACGCGCGGAGTCAGCCGCCGCTCGTCATCACCAATTCAGAACTGCAGCCGCTCGTCGACGTACTCACAAGACGACATCCGCCGGGTTCGAAGCTGCGATGGGGCTTCAACCACTACCCGAACCCCGATGAGCGCTGCTACGTCATCGCCGACGAAGGAATCGATCTGACGTCAGCACTCGCCGAATTGAAGACGGTGCCAGTTGAAGGCAGCGTCAGTTGAAGAAGATGCCAGTTGAAAACGATGCCAACCGATGCCTCGGCCTCACCAGCGAGCTCTGCGACTTCTGACCGTTCGCCAACGGTTTGTCGGGATCAACCTGTTCCACAACGTTCCACAACATCGTGCCGTTCTACAGCATCCTGCAATTCTGCGGCACCGTGCTGTTCTACGGCACCGTGCTGTTCTACGGCACCGTGCTGTTCTACGGCACCGTGCTGTTCTGCGGCATCACTCCGTTTCACAGCATCGTGCCGTTCCCGCTGCATCGACCTACCGGCGGCGGCCGGCACCCGTCACCGGTAGGTCGACGGCACCGCGGGTCAGGCGCCGGTGACGTAGCCGTCCGCGACGGTCAGGGCGTCGTCGAGGATGGCCAGGCCTTCCCGGAGATCGTCCGCGGTGATCGTGCACGGCGGGACGACGTGGACGCGGTTGAAGTGGGTGAAGGGCCAGAGGCCGCGTTCCCTGCACGCGGCGGCGATGGCGCCCATGGGGGCGGCGTCGGGGCCGGCGGCGTTGAACGGGACCAGCGGMTCGCGGGTTTCCCGGTCGCGGACAAGCTCGATCGCCCAGAACACGCCGAGACCTCGGACCTCGCCGATGCTCGGGTGGTTCGCGGCGAGCTTCTCGAGTTCCGGGCCGATGATGTCCGTTCCGAGCGCCCGGGCGTGTTCGACGATGCCTTCCTCCTCGAAGGCCCGAATCGAGCCGACGGCGGCGGCACAGGCGAGCGGGTGGCCGGAGTAGGTGAGGCCGCCGGGGTAGGGACGGGTCGCGAACGCGTCGGCGACCCGCGGGCCCATGATGACGCCGCCCAACGGGATGTAGCCCGAGTTGACGCCCTTGGCGAAGCAGATCAGGTCGGGGACGACGTTCCAGCGGTCGACGGCGAACCATTCGCCACAGCGGCCGAAGCCGGACATGACCTCGTCGACGATCAACAGGATGCCGTGCTGGTCGCACAGCTCGCGCACGCCGGCGAGGTAGCCGTCCGGCGGGACGAGGATGCCGTTCGTGCCGACGACCGTCTCCAGCAGCACCGCGGCGATCGTCGACGGGCCTTCCATGGCGATCACGTCGGCGAGGTGGGCGAGGGCGCGTTCGCCCTCCTGCTCGGCGCTCTCGGCGTAGAACGGCGAGCGGTACGGGTAGGGGCCGAAGAAGTGGACGACGCCGGGGATGCCCGGTTCGCTGGCCCAGCGGCGCGGCTCGCCGGTCAGGACGATCGAGCCGCCGGTGGCACCGTGGTACGAGCGGTAGGTCGTGAGGATCTTGTGCCGGCCGGTGACGAGGCGGGCCATGCGGACGGCATTCTCGGTCGCCTCGGCGCCGCCGTTGGTGAAGAAGACCTTGTCGAGGRCACCGGGCGCGTGCGAGGCGATGAGCCGGGCCGCCTCGGAGCGGGCCTCGTTCGCGTGGAACGGGGCGATGGTGGTCAGTTTCTGGGCCTGCTCGACGATGGCCGCGATGACCTTGGGGTGCTGGTGGCCGATGTTGGCGTTGACCAGCTGGGAGGAGAAGTCCAGGTAACGCCTGCCGGACTCGTCCCAGAAGCAGCTGCCCTCGGCCCGGTTGACCACCAGTGGGGTTAGGGCCGCCTGCGCCGACCACGAGTGAAAGACGTGCTTGCGGTCGTCCTCGTACGTCTTGCTGTTCGTCCCCATGGAACCCGCTGCCTCCTCGCCGCCAGGGCTTACCGCTCGCTGCTGTACTGACCTGCTATCGCGCTGCCTCGCTGACCTGCTACCGCGCTGCCTCGCTACCGCGCTGACTTGCCACCGCGCTGACTTGCCACCGCGCCAACTCGCCACCGCGCCACACCGCCAACTCACAGGCCTCGGTGCCTCGGCCTCGCTGCCGGGCCACCATTCCACCCGCGGCTATCCCTCAGGAAACCCCGAGGCCGGGCCCGGACGCGAGCAGACGCCGAGCCGGCTCGCCCGCGGCGCGGGTGGGGTGTGCGCCGCGGGGCGAGCCGGTGGATCAGTTGGTTACTCCATTCGGGTGGCTACTCCACTCAGGTGGTCGCCCGAGCTCAGGCGCCGCCCGCTTCCAGGGTGACGGTCGCCGGCTTGAAGCCGCTGCCGGTGACGTCGACGCCCTGACCCTTAAGGTCGGCCAGTGCCTTGTCGACGTAGTCGTTCGTGTAGGCGAGACCCTCGGGGTCGCCCTTCAGAACGGTGTCACCGTCGGCGTTCTTGGTGCCCTTGGCGATGGTGACGGTCTGGTCCCACTTCGCCTTGTCGATCAGGCCGATGCCGTCCGGCGACGGCCAGATCAGCTTGTTGATCTCGTTGACCTGCCAGAGCTGGTGGCTCTTGCCGAGCTTCGAACCGGCGGCGACGACCAGGTCGCGGCAGTCCTCCGGGTTGTCGCGGCAGTAGACCCAGCCCTTGATCGACGCGGTGACGAACTTCGTCGTCGTGTCCTGGTAGGTCTTGTCGTTCTGCAGCTTGTCGGTATCCGCCCAGATGGCGTCCTGCAGCATCGCGGTGCCGACGTCGTTCCAGTTCATGGTGTTGAAGTCGCTCGGCTGGTAGAGCTTGCCCGTCGTCGGGTTCTCGGCCTCGAGCACCTGGGCGTACTCGTTGTAGCTCATCGCCTGGGCAGCGTCGATGTCGCCGGACAGCAGGCCCTTCATGTCGAACTGCTGCTGGACCAGCGTGATGTCCTTGGACGGGTCGACCCCGGCCTTGGTCATCCCGGCGAACAGCTCGTACTCGTTGCMGAAGCCCCAGTCGCCGACCTTCTTGCCCTTCAGGTCGGCCGGGGTGGTGATGTTCTTGTCCTTGAAGCTGACCTGCAGCGTGCCGGACCGCTGGAAGATCTGCGCGACGTCGGTGATCGCCGCGCCCTGCTCACGCGACGCCAGCGCCTTCGGCACCCAGGCGATCGCGTAGTCGGCCTTACCCTGGGCGAGCACCGTCTGCGGGACGATGTCGGTGCCGCCCTCGAGGATCGAGACGTCGAGGCCCGCGTCCTTGTAGTAGCCCTTCTCCTTCGCCGCGATGTAGCCGGCGAACTGCGCCTGGGTGAACCACTGCAGCTGCAGCTTCACCGGCGTGAGCCCAGCGGCCGAGCTCGCGCCGCCGCCGGGCGTCGCCGTCTCGTCGTCGTCGCTGGAGCTACACGCCGCGAGCGCCAGCGTCACGGCAAGTGCCGCCGCCAGCCCTCCGGCCAACCGTCGTTTCATGTCCCCTCCACCTGCTCAGGCCGTCGCGGAACCGGGAACGACGCCCAGGCCCCTCTCGTCTGGTCGTCCGGACTCCGGAGTCCGTCGTGTTCAGTCCGTCGTGTTCGTCAGCGGGCCGCACCGCCCGCGCATCGCCTCGGATCCACCGGGCCACGCCGCCCGCCGACGAACCGGATGTCCACGGGCCACGCCGCCCGCCCGGCGGCCCGGTTCGCCGCTCGCCTGCCGCCTACGTCTTGGTTGGCCTACCTACCGGTGGCCCACGCCTTGGTGTTGATCTAGGTGTTGGCTCACCTAGGTTCTGGCCGTCGACCCTGGCCCTGACCCCGAACCCGACCCTCGGCGCCACGGGGTGGCGAGCCATTCGAGCAGGCCGGCGATGAGGTAGACGGCGATCCCGAGCACGCACGCGGCGAGGACGAACGCCCATGCCCGCGGGTATGCCGTGTTCGCCGCGGCCGAGGTGATCCGTGAGCCGAGTCCGTTCTGCCGGCCGCCGAAGTACTCGGCGACGACGGCCGCGATCACCGCCAGCGACGACGCCACCCGGAATCCGGTGAAAAGGTACGGGATCGCGCCCGGCAGCTGCACCGTGCGGGCGAACCGCCACCGCCCGACGGCCAGCGAGCGCATCAGCTCCCGCTGCACGTCGGGCACCTGCCGCAGGCCGCGCACCGTGTTCACGTAGACCGGGAAGAACACGACGATCGCGACGACGAGGCGTCGTGGCACCGCTGACGTCGTCGAGAACATCGAGTTGAACAGCGGCGCGAGCGCGATGATCGGGATCGCGTTCATCGCCGCCGCGATCGGCGCGAGCAGCCCGTCGACGATCTTCGAGCTGGCGGCGACGAGCGCGGCCAGCAGCCCGGTCACCAGGCCGACGGCAAGCCCTACCAGGGCATTTGAGCCGGTCGCCTTGGACGTGTCGACGATGACGCGGAAGCTGTGCCGGAACTGCGTCCAGATCTCCGACGGCGCGGGCAGCAGATACGGCTTGATGTCGTACGCCTGGACGTAGGCCTCCCACAGCGCGACGACGACGATCCCGAAGACGATCGGCGGGAGGACCACGGCCAGCCTCGCCCGCGCGCGGGCACCCCTGACCCCTCGGGCGCCGCTGACCCCTCGGGTACCGCCGGCACCTCGGGTACCGCCGGCACCTCGGGTACCGCCGGCACCTCGGGCGCCGCTGACCCCTCGGGCGCCGCCGGCACCTCGGGTCGGTCGCGGGCCTGAGTCCTGGCCCGTCAGGCCTGGGTCCGCGCTCGTCATGAGCCGCCTCCGGCGCGCAGGGCCTCGCGCACGGCGGTGACGGCCTGGAAGAAGGCCGCCTGCTCGCGGACGTCCTCGGCCTCCGCGACGGCCTCCTCCAGCGCGGGCGCGTCTCCGCTCTCCCCCGGCGCGGGAAGCCGGCCGGGCACGTCGATGTCGATGATCTGGGTGATCCGGCCAGGCCGGGGCGACATGACGGCGACCCGGTCGGAGAGGAACACCGCCTCGGGGATCGAGTGGGTGACCAGGATGACGGTCGTCGACGTCTCCAGGCGGATCCGGGCGAGCTCGGCCTGCATCCGCTCCCGGGTCATCTCGTCGAGGGCGCCGAACGGCTCGTCGAGCAGCAGCAGCGGCGGGCGCTCCGCGAGCGCACGGGCGATCGCGACCCGCTGCTGCATGCCGCCGGAGAGCTGCGCCGGCCAGTGGCCCGCGAAGTCGGCGAGGCCGACGAGCTCGAGCAGCTCGCGGGCCCGCTCGCGCCGTTCCTTCTTCTTGACGCCGTGGACCTGCAGCGGCAGCTCGACGTTGCCGGCGACGGTGCGCCACTCGAGCAGCCCGGCCTGCTGGAACGCGATCCCGTAGCGCTGGGACTGGCGGGCCGCCCGCGCCGGCTCGCCGAAGACGCGCACCTCGCCGCCGGTCGGTTCGACGAGGTCGCCGACGAGACGCAGCAGCGTCGACTTGCCGCAACCGGACGGGCCGATCAGCGAGACGAACTCGCCCGGCGCGACGGTCAGGTCGATGCCGGTGAGCGCGACGGTCGCCCCGCCGCCGGAGGTGGGGAACACCTTGTCGACGCCGGCGATGTCCACCGCCGGCACGGTTGCGGCGGTGCTCTCCGACTCCACGGCCCCATCCGGGTTCGCGGCGCTGTCCGGGTTCGCGGCGCTGTCCGGGTTCGCGGCGCTGTCCGGGTTCGCGGCGCTGTCCGGGTTCGCGGCGCTGTCCGGGTTCGCGGCGCTGTCCGGGTTCGCGGCGCTGTCCGGGTTCGCGGCGCTGTCCGGGTTCGCGGCGCCCCTCGGCTTCGCCATGCCGGCCGGCTTCGGGGCGGCCGGCTCCACGAAGGTGGCCGGCTCCACGGCGGTGGCTGGCTCCACGGCGGTGGCCGGGTCCACGGCCGGGATGTGCGGCGGCGTCGAGGTCATGTGCGCACCTTCTGGGTCTTCGAGGTCAAGGCGCCCCGGCCCCCGCCCGGCCGCGCGGGGCGAGCCCTGCGCGCGCCCAGCGCGAGCTCGACGAGCGAGATCAGCCCGGCGACGAGCAGGCCGGTGACTGCGGCGCCGAGCACCGCGTCGTAGAGCTTCGTCGCGTCGCTGGTGGCGGACTGCGAGTAGGCGATGATCAGGCGGCCGACGCCACCGGCCGTGCCGGTGGAGATCTCCGCGACGATCGCGCCGATCACGGCCGAGGCGGCGGCCAGCCGCAGCGCCGGCAGCAGGAACGGGACGGAGGCGGGCAGCCGCAGCCGCAGCAGCGTCTGCCACCAGGAGGCGGCGTAGCTGCGCATCAGCTCGACGGCGTTCGCCCCCGGCGACTGCAGGCCGCGCAGCATGCCGATCGCGACGGGGAAGAACGCGAGGTAGGCCGCGATCAGCGAGACCGTCATCCAGTCCGCCCATTCGAGCGTGCCGACCTTCAGCTTGCCGCCCCAGCCGGCGACGAGCGGCGCCAGCGCGATCAGCGGCACCGTCTGGCTGGCGATGATGTACGGCAGCAGCCCGCGCTCGACGAGCTTGAGGCGCGCCATCAGGACGGCGAGCAGCACCCCGACGACGACGCCGGCGACGAGGCCCACGAGCGCCACGCGCAGGGTGAACCAGATCCCCTTGAGCACCGCGACGCCGACCGTCTGGCTGTCGGCGGTGTTGACCTCCTTGTGCCCGAGCTGCGCGAGCACCGACCAGATGTGCGGCATCGACGTGTCGTCGTTGCGGGGCAGCACCGGCACCCCGAGCAGCCGGCCGCCGTGCGGCGAGCCGACCAGCTTGTAGAGCTCCCACACCGCGCACACCAGCACCACGGCGACGATGGCCAGCCCCACGCGCCGCAGCCGCTCCCCCCAGCCGCCGGCGGCCGCGGGCCCCGACCCGGGGGCCGGGGCGGGACCAGTGTCGTCGCCGCCTGCCGGGGCGGGCCGTCCGGACGCCGGCTGGTCGACGGTGGTCACGGTCACGGCGCCTCGCCTGCCGCGCCGCCGTCGCTGCCGCTGCCGCTGCCGCCGCCGCCGCTGCCGCTGCCGCTGCCGCCCAGCGTGCCGTCGGCCAGCGTGCTCTCGGCCGGCTCCTTGGCGCGGACCGTCTCGGCGATCGCCGGGATCACCCGCTCGCCGTACGCCTCGAGGGTCGCCATCTTGGCGTCGTGCTGCAGGTAGATCGAGAACTGGTCGACGCCGAGCGCGGCGAGCTCGGTCAGCCGGCGCACGTGCGCCTCGGCTGGGCCGAGCAGGCAGAACCGGTCGACGATCTCGTCCGGGACGAACGTGGTGTGGGTGTTGCCCGCGCGGCCGTGCTCGTTGTAGTCGTAGTCGGTGCGGCCCTTGATGTAGTCGGTCAGCGCCGCGGGGACCGCGGAACCGCCGCCCGCGGATCCGGCCCCGTAGCGGGCGACCAGGTCCGCGACGTGATTGCCGACCATGCCGCCGAACCAGCGGCACTGGTCGCGCTGATGGGCCATCGAGGCGTCGTCGTCCGGGCCGACGTAGGCGGGCGCGGCGACGCAGATCTTCACCGACGCCGGGTCGCGGCCGGCGACGGCCGCCGCGGTGCGCACGGCGTCGATCGTCCAGGCGGTGATGTCCGGGTCGGCGAGCTGCAGGATGAAGCCGTCGCCGACCTCACCCGCGAGCGCCAGCGCCTTCGGGCCGTAGCCGGCGACCCAGACGTCGAGCCGGCTCTCGGCGCCCCAGGGGAAACGCAGCCTGGTGCCGTTCACCTCGGCCTCGCGGCCGTTCGCCAGCTCGCGGACGACGCCGATGCAGTCGCGCAGGGTCGCGATCGTGGTCGGCTTGCCGTTCAGGACGCGGACGGCGGAGTCACCGCGGCCGATGCCGCAGATCGTCCGGTTGCCGTACATCTCGTTGAGGGTCGCGAACAGCGAGGCGGTGACCGTCCAGTCCCTGGTCGCCGGGTTCGTGACCATCGGGCCGACCACCACCTTGCGGGTGGCGGCGAGGATCTGGCTGTAGATGACGAACGGCTCCTCCCAGAGCAGGTGGGAGTCGAACGTCCACACGTGCGAGAAGCCGAGCGTCTCMGCCTGGCGGGCCAGCTCCACCACCCGGGAGGCGGGCGGGTTCGTCTGCAAAACGACGCCGATTTCCACGAGCTCGCCTCCCGATCGCTGCCTGGGTACGGCTGTCTACCTGAGTACGGCTGTCTACCTGAGTACCGCTGTTGCCGAGTACCGCTGTCACCTGAGTACGTCTGTTGCCTGAGTACGTCGCTGTTGCCTGAGTACGTCGTCCCGTCCGTGGCCGCCGCGCCTGTTCGACGCGGCGGCCGGGGACGTTGGTGCCGCCGGCTTACCGCGTGCGTGGGAAGCCGAGCTCCACCGAGCTGGTGGCCGGGTCCGGCCAGCGGGTCGTGACGACCTTGGTCTTCGTGTAGAAGCGGATGCCGTCCGGGCCGTACATGTGCAGGTCACCGAACAGCGACGCCTTCCAGCCGCCGAAGCTGTAGTAGGCGACCGGCACCGGGATCGGCACGTTGACGCCGACCATGCCGGCCTGGACGTCGAACGTGAACCGGCGGGCCGCGCCGCCGTCGCGGGTGAAGATCGTCACGCCGTTGYCGTACGGGTTGTCATCGACGAGCTTCACCGCCTCGGTGTARGTCTCACAGCGGACGACCCCAAGCACCGGGCCGAAGATCTCGTCGGTGTAGACCTTGCTGGTCGTCGACACGTTGTCGACCAGGCTCGGCGCCAGGAAGAAGCCAGGGCCGGAGTAGATCGGGTCCTYGCGGCCGTCGACGACGACGGTGGCACCGTCCGCCTGGGCCGTGTCCAGGTAGCCGGCGATCCTGTCGCGGGCCTCCCGGCTGATGATCGGGCCCATCTCGCTGTCCGGGTCGGCGCCGGGGCCGACCTTGATCTTGCGGACCCGCTCGGCGATCGCCTCGACCAGTGGGTCGGCCGCGTCGCCGACGGCGGCGATGACGGCGACCGCCATGCAGCGTTCGCCGGCCGAGCCGTAGCCCGCGGAGACCGCCGCGTCGGCCGCCGCGGCGATGTCCGCGTCCGGCAGCACGATCATGTGGTTCTTCGCGCCGCCGAGCGCCTGCACCCGCTTGCCGGCCGCCGTCCCCGTCTCGTAGACGTAACGCGCGATCGGCGTCGAGCCGACGAAGCTGACGGCCTCGACGTCCGGGTGCGTGAGCAGCGTGTCGACGGCGAGCTTGTCGCCCTGCAGGACGGTGAACACGCCCTCAGGCAGGCCCGCCTGCGCCAGCAGGTCGGCCAGCAGCAGCGACGCCGACGGGTCACGCTCGCTCGGCTTGAGGATGAAGGCGTTGCCGCAGACCAGCGCGTTGGACAGCATCCACAGCGGGACCATCGCCGGGAAGTTGAACGGCGTGATGCCCGCGACGACGCCCAGCGGCTGGCGGATCTCGTGGACGTCGACGCCGGTCGACACCTGCTCGGAGAAGCCGCCGCGCAGCAGGCTCGGCGCGCCGCAGGCGAACTCGACGTTCTCCAGGCCGCGGGCGAGCTCGCCGAGGGCGTCGTCGACGGTCTTGCCGTGCTCGGCCGTGATGAGCTTCGCGAGCTCCGTCCGGTTCGCGTGGAGCAGCTCGCGGAAGCGGAACATCACCTCCGCGCGCCGGCCGAGACCGCTCCGCCGCCAGCCGGGGAACGCCGCTCTGGCGCTCGCGACGGCCGCGTTGATCTCCTCCAGGCTGGCCAGGCTCACCTGCGCGGCCTGCTCACCGGTCGCCGGGTTCCACACCGGCCCGAACCGGCCCGAGGTGCCCGCCACCGCCTTGCCATCGATCCAGTGCCCGATTTCCCGCATCGCGTCCCTCTCCCGGTCCATCCGTCCGCCGCGCCCGTTCCGCCGGCGGTCTCCACCACCGTACGAACTGAGCGCTTACTCAGCACTCTTCGTATCCGCTGCGGGGCTGGCGCGCAGCGGCGGGGTCCCTACCGGATCGCGAAGCGATCTGGTAGGTCCGGTGACGCGCCACCCGATGGCGGGATGCGTCAACGCAGGTACTGGGTCAGGCCGCGACGCAGGTACTGACCGTGGCCGGCGCGGCCGTGGAAGGCACCGCCGGCGACGATCTCGGTCCCCCGGGAGAACACGGTGTCGACCTTGCCGGCGATCTCGAAGCCCTCCCAGGCCGAGTGGTCCAGGTTCATGTGGTGGGTCGCCGCGCCGATCATGGTCTTCGCGTTCGGGTCGTAGAGGACGATGTCCGCGTCCGACCCCGGGGCGATCACGCCCTTCTTCGGGTAGAGGCCGAACATCCGGGCCGGYGTCGTCGAGCAGGTCTCCACCCAGCGCTCGAGCGACAGCCTGCCGGTGGCCACGCCCTGGTAGACGAGGTCCATCCGGTGCTCCACGGTGCCGATCCCGTTCGGGATCTTCGTGAAGTCGCCGCGGCCGAGCTCCTTCTGGTCCTTGAAACAGAAGGGGCAGTGGTCGGTGGAGACGACCGCGAGGTCGTCGGTCCGCAGCCCGCGCCACAGGTCGTCGCGGTGCGGCTCGTCACGCGGGCGCAGCGGCGGGGAGGCGACCCACTTGGCCCCCTCGAAGCCCGGGGCGCCGAGCTGGTCCTCCAGGGTCAGGTAGAGGTACTGCGGGCAGGTCTCCGCGAACACGTTGCGCCCGGCGCCGCGGGCCGCCGAGACGTGCGCGAGCGCCTCGGACGCCGACATGTGCACGAAGTAGAGCGGGGTGTTGCCGGCCACCTGGGCGAGCACGGTCGCCCGGTGCGTGGCCTCGCCCTCCAGCGCCGACGGGCGGGTGATGCCGTGGAACACCGGGTCCGTGTCGCCGCGGGCGACCGCCTGGGCGGCGAGCACGTCGATCGCGATRCCGTTCTCCGCGTGCATCATGATCAGCGCGCCGTTGTCGGACGCCTTCTGCATCGCCCGCAGGATCTGGCCGTCGTCGCTGTAGAAGACGCCGGGATAGGCCATGAACAGCTTGAAGCTGGTGATCCCCTCGTGCTCGACGAGGTAGTCCATCGCCTTGAGCGCCTCGTCGTCGATCCCGCCCATGATCATGTGGAAGCCGTAGTCGATCGCGCAGTTGCCGTCCGCCAGCGCGTGCCAGGCGGCGAGCCCGTCCTGGACGACCTCCCCGGTGCGCTGTACGGCGAAGTCGATGATCGTGGTCGTGCCGCCCCAGGCGGCGGCCCTCGTCCCCGACTCGAAGTCGTCCGACGCGAACGTGCCGCCGAACGGCAGCTTCATGTGGGTGTGGACGTCCACCCCGCCAGGCACGACGTACTTCCCGGCGGCGTCGACGACCTTGTCGGCGGTGACACCACTCGCGGCCGCGACGCCAGGGGCGTAGAGAGCGGCGATGGTCTCGCCGTCGATCAGGACGTCCGTCGGCGTCGCGCCGAGCGGACCGACAACGGTCCCGCCGGTGATCAGCGTCGTCATCGAGGCTCCTCGGGCGTCAGGGGGCGGTCAGGTCGCCGTACTGGTCGGGGCGGCGGTCGCGGTAGAAGGCCCAGCGGTTGCGTACCTCGGTCAGGAGGTCCAGGTCGAGGTCGCGGACCATCAGCTCCGGCTCGTGCGCGTCGCCCGTACCGTCGACGAACTTGCCCTCCGGGTCGACGAAGTAGGACGTGCCGTAGAAGTCGTCGTCGCCGAGGTCCTCGACGCCGACCCGGTTGATCGCGCCGATGAAGTACTCGTTCGCGACGGCGGCGGCCGGCTGCTCCAGCTTCCAGAGGTAGTTCGACAGGCCGCGCGAGGTCGCCGACGGGTTGAACACCAGCTCGGCGCCGTTCAGCCCGAGCGCGCGCCAGCCCTCCGGGAAGTGCCGGTCGTAGCAGATGTAGACGCCGACCCGGCCGACCGCGGTGTCGAACACCGGGTAGCCCAGGTTTCCCGGGCGGAAGTAGAACTTCTCCCAGAAGCCCTGCACGTGCGGAATGTGGGTCTTGCGGTACTTGCCGAGGTACTTCCCGTCGGCGTCGAGGACCGCCGCAGTGTTGTAGAGGACGCCCGGCTGCTCCTGCTCGTAGACCGGCAGCACCAGCACCATGCCGAGCTCCGCGGCCAGCGCCTGGAAGCGTTCGACGGTCGGGCCGGGCACCGACTCGGCGTACGCGTAGTACTCCGGGTCCTGCACCTGGCAGAAGTACGGGCCGTAGAACAGCTCCTGGAAGCACATGACCTTGGCGCCCTGCTCGGCCGCCGACCGGGCGTACTCCTCGTGCGCCTTGATCATGGATTCCTTGTCGCCCGTCCATTTCGCCTGGACGAGCGCCGCACGGATAACCCTGCCCATCGCCTTCGCTCTCCTCCCGCGCCGCGCCGCGCCACCCGTCGGGCGGGCGGTCGTCCTGCGCCGCCGCGGCGGGCGGCGCGGCCCTCGTCCGACAGGACCACCGAACCCGCCACCGCGCCAGTCCACCGGCCGGCGGGCGTTTGTGGTGCTCGCAGACTACTGTCACACTCTTGCCCGGACAATTCTCGATTTGTTTCTTCTTGTTACAGGCTCTGTTGCGAGCAGGTCTACTACCAGCAGGGTCGACTACCAGCAAGGAGCGGCGGCATGATCGACGTGATCGTCTCGACGATCGACGACCGCTCCGCGCGCGGCATCGCGGGCGCCGTCAGTCGCCTGGTCATGTCGGGTGCCCTGCCGGCCGGCACCCGGCTGCCCACCGTCCGCGAGCTCGCCACCGAGCTCGGCATCAGTCCCACCACCGTGAGCCAGGCATGGCGCACCCTCGCCCGCGCCGGCGTGATCTCGCCGCGCGGCCGCGCCGGGACGTTCGTGCTGGCCGGTCCCCCCGCGAGCGCGGACCCGCGCCGCTACCGCCGGATCACCCGCAGCCCCGGCCGCCTCCCGCACGACTACTCGACCGGTACCCCGGACGTGGCGCTGCTGCCCGACCTCGCCCCGGTGCTCGCCCGGGTGGCCCGCGGCGGCAACCTGACCGCCAGCTACCTGGACGACCCGGTGCTGCCCGCCCTGGAGAAGGCGCTGCGCGTCCGCTGGCCGTTCCCGCCCGCCGCGCTGACCGTCGTCGACGGCGCGCTCGACGCGCTGGACCGGGTGACCGGCGTGCTGGTCGGCTTCGGCAGCCGGGTGCTGGTCGAGAACCCGTGCTTCCCCCCGCTGCTGGACCTGTTCGAGGCCGTCGGCGCCGAGGTGGTCGCGCTGCCGCTCGACGACGAGGGCATCCGGCCGGACGCCCTGCGCGCGGCGCTGTCCGCCGCCACCCCGGCCGGCGCCGAGCCGGTGGCGCTCTACCTGCAGCCGCGCGCGCACAACCCGGCCGGCGTGAGCATGACGCCCCGGCGCGCCAGGGCGCTGGCGGCGTTGCTCGCGGGGCGCGGGGTGACGGTCGTCGAGGACGACCACGTCGGCGACGTGGCCGCCGCGGCGCCGCTCAGCCTCGGGACGTACCTGCCGGAGGCGACCGTGCACATCCGCAGCTTCTCCAAGAGCCACGGTCCCGACCTGCGGCTCGCGGCCGTCGGCGGGGTCGAGTCGGTGGTGAACGGGCTGGTCAGCCGCCGGATGCTGGGACCCGGCTGGTCGAGCCGCCTGCTGCAGGCCGTGCTCGCCGAGCTCCTCGACGACGACGAGACCGAGCGGACGCTGGCCCGTGCCCGCGAGGTCTACGCGGGCCGGCGCGAGCGGATGACGGCCGCGCTGGCGGCCCGCGGCGTGCGTGCCCAGGCCGGCGACGGCATCAACCTGTGGATGGACGTCGCCGACGAGCAGGTCGCGCTCGTGTCGCTCGCCGCCCGTGGCATCGGCGCCGCCCCCGGCACCCCCTTCGAGGCCGCGCCCCTGGGCGCCGCCCACCTGCGCGTCACCGTGGGCCTCATCCCCGACGACCGCATCGACGACGTGGCCGCCCTCCTGGCCGAGGCCGCCCACGGCTGACGCGCGCCCCACCACAACGGGCCGGGCGATCACCGTTTGAGGCGGGGATCCCGGGGAGGATGGGGTCATGAGCGAGTCGACGACACCGACGGACAGCCCGAACAAGTGGGTCGCGGACCACACGCGCGCGTATCTGGACAGCGGCGGCGAGGAGGGGCACCTCTGGTACGGCCCGGACGGGAAGCTGGCCGAGGGCGTGCCGACGCTGCTGCTGACGACGATCGGCCGGCGGTCCGGCCAGCCCCGGCGCACCGCGCTGATCTACGGCCAGGACGGCGACGACTACCTGATCGTCGCGTCGAAGGGTGGTGCGCCGGCAGATCCGCTCTGGTACCGCAACCTGGTCGACAACCCCGAGGTCGAGCTGCAGGTGAAGGCGGACACGTTCAAGGCGACCGCGCGCACCGCGACCCCCGAGGAGAAGGCCCGGCTCTGGCCGAAGATGGTCGAGGTCTGGCCGCCGTACACCGGCTACCAGGAGCGCACCGACCGGGACATCCCCGTCGTCATCCTCACCCGCGCCTCCTGACCGGCGCGCCGCGGCCGCGAACCGGGAACACCCTGGTTCGCGACCGCAGGCACGGATCCGTCAGCTCCTGATGAAGGCGACCAGATCCTTGGAGAACTCGTCGCTGTGGTCGCCGCACAGGCCGTGCGGCGCGCCAGGGTAGACCTTGAGCGTCGCGTCCTTGACGAGCTTCGCGGTCCGGTACGCCGAGGCGACGATCGGGACGATCTGGTCGTCGTCGCCGTGCGCGACCAGCGTCGGGATGTCGAACTTCGCCAGATCGTCGGTGAAGTCGGTCTCGGAGAACTGCTTGACGCAGTCGTACGCCGCCTTGAGGCCCGCCTGCATGCTCATCAGCCAGAACGCGTCGATGACGCCCTGGGACACGGCCGCGCCCGGCCGGTTGAAGCCGTAGAAGGGCGTGGCGAGGTCTCGATAGAACTGCGACCGATCCGCGAGCACGCCAGCCCGGATGCCGTCGAAGGCGTCGATGGGCAGGCCCTCCGGGTTGGCCTCGGTCTTCAGCATCAGCGGCGGGACGGCCCCGAGCAGGACCGCCTTCGCCACCCGGAAGGTCCCGTGCCGGCCAAGGTAGCGGGCGACCTCGCCGCCGCCGGTGGAGTGGCCGACGTGCACGGCGTCGTGCAGGTCGAGCGCTGTCACCAGTTCGGCCAGGTCGTCGGCGTAGGTGTCCATGTCGTTGCCGGTCCAGGTCTGGGTGGACCTGCCGTGCCCGCGCCGGTCGTGCGCGATCGCGCGGAACCCGGCGTCGGCGACGGCCATCAGCTGGGAGTCCCAGGCGTCCGCGTTCAGCGGCCAGCCGTGGCTGAAGACCACCGGCCGCGCCGAGGGCGCGCCCCAGTCCTTGTAGAAGATCTCGGCGCCGTCGCTGGTCGTGATGAAGGGCATGATCTTCCTCCCCGGGATTGCGTGGAGATCGGCCGGGCACGCCTCACTGGCGACGTCGAGGTATCTGCCCGCTCCGTCTCAGGCGGCAACCCCCGCCCGGCCCATCCCTCTCAGACCGGGGGGCCGAGGGGTTCCGGCTGGGCGCGCGGGAGGGTGACCTGGAAACGGGTGTCGCCGGGCCGCGAGCTGACGACGCGCAGGTCGCCGTGGTGCTTGTTGACGACGATCCGCCAGGAGATGTCCAGCCCGAGGCCGGTGCCCTCGCCGACGGGCTTCGTGGTGAAGAAGGGCTCGAAGATGCGGGTGACGATGTCGGCCGGGATACCGGGGCCGGTGTCGCCGATCTCGACGGTGATCGACTCGCCGTCGCCCCAGGTGCGCAGCGTGAGCGTGCCGGTGCCGCCCATCGCCGAGACGGCGTTGTCGATCAGGTTCGTCCAGACCTGGTTCAGCTCGGCGGCGTAGACCGCGATCGGTGCCAGCGTCCGGTCGAAGTCCTTCACGACCTGGACGCCGTCCCCGATCTTGCGCCCGAGCATCACGAGCGTGCTCTTGAGCAGGTCGTGGATGTCGACGGTCTGGAACGGGGCCCGGTCGAGCTGGGAGTACTGCTTGGCCGCGCCCACGAGCGTGGACACCCGGGTCGTCGAGTCCTCGATCTCGTTCATGAGCAGCTCGGTCTCGACGGTGTAGCCGAGCCAGCGCACGGCGCTGCCCAGGTACTCACCACCCACCAGCTCGGTGACCTGGTCGAGCCAGCCGATGTCGATGCCCGCCTGCACGAACACCGGCGCCACGTCCCAGCCGGACTCGACGCCGTGCTCGTCGAACCAGTCGCCCAGCTCGTCCTCGCGGTCGCTCGCCTCCAGCGGCGACAGCGTCGGCGCCTTGGCGACCCGTTCCGCCGCCTCCTCCTGCAGCCGGATGAGGGTGCTCAGCACCGCCTTGTCGTAGAGGCCGTCGGCGATGAGGCTGAGCTTGTGCCGCATTCCGGCGACCCGCTCGCGCAGGGCCGCCGTCGCCCGCACGGCGGCGGCCGCCGGGTTGTTGAGCTCGTGCGTCAGGCCCGCCGACAGCGCGCCGAGGGCGAGCAGCCGTTCGCGCTGCCCGACCGTCTCCTGCACGTTGCGCAGCCCGAAGAACAGGCCCTCCAGCAGGTGCACCGCCATCGGGAACCAGTCGCGCATGAGGAACGAGAACTGGTCGGCGTCGAGCACGAAGAACCGCGACGCCCGGACCGCCCGCAGGGACTGCGGGTAGGTCTGCGGGACCCGCTCGCCCAGGTACGCGTTCCAGGCGCCGCCGTAGACGCCCCGGTGGTCGGTCCGGCTGATCTCGACGTCCACGCCCTGGACTCGCTTGATGACGGAGACCTCGCCGTCAAGCAGCACGAGGAACAGCTCCGCCGGCTCGCCCTCGACGATCACCATTCCCGACTCGGCCTCGATGACCCGGCCCCGCTCGCACAGCCAGGTGAGCTGGTCGTCGGTGAGCTTCTCGAACAGGAACAGCGTCCGCAGCTCCTCCGCGCTGCAGGGCAGGCTGCCAGCGACCGACGTGCCCTGGGGCAGGACGCCCCGGGGCGTGGTGCCCTGGGGAGCCGCGTCCGCGCTCATGCGAGGTACCGGTRCACGAGCGCGATGGCCATCGCGCCCTCGCCCACCGCCGAGGCGACTCGTTTCACTGACTCCGACCGTGCGTCTCCGGCCACGAACACCCCCGGCAGGCTGGTTTCCAGGTGATATGGGTCCCGGTCGAGCGTCCAGCCGCGCGGGCGCCGCCCGTCTACGACGAGATCCGGACCGGTGACGACGAAGCCGTGCCGGTCGCGCTCGACGGTGCCGTCGAGCCAGTCGGTGCGCGGCTCGGCGCCGATGAAGACGAACAGCCGGCTGGCCGGGACCGTCTCGGTCGCGCCCGTCGCGCTGTCGCGAAGCGTGAGGGTGCCCAGGTGCTCGTCGCCCTCGCCG
This sequence comes from Pseudofrankia asymbiotica, assembly GCF_001983105.1. GTDB lineage: Bacteria > Actinomycetota > Actinomycetes > Frankiales > Frankiaceae > Pseudofrankia > Pseudofrankia asymbiotica. The sequence goes on along the minus strand of NZ_MOMC01000048.1, from coordinate 59,087 downwards.
CCGATCACCTCCATGCAGTTGCGCACGGTGATGTTCGCGATCCCGGCGATCTGCTCGACCAGGTAGTGCGACATCGAGGCCTGCAGGGACCGGCCCCGCACGAGCATCGTCACCGACCGGGCATGCCGCGCGAGGTAGACCGCCGCCTGCCCGGCCGAGTTCGCCCCGCCGACGATGTAGACGTCCTCGCCGGCGCAGCCGGCCGCCTCCGTGAGCGCGGAGCCGTAGAACACCCCGCGGCCGGTCAGCCGCTCGAGCCCGGATGCCGGCAGCTGACGGTAGGCGACGCCGGTGGCCAGGACGACGGTGTGCGCGCCGACCTCCCCGCCGTCGGCGAAGCGGACCATGCGGGTGTTGCCCGCCGTCCGCAGCCCGACGACCTCTCGGGCCGTGATCACCTCTGCCTGGAACTTGACGGCCTGGCGGCGCGCCCGGTCGGTGAGCTGCGCGCCGGACACGCCGTCGGGGAAGCCCAAATAGTTCTCGATCCGCGAGCTCTGCCCGGCCTGCCCGCCGGTGGCCGTGCGCTCGATGAGCACGGTCTTGAGGCCCTCGGACGCCGCGTACACCGCCGAGCCGAGCCCGGCCGGCCCGCCGCCGATGATGATGACGTCGTAGAAGTCCTCGCACGGGGTGGTGCTCAGTCCGACCTCGGCGGCGATCTGGGCGTCTGTCGGGTTGAGGAGCGCCGTCCCGCCTGGTGTCACGACCACCGGCAGCGCGAGCGTGCGGCCACTCGCCGGCGCCGCGCCGTTCGGGTGCCCGCTCCCGAGCGCGTCGATGTCATCGAGGGCGTCGGAGCCCGCGAGGATGTCGATGTTCGCGGGGACGTCGGTACTCGCGGGGACGTCGGTGTTCGCGGTCGCGGCGGCGAGCAGGCGGCGGCCCTCCGGCTCGTCCGCGAGGTACCACCGGTAGGGCACCTGGTTACGGGCGAGGAACTCTCGGACCTCGTAGGACCGGGAGGACCACCGGTCGCCGACGACCCGGGTCTCCAGCACCGGCCGCCGCTCCGAACGGTTCCAGGAGTCCAGCAGYGCGTCGATGACCGGGTAGAGCTTCTCCTCCGGCGGGTTCCACGGCTTGAGCAGGTAGTAGTCGAGATCGACGACGTTGATGGCCTCGATCGCGGCGTTGGTGTCCGCGTAGGCGGTCAGCAGCACCCGCTTGGCTTCGGGGTAGAGGTCCATCGCCTGCTCGAGGAACTGGATGCCGTCGAGCTGGGGCATCCGGTAGTCGGCGACCAGCACGGCGACGTGGTCACCGCGCAGCTTCATCTCCCGCAGCGTGTCGAGCGCCTGCGGGCCGGACTCCGCCCGCACGATCCGGCACTGCTCGCCGTAGCGGCGGCGCAGGTCACGGGCGACCGCGCGGGAGACGCTCGGGTCGTCGTCGACGGTCAGGATCGCCGGCCGGCTCGCGGCGCCCGGCGCCGGCTGGGGGGCGCCGGCCGTGGCCGGCCGCCGCTCGGCGATGGAGGTGGTCTCGGTCACGATCGGCGCCCCTGGCGAAGCTGGTCGAGGCCGGTGGCCGCGGCCGAGCGCGCCTGGCCGCGAACCGCCCGGCCGGCGGCGGCGTCGCTGAGCACGGGACCGGAAGGCACGGGACCGGAAGGCACAGAACCGGAAGGCACAGAACCGGAAGACATGTATGGAGATCCTGAGGGGCCTGGAAGGTTGGGACTGCCTGGCACTCGCGGGACGCTGGTCACGGTCGACTCCCTGCTCGGGCCGGCCGCCGGAGGCAGAGGCTCCGGGGGGACGCCCCAGCTCACTGCTCCCGGACCGGCGGAAAACAACCCGGCGCCTCAAGCATAGGTATTCAGCGGCCGGGCGACCCGGCTGTGCGCATCCCGCGACCCTCCGGCCGGGTCCTGGCTCGCCGCGTCGTCCGGCCGGATCGCGCCCCGCGTCGGCCGTGCGCGCCGGGCCCGATATCCGCGGTCCAGCCGTGCGATTGGCGGAACGGGGTTGTCCGCCCACGTCCGGGTACCTCGGCCAGGAACTCAGTCGGTAGCGCAGCGTTGCGACCCGGATACGGCGGGACGAAGGGGGCGAATGGATGTGAGCGCGATCGCGCGGACGACGGCGACGGCGACGGCGACGGGCAGGCAGGCGAAACCAGACCAGGCCGTACAAACGTGGTTGAGGCCCTGCGTCGCGGAGGGGATCGGCTCGTTCTTCCTGGTCCTCGGCGGCGTCGGGACGGCCGTGCTGGCGGGCGGCTTCATGGGAGCGCTCGGGGTCGCGCTCGCCTTCGGCCTCACCCTGGTCGTACTCGTCTATGTGATCGGCCCGGTCTCCGGCTGCCATGTGAACCCGGCGGTGACGGTCGGCCTGTGCGTGGCGCGCAAGATCGCGCCCAAGCTCGCCGGCGCCTACATCGTCGCGCAGTGCCTCGGCGCGATCCTCGCCGCGGCGACGGTCTGGCTGATCGCCGACTCCGGGCCGTTCGGCTACTCGGCGGGGGCGCAGGGCCTGGGCGCGAACGGGTACGGCACGCACTCGCCGATCGGCTTCGGCCTCGGCGGGGCGTTCCTCGCGGAGCTGGTCCTCACCGGCCTGCTCGTGTTCACCGTGCTCGGGGCGACCCACATCCAGGCGCCGCCCGGTTTCGCCGGCATCGCGATCGGCTTCGTGCTCGCCGTCGGCAACCTGGTCGCGATCCCGGTCGACAACGCGTCGATCAACCCCGCCCGCAGCCTGGGCCCGGCGGTGTTCGCCGGCGGCTGGGCGCTCAGCCAGCTGTGGCTGTTCATCGTCGCGCCGATCGTCGGGGCGCTGCTCGCGGCGGCCGTGCACCTCGCGTTGCGGGCCGGGCCGCAGGTCCGCGCCTCGACGGCGTTCCGCGCCCTGCCGGAGGAGTCCGCGCTCCGGCTCGCGCAGGAGGCCGCCCGGCTTGAGGGCGTGCGGCTGTCGCTGGAGGACCTGCTCCGGATGCCCGTCGGTGCCCCGAGCCGGCCGGACGGGCGGCGCGAGCCCGCCGGGTCGACGGCGCGCTCCAACGGGGCTTCCCCGGATCCCTATCCGGACGACCAGCCCAGGAGCGACGCACGCCAGCCCCGCGCCGACCGCGCCGGCACGGATCGGGCCAGCATGGATCGGGCCAGCACGGATCGGGCCGGGGGACGCTAGGGACGCCAGGCCAGGCACTGGCCCGCGTGGCCGGGCACCGGTCTCCGGAGCCCGGTCACGCCTTGAGAGGTACTCACGCCGCGGTCGACGGCCCACGCCCGGCTTGTCCACAGAGAGGACGGCGCGGGCGACGATGTCGCAGGGGGCTCCTACAGTAGCCGGGTGACCTTGCCTGTGACCGAGACCGCGGGCGCCTCCGTCCAGGCGCCGAGCCCACCCCCGCCGGGACCGGTGGACGCCGCCGAGCCGGTGAGCGCCGCCCGGCAGGTGCTGCGGCGGGTGTTCGGGTACGAGTCGTTCCGCGGCGAGCAGCAGGACATCATCGAGCACGTCATCGGCGGCGGCGACGCGCTCGTGCTGATGCCGACGGGCGCGGGGAAGAGCCTCTGCTACCAGATCCCAGCGCTCGTCCGGCCCGGCACCGGAATCGTGATCTCGCCGCTGATCGCCCTCATGCAGGACCAGGTCGACGCGCTGCGGGCGCTCGGCGCGCGGGCCGACTTCATCAACTCCACCCAGGACCCCGACCAGCGCAGGACGGTCGAGGCGCTCTACCTGGCCGGCGAGCTGGACATGCTCTACCTGGCGCCCGAGCGGCTGCGGCTGCCGTCGACGATGGACCTGCTCGACCGGGGCAGGATCGCGCTCTTCGCGATCGACGAGGCGCACTGCGTCGCGCAGTGGGGTCACGACTTCCGGCCCGACTATCTCGCGCTGTCGGCGCTGCACGAGCGCTGGCCGGACGTGCCGCGGGTCGCGCTCACCGCGACCGCGACCCCGGCGACGCACCAGGAGATCACCGGCCGGCTCGGCCTGGAGAACGCCCGCCACTTCGTCGCCGACTTCGACCGGCCGAACATCTCCTACCGCATCGTCCCGAAGAAGGAGCCGAAGAAGCAGCTGCTCGATCTGCTGCGCTCGGAGCACGCCGGCGACGCGGGCATTGTCTACTGCCTGTCACGGGCGTCCGTCGAACAGACCGCCGACTTCCTGGTCACGAACGGGATCGCCGCGCTGCCGTACCACGCGGGCCTGGACGCACGGGTCCGGGCCAGGAACCAGGCGCGGTTCCTGCGCGAGGACGGCCTGGTCATGGTCGCGACCATCGCCTTCGGCATGGGCATCGACAAGCCGGACGTGCGCTTCGTCGCCCACCTGGACCTGCCGAAGTCGGTCGAGGGCTACTACCAGGAGACCGGCCGCGCCGGCCGCGACGGCCTGCCGTCCACGGCCTGGCTCGCCTACGGCCTGCAGGACGTCGTCCAGCTCCGCAAGATGATCAATTCATCGGACGGCGACGCGGCGCACCGGCGTCGCCAGGGCGTCCACCTGGACGCGATGCTGTCGCTGTGCGAGACGGTCGAGTGYCGTCGTACCGGCCTGCTCGCCTACTTCGGCCAGGAGCGCGCCGGCTCCTGCGGCAACTGCGACACCTGCCTGAACAAGCCCGAGACCTGGGACGGAACGGTCGCCGCGCAGAAGCTGCTCTCCACGGTGCTGCGGCTGGCCAAGGAACGCCGGCAGAAGTTCGGCGCCGGCCACGTCACCGACATCCTGCTCGGCCGCACCACCCCGAAGGTGACTCAGCACGAGCACCAGACGCTGACCGTCTTCGGCGTCGGCGCCGAGCTGAACGAGTCGCAGTGGCGCGGTGTCGTCCGCCAGCTGCTGGCGCAGGGGCTGCTCACCGTCGAGGGTGAGCACGGCACTCTCGTGCTCACCGACGCGAGTGCCGACGTGCTGCGCGGGACACGCAAGGTCCCGATGCGCCGCGACCCGGAACGCCCCGCGAAGACCGCCGGCTCCCGCGGCGCCGGATCGGCGGACGGCAAGGCCAAGCGCGCCGTCGCGGTCGTGGACCTGTCGGCCGAGGCCGCCGCCGTCTTCGAGCGGCTACGCGCCTGGCGCGGCGCCACCGCCAAGGAACAGAGCGTCCCGGCCTACGTCATCTTCCATGACGCCACCCTGCGCGAGATCGCGAGCCGGGCCCCGTCCACGCTCGCGGAGCTGGCCACCATCAGCGGCGTCGGCGAGAACAAGCTCGCCAAGTACGGCCAGCAGGTTCTCGACGCCCTGGCCGCCTGACCCGGAAACAGCCGGGAGCCGGGCGAAGGCCTTCAGCGACCGTTCACGGAACGAGGTCCGCGAGGACCTCGGCCGCGAGACCGTGCGACGTCGTCATTCCTATGCCGGTCGTGACGACGACGACCCGCACGCCAGGGCACGGCGTCGAGATCAGGAACTCGCGGTCGGGGGCGCTCGCGTAGTAGCCGCGCCAGCGCTCGCGGACCACGAGCTCGGCCACCGGCACGCCGAGCAGCTCGGCGGTCTCGGCCAGTACCAGGTCGTCGACCCGTTCGGCCTGGAACGGGTGATGCGTGACGGCGCGCTCGTGGGTGTCGCCGATGATCAGATCGCCGTCCGGGAGCTGGGTGAACATCAGGTTCATGTCGACGGCGAGCAGGTCGGGCCGCTCGGCCTCGAAGCGGGCACGCAGCGCCGGCAGGGACGGACAGCCCTCGAAGGCGGCGTAACGCAGCATCGACAGCCCGGTCAGCACGCCGGGGCGGAAACGCGCGCCACCCGTGCTGTTTCCCCCCTCGCCGCCACTCCCGGTGCCGGCGCCCTCGCCGCCGCCGGCGGGGGCGCTGACTCGGAGCATCTGGAGCGCGCAGCGGCGCAGGCCGGCCTCCTCGGCGAGGTCCGGGAGCAGCCAGTCGAGGTCGTGGCCGGTGGCCAGCACGATCGCGGGCGCGGCGAGGTCACCGCGGCTGGTGCGCAGCAGGCCCTCCTCGACGCCGGTCGCGGCGGTCCGCCAGAGGAACGTCACACCCTGGCCGGCGAGCCAACGGGCCAGCGCCCCGACGGCCTCGCGCGGGTTCACCCGGACGTCCAGGGGCAGCCAGGCACCACCGAGCAGCGTCGGCGCGCGCGACGGCACCCGGGCACGCACCCCGTCCGCGTCGAGGAGCTCGACAGGATCCGGTCCCGCGGCGGCGAACTCGCCCAGCACGGCGAGCTCCTCCTCGGAGCGGGCGACCACCACCGAGCCGGTGGGCTCGGCGAAGAAACCGGCGAGCCGGCCGAGCTCGAGCCAGCGCTCACGCGCCACCCGCGCGTAGCCCAGCGCGACGCCCGCCTGGCCGCTCACGCAGCCGTGGCCGAAGTTGCGCACGGACGCCCCGCGCGCGAACTCGTCCCGCTCGACGACGGCCACCCGCAACCCGCGCCGCACCCCTTCGGCCGCGTGGGCCAGCCCGATGATCCCCGCGCCCACCACGACCACGTCGAACCGCTCGCGAGCAAACCGCATGGGTCGAGCATTTCGGCGGGCGAAACAGCTGGTCAACGGCAGGGAGAGGAGTTGGCTGCCTGTTCATGTTGTGCCCATCCGTCGACCAACCTCGTCCTGGGAAGGTGAACCTGTGGCCGCTGACTCCGCCGACTCCCCCACATCCGTGCTCGCGCCGCTCGCGCCGGACCCCGCCGCCACCGCGCCAGACCCCACCGTCACCGTCACCGCCGCTGGCACGACCAGCACCGCCGCCGGGGACGCGAACCGCCCGCGCGTCGACCTGGCGGTGTTCGACATCGCCGGCACCACCGTCGAGGAGCACGGCGCCGTGTACCAGGCGCTGCGGCGAGCCGTCGAGGCCGCCGGCGCCACCCCGGGCGACGACGACATCGAGCGCTGGATGGGCGCCGACAAGCGGGCCGCGATCCGCGCGCTGCTGGCCAGCGCCCCGGCCCGTGCCGGCGAGGACCCGGCGGGCATCGACGCGGCGGAGGTCGAGCAGATCTTCCTTGACTTCCGAGACCGGCTCGAGGCCGCCTACCAGGCGCGGCCGCCCATGCCCATACCCGGCGTGGTCGAGGCGTTCGGCACGCTGCGGGCCCGCGGCATCCGGATCGCGCTGACCACCGGCTTCGACCGGTCGGTCGTCGGCCCGCTGCTCGCCTCCCTCGGCTGGGATGGCGGCCTGCTCGACGCGGTCGTGTGCGCGGACGACGTCCCGGCCGGTCGGCCCGCTCCTTACATGATCTTCCGGGCGATGGAGCTGACGGGTGCCACCGCCGTGGCCCGGGTGCTCGTCGCCGGCGACACCGTCCGTGACCTGCGGGCCGGGACGAACGCGGGCGCCGGCATCGTCGTGGGGGTGCTGACCGGCCAGGTCGGCGCGTCCGTGCTCGGCGCGGTCCGCCACACCCACCTGCTCGCCAGCGTCGCCGACATCCCCGCCCTCGTCACCGGCCCCACCTGCTGAGCCGTCTCGGCCACCCCGCCGTCGGCTTCGCCGACGGGACCGATGAGTTCGGCGCGTGGAGGCGGTCATTCCCTGGACGGCCGCCGGAAGTCGGCGGCGCCCGTCGACGGGGGGCATCTCACCGCCGACGACCTGGGAGGTTGCCACCATGCCGAAGACGACGCCGTGCCTGTGGTTCGACGGCCAGGCCGAGCAGGCCGCCGAGTTCTACGTCTCCCTGTTCCCGAACTCGAAGATCCTGGACGTGTCGCGCTACGGGCCGGACACGCCGGGTACCGAGGGCGCCGTGATGACGGTGGGCTTCTCGCTGGACGGGCAGGAGTACGTCGGGCTCAACGGCGGGCCGCAGTTCCCGTTCACCGAGGCGATCTCTTTCATGATCTCCTGCGGGTCGCAGGAGGAGGTCGACCACTACTGGTACGGGCTGATCGCGGGCGGCGGCGAGGAGAGCCAGTGTGGCTGGCTGAAGGACCGCTTCGGCGTCTCCTGGCAGGTCGTTCCCACCGCGTTGTACGAGCTGCTCGGCGACCCTGACCCGCGGCGGGCGCACCGGGCCACCCAGGCGATGCTGAGGATGAGCCGGCTCGACATCGCCGAGCTGCGCCGGGCCGCGGACGAGACCCCGGCCGCCGGCTGACGGCGCCGCCGACCCGCTCCTCGGCGCGCCGCGCCCACCCGGACACCGGATACCTCGGATCTCGATGGCGGCGCGCCGAGGGCCAGCCGGCCTGGCTGCACGCCGCCAGCGCGGCGGTGCAGGCGGCGATCGTTCGCCCGGCGCACCCCGCCGAATCTGCCGCTCGCCGGCCGGCCGACGCGGCGTCGAGCCACCGCCGGTGGGACGAACGCCGCGCCTCGGGCGGCCGACCGCGGCTAGTCTCCCGCTGGGTGCGAGCCGCGTTCTCGGCCGCGGGCGAGAACCGACCGGCCGAGAACGGGCGAGCAGGTCACGGGCAGGCGGGCGGCACGGCGACGACCGTGAGTTGAGGAGTGGTGCTGTGACGGTGACGGGTGGGTTCGAGCTGGGGCTGACGGGCAAGGCCGCGGTGGTCACGGGCGCGGGCGCCGGCCTCGGGCAGGCGATCGCTCTCGGGCTGGCCAGGGCCGGGGTGCTGGTCGGCCTGGTGGAGATCGACCCGACCAGGGCGACCGCCACCGCCGAGCTGATCGAGAAGGACGGCGGGAGGGCGCTGCCGCTGCCGGCGAACGTGATGGACACCGCCGCGCTCGCCGAGGCGATCACCGCCACGCACGCCGAGTTCGGCCGGCTTGACATCCTCGTGAACAACGCCGGCGGGGTGAAGGGCTCCCGGTTCCTCGACCAGAGCGAGCGCAGCTGGCGGCGTCACATCGACATCAACCTCGTCAGCATGCTCGCGGCGACGTCGGCCGCCGCGCCGCTGATCGCCCAGACCGTCGCCGCCTCGGGCAGCCCAGCCGGCACCGGTGGCAACGGCCGCGGCGGCGGTTCGATCGTCAACATCACCAGCATCGAGGGCATGCGAGCCGCGCCCATGTACGCCGTCTACGCCGCCTGCAAGGCCGGAATGATCAATTTCACCCGGACGATGGCCGTGGAGCTCGCGGAGCAGGGCGTCCGGATCAACGCGATCGCCCCGGACATGACCGGGACCGCCGGCCTGCGCGGCATCATGCGCGGCCCGGTCGACCCGGACGAGCTGCCGCCCGTTCCACCCGAGCGCCTGCCCGGGATCGAGCGCTACGTCCCGCTCGGCCGGGAGGGCGTCGCCAGCGAGGTCGCCGACGCCGCCGTCTTCCTCTGCTCCGACCGTGCCAGCTACATCACGGGCACCACCCTCAGCGTCGACGGCGGCACCGCCGCCTCCGGCGGCTGGCTCCGCGCGGGCGACGGCTGGACCCTCCAGGGCGCCCCCGCGCCGTCTGGCTTCCTCGGTGGGCAGAGTGACGGGCGCCCGGACGGGGCGTGATATCCCGCAGCGGGCACGGTTCGGCGCGCTGCGTGCCGCCGAGTCGTGGCGGCTGCGCCGCGGGCCGGCCATTCCCTGGCGGGCCGACGAGGGGCCCCGAGCCTTCCTGACCACCGTCGTCCGCGTGCCGGAGACGATGGGCGACCGGCTGCGCGAGGCGGCGCGGCCGGCCGCCGAGGCCGGCGGCCACCACCTCTACCCGGCGGCGAGCCTGCACGTGACGCTCATCAATCTCGATCGTCACGCGGACGTTCGGATGGCGCGGCTCGAACAGGCACTGGCGGACTGCGTCGCGGCCGCCCCGCCGGTCGTGTTCGACCTGTGCGGGCTGGCCGTGGCGCGCAGCACCCTCTATGTCCAGGCGTACGCCCGCCCGGGACGGGCGGTTCCGTCGCTGCGCGCGTCGATCCTGCGCCGGCTGGACCCGGCCGGCCGGGAAAGCCCACCGATGGGGGCGGGCCTGGCGTTCAGCAACGTCGTCCGGTTCCGGTCGACCGACATCGCCGCGGCCCGGGAGGTCGCCCGCGCGCGTCGGGCGGACCGCTTCGGCTCGTTCTCCCTGGAGGCGGTCGAGCTGGTCAGGACCGACAAGGTGATGTCGGCGGCGGGAACGGAGATCCTCGCCGTCTTCCCCGCGCGGCGGCGGCCACGCTGACCCGCGGCCCCGGATGATCCGACGCCGGACTAGAACCCGTTGCATGTCGGAGCGCGTCGCGGCACGGTAGCCGGGTGGGCGGCGACGGCGACGCGGGTGAGCCCGTCGTTCTCGACGCTGGCTCGGGTGAGCCCGTCGTCCTCGACGGTGACGCCGGCTCCCGGCCAGGCCTCGCCGCCCCGGCGGTGGGGGCGGCGGGCGGGGGGCGGGACTTCGCCCGCCTGCCCGGAGTGGCGGTCGTCGCCGGCGGAAGCGGCGGGATCGGCGCGGCGGTCTGCCGGCTGCTCGCCGAGCGCGGCAGCGACGTCGTCCTCACCTACCACCGCAACGCCGACGCGGCGGCGGCGACCACGGCGGCGGTCGAGGCCGCCGGGCGCCGCGGCGAGGCCCGCCAGCTCGAGCTCGAGGACGAGGCGGAGACGGCCGCGTTCGTCGCCGACGCCGCCGCCCGGTTCGGCGCGGTGCACACCCTGGTGGTCGCCTCCGGCCCGCACGTCCCGCAGCGGCACCTGTCGACGGTGAGCCCGGCCATGTTCCGCCGCCAGGTGGAGGGCGAGGTGGTGGCGTTCTTCAACCTCGTCCAGCCGGCGCTGCCGGCGCTGCGGGCCGCCCGGGGCAGCGTCGTGGCGGTCACCACGGCGGCGACCCGCCGCTACCCGGTCCGCGACGGCCTGTCCGCCGGCCCGAAGGGGGCGGTCGAGTCGGTGGTGCGCGCCCTCGCGGCCGAGGAGGGCCGGTTCGGGGTGCGGCTGAACTGCGTCGGCCCAGGCATGCTGACCGACGGGATGGCCGAGCGGCTGATCAGCGCCGGCGCCTACGCGGACGGCGCGCTCGACGTCGCCCGCCGCAACATCCCGCTGCGCCGCTTCGGCGCGGCGACCGACGTCGCCGAGGCCGTCTGCTTCCTCGCGTCGCCACGCGCCGCCTACGTCACCGGCGTCATGCTCGACGTCGACGGCGGCTACCACCTCTGACGGCCCACCCCACCGCCCACCGCCGGCCCGTCACCCGCCATCGGCCATCAGCCACCGGCCACCGCGGGCGGCGCGCCCCTCCGGGTGGCACCGGCTAGCCCCACCAGGGCTCGGGGCGCAGCACCAGTGTGCCCAGGGCGCCGCGCTGGTGAGCTGATCTCATGGAAAAGCTCGAGCAAAGGGCGCGGGGCGGCGACGAGGTCCTGCCCGCGCCGAGCGCCCCCGACAGCAGCGCGGTGGCGCTGCGCGACGTCCGCAAGGTCTACGGGCGGCGGGCGGCGGCCGTGACCGCCCTGGACGGCGTGACCCTCGACATCGACCGGGGCACGTTCGTCGCGGTGATGGGGCCGTCCGGCTCGGGCAAGTCGACGCTGCTGCAGTGCGCGGCGGGGCTCGACCGGCCGAGTGCCGGCGAGGTGTTCCTCGACGGGGTGGACCTGCGCCGGCTGAGCGAGAACGAGCTGACGATGCTGCGCCGGGAGCGGATCGGCTTCGTCTTCCAGTCGTTCAACCTCGTTCCGGCGCTGTCCGCCGAGCTGAACGTGGCGCTGCCGCTGCGGCTGGCCGGCCGCCGGCCGCGGCGGCGGGAGGTGCGGGACGTGCTCGCCGCCGTCGGGCTCGCCGGGCGCGGCCGGCACCGGCCGGCCGAGCTGTCCGGCGGCCAGCAGCAGCGGGTCGCCATCGCGCGGGCGCTGGTCACCCGGCCGGCGGTGCTCTTCGCCGACGAGCCGACCGGGGCGCTGGACACCCGGACCGGCCGCGATGTGCTGACGCTGCTGCGCGAACTGGTCGACGTCGACGGCCAGACGATCGTGATGGTCACCCACGACCCGGTCGCCGCCTCCTACGCCGACCGGGTCGCGTTCCTCGTCGACGGCCGGGCCGCCGGCGAGCTGCTCGACCCGGACCCGGCCACCGTCGCCGCCCGGCTCGCGGGCCTCGAGCCCGACCGTCACGAGGCCGATCGCCACGAGCCCGATGGTCACGAGCCTGTTGGCCTCGAGCCCGGTGGGGAGAAGCTGAGATGACCGGGCTCGTCTGGCACATCGTCCGGGCCCGCATGAGCAGCCTGCTGGGGACGTTCCTCGCGCTGGCGCTCGGTGTCGCGCTGCTGGCGGCGATGACGCTGACGCTGGTCAGCACCGTCGGCGGCTCGGGGCGCGCCCCGCGCTGGTACACCGCGCCCGACGTCGTCGTCGCCGGCGCCGGCAAGGTCAGCATCACGAGCGGCTCCGGCGAGGACCGGGAGACGTCCTCGACCAGGACGATCCGCACCCGCGCGCTGCCGGCCGGGCTCGCCGACCGGCTCCAGGCCGCCCTGGGCGGCGAGGCGGCGGTGGTCGTCGACGTCGCCGGCTACGCGGCCGCCGACGGCGCGCCGGGTGACACCGTCCACCCGTGGTCCGCCGCGGCCCTGCATCCCTACTCCTGGGTCGCGGGGGGTGCGCCGCGGGCGGCCGGGGACGTCGTGCTCAGCGCGCCCACCGGCCACCGCCCCGGCGACCGCGTCACCGTGGCGACCGCGCATGGCACTCGCGTGTTCACGGTGAGCGGGGTGCTGCGCACCGACGCGCCGGGGGCGTTCTACGCGACTGATCCCGTCGCCATGGAGCTGGCGGACGGCCGGGTCACGGCGGTGGCGCTGGCGGTCCGTCCGGCCACGACCGGCGCCGGCACCAGCACCAGCACCGGCGGCGCGGCCGGCGACCCCGCGCGGCCGCGCGACGCGGCGGCGCTCGCGGCGGCGGCGCGGGCCGTCATCCACGACGCGCGCGCCGACGACGGCTCCGTCAGGGTGCTCACCGGCAACAGCCGCCGGGCCGGCGAACCCGACCCGGACGGCGAGCGCCGCACGGTCGCGATCGCCCTGCTCGGCACCACCACCGGCCTCGGCGGCTTCGTGTCGGTCTTCGTCGTCGCCGGGACGTTCGCCTACGCCGTCGCGGCCCGCCGGCGCGAGTTCGGCCTGCTGCGCGCCGCCGGAGCCACGCCGCGTCAGGTGTTCCGGCTCGTGCTCGGCGAGGCGCTCGCGGTCGGCCTGCTGGCCTCCCTCTCGGGCGTGCTGCTGGGCACGCTGCTCGCCCCGGCGTTCGCCGAGGTACTGGTCCGTACCGGGTTCGCGCCCAGCGACTTCACGGCCCATTTCGTCTTCTGGGCGGTGACCCCGGCGTTCGGCACGGGCCTGCTGGTCGCGCTGGGGGGCGCCTGGGCGGCGGCGTGGCGCGCCGGCCGAATCCGGCCGGTCGAGGCGCTGCGGGAGGCGGCGGTGGACCGGCGGGCGATGACCGTGGGCCGCACCGTCATCGGCCTGCTCGCGTTCGGCGGCTCCGTTCCGCTCATCGCGGTGTTGATGGTGAGCCCCTCGGCGAGCGCCGTGGCATTGATCATCGTCGCCGCGATGCTGCTGATCGTGGGGTTCGCGCTGTTCGCGCCACTGATCATCCCGCCGCTGGCGTGGCTGCTCACCGCGCCGCTGGCCGCCTCGCCGGGGGCGGTCGGGCTGCTCGCCCGCCATGGCGCCCGCGGCGCCGTCCGGCGCACGGCGGCGACGGCGGCGCCGATCCTGGTGACGCTCGGCATCGCCGGCGCGACGCTCACCGGCTTCGGCACGCTGCAGGCGGCGACCGACAGCGCCGCCCGCGACCAGATCACCGCGGACGCGCTGGTCGTGCCGGCCGTCGGCGCCGGCCTGCCCGACGCCGCCGTCCAGGCGCTGCGCGCTGTCCCCGGCGTGCGGGCCGCCGTGCCCGTCGGCGACGCCTCCGTCTACGTCCGCGACGACGAGGATCTCGAGCCCTGGGCCGCCCGCTACGCCACCGGCGCGGATCTCGCCGGCATGCTCGACATCCCGGTGACCGCCGGCCGGCTGGCCGACCTCACCGGCACCGACACGGTCGCCGTGCCGGCCGGCAGCCGGTGGAAGCTGGGCGAGCGGGCCGAGCTGTGGCTCGCCGACTCGACGCCGGCGCGGCCACGGGTGGTCGCCGTGCTCGACCGGCGGCTCGACCTCGACGAGACCTTCCTGCTGCCGGCGGCGCTGCGCACCGGGCACGAGCCGGCGCTCGCGACGGTCGTCTACCTGCGCCTCACGCCGGAGGCGGCGCGGTCGGCGGCCGACCGGGCCGGCGTCGCCGCCGCCGTGGCGACGGCCACCGGTGGCGTCGGGAAGACGGTCGGCACCGACGAGTACCTGTCCGCGGCGAACGCGGAGCAGGCCAGGGCCAACCGGCAGGCGTCGGTGGTGGTGCTCGGCATGGCGCTCGTCTACACCGCGATCGCGATCGCGAACACGCTGGTCATGGCCACCCGGGACCGGACCCGCGAGTTCGCCACCGTCCGCCTGGCCGGCGCGACCCGCCGGCAGGTGCTGGCCGTCGTCGGTACCGAGGCTGTCGTGGTGACCGGCGTCGGCGCGGCGCTGGCCGCCGCGGTCACCGGGATCACCGCCTGGGGCGCCCAGTACGGCCTGGCGGATCTCGCGCCGTCCGTGCCGATCGTCATTCCCTGGGGCCCGCTCGGCGCGATCGCCGCGACCTGCCTCGCCATCGCCCTGCTGGCCAGCGTCATCCCCGCGTCCCTGCTGCTGCGCCGCGACCCCGCCGACCTGGCCGCCGTCCAGGAGTGACCGGGACCGTCCCCACGAGAAGACCAGCAGCGATGGGTGCGACACTCGTCGCCTGGTTCGGCGGAAAGGGCGACGAGGGCGGACGGACGGAGGAACGGCGGCGTGAAGGGCGGCGGCGACGACAGGGATGACCGCGGGGACGACGGCGGGCGCACCTCGGAGCGCAACTGGGCGGAGAACGTGACGTTCGCGGCGGCCCGCGTCGTCACCCCGACGTCGGTCGCCGAGCTCGCGCGGGCCGTGACCGGCGGCGGCGCGGTGCGCCCGCTCGGCACCCGGCACTCGTTCAACCGGATCGCCGACACGGACGGCACGCTGATCTCGACCGCCGGGTTGCCACGCCTCGTCCGCCTCGACCCCGCCGCGCGGGAGGTGACGGTGAGCGCCGGCACCCGCTACGGCGACCTGGGCCGGGAGCTCGACGCGGCGGGCTGGGCGCTGCGCAACCTCGGGTCGCTGCCGCACATCTCGATCGCCGGGGCGTGCGCGACGGCGACGCACGGCTCGGGCGAGCGCAACGGCAACCTGGCGACCTCCGTCGTCGCTCTCGACCTGGTCACCTCGTCGGGAGAGCTCGTGACCGTGAGGCGGGGCGTCGACGAGGACTTCGACGGCCACGTGGTCGCCCTGGGCGCGCTCGGCGTCGTCGTCGCGCTGACCCTGGAGGTCGTCCCGACGTTCCAGGTCAGCCAGCACGTCTACGAGGGCCTGACGCGCGGGAGCCTGCTGGCGGGCGTCGACGAGATCCTCGGCGCGGCCTACAGCGTCAGCGTGTTCACCACCTGGGACCCGGACGCCGGCTCGCAGGTGTGGCTCAAGCGGCGTCTCGGCGAAGGCCGTGAGGCTGGCGAAGACCGCGAAGACCGCGAAGACCGCGAAGACCGCGAAGGCGGCGCGGGCACAGCCGCGCCGGCGCCGGCGGAGCTGTGCGGCGCCCGGCCGGCCACGCGCCCGCTGCACCCGATCCCCGGGGTCGACCCGGTGCACACGACCCAGCAGCTCGGCGCCCCCGGGCCCTGGTTCGAGCGGTTGCCCCACTTCCGCCTGGGCTTCACCCCGAGCGCCGGCGACGAGCTCCAGTCCGAGTACTTCGTTCCCCGCGACCGCGCCGCCGCGGCTATCGAGGCCGTCTACAAGGTCAGCGGCGACATCCGCGGCGCGCTCCAGATCGGCGAGCTGCGCACGGTCGCCGCGGACGGTCTCTGGCTGAGCCCCGCCTACCGCCGCGACGCTCTCGCGCTGCACTTCACCTGGCTACCCGACGAGTCCGCCGTTGCCCGCGCGGTCGCCGCCGTCGAGCGAGCACTCGCCCCGTTCGACCCCCGTCCGCACTGGGGGAAGGTCTTCGCGATGGATCCCGGGCAGGTGCGGGCCGGGTACCCCCGGATGGCGGACTTCGCCCGGCTGGCGACCCGTTATGATCCGTCCGGCGTCTTCCGCAACGACTTCCTCGACGCCTACCTTGACCCCTACCCGCGGCTCGGCTGACGGCGCGGCCCCGGCGGCCCGCCCCGGGAGTCCGGCGGTGATGGCACCAATGGGGCTTGCCTCGGGGAAACCGCCTGATCGCCCATTCGGGCGATCAACGGCGCCGTTGATGTGATGGCATCCGGTTGACCACATCGGACGCTCGTCCGCATGACTTCGAGTGGCCGACCACATGCAGAAGACGCCCGTCGGCGACAGCACCACCACTCATGTCCAACGGAGCCACGATTATGCCCGTCGGCAACTTATCCGGCCACGTTCCGCAGTATTCGGCGAATCCGGTTCGACCGCTACGTCGCAAGCGCCACATTGCTATCGTCTGTATCGTTCCAATCGGTCGTACGGAACATCGCCTGCCACGCTTGATCTCATTGCCGGACCGCCCCGCGCCCGCGAGCCCGGCCAGCGTCTCATATATGCGGGGGAAATGTGATCACCGCCCAGGCGGCGCATGAGCACGCCAGCAGCGACACCATTTTCGTCGCGAGTTCCATCGGTCTCGCCTTGATCGGCTCGTTCGCCGCGCTGGTGAGCGCTCTGCGCATCCCGTCCGCCCAGGGCGCCGCCCGGCGCAGGTGGATCGCCGCGTCCGCGGTCTCCCTCGGGGGCGGCGCGATCTGGTCCATGCATTTCATGGGAATGCTCGGATACCACGTCGACAATCGGCAGCTTGCTTACAACCTCCCGCTGACCGCTCTTTCTCTGCTGATCGCCATCGGTGTTTCGGCGATCGGGCTGTCCATCGTCGGAAGCAACCCGAGAAGCGTCGGCCGTCTCGTCGTCGGCGGGGTCATCGCGGGGCTCGGCGTGGCGGCCATGCACTACACCGGCATGGCCGCGATGCAGGCGGGCAGCACCGTCACCTATAACACGAAGCTGGCCGGCGCCTCCGTCGTCATCGCCGTGGTGGCGGCGCTGGCCGCTCTCTGGCTGGCCTTCCGGGTGCGCACCACCGCGCACGTCGTCACCGCGTCCGTCGTCATGGCCGGCGCCGTCTGCGGAATGCACTACACCGCCATGGCGGCCACCCAGATCGCCCAGACCGACCACCTGGACCAGATCGGCGGCGCCGATCCCATCGTGCTGAGCTTCCCCGTCATGYTGATCGCCTTCATGGTGCTGGCGCTCATCATCTTCGCGGCGCTGGGCGGCTTCGCCGACTCCGGTATGATATCGCTCAGCATCGGCGAGCGGAACGGCCGGCATTCGGCCGCCCCGGTCCCCGCCTCCGCCGACCGGCAGAGCTCCGGTCCGCTTGGCCCGCACCAGTCGGCATCGGGTACGGATGCCCGGGACGCGGCCGGGCGARCCGCCTTCGGTGACCAGCCTGGGCGCGACCGCTTCGACCAGACGGCGCCCGCCGGGCAGGACTGGGCGAACTATCCTTCCCGGCAGCCCACGGCGCCGGCCCGGCAGCCCACGGTGCCGGCCCGGCAGCCCACGGTGCCGGCGCCCGCGCCGGCGTTCCCGGAAGACGACCGGCAGACGCCGCTGTACCGATAGGGTCGACCCGCGCTGTGTGGCGGCCGAGCCATGTGGCGGCCGTGTAGTCCCAGTCTCAGGCAGAGGATGCTGGCCGGATGACGACCCTCGACGACCTGGCCGCTCTCGGGCGCGAGGAGCACGGGCTGGCGGTCGTCTCGACCGTGCGGGGCGACCAGACAATCCAGTCGTCGGTCGTCAACGCGGGCGTGCTGGCGCATCCGTTCACCGGCGAGGCCGTGCTCGGTTTCGTCACCTACGGCAGGGTGAAGCTGGCGAACCTGCGTGCCCGCCCCCAGGTGACGGCCACGGTCCGGTCCGGCTGGCGGTGGGCGACGGTCGAGGGGCGCGCGGAGCTGATCGGCCCCGACGACCCGCGTCCGGACGTCGACGCCGAGCGCCTGCGGCTGCTGCTGCGTGAGGTGTTCACCGCGGCGGGCGGCACCCATGACGACTGGGACGAGTACGACCGCGTCATGGCCGAACAGCGGCGCACGGCCGTCTTCGTCCGGCCCGACCGGGTCTACAGCAACGGCTGAAAACCCGCGGCGACCGGCGCTGCCCCTCGGGGGTTTCGCCCTGTTCAGCCGTGGCCGTGATCGCGGTTCGGCCTTCCCGTGGCTGTGACCGCGGCCGTCTCACGACCACCGGAGGACCCAACCGGCGATCACGCCTGTGGGCCGACGCGTCGCCGGGCGGTGGGCGCGTACAGCGCGGCGCGCAGGCCGGGCGCGAGGTGCCGCACCAATTCATCAGCCGGCATGCTCGCGATGGGTTCCAGCTCGAGCACGTAGCGGGTGAAGATGGTGCCGGCCACCTGCGCGGTGAACGCCGCGGCGCGGTACGGGGCGTCCGCGCCGCCGACATACTCGGCCAGCCGGCCCACCATCTCCCGCTCCAGCACCTCCCGGAACAGCCGGGTCAGCTCGGGCTCCTGCACGATCGCCGCGATCATCAGCCGAAGCTGGCTGCCGCGGTCGGAGTCGTCCCAGGTGGCGACGACGGTGCGAAGCACCCGCTCCGGTAGCGTCGCCCGGTCGCCCGGCAGCGCGGCGGACAGCAGCTCGGGCGGGTTGGCGAGCAGGCCGAGCGTCGCGCCGAACAGGCCCTTCTTGGAGCCGAAGAAGTAGCTGATCAGGGCCACGTCCACCCCGGCCTCGGCGGCGATCGAGCGCAGCGTCACGGTCCGGTAGCCGTCCGACAGAAAGCGGCGGCGCGCGACCTCGAGGATCTCGCTCCGGGTGTCCGGGCTGCCGGCCCGCCGGCCGCGCGCGCTCCCCTCGGTCTTATTCATCATGGTTGAAATTGTGCCGGGAGCGGGCGACCTTGGCCAGGGATCACACCCCAGGCTGGAGGCCCACGATGACCATCACCACGGCGACCCCCGCGTCGCCGGCAGACCGGCAGGGCGGCCCGCACCGCGCGGTACTCCCGGTCGTCATGCTCGCCCTCGCCACCGTCGTCGCCGCCGTCGCGTCGCTGAACGTGGCGCTTCCCTCGATCGCCCGCGACACCCACGCGGACCAGACGCAGCTGTCCTGGATCATCGACGCCTACGCCCTCCCCTTCGCGGCGCTGCTGCTCCTCGGCGGCGCCATCGGCGACCGGTACGGGCGGCGGCGCGCACTGATCGTCGGCCTCGCGGTCTTCGGGGCCGGCTCGCTCGCGGCCATGACCGTCAGCGATCCGGGCTGGCTCATCGCGATGCGCGCCGTGCTCGGCGCCGGCGCCGCCCTGGTCATGCCGGCGACGCTGTCGACGATCACCGCCACCTTCCCGCCCGAGCAGCGGTCGCGCGCCGTCGGAGCCTGGGCCGGCGTCGCCGGGGCGAGCGCCCTGCTGGGAGTGCTCGCCTCCGGTCTGCTCCTGGAGGTCTGGTCGTGGCGCTCGGTGTTCGGGCTGAACGTCGTCCTCGCGCTGGTGGCCCTCGCCGCCACCCTGCGGGTGATCCCCGAGTCGGCGGATCCCGGCGCCGGGCGGCTTGACGTGATCGGCGCGCTGCTCACGGTCGCCGGGCTGGGCGTGGCGGTCTACTCGATCATCGAGGCGCCCACCGAGGGGTGGAGCAGCCCCCGGACGCTGATCGGCATCGCCGCCGGCGTCGTCATCCTCGTCGGTTTCGTCCTCTGGGAGCTGCGCCACCCGAACCCGCTGCTGGACCCTCGCCTGTTCGCCCACCGCGCCTTCACCGCCGGCACCCTGTCGATCACGTTGCAGTTCTTCGCGTTCTTCGGGTTCATCTTCCTGCTCCTGCAGTACCTGCAGCTGGTCCGCGGCGACGGCCCGCTCGTCGCGGCGGTGAGCCTGATACCGATGAGCCTGACGATCATGCCCGCCGCGCGCGTGGTCGCGCCCCGCATGACCAGCCGGCTCGGCGCCCGCCCGGTCGTCGTCCTCGGGCTCACCCTGGTCACCGCGGGCCTGCTGGTGCTGTCGCGCCTGGACGCTGACAGCGGCTACTGGCTGCTGCTGGCCGGCCTGCTGCCGCTCGGCGCCGGCATGGGCCTGGCCATGACGCCCGCGACCACCGCGATCACCGACGCACTGCCGGCGGCGAAGCAGGGCGTCGGCTCGGCGACGAACGACCTCGCCCGCGAGCTGGGCGGCGCCCTGGGGATCGCCGTGCTGGGCAGCATCCTGCAGTCGACCTACCGCGACCACCTGCACCCCGCCGGCCTGCCGGCCCCGCTCGCCGAATCCGCCCGGTCCTCGCTCGCCCTCGCCACCCGGCTGGGCCCGGCCGTCGCGCGGCAGGCGGAGACCGCCTTTGTCGATGGCATGCGGACCGCGCTGACCTGCGCCGCCATCGTGGTCGCCGCCGCGGCCGTCGCCGTCGGGATCCTGCTCCGCCCCGCCCCGGCGCGGGACGACGCTCACGAGGCGGCCGAGGCCGCCCACGACCAGCGGTCCCCGCATCCCGCCTCGTCGTAGGCGGCTCCACCCCGAGCCCGGCGGTTCGAACCGAACTCATATGTTCGCCAGATGGAATGGTCCGTGGACGGCACCGCGGCGGAGGGTCGGGGGTGAACGATGGAGGAAACCGGGCCACGACTGCTGGTCGTCGATGACGAGCCGAACATCGTCGACATGCTCCGGATGGCGCTGCGCTTCCACGGGTTCGACGTGGTCACCGCACGGTCCGGGCGGCAGGCCATGGCGGCGGTGGCCGCGCGGCGCCCGGACCTGCTCGTGCTGGACATCATGCTGCCCGACGGCGACGGCCTGGAACTGTGCCGGCAGTGGCGGGAGCAGGGCGTGGACGTGCCGGTCGTGTTCCTCACCGCGCGCGACCGGCACACCGACAAGATCGCCGGGCTGACGTACGGCGGCGACGACTACGTCACCAAGCCGTTCTCGATCGACGAACTGGTCGCCCGGATCAGGGCCGTGCTGCGCCGCACGCGGCGGGAGCCACCCGCCGCGTGCACGCCAGCGCTGACCTTCGCCGACGTCCGGCTGGACGAGGACACGCACGGCGTCACCCGCGCGGGCCAACCCGTCGAGCTGGCCCCCACCGAGTTCAAACTGCTGCGATACCTCATGACCAACCCGAACAAGGTGCTCTCCCGGGAACAGATCCTCGACGCCGTGTGGAGCGAGGACTACCGCGGCGGCACCACCGTCGTCGACCAGTACGTCAGCTACCTGCGACGCAAGCTCGCGCCCTACGGACCGCCGCTGATCCACACCCAGCGGGGCTTCGGCTACGCCCTGCGTGAGGACATCCCGCCGGTCCGGCAGTCGGACACCGGCGAGGCGTGACCGAGATCCCGCCGTGACGCTGCGCGTCCGCCTGATGCTCGGGCTGCTGGCGCTGCTCGCGGTCTGCCTGGCCGTCGCCGGGACGGCGAGCGCCCTGGCTCTGCGGTCACACCTGGTCGACGAGACGGACAACCAGCTGCGCGGAGCCCAGAACCTGATCAGTACCCGCGGCGTCACGGTGCTGACCCGGCTCGCCCCGCTGTTCGGCGGCGTCGGGCTGCAGCGCGCCGTGGCCCCGACCGAGTTCGTGATCGAGCTGCGCCAGCCCGACGGCTCGATGATGACCCTCACCGGCGGGACCGACCAGCCGGCGGCCGGCGGCCGGCTCCTGGCCGGCGTCACCGACCTGGACCGCCGGATCGCGGCGGGCTCGCCGTTCACCATCGAGGCGGTGGACGGCCGCTACCGAGCGCTGGTCACGGTGCTCCCCGGCGGCGTCACCGACCTTGTCGCGCTGCCCATGCGGCCGGCCGAGGACACCATCGGCCGGCTCCTGCTGGTCGAGACAGTCGCCGCCGCCGCCGTGCTCGCGCTTGGTGGCGGCTGCGCCTGGCTGCTGCTCGGCCGCGGCCTGCGCCCTCTGCGCGACATCACCAGCACCGCGGCCGCGATCGCCGACGGCGATCTGGAACGCCGGGTGCCGCATGGCCGGTCGCGTACCGAGACCGACCGCCTCGCCGCCGCCCTCAACGTCATGCTCACGCAGATTCAGACCGCCTTCGAGGGCCGTAGGCGCTCGCAGGAGCGCCTACGGCAGTTCGTCGCCGACGCCTCGCACGAGCTGCGCACCCCGCTGACCTCGGTACGCGGCTACGTCGACATGCTGCGCCAGGGCATCGTGCCGCCGTCCGGCACGGACGACGCGCTCCGCCGCGTGCAGGACGAGACCCGCCGGATGAGCACCCTCGTCGACGACATGCTCTACCTCGCCCATCTCGACGAGGCCCGGCCGCTCGAACACGCCGCCGTAGACCTTGCCGCCATCGTCCGGGACGCCGCCACCGACGCCGCCGCGGTCGAGCCGGACCGGCCGCTGTCCGTGCGGGTGCCGCCGGAATGCCTTGTCGTCGGGGACGCCGACGCGCTGCGGCAGGTGATCGGGAATTTGCTGACCAACGTCCGCGTCCATACCCCGCCCGGCACGCCCGCTCAGGTCGCCCTCGACACGACGACCAGCGGCGAGATCCTGCTCGAGGTCCGCGATGAGGGGCCGGGCGTGCATGCGGCCGACCTGGACCGGATCTTCGACCGCTTCTACCGGTCCGCCGCCGGCCGGGACCGTGGCCGCGGCGGCAGCGGCCTGGGGATGGCCATCGTCGCCGCCATCGCCGCCGCCCACGGCGGCCGGGCCGAGATCGTGAGCGCGCCCGGGCAGGGGCTGGCCGTCCGAGTCACGTTGCCCGGCCCCTGAACAGAAACGCGTCAAATCCGTATGCCGCTCGCCTCCGGCTCACATCTCGTCCGCATGAACGGGCCGTCTGCTAGGTGTCATGCGGAAACCGGTGGCTTGGCTCGGATCGCCAACCCGTCCACTCGCGCGACGGGTGGTCATCGTGGGCGGCCGAGCCAGGTGGCCGGGCAGGTGGCGGTGGATCGCCGCGGCGCCGCTCGTGGTCTCGGCCGCCCTCCTGCTGACCGATCGTCTGCTGGTTCGCGTCGCCGAGCACCGCCTGGCCAGCCGGCTGGGCTGCATGGGCACGCTGACGGGAACCCGATCTGTGCACATCGGCGGATTCCCCTTCCTGACACAGCTCGCCGCCGGTCATTTTCGGACCGTGACGGTCACAGCCGACGGGCTTGACCGAACCGACCGGCTGACCGACCTCGCCGTGACGTTTCGCGATGTCCACGTCCCGGGCTGGTCGGCCATCCTCGGCCATCCGGCGCCAGGTTCCCTCACGGTTGGCTCGGTCTCGTTGACGGCCGTTCTGCGCCTTGGCCCCGACGGGCCGGGCAGCCGGTTAGCGCGCCTGCTCGGGCCTGGGCCGCTGGCGACCGGCCGCCCGGCCGTGGCGGTGGCGGTGGCGGTGGCGGTCGCCGGGCGTCCGTCAGCCGCCGTCCTGCCGCCGGGCGCGCACCTCGACGGCGTCGAACCGGTGCCCGGCGGGCTGCGACTCGCGGTCACGATGCCCGGAGCCGCGCTGGCCGGTCTGGACCGCGTGGACGGAGGGACGTGCCGTGGCTGACGCGCGACGACCCGGCACCGCGACATCGGGCCTCCCGACACCCGGTCTTGTGACGCCTGCCCCCACCACACCACGCCCCACGGCCACAGCACCATGCCCCGAGGCGCCACGCGTCGGCTGGCGGCTCGGCGGCCGACGCGGCATGTCCGTGCGCGACCGCGGCACCAGGCTGCTCATGGTCCTCACCGCGCTGGTCGTCCTGCGCGGCGTCCAGGCCGCCGTCGCCGGGCTGACCGTGCTGGCCGTGACGGTGTCGCGGCTTGAGCACCCGGCCCCCACGCTCCATCTGGCCCGGCTCGCCGAGGTCGAGCTCGCGCCGGCGACCGCCGTCACCGCGCTGACCATGATCGTGGTCTCCACGGGTCTCGCCGCCGCTCTGTTGCCCCGCCGCCAGCCGCTCGCGGCGTTCGCCGGGATCAAGGCGTTCGCGCTGATCGCCGCGTCGGCGCTCGCTGTTCTGTTCACGGCCGAGCCGGTCAGTATCCGGGCCGCCGTCGCCGGCTGCGGCGTCGGCATCGTCGCCCTGTTCTGGCCGGCGGCAAGGGACGCGGCCGGGCGGGTACTGGCCGCGATGGGCCTGCCTCACCCGCACGGCCGAGCCGGTGACCTCGTCCTCGCCGTGAAGATCGCGCTGCTGGTGGCGTTCGTCGCCCTTCCCGTCTGACAGCGCGCGGCACACGACGCCCGGCCGTCGTCCGCGCCCCGCGCCAGCCTTGATCCAGGTCCGCCCTCGGCGCACCCGAAGACGTCATGAGACCACCACTCAGCCAAGGAGACAGCGCACGATGCACCCCACGGCTTCCTCTCCCGCGTCCGTTCCCTCGCCCGTCTCTCCGCTGTCGACCGGGGGTGTCCCAACGACCACGCCGCGCGGCGTGCACGAGGTTCCCGGGCCGCCCGGCGGCGTGATGGCGACCGTGCGACGGCTGCGCGCCGATCCGTTGGCACGGTTCCCCGAGCTCCGCCGCGATTACGGGCCGCTGGTCCGGCTGGCCAGTTGGCCGGTGTCCGCCTTTCTCGTGTCCGACCCGGACGCGATCGCCGACGCGCTGGTGGGAAGCCACCGCCTGTACGCCAAGGGGGCCGTGGTCCGCGGCCCCGGCTCGCGCTCGACCGTCACGCAGCCGCTGACGTACCTGCTCGGCCAGGGTCTGTTGACCAGCGCCGGCGATACGCACCTCCGCCAGCGGCGGCTGATCCAGCCGCTGTTCCACAAGCAGCGGATCGCCGGCTACGGCGAGCAGTTCGTCGCCCTGGCCGACGCCGCCGCCGCGACCTGGCGGGACGGCCAGCGGCTGGACCTGCACGCGGAGATGACCGAGATGACGCTGGCGATCGTCGCCAGGACGCTGTTCGACGTGGATGTCGACGACCGCGTCATTGACGTGGTGCGGACCGCCGTCGGCGAGAACATGCCGGCCGCGCGCCGGGCCAGCCTGCCCGGCTTCCAGCGGCTGGAGCGGCTCCCACTACGGGCGGCGCAGCGGCGCCAGGACGCCCGCGCCGCGCTCGACAACGCCGTGTACGAGATGATCGCCGCCCGCCGCGCCGCCGGTGCCACCGGCACTGACCTGCTGTCCCTGCTGCTGGCCGCCCAGGACGCCGACACCGGCGAGCGGATGGACGACACCCAGATCCGCGACGAGGCGATGACCCTTCTGCTCGCCGGCCACGAGACGACCGCGAACGCGCTGGCGTGGACGTTCCACCTGCTCGGCAGCGAGCCGGCGGTGGCCGCGAGGCTGCACGAGGAGGTCGACGCGGTTCTCGGCGGCCGGCCACCCACGATCGACGACCTGCCCCAGCTGGCCTACACCAACGCGGTGTTCTCCGAGTCCATGCGGCTCTACCCGCCGGTCTGGGCGATGGGCCGCCATCTCGTCGCCGACCGCGAGGTGGCCGGATACCTGTTGCCCGCCGGGTCGACTCTGGTCTTCAGCCAGTGGGTGATGCACCGGGACGAGCGCTGGTGGCCGGACCCCGACCGCTTCGACCCGAACCGCTGGCTCGACAAGGCGACGGCGCACGACCGGCCCCGCTTCGCCTACTTCCCGTTCGGCGCCGGATCTCGCCAGTGCATCGGCAACAGCTTCGCGGTCGCCGAGGGTGTCCTGACGCTGGCCGCGATCGCCCGCCGCTGGTCGTTCACCCCGGCATCCGACACGCCGGTCGTGCCCGAGCCGCTGGTCACCCTGCGGCCCAAGGGCGGTCTGCCGATGGTGCCCCACCGGCGCCGGTGACGCAGAAGTCTCACGTGCCGCATCGGAACGCGTTTTCGGCCGATAGCGGCTTCTCCACCCGCTCGGCGTCCGACACCGCTGCGGTCGCCCGCGCCGCCATCCAACCACCCGCGCCTCACGGAAGGCTGGGCCGGCGTCGCCATCGTGGTCGCCGCGCGGCCGTCGGCGTCGGAGCCCACCTCCGCCCCGCCCCGGGCGCGCCAGCCTCGTCGCTCCCCTCGATTCGAGCTCGTGCGGCGGCACGTCCACGAGGCTTCGTCCGGGTGATAATGGGCATGTGACGGTCGATCTCCACGACAGCCGTATCGCCGAGATATGCCGGCGATACGGCGTAGCCGAGCTGTCGGTCTTCGGATCGGTGGCCCGCGGCGATGACTCCGCCGGATCAGATGTGGATCTCCTGTACGTGTTGGAGCCCGGTTCACGGTTGGGCTGGGAGATCGTCGACCTGCGCGATGAGCTCGAGATGATCCTCGGACGCCGGGTAGATCTGGTGCCGAAATCCCGACTGAAGTGGGTCATCCGTGACCAGGTGCTCGYGGAGGCGCAGATCCTGTATGCGGCGTGACGAGCTCTACCTGGTCGACATGATCGAGGCCGTGAAGGCCGCGACAACGTTCATCCGGGGAAGCGACGAGGCCACCTTCCTGGACAGTGATCTTCTGCAGAGCGCGGTACTCCAGAAGCTGCTGGTGATCGGCGAGGCGGGCRGCCGGGTGTCAGCGGAGATCCGGCAGCGATGGCCGCTACTGCCGTGGCGGTCGGTGATCGGCTTCCGGAACATCGCCGTGCATGCGTACTTCGAGGTCGACTGGTCGATCGTCTGGCGGATCACCACAACATCCCTGCCCGAACTTCGCGACCAGCTGACGGAACTTCTCACAGCAGAGTTCCCTCTCGTCGCCGACCAGCTCGACAGACCTCACTGAGGTAACAGTCGGCTCCCACGTAAGCGCTCAACCGCCTCGGAGACCGATCGCGGCCCACTGTGGCACTCCACCTGGTCCTTCCAGCCGAGCACGGCGGCGACCTCGCGCAACCACCAGTCTTCGACCACGTGCGGCAGCAGGATCATCGAGGGACGGGAACCGCAGAATGCGGCCAGGCACGAATAGTGGTCCGGCTCGACGCCGCCTCGTGTGCGGGTGAACTGACTGTTGAACTCGGCGACGTTGCCGACCTGGACGGTGCGCCTGCCGCCGCTCCAGGCCACCGACCACGACGGCTCCGGCCGGGGCGGCCAGGCGAGGAACACAGGCAAAGCATCGCCGGGCTCGCCACCAACGCCCCGTGAACGCCCTGGTTGCCATGGCTCCGCTCCCATGGCGAGGTAGAAGCCACCGGCGTGCGGATCGGACCTGACCGTCACCTGCACGAATCCCAGCTGACCTGCCTGCGCCAGGATCTCCTTCCAAAGCCGGCCTCCCACCCCAGTGCCGATCATCTCGGGTTCGACGAAGAGCAGGCCCAGCTCGCCATGCGGCGGCTCACCTTCCAGCGTTGCCACGCCCAGCAGTGAGCCATCTCGTTCCGCGACGATCGCGCGCCGGGCCGTGACATCCTCCGGCGCGATCCGTAGCTCGTTCTGGYAGGCGGCAAGGAATGCCTCGTCGTATCCCCACGATGCTTTGGACCGCATGACCAGGTCGCTMAGAACACCGGCCTCGCCCGGACGTGYCGCCCGCAGCCGCATACCTCCGCCTGTCTCATCATTCGACGACGCGTCTCAGTAGACCGAGTAGACCTCGGCCACCCACATGCTTCGCGGTCGCCGAGGGCGTCCTGACGCTGGCCGCGATCGCCCGGCACTGGTCGTTCACCCCAGCCACGGACGCCCCGATCGTGCCCGGATCACTGGTCACCCTGCGCACCAAGGGCGGCCTGCCGATGGTGGCCCACCAGCGCCGGTGAGAACCGCCGGTCCGCTCGTCACCGAGCCGGGTCGGAGCGCGGTGTCCGGCCGAGAAATGCCATCAGCCGCTGCGTCGGGTTCGCGTCCGCGGGAGCCGGGACCTCTGGCTGGAACAGGCTGTGGTCGTCGCCGGCACGCAACGCCGGGACGTATCGGCGGGCGACGTGGTCGGCGTGCGCGAACAGGTCGTCGGGCAGCTCAAGGACCGGCCTGCGAGTGGCCAGCGCGAGGTCCCAGCCGTGCACGATGGTCGCGAAAGCGCTGATGGCTAGCATCTCGACGGCGGGCAGCGGGCCGAGGATCGTGGTCAGCTCCCGCTCCGGGTCGGCGAGGTCGGCCCAGGCCGCCTGCGACCGGGTGATAGCCCGCTTCGCCGCCGCGGCCGGGTCGTCGCCCAGCAGGTTGGTACCAGAGAACATCATCTCGGCCGTCGGCGCCGCGCCGTCGTCGACCGCGGAGGCGAAGATCTCGATCCCGGCGAGGGTGTGGCTGAGTAGGGCACCGACGTCCCAGCCCGCGCACGGCGTCGGAAGGGCGAGCTCCTCGAAGGTGAACGACCCGACCAGGTCGACCAACTGGCGCTCGGCATCCACGAGGACGTCATAAGGGTTCACGTCAGCTCCTAAGCCATAGGCGATGGTTTTCTCCCGCGACCCGCGGACCTACGCTGGACCGGATCGCGGAGCCAGTCCCGAGAAACCGGCTGGCCAGCAGTGAAGCTAGGTCCTGCCGGCCGGAGCGGGTAGCCGCGACCTTGGAATGGAGCCATAACCATCATGAATGATCCACTGTGAACGTCGCGCACCTGCGGTATGCCAGGGCGGTCGTCCGAGAGGGGTCGTTCAGCGCCGCCGCGCGGGCCTGCGCGGTTACCCAGCCAGCGCTGTCCAACGGCATCGCCGTCCTGGAACGGACACTCGGCGGCCGGCTGTTCGACCGCACCACCCGCGGTGTGACCCTGACCCCGTTCGGGGAGCGGATGCTGCCRCTCGTCGAGACCGCCACCCGGGCGCTGGACACCGTCCGGGCGGAGGYCCGGCTGGCGGCGGCGGCGGGACCTCGGCCGCTGCGGATCGGAGTGTCGACATTGGTGGACCGCGATCTGCTGGGCCGCACCGTCGAGGTCGCCGGGACGGAGCTGATGCTGCGGGCGGCCCCCATGGCGCGACTGCACCGCGAACTCGCCGACTCCGCGCTCGACCTGGTCCTGGTTCCGGCGGTCAGCCCACCTGGCCTGGCCGCGCCGGACGCCGCCCGGGCCACGGTGGCCCGGGTGCCGATCGTGTTCCTGCCATCCGCCGGCCGCGCGGGCCACGGCTCAGGCGGAACGATCGAGCTGCGGGAGACCGCCACATCGCCGCTCATCCTGCCGACGGACAGCTGCGGACTGGCACCCTTCACCCGCCAGCTGTTCACCATGGCCGACATTCCGCTGCCGCGCTACCCGGGCGAGGCGGAGGACTGCCGCGTCGTCCAGGACTGGGTCGCGCTCGGTCTGGGCTCCGCGCTACTGCCGGGAAGCAAGGTGACGGACAGCGTCCCGGCACGGCCAGTGGTGCTCGACGGCACGCCGATCAGCATCGCCTACGAGGCGCGCTGGCTGCCCAGTTCTCCACCTCACGCCGAGATCACGCGCGTCGTCCGAGCACTCGCCGACCCAGCGGCCGGCAAGTCCTGACACAGCGTCCGCCGGGTCGGGTTCCGGGTCATGGACTCGAATCCTGAACTCGCCCACCGGGCCGACGCGACCCACACGGTTCTCATGCTCGCGCCGCTCCCCGCCACAGCGATCGCCCTCGCCGTCCTCGGCCAGGTCCCGACCTACCGCGACCTGGCCGGCGTCGCCCTCGTCATCGCCGGCGTCGTTCTCCATCAGCCGGCTGCGAACCCGCCTGTCCCGGCGTCACGCCCAGCAGCCAACGAAACCAAGATTCGTCATGTCAGGGTTGAATGATCAAAGATCTGGCGGATCAGGGCAGCAGGAGGGTCTTCCCGATCGTGCTACGGGTGTCTATGGCGGCGTGGGCGGCGGCCGCGTCCTCTAGCGGGAAGGTCTGCCTGATGGTGGTCCGGATGGCTCCTCCGGCGGCGAGGTCGAGCGCGCGTTCGGTGAGCGTGAACAGGTCGTCGGCGGTGGCCCCGATCGCGGCGAGGGGAATGGTGGTCACTCCGCGTTTGGACGCCGCTTCGGCATCGATCAAGCCCCAGCTTCCGCCTGCCGCTCCATGAGAGAGGTAACGGCCATCGGGTCGTACCCGAGGGAAAAGGACGGCGGTGATGTCCGCGCCGATCCCGTCGAAGACGACATCCACGCCGCCCGGCGCGGCCGCGTCGAGGCCGGCGGCCCAGTCCTCGTCGCGGTAGCTCACGGTGGCGTCGGCGCCGAGGCCGCGAGCGTGGTCGAGTTTGCTGGTGCTGCCCGCGAGGGCGATCACCCGCGCGCCCGACGCCTTCGCGAGTTGGACGAGGATGCCGCCGACGCCACCGGCCGCCGCGGTGACCACGGCGACCTCGCCTGGTTGGATGCTCGCGGCCCGGTGCAGGCCGACGGCGGTGCGGCCGTCGGCGAGCAGCGCGGTCGCTTCGGGAACGGTGAGCTCGCGGGGAACGCGGTGCAGGTCCGCCACCCGTGCGAGGGCGAGACTGGCGTAGCCGCCGGCGCCTCCCGTGGTCGTGACGATGCGGCTACCAAGCCAGGCCGGGTCCACGTCCGGCCCGACCCGGTCGACGACCCCGCCGACGCCGTTGCCGAGGACCGCGGGGAAGGCGGCCGGCGGGCCGATGGGGCTTCCGGCGCGGATCAGGGTGTCGATGAAGGTGATCGCCGCGGCCTCGACCGCGACGCGGACCTGCCCGGTGGCGGGTTCCGGGTCGGGCAGCGTGACCGGGCACAGCACGTCGGGGCCGCCGGCGCGATCAGCGACTATGGCTCGCATGTCATGGACCTCGATGCTGGGTTCGGGGTATCGGATGATGTCTGGGGACGGGGTGGCTTCAGAGGCAGGAGGAGGACGACGGGGAGAGTGGCGGCGACGAAGCCGAGTGCCCACGCGAAGGTGTGCGCGAACGCCCTGGCGACGGCGCTGTGGTCGGTGGCCGTGTCGACCGCGCCGGCCGCGCCGGCCGCGCCGGCCGCGCCGAGTCGGTGATGGAGGATGAGCGCGATGACGACGGTGCCGAAGGAGGCGCCGATGCGCTGCACGACGTTCAGCAGACTTGTCGCCCGCGGGATCGCGGCCGGGTCGACATCTCGGTAGCTRGTCGCCCAGACGGCCACCCCGATCGCGCCGAGCCCGGCTCCGAGAGCCACGAGTCCCGCGGAAAGGACAAGGACGGGCGCGGCGGCGGCGACGACGAACACCGCGACGCCGGCCCCGGCCAGGAACACGCCCGCGACGGCCACGACCCGCGGGCCGGCCTGATCCACCGAACGCCCGGAAGCCCACAACGAGGCCATCATCCCGAGGCCCTGCGGGGCCAGGAGCAGCCCGGCCTCGGTCGCGGTGAGACCTCGCGCCTGCTGGTAGAACAGCGGCAGGAGCAGCATGGGGCCGTACAGGCACGCCCCCGAGAGGAACATCAGCGCTGTCGCGGCGGAGAACGACCGATGTCGGAGCAGCCTCAGGTCGATGAGCGCGCGATCGCCCGCGCGTAGGGCGTGCAGCGCGAAGCCGGCGAGGAGGACCGCCCCGCCGGTGAGCAGCACGATCGGACGCGCCGGCGCGGTCCCCCACCCGCTCGTCGCGGACAGCCCAGCCAAGATCGCTACGACCGCCGGCACCAGCAGTAACGCACCGGGAAGGTCCAGCCGCGCGCCGTCCCGGCGCTCGGCCGCGCGCAGGTGCCGAGAGGCCAGCAGGAGCGCGGCCAGGCAGACGGGGACGTTGACGAGGAAGATCCACCGCCAGCCGAGCGAGTCGAGGATGACCCCACCCAGCACCGGGCCGAGGATCGGGGCGAGCTGCCCAGGAATGCCGATCAGTCCCATGGCCCGGCCGATCCGCCGCGGTCCCGCCGCGCGAGCCAGGATGGCCTGAACCAGCGGCAGGACCAGTCCCCCGCCGAGTCCCTGGACGACCCGGAAGACGATCAGGCTCTCGATCGACCACGCCGCCGCGCACAGGACCGAGCCCAGCAGGAACAGCCACAGGGTCGTCAGCCACACCCGGCTGGCGCCCCACCGGTCGGTCAGCCAGCCCATCATCGGGATCGCCGCGGCCATCGCCAGCAGATATCCCGTCGTGGCCCACTGCGCGGTCGCGACTGAGGTGCCGAACGCCGCCGCCAGGTCGTCGATGGCGACGATGACGATCGTCGTGTCGAGCAGGGCCGCGGCGGCGCCGACCAGCAGCACGCCCATGAGCAGGAGCAGATCGCGGTCCATCCGCTCCGGCTCGTCCGATATTGCTGGCATGCCAACTACCGTACACGTAGTTGGCATGCCAGCAATATCGGTACGATCAGGCCGTGGGGAATTCGCCGAACGACGACCGGGCCGCCCAGGGCACCACGCCACCGAGGCACGTCGGCACCAGCATCGACGGCGCGCCCGTCGGCTCGTTGCTGCTGCAGGTCCTGCGCGCCCACGCGCGGGTGGGTACCGAACTTCTCACCGAGGCCGGCGTCACCCCGCCCCATGAGATCGTGCTGCTCTACCTCGATGGCCGCGGCCCGGTACCGCAGACCGAGCTCGTCCACTATCTGGGCCGCGACCGCTCCACCGTCACCGCCACCCTCCAGGCGATGGAGCGCGCCGGCCTGGTGGCACGCCAGCCATCGCCTGACGACGGACGCGCCATGATCGTCGAACTCACCGAAAAGGGCACCGCCGTTGTGCCGCGGGCGCGGGCCGCCTGGCACGAGCTCGAACGCCGCACGACGCACTCCCTCAGCCCGTCACAGCAGGCGGATCTGCTCATCGCGCTCAGGACCATCCGAGACGCTCTCAACGCGAGCCCCCACGCCTGAGGCTCGCCCTCCTCACACGGTTCCTTACGGGCTTCGAAAGCGTGCTTGTCGACGCGAGATCGTCCCAAGGACCCAGGACGTCGTCACACCTGTCGACGGCGTCCACGACCTCCCGCGGCCGATCACCTTGACTTCAACCTCAGTAGAGGTTCTAGCGTGATCGCGAGTTCGAAATGGTGCCGTACGGCGCCGGGACACGCGACACCGTCCCGGAGGAAGAGGGATAATTATGGTCACGGGCCTTACGGAGTACCCGGACGAGGTGCTGGCGGCGCAGCCGATCGGGTACTGGAGCGGCGAGGCCTACCGCCGGGTCGTCGGCCGGATCCGCGCGGATCTGGCAACCGAGGGACTCACCCAGCCACACTGGTGGATCCTCAACCACGTCGCGGGCGACCCCGCGGGGTGGGACCGCGCACGCCTCATCCACCGACTTGCCCGGTTCGACGATCTCGACATCGATTTCGACGGTGTCATCGACGATCTGCTCAACCGCGGCTGGATGACGCAGTCACCGGTCGATACCTTCGTCATCACCGAGGCGGGCGAGGCGGGGCGGACCCGCGCCGCCGACCGCGCCCGGCAGGCGCAGGCTCAGATCCACGCCGGCATCGCCCCGCACGAGTACGTGGCCGCGCTCAACGTGCTGCGACGCATGATCGCGAACCTCGACGGAGACGCGGATCTACCCTGAAGCGGATTCCTTTACCTCCCCGGCTGGACCTGTCAGCGTGGACGCGTGCGGGCGCTGATCAAATACTGTGCGACACCGGCCGGCTCTGTCGCCTATTCGACAATGGGGTCGGGGCCGGCGTTGTTGTGCGACTCGGGCTGGATCACCCATCTGCGTGGGCAGCTGGACCTTTTTTCCTTTGGCGCGTTTCTCGAGCGTCTGGCGCGGCATTTCACGGTGATCCGCTTCGACAAGCCCGGCTGCGGCCTGTCGGATCGGGACGGCGTCGATCTCTCGTTCGACGGGCAGGTGGCCGCGGCGCTGGCGGTGGCCGACGCGGTGGGCACGCGCCGTTTCCGCCTGTTCGGCGCCTCGCAGGGCGGTCAGCTCGCGGCCACGATCGCGGCGCGGCACCCGGAACGGGTCGAGGCGCTCGTGGTCTACGGCATGTGCGCCAGCGGCCGGGATCTGGCGCCCGCCGACGTCAGGACCTCGGTCGTGGCCCTGGTACGGGCGCACTGGGGCATGGGGATACAGGCGCTGACACACGCCTTCGTCACCGATCCCACCGCCGACGAGATGGCGGCGTTCGTCCGGTTCCAGCGAACGAGCGCCTCCGCCACCGTGGCCGCCCAGCTGCTCGAGGTGTACTACGACACGGACATCCGAGGGCTGCTCCCCATGGTCCGGACGCCGACCGCGGTCCTGCACCGCGAAGGCGACCGAGGTACCAGGTTCGACCTGGGCCGCGAGGTGGCCGCCGGTATCGCCGGGGCCACGCTGATCCCGCTGCCAGGCTCCAGCCATCTCTACTACCACGGCGAATGGGAGGCGGTCCTGGACGCGGTACTCACCTTTCTGGCCCAGCCGTCGCGCAGGGGGCAACGGCTGACGGACCGCGAGTTCGAGATCGCCGAGCTCGTGACCGAGGGACTCACCAACCATGCCATCGCCGGCCGGCTGTCCGTCGCCCCGCGAACGATCGAGACGCACGTGGAGAACATCCGGCGGAAGCTGCGGGTGAGCTCACGCGCCCAGATCGCGGCCTGGACCACCGAGCAGCGGCTGCGCCAGCACCTCTGAGGGATGGAGGGGCCAAGAGATCKAGGGATCGAGGGATCGGTTGAACACCCGATAGCCGCGCCCGCCATCCGTGCCCGCACCGCGGCGAAGGGGCACTGTGCCGGTAGTTCACCCGATGGGCGGCCCGGCGCGGCGGTCCTAGCGTCGACCTCATGTCACACGCTTCGATCCCGACGCCCCCAGCAGCCGTCGGGAGACAGCCACCGCGCGCGGCGCCGCCCACTCCGACGGTCCCGTCCCGATTCCGTGGTCCGGCCGAGAGGGCCGTGTGATGACGGTGCGGCGCGGGGTGGGGCTCACACCCATGGAGACCCGGCGGGACGTCATCGTCCGGGCCGCGGTGCTGGCCGAGGAGCTGGGTTACGAGAGCTTCGCGGTACCCGAGGGCTGGGGTCTGGACTCCACCCCGGTCGTCACCGAGATCGCGCTGCGCACCACCCGTATCCGGCTCGCGTCGGGCGTCCTGTCGGTGTGGGGGCGTACCCCGGCGACGCTGGCGATGACCGCCGCCACCCTGCACCAGATCTGCGCGGGGCGCTATCTGCTCGGCCTGGGCGCCAGCACGAAGGCACTGGTCGAGGGATTCCACGACACCCCGTTCGAGCGTCCGGCCGCCAGACTGCGCGACGTCGTCACCCAGGTCCGCGCGCTGCTCGCCGGCGAGCCAGCCCAGCTACGCCGCCTCCCCAGCGCGCACCCGCTGCGACTGGGCCAGCCACCCACCTCCGAGGTGCCCATCTGGGTCGCGGCGCTCGGCCCGCGCGCGATCCAGGTGGCCGCCGAGGTCGGCGACGGCTGGATCCCCGCGTTGATGGCCCGGGACCGCCTCGCCGCCGCGGCGGAACAGCTCGATAAGACGCGCGCGACCGTCGCCGCGCACCGGACGGCCCTCACCGTGGCCACCGGGCCGATCACGGTCGCCGACGAGAACCCCGACACGGCCAGGGACATCGCCGCCACGTGCACCGCCTGGTACCTGACCGCCATGGGCGGCGTCTACGCCCGGTCGGTGTCCGATCAGGGCTACGCCGAGGAGGTCAACGCGATCATGGCCGCCAACCCGCGGCCGAGCCCGCGACGCGGGATAGTCCCGGCCTCCGCCCAGCCCGTACTCGACCAGCTCGCCGCCTACGGAACCGGCGATCAGGTCGCGGAGCAGCTCAAGGCGTGGGACCAGGCGGCCGACGTCGTCACCATCCTGTTGCCACCCGGCCTGCCCTGGGCCACCATCGAGGCCACTCTCGTCGCCGCGGCACCACCGGCCGGGTTGAAGGACTGAGCGCCGCCTTGCGTCACACAGCCGCCGTCCAGATCCTCAGGTTCTGTCCAGGTCTTCCGATGAGGAGTCGTGATGGGCTTCTATGACGACCAGGTGCTGCCCCGGATTACCGACCTCGCCCTCGGCAGGCCGATGGAGCAGACCCGGGCGCGCGTCACGACCGGGCTGTCCGGCGAGGTCCTGGAGATCGGTTTCGGGTCGGGACGTAACATTCCGCATCTTCCGGTGGGCGTCACTCGCCTGCTGGCGGTGGAGCCCGCCGTCGTCGGACACAGGCTCGCGGCGTCTCGCATCGCCGCGGCGCCCTTCACGGTCGAGTTCGTCGGCGACGATGGCCAGGCGTTGCTCCTTCCGGACGCGTCGGTCGACCATGTGCTCACGACCTGGACACTGTGCACCATCCCCGACGCCGAACAGGCGCTGCGCGAGATCCATCGAGTACTGCGGCCCGGCGGCACGATGCACTTCACCGAGCACGGCCACTCACCCAGACCCGGAGTAGCCCGCTGGCAGGACCGGCTCACGCCTGGCTGGGGCAGGATCGCCGGAGGCTGCCACCTCAACCGCCGCATCGACGACCTGATCGAGAAGTCCGGACTGACCCTGGAGTCGGTAAGGACGTACCAGATGGGCGGAACGGCGCGGCTCGGCTTCGCCTACGAGGGCGTCGCGTCGAAGCGGATCCTCTGACTCGCCCGTCGAACTACGCGAGCGCGGCGGCGACCTCGTCAAGGCGCGCGCCGCGGGAGGCCTTGACGAGTGCCACCTCGCCGGCAGCGAGGTGGCCGCGCAGCCAGTCGACGGCCGCGTCGTTGTCGGCCAGCGCCACCGCCCGCTCTCCCGCGCCGTCGGCGATCGGCCGGGCGGCCTCGCCGACCGCGACCACCACGTCGGCCCGGGAGGCGGCGTACTCCCCGACGGCGCGGTGCTCGGCCTCGCTGACGTCGCCGAGCTCGCGCATCTCGCCGAGCACGGCGAAGCGGCGGCCGCCCTCGATCGCCGCCAGTGCGTCCAGGGCGGCGCGGACCGAGTCTGGGTTGGCGTTGTAGGAGTCGTTGAGCAGCGTCGCGCCGCAGGCGAGGTCACGCGGCTCCATGCGCCACTTCGACAGCGAGACGGTGGCCAGCGCCGCCGCGGCGACGTCGAGGGGCACGCCGGCCGCCAGCCCCGCCGCCACGGCGGCCGACGAGTTGAGCGCCTGGTGGCCGCCCACGAGCGGCAGTGCGACATGAGCCGAGACATCGGCGGCCCGCAGCGTGAAGGACGGCCGGCCGCGCCGGTCCAGCACCAGGTCAAGCACCCGTACGTCGGCGTGCCCGGACCGGCCGAAGGTCAGTACCGGACCGTCGGTGAGCGAGCGCATCGCTACCACTCGGGGATCATCCGCGTTGAGGACGGCGGTGCCGCCCGGTGCCAGCCCCCGCACCAGCTCGCCCTTGGCCCTGGCGATGGCCTCGCGTGACCCGAACTCGCCGAGGTGGGCCTTGCCGACGTTGAGGACGACGGCGAGGTCGGGCGCGACCAGGCCGGTGAGCGCGGCGATGTCGCCGACGTGGCGGGCGCCCATCTCAAGGACGAGGAACCGGGTGGTCGCGGCGGCGCGCAGCATGGTGAGCGGTACGCCGAGCTCGTTGTTGAGCGAGCCGATCGTGGCGATCGTCGGCGCGGCGCTCGACAGCACCGCCGCCAGCAGGTCCTTGGTGCTGGTCTTGCCCTGGGAGCCGGTCAGCCCGACAACGGTCAGCCCGTCACGCAGCCGGGCCACGAGGTGGGAGGCGAGCGCCCGCAGCGCGGCCTGGGCGTCCTCGACGACGACGGTGGGCAGCTCCGTGGGCCGGGAGCCAAGCACGGCCACCGCACCGGACCGGCCGGCCTGGCTGGCGTGGTCATGGCCGTCGGTGTGCTCACCGGCGAAGGCGACGAAGAGGCCGCCCGGCTCGGCCTGCCGGCCGTCAAGCACGGCCGGGGCGTTCACCGTCACGGTGTCGTCGCCCTCGACCGTCCCACCGGCGACCGCGGCGATCTCGGCGAGGCTGAGCGGGATCATGGCTCGGGACGCTACCGACAAGCGGCATATCGTCGGCGTATCGAAAACCGCATACGCGTCGGCAACACCACGCTGCCTTGACTGGGGGCATGACCCACAGCGAGCCAGCACGAACAGCGGCCCGCCGCACCCGATCACCGGCGTCCTCGCCCTCCCCAGCCGCCCCAGAAACGGGAATCACAATATATGGGTGCGGGCAGGACGAGGCCGCCTTGTTCCGGGAGCTGGCGCCTCGCTTCGGCGTTGTGCCGACCATCACGGGAGCCGCGGTATCCGCGAAAAACATCGAACTTGCTTTCGAGAACCGATGCGTCAGCGTGGACCACAGGACTCGGATCGCGAATTCGGTTCTTCGCGCCCTGAGTCGGGCCGGTGTCACGTACATCTCCACACGAAGTGTCGGGCTCGACCATATTGACATCAAATACGCGGAGAGCGTCGGCCTCACAGTCGGAAACGTCGCCTATTCGCCGGGCGGCGTCGCCGACTACACGCTGATGCTGATGCTGATGGCGGTTCGAGACGCGAAGTCCATCATCCGCCGCGCCGAGACCCGTGACTACAGGCTGAATGATGTACGCGGGAGAGAACTGCGCGATCTGACGATCGGGGTGATCGGAACGGGGCGCATCGGCACGGCGGTCATGGACAGGCTACGGGGCTTCGCCTGCCGAATACTCGCTCATGACAGCCGCCCGAAATCGTCCGCCCACCATGTTCCTMTCGCCGAGCTGCTGCGGCAGAGCGACATCGTCACGCTCCATACTCCGCTCGACGTGGACACACACCACCTCCTGAACCGCCGACGTATCGAGCAGATGAAGCGCGGCGCGATCATCATCAACACCGGACGCGGCGCGCTTCTCGATACCGAGGCCCTTGTCGCGGCGCTGGAAAGCGGCAGGCTGGGCGGCGCGGCGCTGGACGTCCTCGAAGGAGAGGAGGGAATATTCTACGTCGACTGCCGGGACAGCCTCGTCGAGAACAAGGCGCTGTCGCGGCTACGACAACTGCCGAATGTTTTCATCAGTCCCCACACCGCCTATTA
Organism: Pseudofrankia asymbiotica; assembly: GCF_001983105.1. Classification (GTDB taxonomy): domain Bacteria; phylum Actinomycetota; class Actinomycetes; order Frankiales; family Frankiaceae; genus Pseudofrankia; species Pseudofrankia asymbiotica. Next base: position 20,317 of record NZ_MOMC01000048.1, on the reverse strand, counting down.
CACCGACCGCGCTCTGGCCGACACGGTCGAGAACAGTCTCATCAACTGCCTCGAGTTCGGGAGGAGGAAATCGGCATGGACAGGCTGAGGGTCGGGATCATATTCGGGGGCTGTTCCGAGGAACACCCCATCTCCGTCAAGTCCGCACAGGAGGTCGCGAAGAACCTCGACGTCGAAAAGTATGAGCCGTTCTATATCGGGATCACGAAAAGCGGTGCCTGGAAGCTCTGTGACGGCCCGGACGCGGCCTGGGAGAACGGCAGTTGCCGTCCGGCCGTGCTGTCGCCGGACAGAAGCGTGCACGGCCTGCTTGTCCTGGAACAGCACCGGTACGAGATGATCCGTCTCGATGTGGTTTTCCCCGTCCTGCATGGCAGGCTCGGCGAGGACGGCGCGACGCAGGGCTTGCTGGAGCTCTCCGGCATCCCCTACGTGGGCTGCGACGTCCAGAGTTCCGCCCTGTGCATGGACAAGTCCCTTGCCTACGTCGTCGCCGGACACGCGGGAATCGCCACGCCGAACTACCGGACGGTCACGGCGGACGAGAAGGTCGACCCCGGCAGCCTCACCTATCCCGTCTTCGTGAAGCCGGCCCGTTCGGGTTCGTCCTTCGGCGTCAGCAAGGTCTCTCGAAAAGAAGAACTGCCGAGCGCGCTGGAGACCGCGCGGCGGTACGACTCGAAGGTGCTGATCGAGGACGCCGTCGTCGGCAGCGAGGTGGGCTGCGCGATACTGGGGGAAAGGTTCGGACTGGTCGCGGGCGAGGTGGACCGGATTTCTCTGTCTCACGGCTTCTTCAGGATCCATCAGGAGAGTGCGCCTGAGACCGGTTCCGAGAACTCGACGGCGATCGTTCCCGCCGACATCACGACCCAGGCGCGCTCGCTCGTTCAGGAGACGGCGAAGGCCATATATCGCGCCCTGGGATGCAGGGGACTCGCGCGGGTGGACATGTTCCTGACGGAGGACGGGACCGTGGTACTCAACGAGGTCAACACCCTGCCCGGCCTGACCTCATACAGCCGCTATCCGAGAATGATGGCCGCCGCGGGTCTGCCGCTCCCTGAAGTGATCGACCGGATCGTGTCACTGACGCTGCACGGGAAAAGGCGATGAAAAGCGACTTCGTCTTTGTGGACGAATTTGTGCCCGGAATACGCTGGGATGCGAAGTACGCCACCTGGGACAACTTCACCGGCAAGCCGGTGGACGGATATCAGGCAAATCGAATCGTCGGCACGAGGGCGCTCTGCGCGGCCCTGGAGAGAGCGCGGGAGAAGGCCGCCTCCTCCGGCTTCGGCCTCTTTCTCTGGGATGGCTACCGCCCGCAACGCGCCGTGGATTGTTTCCTGCGCTGGTCAGAAAAGCCGGAGGATGGCCGGACGAAACCAAGGCACTATCCGAACATCGACAGGCCCGAGATGTTCGACAGGGGATACGTGGCCGCCAGGTCGGGCCACAGCCGGGGCGGCACGGTTGACCTGACTCTTTATCATCTGGCTACCGGTGAACTCGCCCAGATGGGCGGTGACCATGATCTGATGGACCCGGTCTCCCACCACGGCGCGAGGGAGATCACGCCGGTCGAAGCCGGGAACCGCCAGTACCTCCTCTCCGTCATGGGGTCCTGCGGATTCGATTCATACGATCGCGAGTGGTGGCACTACACGCTGAAGAACGAGCCCTACCCGAACACCTATTTCGACTTTCCCATCACATAGCCGATCCGGCCAGAGAGATCACCAGGGCGTTGAACGCATTGACAGGTATGACGGCACCGCGCGTCGTCGCCGCCGGCGGCCATTCGGCCGGGCACATCGAACCCATGATGAACTTCGCCGACGCGCTGCGCCGGCTGGAGCCCACGGCCGAGATCACCGCCCTCGGCACCGTGCGCGGTCTGGACACCACGCTCATCCCGGCCCGCGGCTACCCGCTCGAGCTCATTCCGCCGGTGCCGCTGGAACGCGGGCTGAACCGGGCTCTGCTGGGGACGCCGGGCCGGCTGCGCGAGTCGGTGCGGGCGGCCGGGGCGGTGCTCCACCGCGTGCGGGCCGAGGTCGTGGTGGGCTTTGGCGGCTACGTGGCCGTGCCGGCCTACCTCGCCGCCCGCGGGCAGGGCCTGCCGATCGTCGTCCACGAGGCGAACGCCCGGCCCGGAGTGGCCAACCGGCTGGCGGCCCGGATGACGACCCACGTGTTCACCGCCGCGCCGAGTGTGCGGCTGGCGCACGCCACCGCCATCGGTATCCCGCTGCGGCCGGCGATCACCGGGCTCGACCGACCGGCGCTGCGCGACGCCGCCCGGCGGCGGTTCGGCCTGCGTCCCGACGGGCCGGTGCTGATGGTCACCGGCGGTTCGCAGGGCGCACGGACGATCAATGCCGCGATGTCCGGCGCGGCCGCGGCGCTACGGGCGACCGGGGTGCAGGTGCTGCACATCACCGGGCCGCGGCACGCGGTCGACGTGCCGGGCGGCGGCCCCGCCGACCCGGCCTACGTCGTCGTCCCCTACGTCGACGAGATGCGGTACGCCTACGCCGCGGCCGACTTCGTGATCTGCCGTTCGGGGGCGATGACGTGCGCCGAGCTGGCCGCTGTCGGACTGCCGGCCGCGTACGTCCCGCTGCCGCTGCGCGGCGGTGAGCAGCGGCTCAACGCCGAGCCGGTCGTCGCGGCCGGCGGGGCGCTGCTCGTCGATGACGCCGACCTCAGCCCGGCCTGGATCGAGGCCACCCTGATCCCGGTGCTCACCCATCCCGAGCGGGTCGCGGCGATGTCGGCCCGCGCGTCGTCGGCCGGCGCGCCCGACGCGGGCGTCGTCCTGGCCCGGCACGTGCTCGCCGCGGCCGCGGAGCGACGAGGGCTCGCCTCATGAGGACCACCGGTCGGAGTGGCGCGGCGATCCCGCTGATCGTCATCTGCCCGTGTGCGGTGGCGCGACGGGCAGTCGCACGGTGACGCACAGCCCGCCGGCGGCCCCGGGGGTGAGGGTGAGTAATCCGTCGTGCGCCTGGGTGATGCTCTTGACGATCGCCAGGCCGAGGCCGACACCCGCATGGTCACCGCGTACGCGTTCGGTACCGCGCTGAAACGGTTCGGTGAGTGTCGAGACCAGCCGTGGAGTGAGCGTGGCGCCGGAGTTCTCGACGGTGAGCATGACGGACTCCGGGCGCAGGGCGGTGTGTACCCGCACGGTGYCGTCCTCGGGGAGGTTATGGACGATCGCATTGTGCAGGAGGTTCGTGGCCATCTGCAGCAGCAGCGCGCGCGAGCCGATGGTGGGGGTGATGTCCCCGGATGTCTGAACGGTGACGCCGCGCTTCTCCGCGAGGGGAAGAAGTATTTCGGCGGCTTCTTCCGCCACCAGGGAAAGGTCTACGTGCTCCCGGGCGAAAGATCGCTGGTCGGCGCGGCTGAGCAGGAGCAACGCCTCGGTGAGGTCGATCGCTCGGGCGTTGACGACCCGGAGGCGTTCGACGAGTTCGCCGCTGTCGCGGTCCGGGTCGTTGCGGGCCACGTCGAGCAGGGTCTGCGTGATCGCCAGCGGGGTGCGCAGTTCGTGGGAGGCATTGGCCGCGAACCTCCGCTGTTCGGCGTCGTGCGCCTCGAGCCGGGCGAGCATGGAGTCGAAGGCGTCGGCGAGTTCGCGGAACTCGTCCCGGCGGCCTTCCATCTGGATCCGGTGGGAGAGTGATCCGTTCGCGGTCAGGCGGGTCGCGTTGGTGATACGCGTCAGGGGCGCGAGCATGCTGCCCGCGAGGATCCACCCTCCCAGCAGGCTGAAAACCAGCAGGAAAGCCAGCATCGCGGCCGCCTTCGGGACGAAGGCCTGAACCAGGTCCGAGYGGTCGGGAATGAACATCAGCGGGCCGGACCGCGATTGCATTCCAGGAGGAACTGTGTAGATCGTCTCGGGTACGTAACGCAGCAGGAACACCCAGACGACCGCGAGCAGCAAGACACATACAAACATGAGGAAGCCGGCATAGCTGAGGGTGAGTTTGAGGCGAACGCTCAAACCGGGCGCCCTATCCACGGCTCCCTCTCTCACGCCCGGCGCTGGGTGCCGTGTCGATGCGGTATCCGACGCCGGGCACGGTGGCGATGATCCAGGGTTCGCCGAGGCGTTTGCGCAGGGCCGACACCGTGATGCGCACGGCGTTGGTGAAAGGGTCGGCGTTCTCGTCCCAGGCCCGTTMCAGGAGGTCCTCGGTGCTGACGACACCGCCTTCGGCGGCGACGAGAACTTCGAGCACGGCGAACTGCTTCCTGGTCAGCGCGACGTAGCGGCCGTCCCGGTAGACCTCGCGGCGGAAAGGATCAAGACGCAGGCCCGCGATCTCGCGTACCGGCGGCCTGCTGTATGTACGCCTCCGGTCGAGGGCTCGGAGCCTGAGCACGAGCTCTCTCAGCTCGAACGGCTTGGTGAGGTAGTCGTCGGCGCCGAGCTCGAAACCGGACGCCTTGTCGTCAAGGCGGTCCGCGGCAGTCAGCATCAGGATCGGCATGCCGCTGCCGGCGGCGACGATGCTTTCGGCGATCTCGTCACCGGAAGGCCCGGGAATGTCGCGGTCGAGGACGGCGAGATCGTAGACGTTGATGCTCAGCAGTTCCAGAGCGGTGTCACCGTCACCGGCGATGTCGGCCGCGATGGCCTCCAGGCGCAGCCCATCGCGGATGGCCTCTGCCATATAGGGTTCGTCCTCGACGACCAACACACGCACGCTCTCGATGCTACGAGCGGCGCATATCGTCGGCATATCGAAAACCACCTGCGTGCCGGCGGCACACAACCCGTCCACCCCGGCGGCCGCACCGACGCACCGCGGCACCGCGGCACCGGGCCGTCAGGCGTCACGGCGTTCGAGGAGCACCGCGGCGGCCAGCAGCGCGCCCGCCGCCCACAGCGCCAGGACACCGAGGCCCTTCCACGGCCCGATGGCGACGTCGCCGGAGGTGGCCTGCACCGCCAGTCCGGCGCTGGCCGGCTCGATCCGCAGCAGGCGTCGCTGCCAGGCCGGGTCGGCCACCGCGGCGTTGACGATCGGCAGCGCGTACAGGAGCGCGAGGACGACACCGATCCCGGCTGCCGGGCTACGGACACCCGTCGCGATCCCGAGGCTCAGCAGGGCGATGAGGACCAGGTACAGCACCGAGCCGATCGCCGGGCGCGCGGCCAGGGTGTATGTGGGCAGCAGAAGCCGGCCCACGACAACGGAGGCCGCCACGGCGGCCGTGGCCACGACGGCCACCACCATGGCCACGACCAGCGCCTTGGCGGCCAGGACCCGGCTCCGGCGCGGCATCGCCGTGAACGTCACCGCGGTCATGCCGCTCGCGTACTCGTCACCGATCGCCAGCACGGCGAGGACCGCCACGATCGCCTGGCCGAGCTGCACCCCGGTGAGGCTCAGCCTCGGCAGGTCCGCGCCGGGGAGCGGGTCCGAGAACCCGGCCGCGGCCGCGCTGACCGCGACCGTGCCGGCGACAACCCCGACCAGCAGCGCGCACGTGCCCGGCGACGTCCGCAGCTTGGTCCACTCGGCGCGCAACACGCACCTCATGCGTCCCGCCGGCGTTGCGTCACGGCGGCGGCGGCGAGGGCGACGGCGGCCCAGGCGGTGAGGACGGCGAAGCCGGCCCAGGGTGCCAGGGGGAAGTATCCGTCGGCCGGGGTGTAGAGGTTCGCGACCTGGGGGTACTCCGGCGAGGCCTGCTGCAGCGCGAACGCCGCCGCCGGGCTGACCCGCAGCAGCCAGCGCGCCGCGTCGCCCGTCAGGACGGTCATGGCCAGCAGGTACGGCAGGACGATCACGAGGACCGCGGTGGTGACCGCCGTGACGCCGCGGCGCAGCAGTGCGCCGAGGCCGAGGCCGAGGATCGCGGCGACGGCGAGCAGGACCGCGGTGCCGACGACGACGCGCACCTCGGTGCCGGCCGGGGCGGAATGGACGTACACGCCGTTGCCGCGCAGCACGCGCTGCCCGAACACGACCGTGGCCGCCGCCGCGGCGAGGCCGGTGACGAACATGACCCCGCCGACGACGGTGGCCTTCGCGGCGAGCACCCGCAGCCGGCCCGGACTGGCCGCGAAGGTCGTCCGGACGAGTCCGCGACGGTACTCCGCGGTGACGAACACGGTGCCCACGACGACGGCCAGGATCAGGCCGACGAAGGTGCCGACGAGCGTCTGCGTGATGGACACCCCGAGGCCCCCGGAGCCGGATACGGCCGGCGCGATATCGCCGGAACCGGTCAGGCGCATGGCGTCGCCCACCTGCTCGACCCCCGAGGCGGGGGCGGGCGGGCCCTCGGCGCCCGGGGCACCGTTCGCCGGTCCGTCGGCGTGTCCGATGACGTCCGGATGCCAGGCCGCGCCGGTCCAGCCGTCCCGGGCGGCGAGGTGGTCGAACGTGCCGGTCACCTGGGTCGGTCCGCCCATGGCGCCGGACATCAGCCCGGTGTGAAGCTCCTCGGAGTGTTGCGGGGACGTGGCGAACAGCCCGACCTCGACGGTCGGCGGCAGGCCGCGCAGCCGGGCGGTGCCGACGGTCGTCCACCGGTCGCCGTCGACGGACTCGGCGGCGGTGACGGTGTCCCCGGCGCGGGTCAGGCGCAGCCAGCGGGGAACGGCGGCGGTGACCCCGTCGGGGCTGCCGGCGACGTCATGGGTGTAGTCGTACTGCATCCGTACCCCGTGGCCGCCGGTGACCATGACCGCCGCGTAGGACGAGCCCTGGTCGGTGGCCGCCCTGATGATGAGGCCGGCCTTGGCCCACGGCTCGACGGTGTGGTTCGGCTTGTCCGGGTCTTCTCCGGTCGCTATGCCGGTCATGCCGGCGACCCGGGCGATGACCTCGCCGTCCCCGGTGAGCGCCTGGTGGAGGAACGTGAAGGTGTCGGTGACCTCCTCGCCACCGGGGCCGACCGGCAGCGAGCACTCGGAGCCCGGGCCGTTCTTGCCGCAGCTCCCCTGCATCCCCGGCATGAGCCCGAACGCCACGATGACGCCGACGATGGCGACGGTGCCGATGACCCAGCCGCGGATGGTCCGGAACTTCGTCCACTCGGCGCGCAGCGTGTCCACGAACGCGCTCACCGCGCCTCCCCCGGGGTGTGCGTCGACGCGGTGGCGGCCGACGCGGCGGCCGGCTCGGCGGCGCGGTACTCCACGGAGTCGCGGGTGAGCTCCAGGTAGGCGTCCTCGAGCGTCGCCCGGTGGGCGGCGAGCTCGGAGAACGGCACGCCGTCGCGGCTGAGCAGCGCGGCGATCGCCTCGGCCGGCAGGCCGGTCACGACGAGCGTGCCGTCCCCGGTGGCCGTCACGGACCCGCCGCCGCCCGCCAGGACCGCCGTCGCGCGCGTGGCGGCGGCGGAGCGCACCGTGACCCGGCCGTCCGACACGGCGGCCAGCAGCTGGGTGACGCTCGCGTCGGCGAGGACCCTGCCGCGGCCGGCGACCACCACGTGGTCGGCGATGTCCTGCAGCTGGCTCATCAGGTGGCTGGAGACCAGGACCGCCCGTCCCTCGGCGGCCAGCTCCCGCGTGAGGCGGCGCATCCAGATGATCCCTTCGGGATCCATGCCGTTGAACGGCTCGTCGAGCAGGAGCGTGTGCGGGTCGCCGAGCAGCGCGGCGGCGATGCCGAGGCGTTGCCGCATGCCGAGCGAGAACCCGCCGGCCCGGCGGCGGGCGACGGACGTGAGCCCGACGGTCTCGAGAACCTCGTCGACCCTGCTGGATCCAAGCCCCTGGGAGTGCGCGAGCCACAGCAGGTGGTTGCGGGCGGTGCGGCCGGGTGAGACGGCGGCGGCGTCCAGGAGCGAGCCGACGTGCCGCAGCGGGTGGCGCAGGGAGCGGTACGGGTGTCCCTCGACGAGGGCGTCGCCGTCGTCGGCGGCGTCGAGGCCGAGGACGACCCGCATGGTGGTCGATTTGCCGGCGCCGTTCGGCCCGACGAAGCCGGTGACCTGCCCCGGCTGGACGGTGAACGTCATCCCGTCGAGGGCGGTGGTCGCGCCGAACCGTTTCCGCAGTCCGTTCACGGTGATCATAGGTCGGGTTTCTAGCCGTCCGCCGGTGTCAGCCCGGTGCCGTCCGATGACACCTGGCTGCCACCGCCGGCCTGGGATGGTTGAGCGATGCGCGTCCTGGTGGTGGAGGATTTCGAGATCCTGGCCCGCACGGTCCGGACCGGGCTGCGCCGGGAGGGGATGGCGGTCGACGTCGCGCTCGACGGTGACGACGCGCTGGCGCGCCTGGCGGCCACCCGGTACGACGTGGTGGTGCTCGACCGGGACCTGCCCGGCACGCACGGCGACGAGGTGTGCCGGCGGATCGTCGCCGCGTACCCGTGCAGCCGGGTCCTCATGCTGACCGCGTCGAGCACGGTCAGGGACCGGGTCGACGGGCTTGGCCTGGGCGCCGACGACTACCTGCCCAAGCCGTTCGACTTCGCCGAGCTGGTCGCCAGGGTCCGGGCGCTCGCCCGCCGGCCGACCGCCCTGGTGCCACCGGTCCTGGAGCACGGGGACCTGACCCTCGACCCGGGCCGGCGGGTCGCGTCCCGGGGCGGGCGGCGCCTCGACCTCAGCCCGAAGGAGTTCGGGGTGCTCGAATGCCTGCTCGCCGTGCCGGGCCGGCCGGTGCCGGCCGAGGAGCTGCTCGAACGGGTGTGGGACGAGGCGGCGGACCCGTTCACGACCGCGGTGAAGACGACGATCCGACGGCTGCGCGCCAAGCTGGGCGAGCCGCCGGTGGTGTTCACCGTGCGCGAGGGTGGCTACCGGATCGGCGAGCGGTGACCCCCCGCCGGCGTCCGCTGCGCAGGCTGCGGACGCAGCTGATGCTGCTCTACGCCGTGCCCTTCTTCGTCTCGGGCACGGTGTTGCTGGCCGCGGCGCTGGTCGGGACGAAGGTGTCCTCGCCGGCCGGCTCCGTGCCTGTCGGCACCGGGCCTGGGGTGGCGCCGACGACGACGACGCAGTTCCCGTTCCTCACCTGGTCGGTGTGCGTGGCCGTGCTGCTGCTGGTGTCGGTGGGGCTGGGTTGGCTCGTGACCGTCCGGTTCCTGCGGCCGCTGCGGACCATCACGGCGACGGCGCGGGACATCTCGGCGAGCAACCTGCACCGCCGGCTGGGACCGACCGGCCGGACCGACGAGTTCGCGGAGCTCGCGGCGACCCTCGACGACCTCTTCGGCCGGCTGGAGGCGGCGTTCGCGTCGCAGCGGCGCTTCGTGGCGAACGCGTCGCACGAGCTGCGCACGCCTTTGACCGCGCAGCGAGCCATCCTGCAGGTCGCCCTCGCCGACCCCGACGCGACGGTAGAGGCGCTGCGGGTGGCCTGCGGGGAGGTGCTCGAGCTGGGCGCGACGCAGGGGCATCTGATCGAGGCACTGCTCACCCTGGCCAGCGGCGAGCAGGGAGTGGACCGACGGGAGCCGTTCGACCTGGCCGACGTCGCACGGCGGGTCCTGTCGAACCGCCCGCCGGCCCGGTCCGCCGGCGTGGCCGTCGAGGCGGCCCTCGGCGCGGCGCCCGCCTCGGGGGACCCGCTGCTCGTCGAGAGCCTGGTGGCGAACCTGGTCGACAACGCGACCCGCTACAACGTGGCCGGCGGCCGGGTCGAGGTGACGACGTCGGCCACCGCCGACGGGGCGCGGCTGTCCGTCCGCAACTCGGGACCGGTCGTCCAGCCGGCGGAGGTCGAACGGCTCTTCGAGCCGTTCCAGCAGCTGGACGGGCGGCGTGTCCGGCACGGCGAGGGCCACGGGCTGGGCCTCGCGATCGTCCGGGCGATCGCCGACGCGCATGGCGCCCGGCTCGCCGCCGCGGCCCGGCCGGCCGGTGGGCTGGACATCGAGGTCACGTTTCCGCGGGGATCAACAGACCGCCTGGTGGCGGCCGCGGGCGGCGGGCCCGGTCACCGATGAGCTCCGGTGCGGCGGGCTGCCCCGGCGGGCTGCCCCGGCGGCCGCGAGGATCCCGCAGGGGCGGCCCAGGGCTAGGAGAACTGGACGTTGCGGATGACGCAGCGCAGATCGTCTTCCTTGCCGGACGCGCCGAGGCCGGATTCCGTGGCTTGTCCGACGAGCCCGACGAGCACGCGGTCACCGCTCCCCGGCCAGCACGGCGGCGGTCACCAACGGCACCATCCACCGTCGCGGCGCCGGTGTAGCCCTCATGCCCTGCTCAGGTTCGGCCGACGGTCGACGGCGCCGAGGTCACCGGCGAACCGACCTCCGGCGCACCACTCGCGGTCGCGCTGTTCTCCACCGCCGGAGTCCACGTCGGCCTGTGACGTCCTGTACGTCGCCGTACACGACGTCGCCGCCCGCTGTGAACGACCGCGAGGAGCAGGCGGGCCGGATTGGAGGATTCGCGCGGCCAGTGACCCTGGTGCCACATCCGGCAACATTCACGCGTTCCGGATCGGCCTCTCAGGATTGGTCGGAGGTCGCGCATCACCGGTGACGCGCGCTCCGACCAATCCTGATTTCGCTGATGCCAGCGACGGGTGAGCACTCGCCGGGCTGGCGCTAGAACGCGGCACGCGAGGCCTCGGCGAGTGGGGCGGCCGTACCTATCCGGCCGACTCATCCGACCTCGGCGAGAACCTGTCGTCGCATGGCCGCGAGAGAACCCGCGGCTCGAGAGATCATATGCCACAGGTATCTCGCCCTTTAGTCCGTTACGGGCGTACTACTACAGCCTCGATCGGCCGCCTCGGCCGATGCCACGACGACCCACGAGCCAGAGCACGGCGGCAATAACTATCACCCACAGCACAGGATGAACGGTCAGCCCCAGCGCGGCGGCGATCGCGACGATGATGATCGCAACCAAGATGTCAATAAGCATAGAAGTCTCATACCCCTGAGGACCGCGCTAAACCGGACGGACTCGGCCCGCGCCCGGCGCTGGTTTGCTCGTGCGCTGTCAGGCGCGCTGTCGTGGCAGGGCGAACCAGACGATCTTTCCGTCGCCGGCGATCGGTACGGTGCCCCAAGCGTGCGCGAGCGTGTCGACCAGGTAGAGGCCCCGCCCACCGAGTGCGCCGCCGTCCGCGGACTGAACGTGTGGGACGCGGCTATCGGGGTCTTTGACGCCGACCCAGACCTGACCCTCGGAGGCTCGGACCTCGACGGTCGGATCGCCTCGGCCGTGCACGACCGCGTTGGTGACTAGTTCGCTCGTCAGCAGAAGGGCAACGTCGGCGGTTTCCCCTTCGACGCCGACATTGCGCAGGAGCGGGGCGAGCCACTGCCGGGCATACCGAGGCGAGTAGGTGGCCRCAGGCAGGATGAAGCTTTCCACCACGCGCCCCCGCGGCTTCTCCGTCTCCAGCCGTAGCGTCATGCAGGCGACCTGCTCAGCGCCGGAGCACTTAAACCGGCTGGGCCGGCCGTGGCACGTCTGGGGGTATGAGCATCTGGGCGTGTCCCKGCCGCGGGCGCGTTTGTCGCACGGTGGATACCGCATCCGTATCCGCGGGGCGCGGCTCTGGGCCGCGGCAGCTGACCAAGCCGGTGAGACTCCCGCTGCTGGCGCCCGGCAGACAGCGTATGAGCACGATACCGGTCACCGGACCTACGACCGGCCTTTCAACGCCGGGYCGCCCGGTCGGCTCTACGTACTCACGCGGCATTCAGCCGGAGAAGCGGCGCGTCGGCGTTCGTGAACCTTTCGGCCGGGGTGGTGCCGCCCCAGATCCCGTGCCGATCCCCGGTGACCACCGCGGACAGCAGGCACGGCACGCGGACCGGGCACCCGGCGCAGATCTCCTTGGCGGCCGCCTCTCGCCGACGCCGTTCCTGCCCGTCGACGCCCTCCGGCGGGAAGAAGATCTCGACCTCGGCTGATCCACAGGCAGCGCCGACCCGCCAGTCGATGAGGTCCACGTCGAGGTCCCCCTCGTCGGCGTACGCCTCGGCATGGAGATCGCCCCCGATCGCCTCAGGCACCGGGGGAACGTCGAGCGCTGGCGACGCGTCGTCGACCTCGCCGCGCGGCTGGTGGCCGACCATCCGACGCATGGAGGCGTCTTCCGCCGGGCGGGTGAGCTGAGGGCGATCAGTGGGAGCGGCGTGCGGGGGACGCGTCGGCATCGAACCTCGCTCAGAGTTGTGAACGGCAACCGCGAGACCCATTCCCTCGTAGACCAGCGCAAACCTCGCCTTCCCGCCAAGGTGCGCTACCGCGTCACGCGACCCCTGACGCGTCGCGCCGCCGAGCGTATGGAAGCAGCGCATTGCGCGGCCGCAAAGCCAGGTAACCTGCCCAGCTGAGGGCGAGCCGTAGTCGACGCGAGYCCGGTCAAGGTGGTGCTGCCTCGCCGGCGGCGCCAGGCACAGGACGTGCGGGGTGTGTCCCGGATCGCCGCACACGAAGGAGCAGCGTGCCCAATCCGCTTTCCGAACCCGTGGTGCCGATCGAGGTCCTGCTCGTCGAGGACGACCCAGGCGACGTGCTGATGACCCGGGAGGCGTTCGCGGACTACAAGGTCAAGAACAACCTGCACGTCGTCGGTGACGGGGTCCAGGCGCTGCGCTTCCTGCGCGGCGAGGGCGAGTACAGCGCCAGCCCCCGGCCGGACATCGTCCTGCTCGACCTGAACCTCCCGCTCAAGGACGGCCACCAGGTGCTGGCCGAGGTCAAGTCCGACAGCACGCTGCGGCATATTCCGGTGGTCGTGCTGACCACGTCCGAGGCCGAGGAGGACGTGCTGCGCAGCTACGACCTGCACGCCAACGCCTACATCACCAAACCCGTCGACTTCGAAAGGTTCGTMGAGGTCGTCCGACACATCGACGAGTTCTTCGTCAGCGTCGTCCGCCTTCCCCGGCCATTGACCGCCGAACGGTTCTGACGTCCGGGGCAGTGGTGGCGGCCCGGGAATGGGCGCTGCGCGCCGGGGCCAGGCGGCACGCCTCCTGAGCGCCGGTCCGCCTTCTCGAAGCTGATCAGACGACTGACGTCGTGTGGCTGAGCTCACCGGTGCCCGGTGTGCGCGCGGAATCAGTCCGCGCCCGCGTGCCGGGCATTGGTTACTCTGGGCACGTGGTCACCATCCGGCGCCGGAGCTTCAGCGCCGTCTGGATGGTGGCGCTACTGGTGATCGGCCTGTTGGGTGCCGGCGCCAGCGTCGGCGGTTCTGGTGCGGAGGCATCGAGCCGAGCGCTGGCCGCCGTGTCCTCGGCCGTCTCTCCCGCCGCCCACGCGGATGTGGTCCTTCCTCGCCTTGATGGCCGCGCAGCGGTCTCGGTGAAGCTGACCTCCGATCACCCGGGTGACCTGGCCGTCGCGGCGGCTCTCCTCGCGCTGGCGCTGCCGGGTGTCGTCTGGTGGCGGCGAGCCGCTGGTCGCGGCGACCGCCCCGACAGGCGTGCCGGCGTGCGCGGTGCCCGTGGCCCACCATGCGGGCGGGTAACGCCGTAGTAGAACCCTCGGCCGCTGCTCGCTGATCGGCGAGCGCGCAGGATCGCGGAAATCCGGCCGTTCTGACCGGGCGCCACGTTGTGGGCGGCCCGGCGGCGAAGGCGGGCAGTCGTCTGCCGACCGCCCGGCCCTCCCGGTCGACCTGCCGGACGTCCGGCCGTGCCCCGATGTCCGTGAGCACGGCGGCGCGACCTTGTTGGACGCTGCCGGTGATCTGCCACCGGGATAACGCTTCTTCGCCATGCGTCTCTTCGCCACTCCCAAGCCCGGCGTTCTTTCGCCGTGTTTGTGACGACGCGGCTGGGGTCTTCACGCACGCCCTGCCTGGCGCCGCCCGCCCGCCGCGGACCGCGCCCAGGAAACATCGTCATGGAGAGAAATCTGTGCATTCAGGACTCGACTGGGGCCGCGTGCTGCTCGTGGTCCCACTACTCGGCTTCATGTTCATCGCACCGGCGATCACTGTCTGGTGGGATCTGCGTAGAGACCGTCGCCGGTTCGGCCTGGACGCGCTGTCGCGGCCCGTTCGCTACGCCGCGGACGGCGAGCCCTACCGGGAGGGGCTACCGCCGCCTCCCGCCAGCGGTATTGGCGCCGGCCAGGTGGCCGGCGTGGACGGCGTGGACGGCGTGGACGTGGACGTGCCGTTGAAGGGGCAGCGCGTCCGCGCCGGAGCCGCTCTCGGACCGACCGCCGACCCCGAAGCGTCCGCGACGGGTCGATGACCTCCACGCCAGTCGCGCCCACCAACCCGGCAAGCCGACAGTCGGCGACTGTCGAGAGCCAACGAGAGGCCGCATCCATGGAGATCGAGGAGACCGCGCTGCCCGGGATCGGGCTGCGGCACGAGTTCACCACCCGCGGCAGGCGCCGGGTCGGCGTCGTCGCGCATCACAAGGGCCGGCGCGAGCTGGTGATCTACGACGCGGACGACCCGGACGCCGTCGCCGAGTCGCTGATGCTCACCGCCGAGGAGGGCGACGTGCTCTCCGAACTGCTCGGCGCGCCGCACATCGTCGAGAAGCTGGCCAACCTGAACAAGATGTTCGCCGGCCTGGTCGGCGAACGGATCCGGATCTCGTCGGACTCCCCGTACACGGGCCGGCTGCTCGGCGAGACCCAGGCCCGCACCCGCACCGGCGCGTCGATCGTCGCGGTCGTGCGCGACCAGGAGGTCCTCGCCTCGCCGCGGCCGGACTTCCGGTTCGCCGCCGAGGACGTCGTCGTGGTGGTCGGAACCCCGGAGAACACCGCCGCCGTCGCCGAGCTGTTCCGCACCGGCTGACCAGACAGGAGGTGGGTGACGGCGTGCATGACACGGCATCGGTCTTCATCGAGCTCGGCGGGGTGCTGTTCTGCCTCGGGATTCTGGGACACGTCGCTTCCAGGGTCGGGATCTCCCCGATCCCGTTCTATCTGCTCGCCGGGCTGGCGTTCGGCCACGGCGGACTGCTCCCGCTCGGGGCCAGCGAGGAGTTCATCAAGACGGGCGCCGAGATCGGTGTCGTCCTCCTGTTRCTCACCCTTGGCCTGGAGTACACCGCCAGCGAGCTGATCCACGGGCTGCGCCGCCAGGCCTCGGCCGGCGGCCTCGACCTCGTGCTGAACGCGGCTCCAGGCGTCGTCGCCGCGCTGCTGCTCGGCTGGGGCGCGCTCGCGGCGGTGGTCATGGGTGGGGTGACCGCGATCTCGTCGTCCGGGATCATCGCGAAGGTCCTCGGCGACCTGCACCGCCTCGGAAACCGGGAGACGCCGGTGGTGCTGTCGGTGCTGGTGCTCGAGGACCTGGCGATGGCGGTGTACCTGCCGGTCGTGACGGCGCTGCTGGCGCACCAGACCATCGCCCGCGGCTCGCTGACGGTGGCGGTCGCGCTCGGCGCGCTGGTCGGGGTGCTGATCGTGGCGCTGCGGCACGGCGCCAAGGTCACCCTGCTGGTGTTCAACCCGAAGTCCGACCGCAACGACGAGATCCTGCTGCTGCGGGCGCTCGGGCTCGCGCTGCTCGTCGCGGGCGTCGCGCAGCGCCTGGACGTGTCCGCCGCGGTCGGCGCGTTCCTGGTGGGCATCGCGCTGTCCGGCCCGGTCGCCGAGAGCGCCACCGAGGTCCTGACTCCGCTGCGGGACCTGTTCGCCGCCGTGTTCTTCGTCTTCTTCGGGCTGCAGACCGACCCGTCGGCGATCCCACCGGTGCTGGGCGCGGCGTCGCTGCTCGCGCTGGCCGGGGTCGCGACGAAGGTACTGACCGGCTGGTGGGCGGCCCGGCGGGCGGGAATCGCGACGCTCGGGCGGTTCCGCGCCGGGGCGGCGCTGGTCGCCCGCGGCGAGTTCTCGATCGTCATCGCCGGCCTCGCCGTGGCCGCCGGCGTGAACCCGAAGCTGGGCCCGCTGGCGGCCAGCTACGTACTGCTGATGGCGATCCTGGGCCCGCTCGCCGCCCGGTTCGTCGAACCCATCACCCGCGCCGCACTGCGGCGCCGGGGCCGCAAGCCCCCGGCGGCGGCCACCGCCAGTCCCGTCCGGCCCCCTGACCAGACCTCGACCGACGCCGCCGCCACGGACGATGTCAGCTCCCCACCGCCGGCGACCACGGCGCCGAGTGGCACCTAAGGTTGCGCCGGGTAGCCGCATGTCCCGAGGTCGACCTCGGCGCGGGAAGTGAAGCACGAGCCATGTCGCTCACCCTCCCCGCGGCGGCCACAGCTCAATCGCGGACCCGCGATCTACGGGGAAGGCGTGCGCCATCAGGCGGGCTCCGCGACGGGCTCGACGCCGCGGCGCCGCCGCCGGGCTCGGGCACAGCGCCACAGCTCCTCCCCGTACGGCAGGACGACCCCCAGGCTCGCGACCACTCCCATTGCCACGAGATATCCGCGCCCTACCGCGGGGCGCTTCGCCCGCAGCCCCCAGTTCTCCCACCCCCCGTCGCCGCGGGTGAGCGCGCGGACCGCGTCGACGTGCAGACAGGAAACCATCGTCAACRCCGTAAACGGCAGGGTCTCCAGAAAACTGTGGATGTGCTGCTCGATCGGCCGTACCTCGCGCGGGCTGGCGGTCGCGAGGCGCACGTCCCACATCGCGGTGGCCTCGTGCCCGACGGCCGCGGCAGCCATCAGCGTCAGGACCAGCGGATTGATCTCGCAGAGCAGCGCCAGCAGCATCGGCGCGCCGACCTCGGCCATCATCGCCGCGTGCAGCAACGACTCCGCCACGCCCGCCGTGCCCTCGATGTCCGTCCGGCGATGCATCAGATAGTCGAGAACGCCGGGAACGGCCCACGCCGGTAGCAACCCGTACATCAGCGTTCTCAGCGTGGCGTCCGCGGTCTCCCGCTCGGTGGCACCGAGYCGCCGAACAAGCTGACCCGGGGATGCCGCAGGCATCGGAAGGCGCATCCGTATCCGCATGCCCGCTCTCTGTCCCACTCCGCCGCTCCACAAACAGCTCGGATCACGTCGGGATCGCATGGCCGGTCAGCGAAGCGAGGCCGCATCCAGGCAGAGGACGACGTCGGCGGGTAGCRGTGGCCGCTCAGATCCTGGTGTTGGCGCGGTGGGGTCCGGGCCACTCGAGGAAGAGGACGGTCGCGTCGTCCTGGAGCCGGCCACGATGATGGTCGATCAGGGCGCGCATGAGGCGGCGCAGAGTTTCGGGGACCGTCAGACCGTCGGCGTGGTGGCGGATAACGAAGTCCACGAACCGGGACAGCCCAAACTCGCGACCATTCGCGTCGCGCGCTTCGGTGACGCCGTCGGTATAGAGCAGCAGCCGGTCGCCGGGTTCGAGCTGCTCACGGCACAGGGTCACGCTCAGTCCAAGGTCAGTACCCAACGGATGGGCGGGAGGGCACGGCAGCGAGCTGACCCACCGGCCGCCGCGGACAACGACGGGCGGGTGGTGGCCGTAGTTGACCCAGGTGAGCAGGCCGCTGCGCGTGTCGAGGTCGGCCAGGATCGCGGTGACATAACGAGCGGAGTCGAACTGTTCGACGAGGGCCCGCTCGATCTGCTGACCGATGGTGATCAGGTCGGCGTTCTGCCTGCGGTTGCTACGACAGGCCGCCATCGACAGGTTGGCTGCCAGCCCGGCGGCGGTGTCGTGCCCCATCGCGTCGAAGACCGCGGCGTGGACCGTGTCGCCGGCGATCGCGTAGTCGAAGGCGTCGCCGCCGACCTCGTACGCCGGCTCCATCGCCGCGGCGATCACGACGTGCTGGTTGGCGAACGACGTCGGTGGCATC
This sequence comes from Pseudofrankia asymbiotica, assembly GCF_001983105.1. Taxonomy (GTDB): domain Bacteria; phylum Actinomycetota; class Actinomycetes; order Frankiales; family Frankiaceae; genus Pseudofrankia; species Pseudofrankia asymbiotica. The sequence continues at coordinate 2,637 of NZ_MOMC01000048.1, read as the reverse complement.
AGCTGCCACTGCATCTCCGCCGCGATCGTCATCGGCTGGCTGCGTACCAGCCGGGCATGGGAGTCGCTTGCCGCCCGTTTGCTCACCAGGAGGAGACCCACCAGCGCCGCGAGCTCCCGCAACGCCGTCTGCCCGGCGTCGTCCCCCGGAACGGGGATGGCGCGCAGCACGCCCAGACGCTCGGTCCCGTCCAGGACCGGCGCCCAGTACACGAGTCGGCCATCGGCCTCGGGCGTCCGGCTGGTCAGAGTGCGCACATCACGGAACGCACGTCCAGGCAATGAACTGTCGACACCGAACTCCTGCCCGTCCTGTCCGGCGTCAAGTCCCCGACCAGTCACCTCCCGAAGCACCACGCCCCGCAGATCGGCGACATACAGCCGGACCTGATCGAGACCCACCTCGGCGGCATGCTCGGCGACCAGCTTCGGCAACTCGTCGAAGGCGGCCAACCGCCCCAGGTCCAACAAGCCGCCGAGCATGCGATTCTTCGGATCGGACACCACACCACCTGTTGGACGGACGACGCGTTTCGCGGCCGGATCGCACCGCCCGATGGGTGAGCTCCACCCGACAACCGCGCTCTTCTCCGGGCCTACCCGACTAGTCAGCGCCTCGAACGCGCGCCGTCCCGGCATCCTCGGTGGCCAGCTGGACCTCTCGCGGCTGATCGCCCTCGTCGAAGACGCGGTCGTGCTCACGCTCGCCGTCCCGGCCAGCAGGCGACCCAGCCCACCGGTACCTCGCCGGGGACCCGGACGTGGCCATTGGACGTGACACTGACTGGCCCTGCCACACACCGCTGGCGCGACGTTCCTGATCTCGATGTTCTGCCGCCGCGGCTGGCGAACGTCGTGATGGACGGGGCGGGACAGAGTGGGCGGCGGGTAGGGCCCGCTGCGTGCACGGCTGTGGGCGCCGGTTGCCCTAGCTCTGGGTCCGCTCGGCGCCCGACGCCACGACGCGGATCGTCTCAAGCTGGGAGTCGGCCGCGTCCGGTAGTTCCATTCCCGCTTCCAGTCCGGAACGCAGGTAGTGYAGGACGCTCTCGTCCAGCCGCTCCCCCGGCACGACGACCGGGATGCCGGGCGGATACGGGGTGATCTGCTCCGCCGCTACCCTACCGGCTGCCTTCTCGATCTTGATGTCCTCTACCGGGCCGAAGAAGGCGTCGCGGGGCAGCATGACCGTCTCCAGCTCCAGCTCGCCGAGGTTCGGCAGGATGACCGGCGTCGGCTGGGGCAGCGAGGAAGCCGCGCGGACCAGGTCCCGCAGACCGGCCAGCAGGCGCTCGACCGTCGTGAAGTCATCGGCGAACGACAGCTGGACGCCGATGCGGCGATGATCGCTCTCGCCCACGTCCAGCCGGGGATTGTCCCGCAGCCAGTCGGCGGCCTGGTATCCGCTGATACCCAGCTCCGAGACGTCGACCAGCAGCTGAAGGAGGTCCAGGTCGTGCGATGCCTGCACRCCGAGCAACTCGTCGTGCAGGACATGCAGGCCGTCGACGGACTCGATCTCGTCCCGCGCCCAGCGCGCCAGCCGGAGGGCCGCCGCGAGCTGGCCGTGCCCGCGCGAGACCATTTGTCGTCGCCACCCGTCCATCGCCGCATAGATCAGGACGTTCGGGCTGGTCGTTGACAGCAGGTCCGCGCAGGCCGACAGCCGTGCCGAGTCGATCCGGTCGCCCTGCAGGTGGAACACCGAGCCCTGTTCGAATCCGGCCCCGGCCTTGTGGATGCTCACCACGCAGAGATCCGCGCCGGCGTCCATAGCCCACGTCGGAAGGTCATCGTGGAACGGCAGGTGCGCGCCCCACGCCTCGTCGACGATCAGCGGTCTGYCTCGTCGGTGGCAGATCTCGGCGATCGACGCCAGGTCGGCGCAGGTTCCGTATGGCGTCGGGCTCACGATCAACGCGCCCGCGCTGTCGGGATACCGTTCCCACGCCCGCTCGACGGCTTCCGGCGACGGCGGGTGTGCCAGGTGCAGCTCATTGTCATAGCGGGGTTGGACCCATCGGGGCCGCAGACCGGAGAAGATCAGGCCGCCGACGACCGACTTGTGCGCGTCGCGGGAGAGGATCAGCTCGCCTCCGGTTCCACTCGGGCCGCCGACCCCACCGACGCCGGCGACCGCGAGCATGGCCGCCTTGACCGACAGCGAACTGCCGCAGGTCGAGAAGAACGCGTGCTCGGCGCCGACCGCCTCAGCCATCAGCTTCTGCGCCGTCTCTAGTGCAGCTCCGCGTAAGTCTTGCTGGGGTTGTCATCAGGCGGCTTTCAGGGGCTCGCCGGTGTAGGTCCAGCGGTATGGCTTGGCAGTGCGGTCGTGGACTTCGATGAAGTGGAGGATCTTGTTGGCGAGGTTGTCGCGGGAGGTGAAGTCGCCGCGGCGCAGGAGCTGGCGGGTGAGGGTGGAGAAGAAGATCTCGACCATGTTCAGCCAGCTGGCGTGCTTCGGGGTGTAGGTCACGACGAACCGGGGGTGGGCCGCGAGCCACCGCCGGGTCGCGTGCGCGGTGTGGCTCGACCCGTTGTCCATCACCAGGTAGATCTTCAGTGTCGGGTCGATCGCCTCGGCGAGCCTGGTCAGGAACCAGGTGAAGTTCGCCGAGTTGTTCTTCCCGGGGATGAT
>NZ_MOMC01000047.1 GCF_001983105.1 Pseudofrankia asymbiotica | reverse complement strand
CCGCCACCCGCTCCCGTCACCACGATGACGTCGCCGTCGAAGCTCAGCGTGCTCACGTGTTCTCCTTCTCGCGCTTCGCGAGCGCCCGGCCTCAGTCGTGCCCGGCAGTCGCGGGTGTCGTGTGACCGGGGACACTAGACGAAGGCTGGCACTGAGTGCCAGTCTTGCAACCTCATGGCCCTCATATCACTGGTAAACCGTGGCACTCAGTGCCATCGCGAGCTAGAGTACTCAGCCGTGTGGGACTTCGAAACGCTCAGCGGTCCGCCGTTACGGGAGGCGTCCGACGTCGGCGCGCTCACCCTTGGCCAGGTGCTCGCCGACCAGTGCGCGCAGCATCCTGACCACGAAGCTCTGGTCTTCGACGATCCCCTGGTCGGTGAAACGGTTCGCTGGACCTACCGAGACCTCGCCGACCAGGCCCGCCGGATCGCCAAAGCTCTCCTCGCGCGCGGCACCTGCAAGGGCGCGCGCGTCGGCATCCTCATGGGAAATCGCCCCGAAGCCGTGGCCTCGCTGTTCGGAGCGGTGCTCGCCGGAGCGGTGGCCGTCCCCCTCTCGACCTTCTCGCCCGGGCCCGAGCTGTCCTACCTGGTATCCCATTCCGACGTCAGCGTGCTGCTCCTGCAGACCTCGATGGGCCGCAGACGGTTCGCCGCCGACCTGGTCGGCCTCTGTCCTGGCGCGGCGGGCTCACGGCCGATCAGAGATCCCGCCTACCCGTCCCTCCGCCACGCCGCGGCGCTCGGGCCATCGACGGACCGCGCGAACATCCAGGCATGGGAGGCGTTCCTCGAGCGCGGCGACGCGGTGGGCGACGCGCTTCTCGACGCCGTCACCGCCCAGGTCGACCCGTCCGACTCGGCGACCATCATCTACAGCTCCGGGACGACCGACCGGCCCAAAGGGGTCCTCCACTCTCATGAGTCCGTCGCGCTGCAGTGGTGGATCCAGGCCAAGCTCTTCGGACGCGACGCGGCCACCAGGGTCTGGAGTCCTCTCCCGCTGTTCTGGACGGCCGGCCTCAATGCCGCGATGGGAGCGACGATCGCCGCGGGCGGGACGTGGGTGATGCAGGAGCAGTTCGAACCGGGCCACGCGCTGCGCCTCCTGGAAAGGGAGCGCGTGACCGAGCCGCACGCCTTCGCCCACCAGGCACGGACGCTCGCCGAGCATCCGACGTGGCCGAGCACCGACCTCTCGTCGTGTACACGGGTCTATGGCAAGTCGGTCTTCACTCGCCATCCAACCGTCAAGGGTGACATGACCTGGAACATGCCTGTCGGCTACGGCATGTCGGAAACCGCATCATTCCTTGCGGGATTTTCGAGCGACACCCCACGGGAGTTGTTGCGGGGTGGTTCCTATGGACGGCTGCTCCCGGGAAGCCAGCTGCGAGTGATCGACCCAGATACCGGCCGGGCTCTGCCGGCGCGAGAGGAGGGCGAGCTCATCGTGCGCGGCCCGACCCTCATGGAGCACTACGTGAAGCGGACACGATCGCAGTGTTTCGACCTCGAGGGTTTCTTCCACACCGGAGACCGGGGATTTTACGACGAGGACGGCAACATCTACTTCTCCGGCCGAGCCACCGAGATGATCAAAACTGGCGGCGCGAACGTGTCACCAGCGGAAATCGAGCTCCAACTCCACGCCTTCGAACCCGCCAAGCTCGCGCGAGCGATCGGCGTCGACGATCGTCGCCTCGGTCAGATCGTGGTGCTCTGCGTCGAGCTGAAAGACGGATCGACGGCCACCGAGCTCGACATAAGATCCTTCCTGCGCGAGCGGCTGGCGAGCTACAAGGTGCCCAAGAAAGTGCTGTTCTTCGCTGACGGCGAAATACCGCTCAACGGCAGCGGAACGAAGGTTCAGGACGGCCGGCTCATCGTGATGGCACAGGATCGGCTGCACTCATGACACCTACCGTGCCCGGACTTCTCCAGCCCGATGATCTCTTCCACACCGGGATCGTCGTCGACGACCTCGCCAGCGCCAGGGAGCGGCTCGGCGCCGACCTCGGCGTGACCTGGCACGAGGGCGGTGCCGCCGTTCGCCTGCGCACCCAGGACGGAACGCGCACCGTGTCGACGGCATACGTCCTGTCACGGGAGGGCTCACACCACATCGAACTCGTCCAGGCCATCGAGGGAACGGTGTGGACGGCCACCCCGCCAGGTCACGCCCATCATCTCGGCTACTGGGTCGACGACCTGGCCTCCACGGCTGCCGCCCTGGAGACGCTCGGGTGGACGACCGAGGCGACGATCGCGATCAGAGACGATCGTCCGCCGATGTGCAGCTACCTGCGCGCACGCAGCGGGCTGTACGTGGAGATCGTCGACCGAAGCCTGCTGCCGGTGCTGCTCCCGGCGACCTGACGGCACTCCGCCCAGACGGGTGGATGAGGAGGAGYGAACGTGACGACATCAGACGCGCCATCCCAGGAGCGCGCACCCGGCGAGATCGCCCGCGGCCAGCTCTTCTACCAGCGGCTGCTGGACCAGGAGACCCGCCACGTGCCGGACAGCCTGCGAGCGGTCTCGGCCGGCTACACGGAACCGGGCGGCGTGGCACCGTCGCGCTACTTCGACCCGGACTTCCATCGCCGCGAGGTCGAGCGGGTCTGGGGCCGGGTGTGGCAGATGGCCTGCCGGGAGGAGCAGATCCCGGAGGTCGGTGACTCGATCGTCTACGACATCGCCGACTGGTCACTGATCGTAGTGCGCGCGGCGCCGGACGAGATCAGGGCATATCACAACTCCTGTCTGCACCGGGGAACTCAGCTGCGCACCAAGGACGGCCCCCTGAACAACATCCGCTGCCCCTTCCACGGGTTCACCTGGAATCTCGACGGGACACTCGGCGAGGTTCCCTCGGCATGGGACTTCCCACACCTCGACCGGGCCACGTTCTGTCTTCCTCAGGCACAGGTCGCGACGTGGGGCGGATTCGTGTTCGTCAACATCGATCGCGCGGCCCCCCCGCTTGAGGAATACCTCGAGGACCTTCCACGGCACTTCGCGCACTGGCCGTTGGAGGACCGTTATCTCAAGGCCCACGTCGTGCGGGTCATGCCCTGCAACTGGAAGGTGGCGCTGGAAGCGTTCATCGAGGCCTACCACACGATGGCGACGCACCCCCAGCTGCTTCCCACGGCCKCCGACTCGCTCAGCGAGTACGACGTCTATGGCCGGCACGTAAGCCGAATGATCACGGCTGTGGGTATCAGCAGCGATCACCTTGAGGACCAGCCCGACGACGTCGCCATCGTGCGCAGGATGCTGGGCTCGCGTGACGCGGAAGTCACCCTGGAGCCGGGGGCGAACGCGCGGACCACCCTTGCCGAGCGCGTGCGGAGGTCATTGACCTCCCGCACCGGACGCGATTATTCCACCGCGAGTGACGCGGAGCTTCTCGACGGCATCGAGTACCTCCTGTTTCCCAACTTCATGCCATGGGCAGGTCTCCTCACGTCGTTCGCGTACAGGTTCCGTCCCCATGGCAACGATCCCGAATCCTGCATTATCGACGTCATGGTCCTGGAGCCACTCCCCACGGATGGCACCCGACCGCGCCCCAGGCCGACACGCGTGCTGGGCGACGACGAGAGCTGGACCAGCGTGCCCGAACTCGGCGTGTTMGGCCGCGTCTTCAACCAGGACGGCGCGACGATGGGCCGCATCCAGCGCGGGCTGCGTGCCTCGGTCGCTACCAGCACCACGCTGGCGCTCTACCAGGAAAGCCGGATCCGGCACTTCCACGCCGCGCTCGACGCCTACCTGGCGTGACCGCGGACGGCTACTCTGCTGGGCCTGGCGGCGGGGCTCAGCGGCGGGGCCCTACAGTTCTGTCAGCCCGAACTCGCTGCTTCCTGGGCGGGCTATCCCCGCACGGTCGGGGCCGGCCGGTTCGGGTCGTGGGGTATGCCCGAGTCGGCGCCGCCGTGACGACGAAGAAAGGTCATCTTCCGGGTGACGAGGCGCCAGCCGGCCTCGGTCCGGCGGTAGGTGTCGCTGTACCAGCCCATGCGCATTCTGTGGTTGGTCTGGTCGATGAACAGCAGGGGCACCTCACCCGTCCCCGAATCACCATCGATATCGAGCACCGGAGCCCCGGTGAGGAACAGGCCCTTCGGCGCGGCCTCGACCAGCCGCGGCCAGTCCGCGAGCCCGTACGTGTCACCGAACGCGGAGTAGGAACCGTCGGGCGTGAAGACGTGCTCCATGATGTGGTGCACGTCGCCCTGTGACATCTTCAGCGCGTACACGGCGCTCAGGTGGATGAGTTCGGCGGCGTCGTCCGTAGGCGGTGTCACGGTCTCAGCCCACGACCTTGGCGCGACGCTCGAAGTCGTCACGGTCCGCCTGTGGCCGCAGCTCGTTCAGCGCGAACACCACACAGAACTCCATGCCGGCCGGGTCCCGCATGATCACCCAGCGGCCCGGGTGGTTGGCCCACGAGTCGTCCACGACGGTGGCGCCGCAGTCGACAAGGCGTCTGACCTCGGCCTTCAGGTCGTCGGTGTGGATGTCGAAGTGGACGCCGGCCGAGCCGGGGCCGACGTCCTGCACGACGACCCGGTTCGGCTCGGCCGCGTCCTCGAGAATGGTGTACGCCGGCAACTTGGTGGCCCTGGCCTCCGCTCCCAGCGCGGCGGCCCAGAAGGTCACGGTCCGGTCGCGGACCTCCGTGGGAGCGTCGATGACGAAGGTGCTCAGCAGGTTGCGATGCATCGCGGTCCTCTCGTACTCGTTGGCTGGCCTCGGCGTCCGGCGAGGGCGTGGTCGCGAGCACCCGGCCCGCGTGCCGGCGCCGGAGGCCGCCGGGTCGTCTCCTGACGTGGGTGCCGTGGCCGGTCAGGCACCGGCGCCGCCGTCGATGGCGATGGCCTGACCGGTGAGGTAGCCCGGCGCGTCGGCGCACAGCCAGACCGCGGTGTCGGCGATCTCGCTCGCTTCGGCGACGCGGCCGGACGGGTTGGCGCGGACGAGACGTTCGACCGTCTCCTTCGGCATCGACGCCCGGAACATCGGCGTGTCCACGGTGCCCGGGCACAGCGCGTTCACCCGCACCCGGTGGGAGGCGTATTCGCGCGCCGCCACCCGCGTGAGCCCGACGACCCCGTGCTTGGCCGCGGTGTAGGCGGAGACCGTCGGCGCCGCGCGGATCCCCGCGACCGAGGCGCAGTTCACGATCGCGCCACCACCCGACGCCACCAGCGCGGGCAGCTCGTGGCGCATGCAGGACCAGATGCCCGTGAGGTCGACCGCGAGGACGCGGTTCCAGTTCTCCATGCTCGACTCGGCGAGGAGTCTGCCCTGCTCGCCGTCGATGCCCGCGGCGTTGAAGGCGGCGTCGAGCCGGCCGTAGGCGGCGACGGTGGTGGCGACAGCGGTTCGCACGGTGTCGTCGTCCGTGACGTCACAGCTGACATAGACGCACTCCCCCAGTGCGCCGAGCTCGCTCTGCGCCTCCCGGCCGGCCCGCTCGTTCAGGTCGGCGAGCACGGTGGCGTACCCACGGCGCAGGAACGCCTCGGCCGCGGCCCGGCCGATGCCCGAGCCAGCACCGGTGACGAAGGCGACTCTCCTCGACGCTGCGTCGACCATCGCTCTCAGCCCTCCCGCCTCGACGTCGCCGGGCCCGCCGCCGGAGCCCTCGACGTCACCGAAAGGCGATCGATGACCAGGACGCCGTCGCGGATCACGGCCTTCAGGGCCTCGTCGGGCCGGGACAGCAGGGCCGGGTCGGCGAGCGGATCACCGTCGACGATGATCAGATCGGCGAGTGCTCCGGGCTCGATGACACCAACCCGCGCGGGCGGATCGACCAGAAGCTGCCCGGCGTTGCTCRTCCCCCAGGAGAGCACCTCCGCCGGCGACAGRCCGTCGATCGCCGAGTAGAACGCGAACTCCCGGCCGTAGTTGCCCACCTGGTGGTCGAGCGGGTCGTTCTTGATCATAGTTCGGAACACGCCGCTGTAGTCGTCTCCGATGAGGATTCGCACCCCGGCCTCCTGGGCGACCGGGAGCATCTTGCACATGTGGTCGTAGATCCCGCGGGTGACACCGAACTTTTCCGCATAGCCGATCTCGAACAGACTCCACAGATAGACGAGGCTGGGGACCCAGAAGGTGCCGGCCGCCACCATCCTGTCGATGCACTCCTGGTCGATCTCGTCCCCGTGGTCGATGATGTCGACGCCGAGGTCGAGGCATTCGAGAATCATCGGCTTGTCACACACGTGCGCGCGGACCTTGGCGCCGCGTTCGTGGGCCGTGTTCACGATGGAAGCGAGTTCGTCTCGGGAGATGTTCCGTGACGTGACATTTGGAATGCCGTGTCCAGCGCTGGCGAAGACCTTGATGGTCTCCACGCCGCGGCTGACCTCCAGGCGGACCATCTTGCGCATCGCCACGGGCCCGTCGTCGCACAGGTCGATGCCGGGCGTCTCGTAGGGCTTCCACCAGCGGCTGCGGTTGTTCATGTCGCCGGTCGTGCCGACGTGGTGCCCGCAGGCTCGGATGCGGGGGCCCGGGATGATGTCCTGGGTGATCGCCATCTTGAGCTGCGCGTCGATGTCATGGGCACACCCGGCGCCCGAGTACCCGGTGAAACCACTCTCCAGCAGTACCCGGCAGGTGCGAACGCCGATTGCCATCATGACGCCGGGCGGAAGCTCMTTGCCGGGCTTCTCGCCGGAGAAGATGTCGAACCTGTAGAAGTCCGGGTGCAGGTGAGAGGTGATCAGGCCGGGCATGACGGTCAGGCCGTCAACGTCGACAGCGTCGTCGCCAGGCCGGCCGGTACTCTCATCGACCGACGCGACGAGATCGACCGACGCGACGAGGTTGCCGGACAACGTGACCGAGCCCCTGCCCGGGAGCATCGCGTGGCCGTCGAAGACGCGAGCGTTCGAGAGGACGACCATCTCACGCCTCCCCGGCGCCGTCGCCGTCGCCGTCGCGGCCGCGGCGGCTGAGGCGCCACTCGGGTGGGAAGCGGTCGTCGTTGTCGCGGACCGCGCCCGTCAGCCCCCGGTCGAGGGTTTCCCGGTTGATCTCGAGCTCGTCGCCGTCGGGCCGCAGCAGGCGGCCGGTCGACTCGAGCAGCCCGGAGAGGATGCTGCCCATGTACTCGCCCTGGGCCTGCTTGAAGATCTCGAAGAAGGTCTTCTGGACGAACACCGTGTCGGTCGGCCGCGAACATGCGCACGCGAGCGCGTACTTCGCGGTCATCGCCTCCAGTTCGTCGAACGGCACGACGGCGTTGACGAAGTCGCAGTCGTACATCTCCCTGGCGGTGAACGGTCGGCCGGTGAAGACCATCTCCATGAACTTCCGGACGCCCATCATCGAGCACCACTGCCACTGACGCGCCGCGAAGCCGGCGTAGCGGAACGCGGCGTGACCGAACAGCGCGTCCTCGGAGGAGATGACGATGTCAGCGTCGGCCGCCTGGTAGAAGTGCCAGCCGTAGCAGTAACCGCGAACCTCGAGGATGCTGATCTTCTTGAAGTCCTGGAGACTTCGCATCCCGGCGCTCGGGTCGGTGTAGAACTGCACGTTCGTCGCCCCGTAGCGATACGTGCCCGTCCGTGGGTATTCGACGTCGGCGTCCTCGGGGATGCGGACGATGTGCTTCATCGTGGTGTCGCCGCGCCGGGCCATGATGTCCATCAGCTCCGGCAGGTCGGCTCCGCTGCCCAGGTTGGGCCCGTTCGCCCGKATCACCAGTACCTTGACGTCGTCGTCGACGCTGGCCTGACGGACCAGGTCGGCGTAGCGGTGCTGGGCTTCGACCGTCATGGCGTTGAGCTCGTCGGCGCGGTCCAGGGTGATCGTGGCGATACGTGTGTCCGGGTCCTTCTCGTACAGCACGATCTCCTCGGCGGACGGGCGCCGCGATGCCTCTGCCATGTGCTCGCTCCTATGGCTGGTGGGAACTCAGGTCGGTAATGGACTGTCGACCGGTCGTGCGCCTCGGCCCACTGCCCGCGACGCCGCGAGCCGCGACGTGAAGAGCCCCTCGAGGTCGATCAGCCGCACCTTCCCGGTCTCGGTACGGGGCACATCGTCCTGGGTGATGAAAACGATCCGCCGCGGGATCTTGAAGCTCGACAGCCGCTCGCGCAGCCCCGCCCTTATGCCCTCGGGCGTCGGGCTCGTGCCTGGTGACAGGACCACCGCCGCCACGACGATCTCTCCGAACTCCGGGTCCGGAAGGCCCGCGACCAGTGCCAGACTCACCTCGGGCAGGGCCTGCAGCGCGGCCTCCACCTCGAGGCGTGACACGTTGGCGGAGCTGGTTTTGATCATGTCTCCGGTGCGGCCGACGAAGTAGACGTAGCCGTCCGCGTCGATACGAACGAGGTCCCGGGTCGGATAGAAGCCGTCGGCGGTGAACACGGTGCGCCGGTCGACCTTGTAGAAACCGGTCATCAGCGCCCCCCCGCGAAGCTGCAGCTCGCCGACCTCGCCGGGAGCGACCTCGATGCCCGTGTCCGGGTCGACGACGCGCCTCTCCATCCCGTTCACAGCGCGGCCGGAGGAACCGGCTTTGTCGTCTGGCATGCGATGGTTGATGGGTTCGGCGCTGTGCATCGAGAAGCTCTCGGACATCCCGAGCAGATTGGCGCGCAGGCCCGGCGGGATGAGCTCGCCGTCCTCCCCACGTGGGGGGGCTCCCATGCCGCGGATCGCGTCGACGTCGATTCCCCGGGAGATCGCGGCCATGCGCAGCTTCGGCAGCGCGTGCCAGACGACGACGTAGGTGACGCCGTACCGCTCGATCATCTCCACGGCGTCCGCGATGTCGGGCGAGCGCGGATAGATCAGCGTGCCGCCGGTGCTCAGGACCTCCAGCGCGGCGGCGATGCCGCCCATCCAGAACACCGGCAGCAGGCACAGGGTGCGGTCCGCCTCGGTCAGCAGGAAGTACCGCGCCAGCGCCCGCGGCTGCCGGGCCACCGACCACTGCCCGTGAACCACCGCCTTGGGGGCCGCCGTGCTCCCTGACGTGTAGACGACGAACGCGTCGTCAGCGGGCGACACCTCACGTTCCACGGCCGCGAGCAGATCACTGTCGGGCGCGTCGGGCCCGGCGGCGCGCGCGAGCAGGTCGCCGACCGGCCGCGCCCACGACAGTCCGTCGGCGTCGTCCAGCCACACGGAGCGCAGGTGCGGGGCACACGGCAGCCGGAGCGCGCCGGCGCTACCGCTCGCCAGCCCCGGCAGTGCCGCGGTCAGGTTCTCGGCGAACTCGCGTCGCAGGAACCTGCGGGCGCCGATCAGGATCTGCGCGTCGCTGGTCCGGACGATGTGCGCCAGCTCGGGAGGTGTGGTCAGGGTGCTGATCGGAGTAATGAGCGCCCCGATCCGTAAGGCCGCGTAGAAGGTGGTCAGCCACAGCGCGCCGTCGGGCGCGAGCAGGGCGATCCTCGCGCCTTTACCGGCGCCGCTGGCCAGCAGCGCCCGCGCCATCTCGGCTGACCGGTGCTCCAGCTCCCGGTAGGTGAGCGTCTCGTCGCCGTGGACCAGAGCAGGATGATCGCTTCGCGATGCGACGGTCTCGGCCAGGAGCATGGGGAATGTCGTCGGGTTCTCGGTCGGATTCATGGCGTCGCCCGGTCCTCGCGGCTGCTCAGCCGAGGCCGACGATGGGGTCGGTCCCGTCCCATGCGCGCGCGGCCGCGCGCATGTTCGAGAACCAGGCCTCTCGCGTCTCGCTCGGTTCCAGCAACTCGATCATGAATCCCAGGGTCGGGGTGGTGTCGACCCAGCAGGTGCGGCTCGTGCCGGTGACCCCTTCGAACGCCAGGGCGGCTCCTTTCGCGAGGTAGGCATCTCGTTCGGCCTGGTAGTCGGTGCAGGTGACCGCCAGGTGATGCAGGCCGGACTCGCCCTGGCGGAAGACGTCCCGGAACACGCCCGGGTCGTCGTTGTCCTGGCACACGAGCTCGACCTGCAGGTCGCCTGCGTAGGCGATCGCGGCGCTGACCTCGGGAAAGGCGGCCGGCTCCCCGCGGTGGCGGCCGTCCGTGAAGGTCACCCCGTCGAACCAGAAGAACGGGCCGACACCGGCGGTTCCGGCCCACGCCTCGACAGCCGCGCGAAGGTCGGGCACGACCCAGCACACCTGCATGAAACCGTGGTCGGCAAAGGAGGGAAGGATCACCGGGCGCCCCTTCAGCTGATGATCGGGAAACGGTCGCCGCCGAACTGCTGCCAGGGCGTCATGGCGCTGTGGTCGAAGTTCGGGCAGGGCGAGCCGTTCCAACAGGCGTCAGCGGGCTGGGTGACGAGGATGTAGGCCCACCGTGGGTGATCGGTCAGGTTGGGCCCGGCACCATGGATGGTCAGGTGTGTATGGACGGTGATGTCGCCGAGCTCATAGGTCATGCGATCGGACATGTCGAGCTGACGAAGCTCGGGGAACACGTCCAGCGCGTCGCCGTCGCCATAGCAGGTGTAGTCGCCCAGCACGCCTTCACGGTGGGAGCCGCTGACGAACGACATCGTTCCCGCGGCCGGTCCACAGGGCTCCAGCGGGATCCAGAAGGTCATGCCACCGGATCGGTCGGCGGCGAAGGTGATGAAGTCCTGGTGATAGGCGGTCGGACCGTTGCCACCGTGCCTCGACGCCTTCCCCGAGGGCAGCTTGGGCACGAAGAAATCCGAGTAGTAGCGGGCGTCGACACCTGACCCGTCCGCGCTCGCCCGTCGCTGCAACAGCTTCGCGCTCCTGCCGACCTCGAAGATCAACGGCCGCAGGACGGGGTCCGAGATGCCAGCGCCGCGCTGGGCGTTGAAATAACCGAGACCGGGCTTGCCCTCGTCGACGGCGGCCGTGAGGACCGGGGAGATGGGGTTGCTGTCGGCGTCCTCACCCATCTTCTCGCGCGCGAGGTCGAGCATCGACCGCAGCCGCTCCGGATCGACGAAACGTGTCAGTTTGACCCAGCCGAACTCGTGGAGGTGCTCGATCTCCTCATCCGTCACCCGCCGGCATGGCTTCGACGGTAAGACCGTCGGGTTGGCAGTCATCTCGATCTCCTCAGGTGAGACGCGCCTAGGCGAAGATTCCCGGGCCGTTGCGGAATGCGTAGAGGCCGACGACCTCGTTCTCGGGGGGTGCGAACGGGCTGGCGACCTCGTCGGGGGCGGGGCCGATGCGGTCCGCGACCGCCTGCAGCTTGGCCCGGTCGAGTCCGTAGACCTCGATGGCCGTGTCTCCGAGGTAGCGCCGGGTATGCCGCTGGTCGATGTCCCAGAATGTCGCCCGCACAGCTTCCCGGGTATGAGGCCAGGTGCCTTCGGCATGTGGGTAGTCATCTCCCCACATTGTGTTTTTCACAAGATCGTGTTCGATGCCGAACTTGGCCTCCCAGTTCGCCATGAAGCTCGCCCCGATGAAGCAGTTGCGGCGGAAGTACGTGGAGGGCTTCTCAGGCAACGTCACACGCAGGGCGGACCCGCCAGGCCCTGTGTAGAGACCGTCCATGTCGTCCATGACCGGCGGCGCCCAGTCCATCCACTGCTCGGTCAGCACGAGCTTCAGTGCGGGGTGCCGGGCGAACACGCCAGACAGGATCATCACCCAGACCCCGCGGCGCGTGCGCCACGTGGTCTCCATCATGTACATCGCCTGGGCACCAGGCCCCTTGTAGGGGTAATGCTCCCCGCCGCCGCCATGGGTGTTGAGCGACAGGCCCGCCTCCGCACACACCGCCCAGAGCGGCTCCCAGGCAGGGTCGTTGAGCATCGCGAGGTCACTACGCGGTGCCGGGAGGTTGATTCCCTTCAGGCCTGCCTCGGCGGCCCACGTGGCCTCACGGACGCATGCCTCGGGGTCGGAGACCGGGATGTGCGCGATACCGGCATGGCGTTCCGGGGCTTCCGACACGAAGTCCGCCAGCCACCGGTTGTAGATCCGCACGCCGGCGGGCTCAAGGTGGTTGTAGGTGGAATCCCCCCAGGCGATCAGGCCAGTGGTCGAGAAGGGAATGGACTGGCCGTTGAGACCCCCGTGGAAGATCACAGCCGCGGCGACGCCAGCCCGGTCCATGTCGGCGAGTCGCGCCGCGTGGTCCTGCAGACCGGGTACCAGGCTCGCCTCGTAGCTGCGCTGAAGAAAGCCAGGGTCCACCTGGTCCGCGTTGCGGATCCCCGCGACCTTCCCGAACTCGGCGGCCTGGTCCTTGYCCAGCTCCGCGCGGGACCTGCCGAAGGACCAGCTCTCGTCCTCGCCCGGCTTCGTCGCCTCCGACGACCGCCACGAGAGCAGACCGTGGCCTTCCATCTCCGCGACGAAGCGATCGAAGTCGTCGAGGTGCTTCGCCTCGCAGTAGTCCCGCAGCTGCCTCGCGACCGATGGCCCRACGTGACTGTCGGTCGACACCACGATGTAGCGCTCGCTCCGGTCGGACGCAACATGCGTCATGACATCCCTCCTAACCCGTTGGGAGCACGCAGCCCTCCGATGACACTCAGTGCCATCGCACCTCACCCATCGGAAGCGGCATTCGACACAACCAACTCACGTGCACCATAGCCAGCCGTGACACCCAGTGCCACCCTTCTGGCCTGCCGAGCCTCGCCACGACGCGCGGCGAGCGAGCAGCGGCGGCCGTTGCGGGATGATGGAGGACCCTRCTCACGGACCGATCTCGCTCATGTGGCGAGCACCCCACGCCCGTGACGCGAGACGGAAGTTCACTGTGACCAACGCACCCCAACTGACGTCGGCCGAGGCCATCGAGCGGGCCGCTCTCGAGCTGATCGCCGCGCGCGGCTTCCAGGACGTCACGGTCGAGGAGATCGCCAGCGCGGCGGGCGTCTCGCGGCGAACCTTCTTCCGGTACTTCGCATCCAAGAACGACATCCTGTTCGGCAACTTCGACGAGCTCCTGAAGGAACTCGACGACTGGTTCGGATCGGTGCCCGACGACCGGCCCATGTTCGAGGCGATAGCCGAAGGCGCGATGCGCTTCAACCGCGCACACACCGACGGCCCAGTCGCCCACCGGCAGCGCATGGAGCTGATCATTCTCACGCCCGCGCTGAAGGCGAACGCGTCACTCCGCCATGCCGAATGGCTCGCCGTGATCGCCCGGTTCGCGGCGCGGCGGCTCGGCGAACCCGAGGATGCCCTGGGGCCACAGCTCATCGGCCATGTCTCGCTGGGCGCCGCGAACGCCGCCTACGAGCAGTGGCTACGCGACGCCTCGTATGACCTGACCGAACTCGTGCGCCGGGCCTTCCGCATGGCGCGCACTCTCGCGGAGCTGGACACGGCGACGACGCAGTCCAGCTGGCAGCTGAACCGGAGGACCTGGACAGGCGGCTAGGAGACTGCTGAATAACTCGAGACCGCGCCGGGATCGTCCCAGTTTGCCCAGATCGACATATGAGCCTAAAACCGGATGAGTCGGGCCGTCGGCGCCAGTTGTTCAGCGGTCTCCTAGGCGGCTAGGCGGCATCGTTGGTCATGCCCGGGGGAAGGAGGTACAGGCAGAACTCGTTGCCTTCCGGGTCGGCCATGCACCGCCAGGAGAACGTCTCGAGCTCGTGGGTCTTCCCGGGCTCGATCCACGTCCCGCCCAACGCGAGGACTCGATCCGTCTCGGCCTCGAGGTCGTCGACGACGACGTCGAAGTGCGCTCGGTTCTTTCCGGTCTTGGGCTCCGGAACCCGCTGCAGAACGATCATCAGACCTTCGCGGTTCGGCGCCATCGCGTGATACCGACCCTCGTCGTAGCTCAGCAGCGTCTCGACGCCCTGGAGTTCGCCGTAGAACTTGGCGAGGCGCTCAGGATCCTGGCTGTCGAGGACGATGTACGCGGGCATTGGGGACCTCTCTCGATCAACTCTGGACAACGGGTGGCACTCCGTGCCATCGTTGCTGACGGTTCGCGACCGCGCCCTGGCCGTACCTTCCGGGCGCCAGGCATACCCAGCGACCGGGAGCCTGACGCGAAGCATGGCACGCAGTGCCGCGCTGCCGCCACCAACGCAGGGAGCCGGATCCGTGACGACCTCGATCGACAGCTCGATCACGTACGACCCATACGACGCCGACATCTGCGCCAACCCTTACCCGATCTTCGCCCGCCTCCGCGAAGAAGCACCGCTCTACTACAACGAGCAGTACAACTTCTTCGCGCTGAGCCGTTTCGACGACGTCGAGCGCGGGCTAGGCGACTTCGAGACCTACAGTTCGGCGCGTGGCAACATGCTCGAGGTCGTCAACGCGAACATCGAGATTCCTTCCGGCGTGTTCATCTTCGAGGACCCGCCGATGCACCGCGCGCACCGCAGCGTGCTGTCCAAGGTGTTCACGCCGCGGAAGATGATGGCGCTCGAGCCTCAGATCCGGCAGTTCTGCGCACAGGTGCTCGACCCGCTCGTCGGGACCGAGCGGTTCGACTTCGTCGAGGACCTCGGCGCCATCATGCCGATGCGGGTGATCGGCATGCTCCTCGGCATTCCCGTGGAGGACCAGCAGGCGGTCCGGGAGAAGGGCGACAAGAAGCTCCGGCACGCGCCCGGCATGCCCACCGACCCCACACTGCACAACTTCGCCGACGGGTCCTTCTTCGCGGACTACATCAACTGGCGGGCGTCCCACCCGTCCGACGACCTGATGACCGAACTGATCCAGGCCGAGTTCGAGGACCCGGACGGCACGGTGCGTCGGCTGACCACGGACGAGATCCTGATCTTCATCAACATCCTGGCCACCGCCGGCAACGAGACGACGAACCGTGTCCTCGGATGGTCTGGCAAGATCCTGGCCGAGCATCCCGACCAGCGCCGGCTCGTCCGCGAGGACCGCTCGTTGATCTCGCCGGCCGTCGAGGAGATCCTTCGCTGCGAGCCACCGGCGCACCAGGCGGCTCGCTATGTCACCCGCGACGTCGAGCTCCACGGCCAGACAGTCCCGGCGGGCAGCACGATGCTCCTCCTGCTCGCCGCCGCCAACCGCGACCACCGGGCGTTCCCGCCTGACGGTGACGTGTTCGACGTCAGGCGAGTCATCGACCACCACCTGACCTTCGGACGTGGCATCCACTTCTGCCTGGGGGCGTCGCTCGCCCGCCTCGAGGCCCGCGTCGCGCTCGACGAGATCCTGAACCGGTTCCCCGAATGGCAGGTCGACGTCGACAACGCCCAGATGGACTCGTCCACCGTCCGAGGCTGGAAGAGCCTGCCCACCATCGTCTCCCGGTAGGAGCGCACCCGCGCGAGCGCTGTGACGACGGCACGGCCTGACGGCTGGACGCCGTAAGGCGGAAACGGGTCAAGCCGTTCTCCCAGCCGTCACGGCCAGGCCGTCTCCACGCAACCGAGCCACGGGGAGGTACCCGTCATGACGGCAGTCCCACTCCGCGCCACGAGCGCCGCACCGGCGATCGCCGGCCCGTGGCCTCGCGCCGAGCCGGAGCGCACCCTCGAGCAGGAGCGCCTACACCGCAAACAGCGGCTCGCGGGCGCGTACCGGATCTTCGGTCAGCTGGGGTACGGCGAGGGCATCGCGGGACACATCACCGCACGCGACCCGGAGCTGACCGATCACTTCTGGGTCAACCGGTTCGGCGTGGACTTCCGTCGTGTCACCGTGTCGAACCTGCTGCTGGTCGACTCCGGCGGCGAGATCGTCGAAGGCCAGCCGCCGTTGAACAAGGCGGCGTTCGCGATCCACTCGGAGGTCCACGCCGCCCGGCCGGACGTGGTCGCCGCCGCGCATACCCACTCCCTCTACGGCAAGGCCCTGTCCACGCTCGGCGAGCCCCTGTACCCGATCACGCAGGACGCGTGCGCGTTCTATCAGGACCACGCGATCTTCGACGACTACACGGGCGTTGTCCTCAGCACCGACGAGGGCAGGCGTATCGCCGAGGCCCTCGGCCGGGGCAAGCTGGCGATCCTCGCCAACCACGGGCTCCTGACCGTCGGCACCACCGTGGAGTCGGCGGCCTACTGGTTCATCACGGCCGAGCGCGCCGCGCAGACTCAGCTCATCGCGCAGGCAGGCGGCAGGCCGCGGCCGCTTGACGACGTGACGGCAGAGCGCACAGCTCGGCAGATCGGCGGCGAGACCTTGGCTCGATGGGGGTTCGAAGCGCTCTACCAGATTGTCGTCGAGGAACAGCCGGATCTCCTCGACTAGCCCCCACTCAGATGCCAGGCAGAAAAACCGCCCGTCGCCACGGCGACGGCGGCCGCGACACATGACGGAGGGTCCGTGGTCGTGGGTGAATCTGGCGAGAAAGAGCGACCGGACAGTCTGGCTGACACCGGCGACGACGCACCGAAACCGCGCTCCTATGAGCACTCGCAACGGTATCGACATGCGATGGCGACCCGCGAACGCATTGTCGCCGCCGCTGCCGGCCTGGTCCAGGAGCCGCCGAACCGGGACTGGCGGAACCTCACCGTCCGGGCCGTGGCGCGGCGCGCCGGCCACCCTGCCGGACACGTCGGCGGACCGCGCGAGGACCAGCCCAGCGGTGGGCGTCCCGGCCTGGGAGAGTTTTCCGTCTCGGTCAACACGGACGGCTTCCGAGACCGAAGGCGCAGGAATGTCCCAGTTGGTCGCCGGCATGCCGAATTCGACGCTTCTGTGGCGTGGATCTCCCAGAATGGTCCGGACACTGCGGAGTTCGGCCTACGCACCCGAACCATGAGGAGAACAGCCATGGGCATTTCCCGACCGCGCTGGCGACCTGGCGAACCCCCGGCGGGCTGGAGATTACGCGGGCGACGCGGGACGAGCCTGGCCGCACTGGCCTGTGTCGCCGTGGTCGGGCTGGTCTCCGCCTGCGGCGGCGGAGGCGGCGACGCCAGGTCGACGCCGACGGCGACCGGCCCGGCGGCGGTCACCAGGACGGTGCCGCGGGTGGCCGGCCCGGTGGCGTCCTTCTCCCCGCTGACGGGTGGGAAGGGCGTCTTCGTGGCCGCGGGGGTGCCCGAGAACGTGGGCGCCGGCGGATACGTCGAGCAGGAGTTCGCGGCGGCGGGGACCGCGACGTCCTACCAGCCCGACGGACCGCTCACCGGAGACGGCCGGTGGTCGTTCGTGTCCGACGGGAGCGCTCCTTACCGGACCAGGGCGCTGGTCCGCCGGCCGGCCGACCCGAAGAGGTTCAGCGGCACGGTCATCCTTGAATGGCTGAACGTCAGCGGCGGCGTCGACGCCGACCCGGAGTGGACCACCCTCCACGAGGAGATCATGCGGGCCGGCGACATCTGGGTGGGGGTGTCCGCACAGTCGATCGGTGTTTCGGGCGGCCCGGTCGCCGTCGTGGCGCCCGGCGGTGAGGGAACCGCCGGCAAGGGCCTGAAGACGATCGACCCGGCGCGGTACGGGTCGCTGGAGCACCCGGGCGACGGCTTCGCGTTCGACATCTTCACCCAGGTCGCCCGCGCCGTCGGCGCGGGCGCGGGGACTGGCGGTGAGAAGCCGAAGCGGCTGGTCGCGGCGGGCGAGTCGCAGTCCGCCTTCGCGATGGTCACCTACTACAACGGGGTCCAGCCGCTGACCCACGAGTTCGATGGCTTCCTGATACACAGCCGGGGCAAAGCGGGCCTGCCGCTGGCCGCGCCGGGCGAGCATGCCGACCTCGCGGGATCGCTGGGCGGTGTCCCGGCCATCCTGCGCACCGACCAGGACGCGCCGGTGATGAACATCCAGACCGAGTCCGACATCACCGGGATCCTCGACGCCTTCCCCGCCCGGCAGCCCGACAGCGACCGTTTCCGGGACTGGGAGGTCGCCGGCACCGCGCACGCCGACGCGCACCTGCTCGGCCCGAACGCCGGCGCGATGGACTGCGGCCTGCCGGTCAACGACGGTCCGATGCACGTCGTCGCGAAGGCGGCGCTGCGCGCGCTCCTGCGCTGGGTCTCGACCGGGACGGCACCGGTCGTCGCGCCACGTTTCGAGGTCGACACGACCGGCACGCCACAGATCCGCCGGGACGCCGACGGCATCGCCCTCGGCGGCATCCGCACACCACCGGTGGAGGTCCCCATCGCGGTGCTGTCGGGCGCCCCTGGGCCGAACTCGTCGGTGATCTGCCTGCTTCTCGGCTCGACCAGGGCGCTGTCCGCCAGCCGGCTCACCCAGCTCTACCCGAACAAGGCCGACTACCAACGGCGTTACGACGCCGCGACCACCGCCGCGATCAAGGCCGGCTTCGTCCTGCCCGAGGACCGCGCGGCGATGACCGCCTACGCCGAACCATCCGCGATCCAGAACTGACCCATCTCGCCGGCCCGTGGGTGGGCGTCGTGGCGGTGGACCGTGGCGCGGTCCACCGCCACGGTCCACCGGGTCTCCGTCCGAGCTGAGGATTACCGCGCGGGACGGCACCGGGCTGACGGCCAGCATTGTCACGCCCGCGGACAGCCGCCGCGGCGGCTGGTGGTTGGCGCGGCACGCGGAGATTCTTGGGTTCGCGATTTCCCCTGACCCCGTTCCGAGATTCCTGGAACCGCCAGGTCTCGTTTCTTGGAACGTTGGAAAGACGGTCTACTTGACCGGAACTCCGATTGGGAGATACCGTCCCGAACCGTACAATCTACGGACCATGCGGATATACGCGATGCGCTKCGGGCGACCTCGGACCCATCCTTCCGACGCCCACGTCCCACAGCTAGCCGGATTGCATCTCCGCACGGCTTTCGGCGCGCCCTCGGCCATGAACACGGCATGCGCGAGAAGGAGACCGGACAATGCGTGTGAAGTCACGAAAGGCGGCGGCCTGCGTGGCGGCCGTGGTTCTGGCGGCGGCGGGCACGGGACTGGCGGTGGTCTCCTCGGTCCTCGGCGCCGTCTCGGCGGCCGCCGCCGAGACGAACATCTGCGCGACCGACCGGTGGGTGGCCAGCTGGACCGCCAGTCCCACCGACGGATCGTCGTTCTTCGACCCGTCCCTCGGAACCATCCCCGAAAAACTGGCCAAACAGACCCTGCGGACGGTGATCACACCGCATCTGGGCGGATCATCCGCACGGATCCACCTGAGCAACCGCTTCGGCACCAGCCCGCTGACCTTCGCCCACGTCACGGCCGCACCCCAACAGAGCGCCGCCTCGACCGGCACCCCGGCGACGGTGACCTTCGGCGGCGCCACCTCCGTCACGGTGCCCACCGGCCAGGACGCCGTCAGCGACCCCGTCGCGCTGACCTTCGACGCGTTCACACCGCTGTCGATCAGCATGTACCTGCCGGCGACCACCAGCCCGCCGACCAGGCACTGGAACGCGAACGCGACCTCCTACTACACCAAACCGAACGCCGGCGACCTCACCACCCAGACCAGCGCCTCCGGATTCACCCAGACCACGCTCAGCTGGTTCTACGTCAACGGACTCGACGTCATGGCCAAAGCCCGATCGGTGGTCGCCTTCGGCGACTCCATCACCGACGGCTTCGTCGGCGGAAGCCCCCTGAGCATCCCGGCGGACCGGACCGTCGCCGACAAGAACGCCCGCTACCCCGACGACCTGCAACGCAGAGTCGCCACATCCGGACTGGCCATCTCGGTGGTCAACGCCGGCATCGGTTCCAACCAGCTGCTCGGAAGCCTCGGACTCATCACCGGACCCAGCGGCGTGTCACGCTTCCAGACCGACGCCCTGAACATCCCCGGCGTCAAGGGCATCCTCGTCCTCGAGGGCATCAACGACCTCGGCCTCGGCATCAACGTCACACCCCAGCAACTCCAGAACGGCTACACCCAGCTGATCACCAAGGCACACGACGCCGGCCTCAGGATCTGGCTGGGAACGATCACACCCGCGGCGAACGCCATCGTCGACGGAACACTCGTCGCCCCCAACAGCGAGAGATACCGCCAGCAGGTCAACACCTGGATCCGGGGCCAGACGCTCGYCGACGGCATCGTCGACTTCGACACCGCCCTACGCGACCCCGCGCACCCATCCCAGCTCCTGCCCGCCTATGCCTCGCCGGACAACCTCCACCCCAGCCTCGCCGGCTACCAGAAGATGGCCGACACCATCCCTCTCGACCTGCTCGCGGCCACCACCTGCGACTGACCGGACTACTGTTCCGACCCAGCCGGAGAGCTACATTCCCTGAACAGGCCGTCGAGGAGAACCGCGACCAGCCGCCGCAGCGCCATGCCATGGTCGGCGTCGCCGAGATCCGCGTTGGCGGCGGAGTCGACCACGGTGAGGATGAGCTCGAGGTCAGCCAGCTCAAGGTCCGGACGGAGCTGGCCCGCAGCCTGCGCGCGCAGGAACGGCGGGGCCAGGATCGCGGTCAGCCGCTCGAAGTAGCGCCGCTGTTCGTGGTCCGGCAGCCTGCGGAACTGCGCGACRAGCGGGCGCATGGACGTCTGCGTCACCAGCACCAGGTGGAGAACATCCCGAAAGGAGCCGCTTTCCTGCTCTGACGCGTGGACGGTACGTCTGAGGAGTTCGAAGTAATCCTCGGCGACGGCAACAGCCATCGCCCGCTGATCGCGGAAGTGGCGGTACACGGTCGCCCGCCCGAGCCCAGCCCGCTGCGCGACTTCCTGGAGCTGCACCRACCGCGCGGAATCGTCGGTGAACGCGACGTCCGCTGCCCTGAGGAGGGCCTCCCTGTTGCGCTGGGCGTCGGTACGCCGTGACATCGACACCGGCCGCCATCCCTTCGTAACGTTTCACTATGATAGGTCTCGACATGGTTTGTCGCACCTGTCCGTTACTGGTTCACCTCTTCAGCCGCCAGCTGCGGGTATCGATGAACTGAGCGCGGGTCGGGCAGTCGCCCGCCCTGTTCAGGCCGTAGAGAACCAGGCCGGTGAGGATGTAGGTGACGAAGGCGAGCTCCTGGTCCGGGGGCCRCAGCTCAGGGGCGTATTCAGTCATCRCCCGCGGGTAGGCATTGGTGGCGGGGCCGCCGATGTCCAACGGGACACCGTCCCGCCTCGTGACAGGCCATGTCGTCGAGCAAGGGACCGACCGCCGCCCGCCAACGCCCGGGCCACGGCGGGCGCCGCGTACCGGAAGCCGGTTCGCCCGTTCCATGGGAAGCGAGCCAGGAAGGCCGCTGAGAGCACGCCAGGCACTCGCTGCGGCCGAGACCGCAGCGAGGTGGCACCTCCGCCAGGGCGGGGCCGATGAGTGCACAGCAGGCCGGCCCTCGGATGCGCCAGCACCTCTAAGCGAGCCCTCCGACCCACGCGAGCCCGACACGCCAAGATCACCCGCACGACCAACCGGCTACAGAGTGCAACCACGGCTTTGGCTGCAAAAAGTCACCGTCGATCCAGCGCCAACGGTCTCCAGGAGCTTCCGAAAACAAGATCCACAGAAGAGTGATCGTTTCCAGAACAGGCCAGAACAGGCCAGGGCCATGATCACGAGAGCGGAGTTGCTGCGCTGCAAGGGTTTTGGGGACGAGTCGGCCTGTAAGCCGGATTTTGTGACCGGCGCGTGGCCGGTCGGCGGTCATCTCTCTAGGGCCGCCGTTGCCGACGGCCTCGTGCGGTCTACCCGCGTGCTCGGGCGGGCCGCCCTCGAACGCACGCGCAGCGGGAGGCCTCGCGGCCACCCACCTTTTGGCCTTGCTCCGGGTGGGGTTTACCAAGCCGCCCGGGTCACCCCGGGCGCTGGTGCGCTCTTACCGCACCGTTTCACCCTTACCGGTGCCCGGCGCCTCGCGGCCCCGGTACCGGCGGTCTGTTTTCTGTGGCACTGTCCCGCGGGTCACCCCGGGTGGGTGTTACCCACCACCCCGCCCTGTGGAGTCCGGACTTTCCTCGGCGGGTACCGGCTCGCACCGGCCCCGACGCGACCGCCCGGCCGACTCGTCCGTACCGGACTCTACCCGCTCGACGGATCTTGCCCAAACGGATCTTGCCCAAACGGCCGCCCGGCTCGGGCGGACGAGCCCAGCGCCGCCTCGGGGCACCGTCGTCTGGACGGCGTCGCGAATGTGGCCCCTGACCGCCGGAACTGGCGTCCCGGAACCCGCGCCGCGGCGGGCCGACCTTTCCTGCCGCGGGCCGCGGCCGTACTAGAACGTCGGGGGGACGATCGCGGCGCTGATGTCGGCCTCGCGCTCGACCAGTTCGTGTCCGTAGACGGTGGCCGCGTCGACGCGCAGGATCAGGCAGAACGACGGCCTGTTGGAGAACTCGGTGGTGAGCTCCTCGGCGCGGCTGCGCAGGTAGTAGGCCGCGGCGAGGTTCGCGGTGGCCGTCTGCCCGGCGAGGATGAACAGCGGCCGGCGCGCAGGACCGGCGGCGACCCGGGCGAGCAGCGCGAACTCGTGCTCGCCCGGCCGGCCGGCGAACTCCCTGGTCGTCTTCTCGGCCCCGTCGCCCTTCTCGCCGCGCAGCCGCCGGCCTTCCCGCCCGTTCGGCACGGTGACCGCGATGACCCGGCTCTCCCGCGGCGGGCGGGCGGGCACGATCATCGGGCCTGACGGGTTGGTCGCGTCCTGCGCCGTCCCGTTGGCGGCGCCTTCGGGAGCGGCGGCGGAGGAGGCGGATGAGGAGGAGGCGGACGCCGAGGCGCCGACGCTGGCGAGCGCCGGGGCCTGCCGCGGCGGGGCCGGCGGCGTGGGCGGGGAGAACGTCACTCCGGGCAGGTAGCGGGACAGGTGGGCGGCCATCCGCGGGTTCGAGCGCGGGTCGCCGACGCAGAACTCGGTGCGCCGGCCGATGCTGTCCTGCACCGCGCCGCCGGGGGTGACCTTGGGCCGGGCGTCCGCCCCGTAGATGATCGAGGAGATCTCGGCGACCGCGAGCACGTCGTCGCGGGCGATCATCCCGTTGGGCGCGAGCGAGGCGACCGCGAGGAGGATCTCGTCGTCGGCCGCGAGCCCGAAAAGCGTCGACTGGCGGGGCCGCGTCATCGGCGCGCCGCCGGGCCGTTCCCACAGCCGGATGGCCAACGCCCCGAGCGCGCCCGCCGCAAGCGAGATCGCGACCGTGAGCAGGATGTCCGGCAACACGTCCACCTGGTGTTCCTCCGTATGTCGGGTCCCGCGCCGCGTGCCGCCCGGTCGCTCGGAGCGCCCACGCCGGCAGCGAGGCCGGTGCCGGGCGGGGACAGCCCGCCGCCGGGGACGACTCAGGTCGACTCGCCCGGGGCGATCCTAGGCGGGACCAACCTGGGCAGATCCACGGGGTTAACCATCGCAGCCCACCGCGAGCCCACTCCCCCACGGTCCGCGCCGACGCGGGCCGTCTGGGTCAGCGCCGCGAGTCGCATGGCCCGCGCACCGATGTCATGACCCATGTCACGACCGATGCCACGTTGGACGCGACAGCCAGGCCGGGCGTTGCCCGGCCTGGACCGCCGAGAAATGCCTATACGTCCTAGCCAGTCCCAGGTGAGCGCACCCCCGGAAGGGCCATCGGGGGGCCCGCCGGGCGCTCGCGGTCAGCCCGCACCGGGGCCCGCGCGCCTGCCCGGGTGGGCGCGCCGCGCGACGACGTCGCGCGAGCCCGCGGCGCGCCCGGTCCGGCCGGGACGAGATTTTCGCCACTCGGACCCGGCCGAACGTGCGGACTAGCCGAGCAGGAGCAGACGCGGCGGGTCGGCGAGCGCGGCGGCGATCTCGCCGAGGTACCGGGAGGCCGCCTCACCGTCCAGGATCCGGTGGTCGAACGACACCGAGATCGTCATCACCTGGCGGACCTGGACCTGGCCCTCCCAGACGGCCGGGGTCTCCCGGATGGCGCCCAGCACGACGAGCGCCGCCTCGCCCTCGCGGACCAGCCCGGCGGCGGAGTCGACGCCGAAGACGCCGACGTTGGACACGGTGATCGTGGCGCCGACCATCCTGGCCGGCGGGGTCTGGCCGGCGCGTGCCTGGGAGACGAGCTCGGCGAGCTCGCCCGCGAGCGCGGGCAGCGAGAGCCTGCCCGCGTCCGGGATGATCGGCACGATCAGTCCGCGGTCGGAGGCCACGGCCACCCCGAGGTTGACGGTCGCGAACACCTCGATCTCGCTGGACCCGTCGGCGGACGTCAGCCAGCGCGCGTTCGCCAGTGGGTGCGCCGCGAGCGCCGCGACGACGGCGCGCGCGATGAACGCCAACGCCGTCACCCTTGGTACGGCCGGTGCCGTGAGAGCCACGCCAGGACGCGCGGCCGCCTCGTTCTCCGCCCGCCACCGGGCGACCAGCGCGAGCATCGCGGTGACGTCGACGGTGCGGTGCACGGTCGCCTGCGGAACCGTGAAGGCGCTGCGTTCCATGGCGAGCGCCATCTGCCGGGCGACGCCGCGCACCGGGATCCGCTCACCAGGCCTGGCCAAGGGCCGCTCGGCCCCGCCGTGGCCCGCCCGCTGGGGCGGTGCCTCGCCGGCACCCGGGCGGCTCGCCGGCGCGCCGAGCCGGGCGGCCGCGGTGACGTCGGCGCGGGCGATCGTCCCGGCGGGGCCGGTCGGCCGGACGGCGGCGAGGTCGACGCCGAGGTCGCGGGCGAGCTTGCGGACGGGCGGGGTGGCCAGCACCCGCGCCCGCGCCGGAGCCGCCGACCCGTTCGCCGCCGGCGCCGTGCTCAGCGCCGGCGCGGGCCGGGCCCTCACCAGCGGCGCGAGGTCCGACAGCGCGGCGCTGGATGTGGCGACGGGCCAGGACGGCGGCTGGTCGGCGGTGGTCCCGGGGGCCGCGGCGGCGACCGTGGCGGGCGGCTGGTGAAGCGGTCGGCGCGGGCGGCGGCGCGGGGACTCGCCCGCGGCGGGCTCGACCGGCGCGTGGCCGACGACCAGTGCCGGCGGCGCGTCGTCAGGCTCGATCCCCGCCGGGGCCGGGGCCTCGGCCGTGGCCACGGTGAGCAGCGCCGAGCCGACGGGCACCAGGTCACCCTCGGCGCAGTGCAGGGCGTGGACCACGCCCGCGAACGGCGACGGGATCTCCACCGCGGCCTTGGCCGTCTCCACCTCGACGAGGGGCTGGTTGAGCTCCACGGTCTGCCCGGGCCGCACCAGCCAGTGCACGATCTCCGCCTCGGCGAGGCCCTCGCCGAGGTCTGGCAGGTGGAACTGGTCGTACATCTGGCCTCTTTCACCTGTCGGGCGGTCGCGTGCGTCAGGCGCCTGAACGCGCCCGCGCGCGGGTCAGTACCTGAAGGCCCGGTCCACCGCGTCGAGCACCCGGTCGAGGTCGGGCAGGTACTCCTGCTCCAGCCGGGCGGCCGGGTACGGGGCGTGGTACCCGCCGACCCGGCCGACCGGCGCCTCCAGGTGGTAGAAGCACTCCTCGGTCAGCCGCGCCGCGATCTCGGCGCCGAGCCCCGCCGTCACCACCGCCTCGTGCACGACGACGGCCCGGCCGGTGCGGCGCACCGAGTCGGCCAGCGTCGGCCAGTCCAGCGGGGCGAGCGAGCGCAGGTCGACGACCTCGACGGAGCGGCCGTCGGCCGCGGCGGCGCTCGCCGCGTCCAGGCAGGTGCGCACCGTCGGCCCGTAGGCGATGAGCGTGACGTCGGTGCCGGGCCGGGCGACCCGGGCGCGTTCCATCGGTGGCGGCGGGTCCTCGGGGGCGGTCAGCGGGCCGCGCTCCCAGTAACGCCGCTTCGGCTCGAAGAAGATCACCGGGTCGTCGCAGGCGATCGCCTGGCGCAGCAGCAGGTAGGCGTCGGCGGACGTCGACGGGGTCAGCAGCCGCAGCCCCGGGGTGTGCGCGAAGTACGCCTCCGGGGACTCGCTGTGGTGCTCGACGGCGTGGATCCCGCCGCCGTAGGGAATCCTGATCGTCACCGCCATCCGCAGGTGGCCGGCGGAACGCTGGTGCAGCCGGGAGAGCTGGGTGACGATCTGGTCGAACGCGGGGTAGACGAAGCCGTCGAACTGGATCTCGCAGACGGGCCGGTAGCCGCGCATCGCGAGCCCGATCGCGGCGCCGACGATGCCGCTCTCCGAGAGCGGGCTGTCGATCACCCGCGCCTCGCCGAACTCCTCCTGCAGCCCGTCGGTGACTCTGAAGACGCCGCCGAGCCGGCCGACGTCCTCGCCCAGCAGGACCACCTTCGGGTCCGCCGCCATCGCGTCCCGCAGCCCGGCGCCGAGCGCCCTGGCCAGCGGGACGGACGCCGGCGCCGGCTCGGCGGCGGGCCTGGCCTCGGGAACCAGGAGCGTGCTTGGCCGCGGCGTGTGCGTGGTCGTCATACCTGGAACGACTCCCGGTACTCGCGGAAGCTGGCGCGCTGGGCGCGGGCCTCCTCCGTCTCGGTCACCAGCACCTCGTCGAAGAACGCGTCCGGCGCCGGGTCCGGCAGCGCGAGCGTCGCGGTCCGCAGCCGGGCGGCCGCGGCCGCGGCCTCGGCCCGCTGCCCGTCGAACCAGGCGGCGTCGCAGACCGGGGCCAGCGCCCGCTCGACCCGGTCGATCGGATCGAGCGCCCGCCAGTGGTCGACCTCGCCGGTCGGCTGGTATCGGGTCGGGTCGTCGGAGGTGGTGTGCGGTCCCATCCGGTAGGTATAGGCCTCGATCAGTGTGGGGCCCTCGCCCGCGCGAGCCCGCGCCAGCGCGGACGACGTGACCGAATGCACGGCGACGACGTCGTTGCCGTCGACCCGCACGCCCGGGAAACCGAACCCGGCGGCCCGGGCGGCCAGCGGCACCCTCGACTGGCGCGCCGCCGGGGTGGAGATCGCCCACTGGTTGTTCTGGCAGAAGAAGACCACCGGGGCGTTGAAGCTCGCGGCCCAGACGAACGCCTCGTTGGCGTCGCCCTGGCTCATCGCGCCGTCGCCGAGGTACGCGATCACCGCCGCCGGCTCCGGCCCGGCCGGCGCGCCGGCCTGGGCGTCGTACCGGGGGTCAAGCCGGGCGTCGAGCTGGAGGCCGAGGGCATAGCCGACGGCGTGCAGCGTCTGCGAGGCGAGCACGAGCGCGTAGTTGGCCAGGTTGTGGGCGGCCGGGTCCCAGCCGCCGTGGGTGATCCCGCGCAGCAGCCGCATCACCTCGACCGCGGGCAGGCCCCGGTCCCAGGCGACGGCGTGCTCCCGGTAGCTCGGGAAGATGAAGTCGGTGGGCGTGGCCGCGCGCACGGAGCCGATCTGGGCCGCCTCCTGGCCGCGCAGCGGGATCCACAGCGCGAGCTCACCCTGGCGCTGCAGCGCGGTCGCCGCCTCGTCTAGGTGGCGGGTCCGCAGCATCGCCCCATAGCAGCCTTTCAGCTCCTCGACGCCGAGCAGTGCGGGGAAATCCACATGCTCACATGCTGACCCGTCGGGATTCAGCAGCCGTACGCCGTAGTCGTCGGACGAATCACCCGAACTCACGTAGCGCACTCCCTCTCAGAGCTGACCGTGACCACCGCAATTACAGCCTCACCATATTTCGACCACTTTCGGTAATCGAATACCGATATAGTTGTACGCCCGATAACTACTGTAGGGGTCCGCCTGGATACGCTACGTTATTACCGGGAGGCGGCGGCTGGTGGGAGGCTCGGGCGCCCGCGTGGTCCGCGACCAGGTCGCCGTGCCGCGCCCGGCCCGCCACCCGACCTCACCGCCCCACCCTTCACCGTTACCGATCACTTGTCACCCATGACTCGGTAACCGACCGCTGGCCACTCGCGACAGCCTGTCGAGGAAGGACGGGTCCCGCGTGGATGTTGGCCGGCGTGCGGGGCGGAACCGGGCATAGTCGCGCGAGGCCCGGAGCCACACGCGAATCCGCGACACGCGAAAGAGGGGCGGCGCCCGGACAGGGAGCGCCGCCCCAGCCTTTCAGGACCGCCGGAGCATCAGCTTTTCGGCATGGTCCCGGCAGGAGCCGGCCAGTGAGCCGGACAGCGGGCGACTACCAACCCCAGTCGTCCTTGCCGTCCTTGCCCCAGCCGCCGTCCTTGCGGTCCTTGCCCCAACCGTCCTTGCCCCAGCCGTCCTTACCGTCCTTACCCCAACCGTCCTTACGGTCCTTGCCCCAGCCGCCGTCCTTGCCCCAGCCGCCGTCCTTGCCCCTGTCCCAGCCGCCGTCCTTCTTGTCGCCCCAGCCCCAGTCGCAGGCCTGCGCTGCAGCGACTCCCGGACCGAAACCAAGAACCACGGCGACAGCCCCGGTGACGGCGATGGTGGCCGCGCGTCGACCAATCGACTTCTTCATCTAACCGGTCCCCCAAATCACCTGGCGGCCTCCAGCCGCGCGGGATATCTCTCGCACGGTCTTCGGCCAGCCGCGGAATACGACATCGGAATGACTGCGTGACGCAGCGTAGCTAGATTTCGTCGAGTCGAAAAAAGGATCAGGGAGCGTCCCACCGTTTCGCCATGTACGGTCCGCGGCCGGATTTGCGGCCGATTCATTCCTACATCGGGGCGAAAGGCGCGAGGGCCCTGGAATATATCCCCCATACCACCCGATCCTCCGAAGAAAATGCGCCCACAAATGACGGCGGAGGCGGCCGGGAGGCGACACGGAATCGGCGGGCACCGGTGCTTGACAGCATTCCCGGGAACAAGTACCCGGTCTTCACGGCCGTCCGCCATGCCCGCGGGCGCCGTCGGGCGGGTCGCCACCGCCCGGACTTCGGGTCATCAGGTACCCGACCGCGGTCATAGTCACGAGGCACGCCCACGGGAAACCGGGGCGGCCGGGGGGCGGGCGAACGGGACCACGGTGACCGGACGCGCTCGACAACCGCGCGCGACCGCCCGCGGAAGCCAACCGAGCCGATCAACCGAGCCGATCAACCGGGCCGATCGGCGCCCCGGTCAGCCGCCCCGGTCAGCCGGGACACGTCGGCGCGGCTGTCAGCCGCGACCGGTGGCGTCGACGATCGGGGTGGCGACCCGGCCGACCCGCTCGATCTCGACCTCCACCCAGTCGCCGGGTACCAGGTAGCGGGCCGGCCTGCGGATGTACCCGACGCCGGCGGGGGTGCCGGTGACCAGCAGGTCGCCGGGGTGCAGGGTGATCGTCTGGCTGATGAAGGACAGCACCTGACCGACACTGAAGATCATGTCACTGGTGTCGCCGTCCTGGACGACCTCCTCGACCACCGAGCCGTCGTCCGCGCGGGTGCGCATCCGGGTGACGACCCGCAGCCCGTCGGCAGGGTCGCCGACCTCGTCGGCGGTGACGACCGGGCCGAGGGGCCCGCTGTGGTCGGAGTTCTTGCCGAGAGTCCACTGCGGCGAACGCCCCTGGGCCCGCCGGGCGGACAGGTCGTTGAACGCGGCGTAGCCGAGCACGCCGGCGAGCGCGGTCGCCTCGTCGGCGTCGGCGAGCGTCGCGCCGACGACGACGCCCAGCTCCCCCTCCCAGTCCAGCCCGCGCTCCCCCGCCGGCACCGGAGCCGGCGTCCCGTCGACGGTGAGCGACACCGTCCACCGGCCGAAGATGGCCGGGTACTTCGGCAGCGGCAGGCCCGTCTCGGCCGCGTGCGCCCGGTAGTTCAGCCCGACGCACAGCACCCGCGCCGCCGGTGGGACCGGCGGGACCAGCGTCAGCTCACGCGCGGGCCGCGCCGCGGTCCCCGGCAGCGCGAGCGCCTCCGCGGCCCGGTCCCGCCAGCGGGCCAGATCGGCGTAGAACTCCTCGACCGGCGCGAGCCCGATCACCGCCGGCACGCCCGCCGCCGGCGTCGCCGCCCCTGGCGCGCCGCCGCTGGTCTGGGTCAGGACGCCGACGAGTGCCCTGCCGCCCTCCCGGAACCCCACGAACCGCATCGCGACCCCCTCACTTCACGAACCCCGTCACACAACCCGACCGACGACGACCCGACCGACGCGACGCCGCCACACGCGAGGCTGCCCCCGTCACGCCGCGCGCATGATCGCGACCTCGGCCCTCCGGTGGTCGGCCCTCCGGTGGTCGTCCCTCCGGTGGTCGTCCCTCCGGTGGTCGTCCCTCCGGTGGTGCAGCTGCTCGGCGTTCCACGACCACCAGAAGGCACAACCGGCGATCACGCCAGACGGGATGGCCTTGCGGGACCGCGGKCGGCGGCGTCGACGAGGCCACGCGGTCGCCCGGGCTCGCCTTCAGGCAGGTCGGCCGGCCGGGGGCGTGGGACGGGCGGTGCGGCGTAGCCACCACAGGCCGAGCGCCGGCAGCACGACCGGCAGGAAGAAGTAGCCCTGGCCGTAGACCGACCAGACCGCCTCGTCGGGGAACAGGTCGCGGTCGACGACGCTCAGCGTGCCGACGGTGAGCACGCCGACGAGCTCCGTGGCGCAGGCGGCGGTCGCCAGGCGCCGGCCGACGGCCGAGGAGCGGGTGAGCCCGATCGTCGCCAGGATGTACACGACGCCCGCGAGCGCGGACAGCAGGTAGGCGACCGGTGCCTCGTGGAACTTCGTGATGATCTGTACGAGCGCTCGTGACGTCGCCGCGACCGCGAACACCGCGTACACGGCGACCAGCAGCCGGCCCGGCCCGCTCGCCGTCCGCCGCGCGCCCGGCGTGCCCTCCGGGGGCGTACCGCCCGCCGTGGCCGCCGCCGCCGCCGTCTCGGTGGTCATCCTGTCCTCCCGCCGTACCTGTCTGGCCCGCCCGGGTCTCCGGCCGAAGGACGCCCGGCGCCGGCGAGGCCTCGCGCGCCCCACGGCCCGGTCCGGGTGCCCGTCGTCGTCTCCGTCAGGACCAGGTCTGCTGCAGGCGCTGCACCATCACCGCGACCACCAGCGCCGCGACCCCGAGCACCGCCGTCCCGGACCGGGAGCGCTCCCCCACGGCCCACCAGGCCCCGAGAGGCAGCGCCACCACGGACGCGATCAAGTACAGCACGAACGTCAGCGGCTCGTCCGCGCGTTCACCCCGGGCGACCAGCGCGATCGCGCCGATCACCTGCGCGAGGATCAGCGCCTCGACGACCCCGGCCCCGGCGAGCACCGCCCGTCCGATCGGGCGGCTGCGCCAGGCGAGGAGGAACACCCAGGCCGCGAGCAGCAGCGCCGCGACCGCGACCGCCACCGCGATGACCCTGACCATCGTGCCGCCCATCTCTACTACATGCCGTAGAACGCGATCCTATCCACCCACGCCGCGCCCCGGCACGCGCCCTCGGGCACGCCGGGCATGGAGGCTCTCCAGTGGAGCCCGCCTGGCGGCCAGCGCCACCGAGGGCCCAACGGCTCAGCTGACCGGCGGCGAGCCGGCTGGCTCACTGGTCGACGGAGACGGAATCCTCCTGGATCCGGCGGACGGGACGGCCTCGGCACCGGTGGCGGCCATCGGGTCCGAGCCGTGCGGGGGTCGGAAGAGGAACCAGGCGATCTCCATGAGGACGGCCGTCGCCGCGGCGATGCCGAGGGCGATCAGCGGGCCGGTGGTACCGACCAGGGAGAGCTGGAAGAAGTCCTGCAGGTAGGGGACGACCAGCACCACGCCGAACAGCGCGCCCATGGCGGCGACCAGCAGGATCCGCCACCAGGTGTAAGGCCGGGCGATCATGGCGAGCGCCCAGATCGAGACGAGGAACAGTGTGAACGTCGACAGGGAGGTCTCGGCCCGCAGGTCGTGATCGTAGAAGACCTCGCGCGCCAGGAAGTACGTCGCGATGGTCGCCAGGCCCGACAGCACGCCGACGGGGATGGCGAAGCGCAGCACCCGGGAGACGAAGCCCGGCCGGGCCCGCTCGTGGTTCGGCGCCAGCGCCAGGAAGAACGACGGGATGCCGATCGTCAGCGAGCTGATCAGCGTCAGGTGCCGAGGCAGGAACGGGTACGGAACCTGGGCCGCGACGACGACGATCGCCAGCAGCACCGAGTACACCGTCTTGTCCAGGAAGATGTTCGCGACCCGCTCGATGTTGCCGATGACGCGGCGGCCTTCGGCGACGACGGACGGAAGCGCCGCGAAGCTGTTGTCGAGCAGGACGATCTGGGCGACGGCGCGGGTCGCGGGGCTGCCGGAGCCCATCGCGACGCCGATGTCCGCGTCCTTGAGGGCGAGGACGTCGTTGACGCCGTCGCCGGTCATCGCGACCGCATGGCCTCGGGCCTGCAGCGCGCCGACCATCTCGCGCTTCTGGTGCGGGGTGACCCGGCCGAAGATGGTGTGCGTCTCGAGCTCGGCGCCGAGCTCGGCCCGGTCTTCGGGCAGGGTGCGGGCGTCGACGGGATTCTCGGCGCCCGGCAGGCCGAGCTCGCGGGCCACCGCGCCGACCGACAGCGCGTTGTCGCCGGAGATGACCTTGGTGGCGACGTTCTGCTCCGCGAAGTAACGCAGCGTGTCAGGCGCGTCGGCGCGCAGCCGCTGGGCGATGACGACCAGCGCGGCCGGCTCCACCGCGCCGGCGAGGCCGCCCGCACCGTTTGCACCGCCCACGCCGCCGGCGAGCGCGTCCACGAGGGAACGGTCGGAGCGGGCGAGCAGCAGCACCCGCAGGCCGCGCTCGCCGAACGCGTCGGCGTCCGCGAGCGCGGGGTGGCCGGCCTCGAGCAGCACGTCGGGCGCGCCGAGCAGCCAGGTCGACTCCGTGCCGTCCGGTTCGACGAAGCTCGCCCCGGACCACTTGCGGGCGGACGAGAACGGCGCGGCGTCCACCGGCCGCCAGCCCTCGGGTGCCGGGTAGGCGTCGATGATGGCCTGCAGGCTCGCGTTCGGCCGCCGGTCGGCCGCGCCCAGCGCGCCGAGCACCGCGGGCACCCGCCCACCGGCACCGGCCTCGCCATCGCTGTCGCCATCGCCGTCGCCGTCCGCGGACGTGTCGGCCGCGTACGCGTCCAGGAGGCGGACCTCGAGGACGTCCATCGCCGGCTCGGTCAGGGTGCCGGTCTTGTCCAGGCAGACGACGCTGACCCGGGCGAGCCCCTCGATCGCGGGCAGCTCCTGCACCAGGCAGTTGCGCGACCCGAGCCGCACGACGCCGGCCGCGAACGCCAGCGACGTCAGCAGCACCAGCCCTTCCGGCACCATGCTGACCAGTCCGGCCACCATCCGCCGGATCGCCTCGGCCAGGTCGTTGTCGTCGATCGTGAGCTGGCTGATGACCAGCGCGATCCCGGCCGGGATGATCAGGTAGGTGACGATCCGCAGGATCCTGTTGATGCCGTTGCGCAGCTCGGAGTTCACCAGCGTGAACCGGCTGGCCTCGGCGGCGAGCTGCGCGGCGTAGGCCTCGGCGCCGACCTTCGCCGCGACGAACGCGCCGGAGCCGGCGACCACGAAGCTTCCGGACATCACCGGGTCGCCGGGGCGCTTGTGGACCGGGTCGGCCTCGCCTGTGAGCAGCGACTCATCGACCTCCAGGCCGTCGGCCTCGGCGACCGTGCCGTCGACGACCACCTTGTCGCCTGGCCCGACCTCGATCACGTCGTCGAGGACGATCTCGCCGGGAGGGAGCTCCCTGGCCTGGCCGTCGCGGCGGACCATGGTGCGGGCCTCGCCGATGACGGCGAGCCGGTCGAGGGTCCGCTTGGCGCGCAGCTCCTGGATGATGCCGATGACCGAGTTCGCGAGGATCACCCCGGCGAACAGGCCGTCCTGGATGGGCCCGACGACGCAGATCAGCGCGAACAGCACACCGATGATCAGGTTGATCCGGGTGAACACGTTCGCGACGAGGATCTCGCGGACGGTTCGGCTCGTCCTGGTCGGCACGTCGTTGACCTGGCCGGCGGCGACCCGGCTCGCGACCTCCGCGGCGGTCAGCCCGCCCGAGGAGAACACGAGGACGCCGCCAGCCGGGGTGTGCGCGGGGGCGTCGGCACCGGCGTCGGCACCGGCCGGACCGGGCGTCGCCGGGTCGGCGTCGACCCGCTGCTCCATGCTTCGCTTTCCCCTCGCTCGGTCGGACGCGTGGCCGCGGCGCGGCGGAGCGACCGGCACTCTGCGTGTACATCGCCAACCGTATGCGAGGAGTTCGACCGGCCGGTGACGCAGCCCTGGCCCCTGGGCGTCTCCGCCCGGCGGGCGCCCATGGCACGCCCGCCGGGCGCGCAATGGAGGACGAGAGGCCGACGCGCCGCGCGGGACGCGGGCGGTACCGGCGCCCCGCCGTGAGGTAGGTCTCACCCGGAAGGCCGCGCCCCCAAGGTCGCGCACCCGGGATCCATGCCACCGGGGATCCATGCCGCCGCCCCCCACCGGAGACGCGCATGATCCTGGAGCCCTGCTCCGCGTCGGCCGCGATCCATCAGAACTCGCCGCCACCGCCGTCCGTGCCACGGCGGTGGCGGCGAGGTGCCCGGCGATGGCGTCGCCGGGCACATCCTCGACGGTGCTCACGGCGGCGGGCCCGGCGTGGCGTCGCCGGAGCTCGCTCGGTCCGAGCCGTCATAGCTTCCGTACCGTCATAGTTACCGTGATGCTGGCCTGATGTCAGCGCCACAAGCCGCCAGCAGGGTGCGACTGTCCTTCGTGCCGGCACCATAGGACCATGGCAACCGAAGGGCTGGCCGTGAGCGAGGCCCCACTGGCCTATCGAGTCAAGCCGTTCGCACGCACCGCCGATCTCGGCCCGCGGCCGCCGGACCTGCCGGTGATCAGGGACGCGGCGGCCGGCGTGGCGGCTCTCCTGGACGCCATCTCCGCCGCCGGTGGCACGGGGGACGCCCGCGGTGCCAGCGACGGAGGTGGCGGCCTCGCCGTGCTGACGGGCGCCGGCATGTCGACCGAGTCGGGGATCCCGGACTATCGCGGCCCGAGCGGGGCGTTGCGACGCAACCACAGCCCGATGACCTACCAGCAGTTCACCGGTGACCCGGCGGCCCGGCGGCGGTACTGGGCCCGGGGCCACGCCGGCTGGCGGCACATCGTCGACGCGCGCCCCAACGCCGGGCACACCGCGGTCGCGGCGCTCGAGGAGGCCGGCCTCCTCGCCGGCCTCGTCACCCAGAACGTCGACGGTCTGCACCAGGCCGGCGGCGCGCGCTCCGTCATCGAGCTGCACGGCAGCCTCGCCCGGGTGCTCTGCTCCGACTGCGGCGACGTCAGCCCGCGGGCCGAGCTTGAGGCGCGCCTCGCCGCCGCCAACCCCGACTTCCGCCC
This sequence comes from Pseudofrankia asymbiotica, assembly GCF_001983105.1. Lineage (GTDB taxonomy): Bacteria > Actinomycetota > Actinomycetes > Frankiales > Frankiaceae > Pseudofrankia > Pseudofrankia asymbiotica. The sequence goes on along the minus strand of NZ_MOMC01000047.1, from coordinate 82,542 downwards.
CGAGGCCGTCGACGCCGGCGTGTCCGGCGCCGAGGAGCCCGACCCGACCGACGGCACGGACGGCGGCACGGACGGCGGCACGGACGGCGGAGACGGCCTGCCGGCGATCGCCGCGGAGGGCGTCGAGGCGCCTGCCGCGCCCGGTGCGGCGCTCACGCCAGCGGGGCGGGTCAACCCGGACGGTGACGTCGCCCTGGCCGAGGCCGAGATCGCCCGGTTTGTCATGGTCGGCTGCCGGCACTGCGGCGTCGGCAGGCTGGAGCCCGACGTCGTCTTCTTCGGCGCGACGGTCCCGCGCGACCGGGTGACGGCCGCGATGGACGTCGTCGAGCGCTCCCGACTCCTTTTGGTACTTGGATCGTCGCTGACCGTGATGTCCGGCTATCGCTTCGTGCTGCGGGCCGGCCAGCTGGGCATTCCGGTCGCCATCGTCAACCAGGGCCCCACCCGCGCCGACACCCGCGCCGCTCTCCTCGTCGACGCCCCCCTCGGCGACATCCTCCCGCCCCTGGCCGCCGAACTCGCCGTCTCCGCCTGAGGGCCGTCGCCCGCGGCCACACACGGGCCCGCCACCGCCCGACACCGCCGCCCCGCCCGACACCGCCGCCCCGGCCGACCCCGGCCGACCCCGATCCCGCCGGAGAGCCGGCGGGCACTGCGAGGATGAGGGGCGTGCGGACGAATGGAGCGGCGGGGCGGGCTGACGTGCGGTTCCGGGCGGCGACGCTCGATGACGTGCCGGAGCTGCTGGCACTCATCACGTCGGCCTACCGGGGGGAGCCCAGCCGGGCGGGGTGGACCACCGAGGCCGACCTGCTCGGCGGCCAGCGCACCGACGCCGAGGCGATCGTCGAGATCGTGGCGGGAGCCGACGGGATGATCCTGGTGGCGGAGGAGGCCCCGGGCGACGCCGAAGGCGTCCATGCCGTCGCGGACGGCGACGGCGACGGGAACCACGCCGGGGCGGAGTCCGGCCTGCGGATCATCGCCTGTTGCCAGCTGGAACGGCATGGCTCGACCGGCTACTTCGGCATGTTCGCCGTGCGCCCGACCAGGCAGGCCGGCGGGCTCGGCTCGGCGGTGCTCGCCGAGGCGGAGCGGCGCGCCCGCGAGGTCTGGGACGCCGACCGGATGGAGATGTACGTGATCTCCCAGCGCACCGAGCTGATCGCCTGGTACGTCCGCCGCGGCTACCGGCCGACCGGCGACACGAAGCCTTTCCCCTACGGCGACGAGCGCTTCGGCCTCCCCCGCCGCGACGACCTCGCCTTCACCGTCCTGCGCAAGCCACTCACCGCCTCCCAGCCGGTCACCGCCGCGGGAGAGCCCACCGGCTGAGCCCGTCACCGGTTGAGCTCGCGCGGGACGGCCGCCGGGGGCCGGCCAGGACCGGGACGTTATCGGCGGCCAGGCCGGGCATCACCTGGTAGGGGTGACGGAAGTGGCCGAGTTCGCGTTCAACTGTATGGACATCGCGCCGATGCCCTGCGGGGCGAGCCCGACCCTGGTGGCCAGGCTGCGGATCGCCGAGACGACCGGAGCCTCGATCCAGGCGATCGCGCTGCGCTGCCAGGTCCGGGTCGAGCCGGCGGGGCGTGGCTACCGCGACGACGAGCGGGAGCAGCTGTGGGCCGTCTTCGGCGGCCTGCCGCGGTGGTCGCGCTCGATGCGCACGTTCCCGGTCGCGACGGTGTCGGCCACGGTCGGCTCGTTCGTCGGCAGTGTCGGGGCCGAGCTGCACATACCGGTGAGCTATGACCTGGAGGTCGCCGCCGGGAAGTACTTCCACACGCTGCGGGACGGGGTGATCCCGCTGTCGTTGCTGTTCAGCGGCACGGTGTTCCACTCGACGCTGGCGGGGCCGCGGGTCGAGCCCGTGCCCTGGCACCTCGAGGCGCGCTACCGGCTGCCGGTGGCGGTCTGGCGGCAGCTGATGGACGCGTACTTCCCCGGCGAGGCCTGGATGCGGCTGCGTCGCGACACCGTCGACGCCGTCGCCCGCTACAAGGTGACGAACGCCCTCTCCTCCTGGGACGACGCGATCCTCGCCCTGCTCGCCGCCGCCGGTGCCACGACGGGTCCGGGCCCCGGCGACCAGGTGATCGCCGACTCGCCAGGCCCGGCCACCGGCACGGCGCCCACGGCTGGCCGGCGGGGTCACGCGGCCGACGGCGCGAGGGCGAGGACGGCGCCGATGCCGGCATCGGCGTCGGCGTCGGCCGCCCTGGATCCAGCTGTGGCGATGGGCCGAGGGACGGTGCGGTCATGAACGCGCGGACCGGCGTCGAGATGGCCCGCGCGGTGGCCGACGCCGTGCTCTACCGGGGCCACCAGCTCTACCCGCGCCTCTCGGGGGTGATGGCGCACCAGGCGTGCGGCCCGTTCGGTGTCCTCGTCCCGCCCGCGTTCGCCGCCGGCGGCGGTGAGCACTCCTCCTGCCACGCGGAGTGCCTGCTGGAGCACGAGCCCGGCGGCGGTGCCGGCCTGATCACCGATCCGGACCGCCAGACCGACCTGGGCGTCCTGCGGGTGCGGGTCCGGTTCCTGCGGCTCGTCGACCGGTCGGAGTGGGTCAGCCGACGCGGTGGCCTCGCCCCGGTGGACACCGTCCGCGACCCGCACGACGAGCCGGGGGCCTCGCAGGAGGCGGCGGCCTGCGAGGAGGACGCGCTCATCCCGCTGGCCGACCTGCTGGTCGGGTCCGCGGACCCGGACCCCGATCCGGCGCTGTGGACGATCCCGGTGGTGGCGCCGGCGGGCCGGGAGGTCCAGCCCACCGCGGCCCCGTCCGGGGCGCCGCCGCCCGGTGGGCAGTGGCGCGCCGGCGCCCTGTCCACGCCGTCCACGCCGTCCAGGCCGTCCGGGCCGTCCGGGCCGTCCGGGCCGTCCGCGCCGCCTTCGGCGGAGGAGCCGCCCATCGCGCGGGGACGGGTGGTCCGCGCCTGGCCTCGGCTCGACGCCGAGCTGCGCCTGTCCGCCCGGTGGCTCCCGGGCCCGTTCCGGGCGGCCCGACTGTCCGCCGAGCTCCGGAACACCTCGAGATGGTCACCGGGCACCGCGGCCGACGGCCTCACGGCGCCCGGCGTGACCGACCGCGCCGCCGCGCGAGGCCAGGCGCTGCGGCGGTCGCTGATCGCCGCGCACCTGGTGTTCTGCGCGCCGGGCTGGCGGTTTCTCTCGCTGACCGACCCGCCCTGGTGGGCCGTGACCTACGCCGCGTGCTGCCACAACGAGGGCGCCTGGCCGGTCCTGATCGGCGACGGTCCCTGCCACGACGACACGGTCCTGGCGGCCCCGGTCGTGCTCCCCGACCACCCACGCCCCGATCCCCTCACGCCGTCCATCGACACCACCAGGCTCGGTGGGCCACTGGCCGCGCGCCCGCCTGGCCCGTCGCCGCGGGTGTGACGGCGGGGGCGCGGCCCAGGCGGCACGGTCAGGTCAGGCGCAGGGCCGAGGCGAAGATGTCGCTGGTGGCGGACTCGGAGTCGTACTGCCGGAGGATCGCGAAGACGATCTCGTCGAAGTGCTCCGCGAACGTGCCGCCGGGCAGCAGCAGCTCGGCGAAGGCGGCGGCCACGACGCCGGGGTCGTTCCCGAAGGCGCCACAGCCCCACGCGCCGAGGACCAGCCGGCGGTATCCATGGCGCGCGGCGACCGCGAGGACCTGCCGGCAGCGGGACCGGAAGGTCTGGGGAAGCAGCGGCAGCAGGTGCGGCTCGTCGCGGGCGATCCCCGTCGCGTACGGCGCCGCCGCGGTGAGGATGCCGACGTCGACCGGCTCCGGGAGCAGGCTGAAGTCGTCGGCGCGGAAGACTGGGACGGCCGGCGAGTGCAGCACCCGGTCGCTGTAGAGCGACGTGCCGGCGGCGTTGTGCGGCTGGTAGTAGTCGTCGACGCCGACCAGGCAGGCGTACAACGCGGACAGCCGGCACAGGTACTCCTCCTGAGCCCTGGCACCCGTGAGGAAGCCTCCGCCCGGCCAGCGGGCCGAGGCGAAGTTCAGCGCCGCCACCGGCCCGGGGCCGGCGGCCACCATCCGCCGGGCCGCCCCGAAGGTGGTCTCCCCCGTGACCTCGACGCGGCCCGGCGGTCGTGTCCGGCCTGACGCCGGCCTCGGCGCCGGGTCTGGCGTCGTCCCGCCCGCGGGCGGGACGACGTCGACCGGCTCTGGCCCGTACAGGACGGTGCCCTCGACGGCCCGCGACACCCGCTGGGAGATGTCGACCCGTCGCCCGTCGCTCGCCGTGTACCCGCCGGCGTCGACGATCCCGACCGTCTCCGCCGCGATCTTCCGCAACCGCTCCCGCACGCGCCGCCCCTGTCGGTCCAGTCTGTCCATCCGGCCAGCCCGCCAGCCCGGTGGCCGTTGTCCAGGCTTGCGCGAAGAGATACGGATGCCGGGAAGCTTAGGTCGCCGCCACCGGCCCGGGCTCGCGGGAATGACGGACCGGGGCCGACGCTTGATGGTTGCACAAGCAACTATCTGGGCCGGCCGCACCGGAGAACAGGCCGGGAGACCGGGCCAAGAGAGGACAGGCCACCATGGCCGCTGTGACCACGACCCGCGAGGCGAGCGTCGACATCCGGCGCGCACCGGACCGGTACGCCACGAGGATGTCGTGGCTCGACTCGAAGCACTCCTTCTCCTTCGGCCACCACTACGCGCCGGACAACACCCACCACGGCCTGCTGCTCGTGAACAACGACGACGTCGTCGCCCCGGGCACCGGCTTCGACACCCACCCCCACCGGGACATGGAGATCGTCACCTGGGTGCTGGACGGTGGCCTCGTCCACCAGGACTCGACCGGGCACTCGGGCGTCATCTACCCGGGCCTGGCCCAGCGGATGAGCGCCGGCACCGGGATCCTGCACTCGGAGAAGAACGACTCCTGGCGCCTCACCGGCGAGGGTGAGCACACCGACCCGGTGCACTTCGTCCAGATGTGGGTCGTCCCGGACACGGCGGGGATCGAGCCCGGCTACGAGCAGCTGGAGATCGACGGTGAGCTGCTCGCCGGCGGCCTGGTACCGGTGGCCTCCGGCATGGAGCGGGACAAGGACGCCGCCGCCATCCGGATCGGCAACCGGTACGCCGCGCTGCACGCGGCGCGCCTGGCGCCCGGCGGGTCGGTCACCCTGCCCGACGCGCCGTACCTGCACCTGTTCGTGCCCCGCGGCTCGGTGACGCTGGAGGGCGAGGGCGCGCTGGCCACCGGCGACGCGGCCCGCTTCACGGCCACGGGCGGCAACACGGTCACCGCGACCGAGCCCAGCGAGATCCTCGTCTGGGAGATGCACGCCACCGTCCGCGGCTGATCACGGCTCGATGCGGACCCGGCCGCGGCCCGCCACGTCGGGCGGGCTCGCCTTCCGGCCCGCTTTCCGCCGGAAGGCGAGCCCGTCGGTTCCTGGGCCCCGCGACGGGCCGGCGTCTACGATCAGTACGTGACGGAGCAGGCGACGCGGGCGACGGCCACCGACCGGCCGCTGCGGCGCGACGCCGAGCGCAACCGGCGGCGGATCCTCGAGGGCGCGGCCACGGCGTTCGCCGAGCAGGGCCTCGATGTCACCACCGACGAGATCGCCCGGCGCGCGGGCGTCGGTATCGGCACGTTCTACCGGCGGTTCCCGACCAAGGAACTGCTCATCGACGCCCTGTTCGAGGACCGGATCGGCAAGCTGGTCGAGCTCGCCGAGGAGTGCCTGCGCGCCGAGGACCCGTGGCTGGGCCTGGTCGCCTTCCTCGACCAGGCGACCGCCCRCCAGGTCGCCGACCGGGGGCTGAAGGAGCTGGTCTTCAGCACCGCGCACGGGCGGGCCCGCATCGCGGCGGACCGCGACCGCATCGGCCCGGTGTTCATGGCTCTGGTGGAACGGGCGCAGGACGCCGGCGCGCTGCGCCCCGACGTCGCCGGCACCGACGTCGCCCTGATCCAGCTCATGCTGACCGCCGTCGCCGACTTCACCCGCGACGTCGCCCCCGAGTCGTGGCGCCGTTTCCTCGCGCTCGTGGTCGACGGCCTGCGCACCGCCCGCGAGGCGCCGAGCCAGCTGCCGCGGCCCGCGCTCGCCCCGGGCCAGATCACGCAGGTCATGGCCTGCGACCGCCTGCACGGCCGCTGACCTGCCCGGACCGTCTCCGGCCAGCCCGCGTCGCCCATCCAGCCACCCTGCAGGGTGGTGCCCCCTGCCGCCCAGCGGCGCCTCCCGGGCAGGAGCGGCCCTTTGCGGCCAGGATCTGGCCGCAACCAGGGGCATTCTGGTGGGCATGGCGAGCGAGCTGCCCGACGAGGTCATCGGTGACGCCTTCGACGAGGCCGAGGCTGAGGCTGAAGCCGCGGCGGGCGGCCGCGGCGGGAGCCCCGGCGAGCGGGCCTCACCGAGCGCGCGGATGCTGCGGCTGCTCTCGCTGCTGCAGACCCACCGGTACTGGGCGGGGGTGGAGCTGGCCGACCGGCTCCAGGTGAGCGCCCGGACGCTGCGCCGCGACGTCGACCGGCTGCGGGAGTTGGGCTACCCCGTGCTCGCCAGCCGGGGCGTCGCCGGCGGCTACCAGCTGCGGGCCGGCGCCGCGGTGCCGCCGCTGCTGCTCGACGACGACGAGGCGGTCGCGATCGTCGTCGGGCTTCGGGCCGCCGTCGCCGGGCCGGTCGCGGGGATCGAGGAGGCGGCGGTTCGGGCGCTGGCCAAGGTGGCGCAGGTGATCCCGCGCCGGCTGCGGCACCGGGCCGACGCGCTCGGCGCGTACACGGTGCCGGTGCCGGTCGGCGGGCCGCCCGTCGACGCCGGGATGCTGACCGCGATCGCGCTGGCGGCGCGGGCGGAGGAGCGGCTGCGCTTCGGCTACATCGACCGCGAGGGCGCCGCGACCCACCGCCACGTCGAGCCGCACCGGATGGTCTCGCTGTCCGGGCGCTGGTACCTGGTCGGCTTCGACGTCGACCGGTCAGACTGGCGCACGTTCCGGCTCGACCGGATCGCCGAGCCGCTGGTCTCCGGTGCCCGGTTCCGCCCGCGCCCGCTGCCCGGCGGCGACGCCGCCGCGTTCGTGCGCGCCGCGGTCCGGTCGGCCCCGGCGCGCCAGCAGGCGGAGGTGCTGGTCTGGGCGCCCGTCGACGAGGTGGCCCGGGTGGCCGGCCGCTGGGCCGTCGTCGAGCCCTGGGATCCCGCGCGGCGGGCAGCGGCCACCGAGCCGGCAGGCACCTCCGGGCGGGGCCGCCTCGAGCGGGACGCCGTCGCCGGGCGTGGGAGCGGCGACCAGGAAGCCGGCGGGGAACGGCACGACGCGGGCCCGTGCCGGCTGCGGATGGGCGCCGACGACCCCGCCTGGGCGATGCTGCTGCTCGCCCGCATCGGCGCGCCGTTCGAGGTGCTCGGCCCGCCGGAGCTCGCCGAGCACGTCCGCGCCGCCGGCCGTCTCTTCACCTCCGAGCCGCCGCCGCGGTGACCGGTGCGGGGCCTGCGCGGACGAGAGCCGTCGGTGCCCGGCGGACGCGGCCGTGGTGAGCGGCGGGCTGGACCGGCCCCGGGATGGCCCTCGGGATAGCCTGCCCTACGGGGAGATTCGCGACGCGGGTCGCGGCGGGATGGGACCGCGCCGCGCCCTCGGGTAGGAGTGTGCGTGGTGGGCCTGCCGGACGTGGCGCCGCCAGGCCCGGACGACCCGGGCCAGGTCGGGCCGTACCGCGTGCTCGGCGTGCTCGGCAAGGGCGGCATGGGCACGGTCTACCTCGCCCGTCGCGTCGGCGGCGCCGAGCCGGGCTCGAGCGGCCCGGCTTACGGCCGCGGCGGCGGCGCCGGCTGGGAGGCCGCGCCGCTGGTCGCCGTGAAGGTCATCGACGAGGACCTGGCGCGGGTGCCGGCGTTCCGGGAACGGTTCCGGCGGGAGGCGCACGCCGCGCGCAAGGTCGCCCGGTTCTGCACGGCGGAGGTGCTCGACGTCGACGTCTCGGGCCCGCGGCCCTACCTGGTGACGGAGTTCATCGACGGCCCGACCCTCGCCACCGCGGTGACCGGATGGGGGCCGCTGGCGCCGGCGGAACTGGAGCGGTTCGCCGTCGCGGTCGCCTCGGCGCTGACGGCGATCCACGCCGCCGGGGTCATCCACCGGGACCTCAAGCCCGGCAACATCATGCTCTCCTCGTCCGGGGCGCGGGTCATCGACTTCGGGGTCTGCCGCCCGCTGACGGACGCCACCGCCATCACCGTCGGCAAACTGGGCACGCCGGTGTTCATGTCGCCCGAGCAGGCCCTCGACCAGCCGTCCACCACCGCCACGGACGTGCACGCCTGGGGCGGCAACGTCATCTACGCCGCCTCCGGCCGCCTCCCGTTCGGGGAGCCGGGCATCACCGAGCTGCTGCGCCGGGTCGTGTGCGAGGCGCCCGACCTGGCTGGCCTGCCCCCCGCGTTGCGCCAGGTCGTCGCCCGCGCGATGGCGAAGAACCCGGCCGACCGCCCCACCGCCCGCGAGCTCCTCCTCTGGCTGACCGACGCCACCGCGCCCGCCCCGACCGGCGAGGCCACGCTGCGCCTGCCCGCGGGCTCCGCGCTTCTCCCACTTCCCCCGAACCCCTTCCCGACACCAACGCCGGCCGTCCCACCGGCACCGGCACCGGCACCGGCACCGGCACCGGCTAACAGGTACCCGGCACCGCCCCATGGTTACCAGATGCCGCCGTCGGGCCCGCCGGTCCGCGTTCCGCGCACGCCCCCGCCGCCCGAGCCCGGTGCTCGGCCCTGGACCCGGCTGCTGCGCGGCCTGTGGCCACCCAGGGCCTGAGCCCGTCACGGAGAACCGCGTCGGGCCTCAGCGCCGTCCGAGTTCGAGCCCGAGCCCGGGCCCAGCGGTACCCGAGAGGTCAGCCGGACGTGGCCGCGTCGGCGCCGGCGTGGGCGTCGAGGTGGCCGGAGGCGATCAGGGCGATCAGGAGCACGCCGAGGGCGATGCGGTAGACGACGAACGGGGCGAAGCTCTTCGTCGAGATGTAACGCAGGAACCAGGCGATCGCCGCGTAGCCGACGACGAAGGCGATCACGGTGGCGAGGATCGTCGGCCCCCAGGCCACGTCGCCGTCGGAGCCGTCCGCGACCGACTTCAGCTCGAACAGCCCGGAGGCCAGCACCGCCGGGATCGCGAGCAGGAAGGAGTAGCGGGCCGCCGCCTCCCGGGTGTAGCCGAGGAACAGGCCGCCGCTGACCGTCGCGCCCGAGCGGGACACGCCGGGCACCAGCGCCAGCGACTGGGCCAGCCCGTAGATCAGGCCGTCCCGGGTGGTCAGGTCCTCGACGGTCTTGCGCCGGCGGGGGAAGGCGTGCCGGCCCTGCCTGCCCGCCTGCGCCGCGTACCAGTCGGCGGCGCCGAGGACGAGGCCGAGCACGATGAGCGTCGTCGCGATCAGCCGCAGGTCCCGGAAGGGGCCCTCGATCGTGTCCTTCAGCGTCACGCCGAGGACGGAGATCGGGATCGACCCGATGATGATCAGCCAGCCCATCCGGGCTTCCTGGGTGCCGCGGTACTTCGGGTTCCGCAGGGACCGCGCCCAGCTCGAGACGATCTTCGCGATGTCCTTGCGGAAGTACAGCATGACCGCGGTCTCGGTGCCGATCTGACTCACCGCGGTGAACGCCGCGCCCGGGTCCGGCCAGCCCGCCAGCGCCGGCAGGATGCGCAGGTGCGCACTGGACGAGACGGGCAGGAACTCGGTGAGCCCCTGGACCAGGCCGAGGACGCCCCCCTGGAACCAGTTCACGCGGCCGCCACGCTGGAGTGGCGGGCCGCGCCCGGCCGGCCGGCCTCGCGGGCGGGCGGGGCGGGGACGTCGCCGAAGGTACCGACGTGGATGGCGTCTGTGGCAAGGGCGCCGTGGCCCTCGGGCAGGCCGCCCAGAGGTGTTCCGTACCTGGTCACGACGCCTCACAGTAGCCGACGTCACCGACCGGCCGGCACTCAGCCCACGCCCGCCCATGACGGGCACACCCGTCCGCTCCACCACGCCGGAGATGAGTCTTGTTTCAGACCTGTTGCCCTGGAAGAGCTAGTCTGAGCCTCAACGGAGCTACCTCGGCTGCGGCCCGTCCCGGCCTGGCATCGCGCGTCGCGGCGCTGGCGACTACCGTCGTACCCGGGCTTTTGGGCGCGGCACCAGGCTGTGCCGCCGCCGACCGGGCGGTAGCGGCTGGTGTCGGTGCCTCACCGGTAGGACCTATGACTCTCGGTACGTTCAGGAAACTTGGGCTGAACGATGAGGAAACTCCGGTAGAACAGGCTTCGTGATGTGCGGACTCCTCAAGGAACCTCTCCGGGACGAGCAGTCCACCTTCCCGCCCGTCGCCACCCCCAGCCTTCCCACGCTCCCATGCCTGGCATTCCCGGGTCCGGTGCTCCCGGGTCCGGCGCCCGTCCCGGCTCCGGCGCCACCGCCCCCCTGCCCGGCTCCCCACCGGCCGACGGCGGCCCGACGAGGCCGCGCGCGACACTCCCGCTTGTCCAGAACACACCGTTCGTCCGGGTCCCCGCGCCCCGCGGCCCCGAGCCGGCCCGACCACGGGCGACCGACATGACCGCCTCGACCGCGCGCGGGGCCACGTCCAACGGCCGGTACCGGGTCGCGCGCGAGACCGTCCTGTCGGTCACCGCGGCCCGCGACGGGCGCACCGAGGAGCTCGCCGGCGAGGTCGTCGAGGCCGCGCGGCTGCTGTGGCGGGTCGTCGGCGCCGAGAAGCCGACCGCGACCCCGACGGTGTTCGAGAAGCTGCGCCCGCGCCACGTCCAGCTGCTGCGCCTGCTCGCCGGCCAGCCTGGCATGTCGGTGCGGCAGGCCGCCGAGGCGCTGTCGATGCGCCCGCACAACCTGAGCACCCTGATCACGGACCTGGTCGGCGCCGGCCTGGTGGAGCGGCGCGGTGACCCGCACGACCGCCGCGTCGCCCGCCTCCACCTGTCCGAGACGGCCCGTGCGGAGGTCGAGGGCGTCGAGCGCGACCTGCACACCGCCGTCGTCGACGTGCTCGCGCGCCTCACCGACGTCGACCAGGGCCGCATCCGCGCCGCCCTCCCCGCGCTCGGGCGCCTCGTCGCCGGCCTTGACGGCCCGCCACCGCCCCCGGCCGGCCGCTGACCCGCTGGACCCGCTGCCCCAGGCCAGGTCTCCCGCGTCTCGGCGGGCTGGGCCCCACGAGACCGAGCGGCCCTTCCCCCTTGCTAGTACCCGCGCGAAAAACCCCTTGAGACAATTCCGCTCGCACGGCATCCTGGTTCCAGGCGCTCGAACGGGGCGCCGGAGCACCGAACAGCGCGGCACCCAGCAACAGCATCACGGCGAGCGACGATCGACAAACGGAAGAACCGAGCAGAGGAGGCCCGCGACATGCGACCGACACGCACGTCCCAGCTCTCCCAGGCCGATATTTTCCGAGGTCATCGCTCATATTCGGCCACGCTCCTGTGGCACAGCGGCGAAAGCCCGGGACGGACGTCCTGACCTGACAGGTCACTGGACTCCGACCGCCCCGGGCAGCCGCCCGCGAGGCGGTCTTCTCTTTTCCGTCAGACAAGTCCTGCCTCGCCATTCCCCGGGGATGTAGCTCAAAGGTAGAGCGGCGGCCTCCAAAACCGTTCGTTGGGGGTTCGAGTCCCTCCGTCCCTGCTCGCGCGCCCTTTTCGGGAAGCGCTCGCAAGATTGACAACTCCACAGCGGACACACACGCCAGGGCGCCATCCCTGGCATACCGGTGGCCCGAGGCGCCTCGCCTCGGGCCACCGAAACGGGACGTGGGGTAGAGGTTGCCCACCTGATTTGGGATCAGGCCCACGTCGGTTCGAGTCCGGCCGTCCCGACGACGCCGCCGCGCCCGAGGCCGCCATCGCGGTCCTCCGGGCACCCGGCGACACACCCCTCTAGCTCAGAGGAGAGAGCGCCCGGTCGCGACCCGGGAGGTCACAGGTTCGACTCCTGTGAGGGGTACCAGCGGGGCCATCGGCTCCGCGGCACGCGGTCGTAGCTCAGTGGCAGAGCGAGTGCCTTCCAAGCATGAGACCGGAGTTCGATTCTCCGTGACCGCTCGAGGAGCGGGGCCTGGTGACAGGACCCGCTCCCCAGGCTGTCGGGGGACCCAGGCGATCGGGCCGGTGAGGGCCGGAGGCCGATGTCCGGACCCCCGCGGTGTGCCTCCGTAGCTCAGCTGGCAGAGCGGCCGCCTCGTAAGCGGCAGGTCGGCGGTTCGAATCCGCCCGGCGGCTCCAGGCCCGGGCCGAGAGGCGAAGGTACTCTTTTCGCCTCTCCCCGGCCCTCGCGGTGGCATGGCGCGCCCTTGTTGCACAGCGGTAGTGCGTCCCCCTGGTACGGGGAAGGTCGGCGGTTCGAATCCGCCCTTGGGCTCGGTTGTTCGTGTGGGCGTGGTGCAGTTGGYAGCACATCACCTTGCCATGGTGAAGGTCGCCGGTTCGAACCCGGCCGTCCACTCCAGGGGTCTGTAGCTGAGAGGGATCAGCGCCCGCCTGAAGAGCGGGAGAGGAAGGCTCGATACCTTCCGGACCCACGAGGTACGCGCGATGAGGTGTCGGCCAATGGCAGGCCGCCGGRCTCTGGACCCGGAAATACAGGTTCGAGTCCTTTCACCTCAGCCTTCTCACATCCGCTCCGCGCGGTCGTCTAGCTCATCAGGTCAGAGCATCCGCCTGATACGCGGAAGGCGCGAGGTTCAAGTCCTCGGGCGACCACCTGTAATACTTTCCGACGCGTCGCGGCCCGCGGCGCCCCTGCACCCGCTCGCTACCGGCAGGCAGGGTCAAGGGCTCTGGTACCAGCCCACGGGCCATCACGCCGCTCTAGCCCAACGGGCAGAGGCACCGCGCCGAGATCGCGGCCAGTGGAGGTTCGACTCCTCCGAGCGGCACTCTGCTCCGTTGGAGTAAGCGGATCAACTCGCCGGACTCTCAATCCGGAGACTGCGGGTTCAAGTCCCGCACGGAGCACTGGGCCGCACCCGCGGCCCTCTGGAAGATGAAGTCACCGTCGGGGTGGCCACCGTCCCGAAAACGGATGGGCGGCGAAAGCCGTTGGGGTTCGAGTCCTCCGTCTTCCGCGCGACCCGGCCTTCCGCGCGACCCGGCCGGCCAGCCCGCCTCGTGGCGGCCACAGGCCGGGCACGCGGCACCAGGAACGGCTGTGTCGCCCGTGTAGCTCAGTCGGCAGAGCGGCCGCCTCTTAAGCGGCATGGCGAAGGTCCGAGGCCTTCCACGGGCACGGCGGGGTAGAGGAGTTCGGCCGTCCTCACGGGGCTCATAATCCCGGAATCGTGGGTTCGAATCCCACCCCCGCTACTGGCCGCACGCGGTTCGCGCGGCGGCGCATCAAGGGGTCTTAGCTCATTGGGCAGAGCGTCTCCTTCGCACGGAGAAGGCGCGGGGTTCGAATCCCCGAGGCTCCACTCGGCGCATGGTGACCGATGCCGAAGCGGTCGAGGCACCAGGTTGTGAACCTGGYCATGAGAGGGTTCGAGTCCCTCCGGTCACACCATTTCTCGGGGCTGTAGCTCAGTGGTAGAGCGGCGGTTCGGCAGACCGCGGGCCGGGAGTTCGAATCTCCCCAGTTCCACGGTTCCACGGTGGTGAGTTCCACGATGCTGGTGTCGCCCAGCGGCCAGGGCACCTCCTTGTCAGGGAGGACATCGGGGGTTCGAGTCCCCTCACCAGCGCCACGCCCGGGTAGCTCAGCAGGGAGAGCGGCTGCCTTACAAGCAGAAGGTCGGGGGTTCGATCCCCTCCCTGGGCACCGTRCCGGCCACGACGGCCAGGCGCTACCGACCGTGCACGGCCCAACCGCGCACGGTCCGACCGCGCATAGTTCAAAGGAGAGAACGCAGCCCTCCGACGGCTGAGGTTGTAGGTTCGAGTCCTACTGCGCGGACKACGGCCCGGGCCGTATACCCGGTGAAAACGCGGGGCGCGGTCCCGCGGCATCCCGCTGGCGCTGGGCACTGGTGAGCCCAACGGCCTGTAAAGCCGCCGCCTCGGCTGTGGGAGTTCAAATCTCTCCGCCAGCACACGATCTGGATCTTCCCGGTCGCGGACCCTTCGGGTTTGCTCCCGGACTCCCGCGCCATGTCACCCCGGGCCGAGCCCCAGGCCCCACCAGGCACCACATTCACGCCGCCGGCCGACGAGGGGCCGCCGGCCGCGCACGCCCGTTTTCATGCCCACGTAGCCCAACTGGAAGAGGCGTCCGGTTCAGAGCCGGATTGTTGGGGGTTCGATTCCCTCCGTGGGTACCAGTTTCCGAACGATGGAGGGTTGCCCGAGTCGGTAAGGGACGCGCCCGCTAAGCGCAGGTCGGGTTCTGCCCGCGGAGGTTCGAATCCTCCACCCTCCGCCATGCCCGCCCGGCCCGCCCGGGCTGGCCGCGCCGTGTCCGCTGTGGGGTTGTCCCGTACCACGTGTCGCGGGGCCCGCGCGCACGCACGCGGGCCCCACGGCCGCTGTCCCGCCTACCGGTTTCTCCCGGTTACCAGGTCTCCCAGCCACCGGGTTCAACGACCCCGGCCTCGGAGCCACCCGGTCTCGGCTGTCGCGTTTCGGCTATCCGGTTCAGCCGCCCAGCTGCGGGTCGCTCGTCGACGGCTTGGTGGTCTCCAGGTGGCCGGCGAAGGTGCGCACCCACTTCGTGCCCGACACGGTCACCGTGACGTCGTACCAGCCGCCGAAGTCCTTGGTGTCGATCTTGACCTTCCGGTTCCCGGTGCCGCGTGCGCCCTGGTCGTCGTAGACGCTGCGCACGTCGACGGTGACGTCCTTCGGCGCGTCGACGGACACCTGCAGGACGGGGGTGTTGCCCACCTGGCGCACCTCGACGTAGACCTTGTCCTTGCCCACGGTGCCCGCGAAGCGGCGGAAGAAGCCGTTGGGGCCGTGGATGTGGACGTCGTAGTCACCGGCGACCGGCCACGACGCCCTGAGCTTGTCGCCCGCGCCGACGGTGTAGCTGTGCGGCACGCCGGCGGGCGCGAGCAGGCGGGCCTGGAAGTGCGCGCCGAGGCGGCCGTCGTTCTCGAACTCGATCTCGAGAGTGGGAGCGCCCGCCTTCGAGGTCTCGTGGACGGAGAGGTCGTACGGCGTCGGCCGGGCCGGCTTGTGCCCGCGCTCCTGCTTCGGCATGGTGCCGGTCGCCGGCACCGCCGGGTTGTAGGTGGGGTGCCGGTCGCGGTCCTTCGGCGCCCACGAGCTGGTGTCGGGGAGCTTCGGCTTGCTGGTCTGGTCCTTCGAGAAGTCGAAGGCGGAGGTCAGGTCGCCGCAGATCGCCCGCCGCCACGGGGTGATGTTTGGCTCCCTGACGCCGAAGCGCTTCTCCATGAACTGGATGATCGACGTGTGGTCGAACGTCTCCGAGGACACCCAGCCGCCGACGCTCCACGGTGAGACGACGTACATCGGGACCCGCGGGCCGAGGCCGTAGTGGCCGTTGCCGAGCGGGCCGCGGTAGATCTCGTTGTCCGTCTTCACGGTGCTCGCGCCCGGGATCAGCTCGCTGTTCGGGTGCGGCGGGACGAGGTGGTCGAAGAAGCCGTCGTTCTCGTCGTAGGTGACGAGCAGGACGGTCTTGCTCCACACGTCGGGGTTGCTGGTCAGCGCGTCGAGGACCTTGGCGATGTACCAGGCACCGTAGTTCGACGGCCAGTTCGAGTGCTYGCTGAACGCCTCGGGCGCGGTGACGTAGCTGATGCTGGGGAGCTTGTTCGCCTTGACGTCGGCGCGCAGCAGCTCGAAGTAGTCCTGGCCGGCCGCGGCCCTGGTGCCGACGCGCGCCTTCTCGTAGAGCGGGCTGCCGGGCTGGGCGTTGCGGTAGGCGTTGAAGTAGAGCAGCGACGTGTCGCCGTAGTTGCCGATGTAGGGGTCGCTGGTCCAGCCCCAGAAGCCGGCGGCGTCGAGGCCGTTGCCCTCGTCCTGGTAGACCTTCCAGCTGATCCTGGCGGCCTCGAGCCGCTCCGGGTAGGTCTTCCAGTCGTAGCCGAGCTCGTCGTTGTAGAGGACCGGGCCGCCGCCCTTGCCGTCGTTGCCGGTCCAGCCCGTCCACATGTAGTAGCGGTTCGGGTCGGTGTTGCCGACGAACGAGCAGTAGTAGGCGTCGCAGATGGTGAAGGCGTCCGCGAGCGCGTAGTGGAAGGCCGCGTCCTGGCGCTGCAGGTAGGCCATGGTGGCCGTGCCCTTGGCCGGAACCCACTGGTTGTAGACGCCGTTGTTGAGGGCCTGGTGGCCGTCACTCCAGGCGTGCGGGAGGCCGGTGAGGAAGGCGGCGCCGAGGTCGTCGGCGTCCGGGTGGAACGGGAGCAGCTCGCCCGTGCCGTTGGGCTGGTTCCAGACCGGCTTGCCGCCGGGGAGGATCGCGGGGTGCGGCTCGCCGAAGCCGCGGACGCCGCGCAGCGCGCCGAAGTAGTGATCGAAGGACCGGTTCTCCTGCATCAGGACGACGATGTGCTCGACGTCCTTGATGGTTCCGGTCCGGCGGTTCGCGGGGATCGCGGCCGCGCGCGCGATGCTCTGGTCGAGCGCGACCAGGGCGGCCGTCCCGCCGGCCAGGCTCAGGAACCTGCGGCGATCGATGTCTACCACGGATGCTCCTTGTCGAGGGTGGGGTGCCCCAGACTGGCGCGCCTCTCCCCACGGCCGGCATCCGACAGATGACGAACAAACGAAGACCTGAGGTGCATCCACGACCTGTCGGCGCGTGCCGGCAGCCGCAGGTCAGCCGCCGCCGCCGAGCGAAAAACCTGACGAGTCGTCAGGTTGGCGCTAGATTCGCCGCCTAACCGGATATTCGGTCCACCGCCGATGCTCGGAGGCGACATGTCAGAACTCCGCCGCTCGACCGGCCGAGCCCGGCCCGCGGGCCGGGCTGGACGGCTGTTACGCCCGCCACGACCAGATCCGAGCCGTCCTTACGGCCCACGCCGCGGGCGCGCCGCCTGACGGCGGTCTCGCTGGCGACCGCGGCCACGCTGCTCGTCGCCGTCGGCTGCTCGCGCGACACCGGGGACGACGACAACGCCCCGGCGTCGTCCGCCTCGCCCGGGAGCACCGCGGCGGCGATCGCGCCGTCGAAGGAGTTCACGCTCCCGGCGCCGGTGAAGCTGGTCGCGCTGATCGGGGACAAGACGAACTCCAGGGACCCGAACGCGATCAACGACTTCAACGACGGCGCCCGGATGGCCGTCGAGGACATCAACACGGTCGGCGGGATCGGCGGGCACCCGGTCGAGTTCGCCGCGGTCGACACCTCCCCCACCGGACAGGACGTCGACAACTCGTTCAACCTGGCGCTGGAGCGGAAGCCGACCGCGCTGCTCGGCCCGGTGTCGTCGACGACGGCGCTGGCGCTGCTCGCCCGGATCAACCAGGCCGGCGTCCCGATCCTGCAGAACTCCACCGACGGGCGCCTGGCCACCGACGGGCCGAGCGGCAGCCCCTGGATGTTCGGCACCCGGCCGCGCAACGACACCTCCGCGCGGCGGGCCACCGAGTTCGCGACCTCGGTGCTGGGCGCGAAGAAGCTCGGCCTGCTGCGGGTCGACACCGCGTTCGGCCAGCAGGGCTCGACCGGGGTGAAGGCGGGCCTCGCCGCCACCCCGCTGGTGTCGGACAAGAGCTTCGCCTACAACGCCACCGACCTCACCGGCGAGGTGTCCTCGATGGCGCAGGCGGGGGCGCAGGCCGTCATCGACTGGGGCACGCCGAACACGCTGGCGCTGACCGTGAAGACGTTCGCCCAGCAGGGCCTGCGCGACGTCCCGCACATCGGCCCCGGCAGCGTCGGCTTCTCGTCGTTCGCGACAGGTGTCGGCGACCCGGCGCTGCTGGACAACGTCTACGGCGCCGTCGACTGCAACCCGCAGGACGACCCGAGCCGGCCGCAGGTGGGCGCCTGGTTCGACCGTTTCAAGGCGAAGTACGGCTACGCGCCGTCGTACGGCTCCGCCGAGCTCTACGACTCGGTGCTCCTCCTGCGCGAGGTGATCGAGAAGGCCGGCTCCGCCGACCCGGCGGCGATCCGTGACGGTCTGAAGTCGCTGTCCGGCTTCGCCGGCATCTGCGACGCCAGCTACGCCAACAAGGACGGCTTCCTGACCAGCCAGGTCGTGATGGGCCGTTACCAGAACGGCGTCTTCAAGACCCAGAAGGTCTACGCGGACTGATCCGCCCCGGCCGCAGGAGAGGGACCGGAGGAGAGAGAGGCGCGGACGGTGAGCGGGTTCGTCACGGCTGTCGCGAGTGCGCTGACGCAGGGGTCCGTCATCGCGCTGATCGCGCTCGGCTTCCTGTTGATCTACCGGGCGACCGGGGTGGTCAACTTCGCCCAGGGTGACCTGGTCACCCTGGGCGCCTACCTCTCCTACTGGGCGTACCACGACCTGGAGCTGACGCTGCTGTCCAGCTGGCTGATCGCCGTCGTGGCGATGTTCGCGATCGGCATCGTCCTGGAACGGTTCGCCTACGCGCCGATCCGGCAGCGCTCGGAGCACACGGTGGTCATCGCGACGCTCGGCGCCGCGCTGGTCATTCGCGCGACACTCGCGATCTGGCAGGACACCAGTCCCAAGTTCGCCCCGGACCCGTTCCACGGCGACGTCTGGCGGCTCGCCGGTGCCCGCGTCCCATACCAGAACCTGCTGGTCATCGGGACGACGGTCGTGGTCGTCGCGGCGGTCCTGCTGCTCGTCGGCCACTCGCCGTTCGGCCGTTCGGTGCGGGCGCTGGCCGCCGACCGGGCCGCGGCCTCGCTCGTCGGCGTGCGGGTCACGCGCACCTCGATGCTGGCCTTCGGCCTGTCGGCCGCGCTCGCGGGCCTTGCCGGGGTGCTCGTCGCCCCAACGCAGGCGCTGACGGTCGATCTCGGCTTCGGCCCGATGCTGTTCGCGTTCGCCGCGGCCGTGCTCGTCGGGCTCGGCCGGATCGGGGCGGTGCTGCTCGGCGCGGTCGCGATCGGGTTCGCCCAGTACGTCGTCGGCCGCTACGTAGCCCCCGGCTACCGGGAGGCCTACCCCTTCGTCCTGATGCTCGCGGTGCTGGCGATCCGGCCTCGCGGCCTGTTCGGAGAGCAGGTGGGCCGCCGTGTCTGAACCGACCGCGACCGCCGCGACTGAGGGTGCGGGCTCCGGCGGGGCCGGTGGCGGGCTGCCGGTGCCGTACCGGCGACACCAACTGGGCACCGTCGCCGCGGTCATCGCCGCGACCACCCTCGCCGGGCTGCTGACCCGCGGGCAGTACGGCTACGGTCTGCTCGGCGCCTGGTGCGTGCTAGCCGTCTCGACACTCGGCTTCTACCTGGTCTTCGGCCTCTCCGGCCAGTTCGCGTTCTCGCAGGCCGCGTTCATGGCGATCGGCGGGTACACGTCGGTGGCCGTGGCGATCCACGCCGGGTTCCTCGCGGGCATCGGCGCCGCCGTGGTCGTGTCCGCCCTGTGCGCCGCCGCGCTGGCGCTGCTGATCAGCCGCACGGAGAAGTTCGCCTACGCGATCGCGACGCTCGCCATCGGCTACCTGGTCACCGTCGTCTTCCGCCAGTGGTCGGCGGTCGGCGGCCAGGGCGGTGAGCGGCTCAACATCGCCCGCCCGGAGGTCTTCGGCCACACGTTGGCGACCGACGGGCAGCTCCTGCCTCTGCTGGTCGCGGCGCTCACGATCGCGCTGGTCGTCGTCGCGCTGGTGGAACGCTCGCCGCTGCGGCGCGAGGCGATCGCGGTGCGGGACAACCCGGTCGTGGCGACGATGTCCGGGGTCTCGGTCACGCGGCGACGGGTGCTGCTGTTCACCGTCGGCTCCGCGTTCGCCGGGGTGGCCGGGGCGCTGCTCGCGCACCGGTCGGCGGCGATCTTCCCGGAGACGTTCTCGCTGCAGCTGGCGATCAACCTGTTCCTGGCGCTGCTGTTCGGCGGGATGGGGTCGATGTGGGGGCCGCTGGTCGGTGCCCTGTTCGTCGTCCAGGTCCCGGAGCGGCTCCGCTTCGTCGGCCGCTACCAGGACCTCGTCTACGGCGCACTGCTCGTCGTCATCATCATCGCCGTGCCCGACGGCCTCATCGGGGTCGCCGGCCGCCTCACCCACGCGGCACGCGCCCATGCCCGCCGCCGCGGCCGCGGTCGCGGCGGCGGCACGACCCGCGCTCTCGACGCGGCCACGGCCGTCCCGCCGGACCCGCCGGACCCGCCGGACCCGCCGGACCCGCCGGACCCGCCGGACCCGCCCGGCTTGCCTGGGCCGCCACCGGTCCCGGCGCCCACCGCCGTGTCCGGGGCCCTGGCGCCGGTCCCCGCCGCCCTGGCGGCCCGGGACGTAGATGTCCGGTTCGGCGGGGTCCGGGCCGTCGCCGGGGCCCGGCTCGACGTGCGCCCCGGGGAGATCGTCGGGCTTGTCGGGCCGAACGGCTCCGGCAAGTCGACGCTGCTCAACGCCCTGACCGGGCTCGTCCCGGCGGCCGGCGGCCTGTCGGTGGGCGGCGAGCCGGTCGCCTGGCGCAGCCCGGACCGGGTCCGCGCCGCCGGGGTCGGGCGCACCTTCCAGACCCCGCAGGTCGTCGACGGCCTGACCTGCGTGGAGAACGTGATGCTGGCGGTCGCGGACCGGCGCCTGTGCGGCCTCGGCGGCGCGCTCACCCGCCGCCCCGCGATGCTGCGGACCGAGCGGGCCCGCGCCGGACAGGCCGGGGCGGCCCTGGCCCGGGTGGGCCTCGCGGCGCTCGCGGACACACCGGCCGACCAGCTCGCCTACGGCTGGCGCCGGCGGCTGGAGCTCGCCCGGGTGCTCGTGGCCGAGCCCCGGGTGGTGCTGCTCGACGAGCCGTCGCTGGGCCTGGCCCCGATGGTCGTCGACGCGGTCTACGCGGCACTCGCCCGGATCCGGGAGCGCGTGCCGCTGCTGCTCGTCGAGCAGGACTCCGCCCGGGCCTTCGAGCTGTGCGACCGGGCCTACGTCCTGCGTTCCGGCCGGCTCGCGCTCACCGGCACCGCCGCCGACCTCCGCGGCACCCCCGAGCTCGTCGCCGCGTACCTCACCTGAGCGAGCCACCGGGCCGGCGTGGCCGCGCCGTCAGGGGCGGTGCGGCCGCGCCGTCAGGAACGGCGTCGCGGCGCCGTCAGGAACGGGCGAGCTCCTGCCTGCCCGACGCGTCCCGGCTGGCCGGGATGGCGGGCCCCGGCAGCTTCCGCTCCAGCTGCTCGACCATTCCGATGATGCGGGTGAGACGCAGCGAGGAGATCCGCCACCGGCCGTCCTCGCACTTCCGGTATTCCTCGTGGTAGTGCCCGTAGCCGTCCAGCTCGAGATCTCCCTCCGGGCCGACGAACTTCACGTAGTCGTACATCGCCCAGATCCCGCGGGCCTTTTCCGGCCCTACGACCTCGATCTCCGGCATATGGCCGTGGTGAACGGTGACCGCGGCCCCGATCGCCCGCCGGATGAAGGCGATGAACTCGTCGCGGCTGTTGAGCTCCACCTCGGGAACGTCACCCAGCCGTCCGTGGAAGTCCTCCGTGAAGACGTCGGCCCACTCGTCCCATCTCTTCTCGTCGACCAGCCGCAGGTAGCGCGCCTTGAGCTGCTTGATCTGCTCGATCTCACCCAGAGTATGGATGTCCATGCCTTCTCCCTCATGGTCGGCTTCGGTGGCTCACCAGCCACCGGGACCGGGGCATGAGGACCGGCCGCGGGAACGACCGCCGATGAGACCACTGCGTCACTGTCGGACGACAGTTCTGCGTTCTTCTCACGAACCATCCGTGTTCTTCTCGCGAATGCGCTCTTCCCACGAAACGATCTCGCTGGCACCGCTCGGCAGCCACGGTAGCCGTTGCCGAAGAGGCCTGCCAGACCGGCCGATTACCCTGCGCGCGAGGCGTGCCGCCGGGTCACCGGTCCCGCTATAGAGTCGCCGGCGTGCGAGTACTGGTGACCGGAGCCACGGGCAAGGTCGGCGGCGCCGTGGCCAGGGCCGCGCTGGCCGCCGGTCATGACGTACGTGCGCTCGTCCGGGACGTCGTCCGCGCCAGCGCGGAGCTTCCTTCTGGAATCGAGCTGGTCCCAGGGGATGTGTCGGACCCGTCCACGTTGGYGGACGCATGCGCCGGCCGCGAGGTCATATACAACGCGATGGGTGTTCCTGAACAGTGGCTGGCGGATCCGTCACTCTTCGACCGGGTCAACGTCGAGGGATCGGCGAATCTCGCCCGAGCCGCCGCGTCGGCCGGGGTTCCGCGCATGGTGCACACCAGCACGATCAACGTGTTCGACGCGCCGCGAGACGGCGTCTTCGACGAGACGGACCTCGCGACCCGGGACAAGGGAACGCCCTACCAGCGCTCGAAGCAGCGGGCCGAACAGGCGGTGCTGGCGGCGGCTGGCGGGATGGAGGTCGTCTTCGCCAATTCGGCGACCGTGTAYGGCCTGGGCCCGACCGGATACGCCTCGATGGAGACGCAGATGTTCCGGCCGGTGCTTCGCGGTCTGCTTCCGGCCGTCCCGCCCGGAGGGTTCGGAGTCGTCTTCACCGAGGGCCTCGCGCAGGGGCACCTGCTCGCCGCGGAACACGGAAGGCCGGGTGAGCGGTATATCTTCTGCGACGAGCACGCGACCGTGGCCCGCCTCACCCGGACGGTGGTCGAGGTCGGCGGCCGCGGTCGGGCGCCGATAGGCGCCATCCCCGCGCCGGTGATGGCCGTGATGGCCGCGGCGGGTGAGGYGGTCGCGAGAATCACCCGCAGGCCGCCGCCGATCGCCCGCTGCCAGCTCCAGTACCTGCTGTGGAACGCCACGCCCGACTCGTCCAAGGCGCAGAAGGAACTCGGCTGGCTTCCCACCCCCCTGCCGGAGGGAATTCGCCGAACAATCGTCGAGACCGGCCTCTGACTCGCCACCAGCGCTTGACCACCAGCGCTTGACCACCGCCGGTTCGATGGCGCAGGTTCATCGGCGCGGCGCCGCGTTCCCCAACCACAGCCACACATGATCACCACGACCGTGTTGTCGTCGTCGCGATCTGGCCCGATCCACGACGACGACAACACGAAAATGATGATCCAGCTCTCACGGATCGCCGGACGAACGTCCGCGGGAGGCGGTGGTGGCCTCGCCGCCGGGAGCGGGAGCGATCTCTCTCGTTCCCCATGCGTGGTCGTCCGCTCAGATATGGGTCATCTCGTCCACTTCACGGCGCGGCGCCACCGGGCCGTCATGGGGCTTTCTCGCCGACGGCGGCACCCGCCCGCTCGACCCGTATTGAGCCCGCGTCGCGGTATATGACCGAGGACGGCCGTGGTAGAGCGCGGCGACCAGAACACCGGCAAGGTATTCGCAGCTTCCGCGGATCGCCCGTCGAACGGATTTTCCCACCGTTCCTCCAGACCGAGCTGAAGTGCGAGCGGATATCTTCCTCCGGCAGGCTATCCGCCTCCCGCGATGACCACCACCTCAGTCTCGCCGGGATTCACCGGCGTCTCCGGAGGAACGCCGTCCCCGGCCCGTGTCAGGGGAAGACGGCGAAGAAGCGCCAGTCGAGGACGTCGCGGGCGGGAGCTTCGGCGTCATCGGCGTCGGCACGGACCAGGCAGCGCAGCCGGGCCAGGCCGCCGCCGGCGGCGAGCGGGGTGAGCGCCTCGACGGTGACCTCGCCGCGCAGCGTGTCGCCCTCGTGGACCGGCCCGGTGTGGTCGCAGCCCTCCCAGCCGGCGACCGTGACCAGGGACGGCAGGGCGCGGGTGACCTGGGCGAACGCGATGCCGATGGTGTGGCCGCCGTAGACGAGGCGACGCCCGCCGGCGGCGGCGCTGTCGTGGTGCACCTGGGCGACGTTGAGGGTGAGCCGGGCCAGCTCCGGGGCGCTGGAGACGACGTCGCCGCCGCCGACGCGCCAGGCCTGCCCGACGGTGAGGTCCGCGAACCGCGGGCCGGCGACCAGGCCGGCGAAGGGCCCCAGGTCCCAGCCGTCGACGACCGCGGCGAGCTCGGCCGGGGTCGGCTGGGCGCCGACGGTCTCGGTGTCGTCACGGTGGCCGGTGGCCCGGTCCGGGTCCCGCAGGGGCAGCATCGCGCAGCGCCAGAAGTCGAGCACGCCGTCGCCGTGCTGGTCGACGGTCGTGATCCGCAGGACCGCGAGGCCCGTCGGCCGCCGGCCGGGACGCGGTTTGTTCTGCCGCAGCGCCACGACCTCGGTGGTGGTGCGCAGCGTGTCGCCGACCCGGGGCGTGCGCCGGAACACCAGCCCCCGGTAGAACAGGTTGGCCTTGACGTGGTGGGTGACCACCGTGGACTGGCCGATGGCGACGTCCCAGACGACGTTCGGCGGCACGAGCGGCGTCGCGGCCGCGGCGGTGCCGGTGACGCCCGCGCACAGCGCCGCGTCCAGCGCGAGCGCGAGCCGGCCGCCGACGATCGCCCGGTGCGCGTCGACCAGCCCGCTGGTCAGCGTCACCCCCGGCGCCGAGCGGAACACCTGACCCACCGTCAGCTCGTCGAAGTACGGCCCCTCGGCGACCTGCGTCCCCAGCGCCGTCCCGGTCGTCATCGGCCCTCCCCGCCATTCGCGCCGCCGGTCGCGGCGATGACGCCCTTCTGGGCGAGCCCGCCGATCTCGGTGTCGCTCAGCCCGAGCACCTCGGCGAGCACGGCCGCCGTGTCCGCGCCTAGCCTGGGCGCCTCGCCGGGCGCGCCGTAGGTGCCGTCCCAGCGCATCGGCGAACGCGCGGTGATCGACGGCACGCCCTGCGAGGGCACCTCGCGCCGCGGCGCGTCGTCCGCCGGCACCAGCACGTGGGCGAGCACCGGGTGAACCCCGCGGGCATGCGCGGCGACGACGTCGGTCATCCCCCGGTAGCGGCCCCACAGCACCCGGGCCGCGTCGAGCTCGTCGGCGACCTGCTTGGAGTCCCGGGTGGCGAACCAGGGCCGCAGGACGGCGGCGATCGTCTCGCGCAGCCGGTAGCGCTCGTCCTCCAGCGTCAGGTCGGCGTCGAGGGCCGTCTCCAGCGCGGCGAACACCGCGCCGGTGCCGGTGACGGAGCACAGCGCCGCCCACTGCCCCTCGGTCAGCGCCACGACCATGACCCGCTGACCGTCACGGCAGGCGAAGTCGACGCCGAAGCTGCCGTAGACGTGGTTGCCGTGGCGGGGCCGCTCGTGGCCGCTGGCCGCGGCCTCCGACAGCCAGCCCATGTTGGCCACGCCGGCGAGCGCGACGTCCGAGAGGGCCAGCTCGATGTAGGCGCCCTCGCCGGTGCGGGCCCGGGCGTGCAGCGCCGCGAGCACCCCGGTCGACACGGACAGGCCGGTGACGAGGTCCCAGGCGGGCAGCACGTGGTTCACCGGCGCCCCGCCCTCCTCGGTGCCGGTGATGCCGGGCAGGCCGACCTCGGCGTTGACGGTGTAGTCGACGGCCGGCTTGCCGTCCGGGTAGCCCTGGACACGCAGGTGGATCAGGTCCGGCCGGCGGGCGGTGAGCAGGTCGCTCGCCATCCACCGGCGGCCGACGACGTTGTCGATGAGGATGCCGCGGTCCGGCCCCGGCGCGGTGATCAGCGCGGTGACGAGCTCGCGGCCCTCGGCCGAGCGCATGTCCAGCGCGACGGAGCGCTTGCCCTTGTTCAGTGAGTGCCAGTAGTAGCTCTCCCCCGTCGGCGCCACCGGCCAGCGCCGGTAGTCGCTGCCGCCCCCGACGGGGTCGATGCGGATCACGTCGGCGCCGAGCTGGGCGAGCGTCATCCCGCCGGTCGGCCCGGCGACGAAGCTCGCGCACTCGACGACGTGCAGCCCCTCCAGCGGGCGCGCTCCCGCCGCCGCGATCACGCGGCCCGCCCGGGGACGGCGGCCGTGACGGCGGCGCTGGCGGCGGGCGACGCGACGGGCGGGACGACTGACGGGCGGTCAGGTCTTACGACGGCGAGCACGTCTGGCTCCTCAGCTCACGGAGGCGCCGTCCACGGCTGGCGGTGACGAGACCCCAGGTGGAACGGCCGGCGGGACGAATCGTATGGCGAGGTGCCCGTCCGAGGTGGTTTCGGGCCTGCGCGCAGGCCGGGGCGGACCAGGCCCCGATCGACCCACCGCCGTGGCCACCTGGTCGGTCAGGAACGACTGTCCCGCCCCTGGTCACCACCCGTGGGTGACCAGCCGAGCGCGGGCTGGCTGCCGGAGAGCATCTCGATCACCCCGGCGTCGGGTGCGACAAGAGGACGGTTCATCCTGAGACGCGTGGATGATGACATTCGCGAACTCATCAAGGCCCCGCCGGCCTATTTGTTCGGATGGCCCGTCCCCCTGATCGACGAGATCGGCGGCCTGTCACGCGCCGCCTATGACGGCCGGATCGACCTCGACGAGTGGCGCCGGCGCGACCGCGACCTGCGCGCCCCGATGCCGCCACTCGCGAGCCCGGGCATGGTCACCGCGATGCACCGGCGGGTGACGGAGGCCTGGCGGGAGGCCCGGCGCGGCTCGTCGGACACCGCCGACGCCGAGGCGCTGCTGACCATGATGGGCCGGCTGCGCTACCTGACCGAGCCGGCCCCGACCGACGCGGAGCTGTTCCACGAGCTCGCCGGCATCACCCGCCAGCTGCGCGAGTACAGCCCGCACGACAACCTCAACCGCTCGCTCGGCCGGCGCGCCGAGCTGATCCGCGGCTGGCTCGCCGCGTCGCCCGAGTACGACCTGGCGAGCGGGCTGGAGTGGTCCGTCGTCGGGCGCTACCGCTGGGTGAGCACCTCGCTGGGCGCGGTCCCGGCCTATGTCGACGAGGCCCGCCGGCTCGCGCTGACCGACCCGGGGAACGCGGAGAAGGTCGCGGCGAGCGCCGGCGTCCGCGGCCACGACGGCGTGCCGCCCGAGATCGCGGCGGCCGAGATCCGCCAGGCGATGCTGTACTCGTCGTTCGCCGTCCTCCTGGAGGAGGCCTGGCGGCGCGAGGGCCACGAGGAGCTCGGGGACGCCGTCGCGGCGCTGTGGAACCGGCCGGCCACCCGTCGGCTGCTGATGACGGTCACCGCCGACGGCTGGCCCCGGCGGTTCGCCGCCTACGACCCCGGCCTGCCCACCATCGCCACCGGCCCGACCGGCCGGACCGTCCGCGCGGCGTCCGCCACCCCGATCTTCCACGCCACGGAGAACGACCTCTCCGCGTCGCCCCTGGACTAGCCCCGGTCAGCCCACCTAGGCGGGCTGACCGGCGCCGCCCCAGCCGTGCTGCTCGCACAGGGTGCGCCGCTCGGACAGGCCCTGCGCGGTGCTGATGTCGCTGGTCATGGCGAGCCAGGCGCTGCGGAAGTCCAGCGGCATCGACCGCTTGGCCTCGACGCCCGCGATGTACACCGCGTACGCGAGGTTGATGTCGCCGACCTGCTTGCCGCCGTCGTTGAGCTCGCGGGCGTAGTCGAGCCAGAAGCAGGCGCCCTGGGCGTAGGCGTCGAGGGTCCGGTCGAGCGGCGCGTTRCCGTCGGTGGCCAGCTCGGCGGTGTGGTTGGGGCAGTAGTTCGGCACCGCGGCCCTGGCGAGGATCGCCGCGTCGCCGACGGTCAGCCTGTCGTCGGAGACCTGCGCCGACGTGGTCGCGGCCCCGCGCAGTGTCATCCCGGCGTCGAGCAGCGTGCAGGTCCAGGTCGCCTGGTCGATCTTCCACTGCTCCTCGGCGTCGAGGTCGGGCAGCGTCCGGCCGAGCTGGGCCAGGTATGCCTTGTCACCGGGGGGCAGCGAGGCGCTCGCCGTCGGCTGCGGGGCCGCGGTGCCTGTCGTGCCCGCCGAGGGAGGCGGCGCCGACGCCGGGCTCGCGGTCATCCGCGGTGGGATGTCGTCCTTCAGGCTCGGCGAGCAGCCGGCGACCGCCAGCGCCAGCATGCCGACGAGCACCCCGGTGACGGTCCGCGCCACCAGCCCCAACGGCCGCATCGCCGTCCTTCCTGCAGCGCTCCGAAGCCCGGACGGCCGCGGCAGGAGAAGAAGGCAGCGCGGGCGCCGGGCCAGGGAACGAATCGGGCATTGAACGCCACCATCATGGACCTTTCGGGCGGCGCCCGCTGATCGGTGTCGGTAGCCGGACGCCACCAATGATGATCATGGCTATCGACGGGAGTCGTCAACGGCGTGGACAACGCCGCGGGAACGGTTCGGCCGCGCCGACGGAGGCCGGGCGTTCGCTCCGTCCCGGCCGCCAGTCGCACCGATCAGGTCCGTCGCCACCGCCACCGCCACCGCCGGCGGCCAGCCGCCAGCGGCGCGGCGCGCGAGTCGCGGCTCGTGGCCTCCTCCGCTGGGTCATGGTCGACTCGTCTGCGTCGTCACCCTGAGTGAGGATGCCGACGTGAACAGACGTAACGGATCATCGTCCCGCCGGCCCCGACGCGGGCCGGCGACCCGTGCGACGACCGCCGCCGCGGGCGTCGCCAGCTGCGTGCTGACGGCCGCACTGGTGTCCGGATGTGGCGACAGCCAACCGGGTGCCTCCGCGCAGGCGTTCGACACGGGCGGCCCGGGCACAACGACGACCCTTTTCCCCACCGGGACGGAGACGGCCTCCCCCACCGACACCAGTACGCCTACCGGCACCGGCTCACCCACCGGCACGGCGAGCCCCACCGGCACGGCGAGCCCGGGCCCCGGCGCCCTGACCGCCACGAAGGCCTCGTTCACCCTGCCGAACGGGGTCACGGACGCCGCCGCCGTCGCGGACGACGGCAAGCTGCTCGTGCTGGGCGGCGAGGACTCCGGCGGCCGGGCCACCAACCAGGTGACGTCCGTCGACCCGGGCGCGGGCACGGCGACCTCCGCCGGCACGCTGTCCAAGCCGGTGACGAACGCCAGCGCCACGGTCGTGAACGGCACGCCGACCGTCTTCGGCGGCAACACCAACGGCTCGGGCGGCAGCGGCGCCACCGACGTCGTCCAGACGTTCTCGAACGGCACCAGCCAGGAGGTCGGCAAGCTGCCGGCGCCGCGGGAGAACCACGGGGCCGCGATGGCGAACGGCAAGACCTATCTGGTCGGCGGCGACGACGGCAGCAAGACCCAGGGCGACATCCTGGCCACCGACGACGGCAAGACGTTCCAGAACGTCGGCAAGCTGGAGACCCCGGTGCGCAACCCGGCCGTCGCGGCCACAGGCTCCGGCTCCGACCAGAAGGTCACCATCTTCGGTGGCGAGGCCGACAACGGCCCGACGGACGCGATCCAGCAGTTCGACCCTGCGACCGGCAAGGCCTCGACGATCGGCAAGCTGCCCCAGGACCTCAAGGACGCCTCGGCGTTCACCCTAAACGGCACCACCTACCTGGCCGGCGGCCAGTCGAACGGCCAGGCGTCCCCGAAGATCTACAAGTTCGACCCGAGCGACAACTCCGTCACCGACGCGGGTGACCTGCCGGAGGGCGTCGAGAACGCGGCCGCGGCCGCCACCGGCGACAAGGCGTACCTCGCGGGTGGCACGATCAAGGACAACGCGTCCAACGGGATCACCGAGCTCACGGCGAAGTGACCCGGCCGGCGCCGGTCGCCCGGCCGGCGCGGCTCCGCCCAGGGCAGGCATCCGCCGGCCCACGCCCCCTCCCTGTCGGGAGGGGGCCTTCCCGCGAGCCGACCGTCACGCCGCGGTGCCGTG
Organism: Pseudofrankia asymbiotica; assembly: GCF_001983105.1. GTDB lineage: Bacteria > Actinomycetota > Actinomycetes > Frankiales > Frankiaceae > Pseudofrankia > Pseudofrankia asymbiotica. Next base: position 52,915 of record NZ_MOMC01000047.1, on the reverse strand, counting down.
GCACTCACACGTGATCCACGCACAGAAAGCGACGAAGGTGCCCATACCCACCCAACTCGCTACCGTGCGCTTTACCACAGAAGCATGAGGTAGCAATGGTGACGTTGGAGGATTCGCCTCGCGCGCAGGGACTGTCAAAAAAGTGGCAGTTGGTGCCATCTGCCATTTCCTGTCATACGATCTCCTCAGACAAGGTGGCGGCCGTCCAGCGGCGAGCCACCCTCCTGGGGGAGGACGCATGGCGACGGGCACCTCGAAGGGCACCGCGGCACGTCGCCTGCTGGCCGGCCTGACCGCCCCGGCCGCGGGCACCCCGGTGATCCGCCCGGTCGGGCGGCACACCACGGCGACGCCCGCCGAGCGGGGACAGCCCGCGGGCGACACGGCTCCCCCCGGCGGGCCGGGCGGCCCCGGCGAGGCCGGGGACCTGGACGAGGGCGTCCCGGCCGGGCTGCGGGAGCGCAAGAAGCTGCGCACCCGCCGCACGATCGTCGACACCGCGCACGCGCTGTTCGCCCAGTACGGCTACGACGCGACCACGATCGAGGCGATCGCGGTCAGCGCCGAGGTCTCGGTGCGCACCTTCTTCCGGTACTTCGCCACCAAGGAAGAGGTCGCACTCGCCCCGCTCGACGAGGTCGGCGAGCTCGCGCTCGCGGCGCTCGCGCGCCGCCCGGCCCACGAGCCACCGCTCGCGGCGCTGCGCTCGGCCTCCCTGGACGCCTGGGCCACGATGGCGCCGCACCCGGCGGCGTTCCGCGGCTACGTCGAGCACCTGCTCATCGCCGACGCGGCGCCCGCGGTGAGCGCCGCGATGCTGCAGCGGATGATGCGCCTCGGCGACCGGCTCGCCGCGGCGATCACCCCCCGCTTCCCGCCGCAGACCGGCCGCGCGCCGGGCCGCGGCATCGACCTGCGCCCCCAGCTGACGGCCGCGGCGTTCCTGGCCGCCGTGCAGGTCGGCGTACGTGGCTGGTTCACCCGCGGCGGCCACGATCTCGACGAGATGCTCGCCATGGTCGAGTACTGCATCGACCAGCTCGTCCCTGCCGACTCCACCCATCCCACGCCCGAGAGACCGGAGCCGGTCCGGCCCGCTCCGGCCGGCGTGGCCTGCGGCCCGACCTCGGTGCCCACGGCCGCGCAGCCCACCGGCCCACCAGCCGGTCTGCGCGTCGGCGGCCCGGCCAGTGGCGATCCCGCCGAAGGCTAGGCCGGCCGGGCCGCCGCGTCCGTCACCACCGTTGCGCCCCGCGCCCCTGCGGCCCCACAGCATGCCCGGCCGCCAGGCGGTCGAGTAGCGGCCAGCGCGGCCCGATTCTGCCCGCTGCCGTCCTTTATTCCCGTTATGTCACGTAGCCGCCAGGCGCCTTGGCCATGCCGCGCCTGAGCGGAGAAAGGGCATTCTCGTGACCACCACTGACGAGACGACGCTTGCCGCCGGGTCGCCGACCACCGCGTTCGCCCCCGCGCCACGCGGCGCGGCGGACGACGACCTCGCCACCAGCCTGACCGCCGGCGGCGTCTCGGCGGCCACCGCGACCGTCTCGGCCACCACCGCCATGCCGGCCACCACCACGGCCGCGCCCCGGGCTCGCACCGCGCCCGCCCGCCTCCGCCCGCCCACCGGCGTCCCGGCGATCACCGCGCCCACCACGGCCGCGCCCACCACGGCCGCGCCCACCACGGCCGCGCCCACCCTCACGGCCGTCCCGGCCCCCGCCGGGACGACGCCCCGGGCCGCGCCCGTGGCCCGGCCCGCCGCGTCCGCCCTGGTCGTGCCCACCATCGCCCCGGCCGGCGCCGAGGGCCATGGCGACGTGCTCGACGACATGCTGGACCGCGCCGTGACGCACCTGCGCTCGCTGCAGGACGACGCCGGCTGGTGGAAGGGCGACCTGGAGAGCAACACCTCGATCGACGCCGAGGACCTGATGCTGCGCAAGTGGCTCGGCGTCTGGAACCAGGAGCAGGCCGAGCTCACCGCACGGTTCATCCGGTCCCGGCAGAACGCCGACGGGTCCTGGCCCATCTACCACGGCGGGCCGGGCGACCTCGCGCCGACGGTGGAGTCCTACGTCGCGCTGCGCCTCGTCGGCGACAGCCCGGACGCGCCGCACATGCGTGCCGCCGCCGCGTGGACGCGCGCCCACGGCGGCGTGCCGGCGTCCCGGATCTTCACCCGGATCTGGCTGGCGCTGTTCGGCTGGTGGCGCTGGGAGGACCTGCCGGTGCTGCCGCCGGAGCTGATGCTCCTGCCGGCGAAGGTGCCGCTGTCGATCTACAAGTTCGCCTCGTGGGGCCGGCAGACGATCGTCGCGATCACCGTGCTCATGGCCCACCGGCCGACGGGGACCCCGCCGTTCCCGATCGACGAGCTCTTCCCCGCCCCGGCCCCGGCCACGAAGTCCCGTCGGCGCGCCCGCGCCGCGGGTGCCTGGGTGGACACGACCATCGACGGCCTCCTCCACGTCGGCGACGGCGGCGCGGACGGCGACGGCTCGACGGCGGCGCGTCCGCCGGTGAGCGGCGCTCCCGCGGCCCGCCTCGCTCCCCCGGCGACGCCGGTCGACGCGCGCAGGCGCCGCCGCGGCCGGGACGCCGCGCCGGAGCCACCGGACGTGGCCGGCCGGGCCAAGGACGGCGGCGGGCCTGGCGTTCCGCTGCCGAGCGGACTCCTGCGCAGGGTCGCCGCCCGCGCCGCCCGCGGGCTCCAGTCCGCGGCGTTCGAGCACCTCCCCTGGGACTGGATGTTCCACCGGATCGACCAGGCGCTGCACGTCTACCACCGCCACCCGGTCAGGCCGCTGCGCGCGCTCGCGCTCGGGATCGCCGAGCGGTGGATCATCGTCCGGCAGGAGGCCGACGGCTGCTTCGGCGGGATCCAGCCGCCGACCGCCTACTCGATCATCGCGCTGCGCGTGCTCGGCTACCCGATGGACCATCCGGTCATCACCGCGGCGCTGCGCTCCCTCGACCTGTACAGCGTCATCCGCCCGGACGGCTCCCGGATGCAGGAGTCCTGCCAGTCTCCGGTCTGGGACACCTGCCTGGCGACGATCGCCCTCGCCGACGCGGGCCTCGCCTCGAACGACCCGGCGCTGGTCAGCGCCGCCGACTGGCTGGTCGGCCAGGAGGTGACCGCCCGGCGTGGCGACTGGTCGGTCCCCATCCCCGACGTGCCGGTCGGCGGCTGGGCCTTCGAGTTCGAGAACGACACCTACCCGGACGTCGACGACTCGGCCGAGGTGATGCTGGCGCTGATGCGGGTCTCCCACCCCCGGCCGGAGAAGGTCATGGCCGCGACCTACCGGGGCCTGCAGTGGGTGTTCGGCATGCAGTGCGCCGACGGCGGCTGGGGCGCGTTCGACGTCGACAACGCCGGCCACCTCGTCTACAAGATCCCGTTCGCGGACTTCGGCATGCTCACCGACCCGCCGTCGGCGGACGTGACCGCCCACGTCGTCGAGCTGCTCGGCGAGCTGGGCCTGGGCGACGACCCCCGCACGAAGCGCGGGGTCGAGTGGTTGCTGCACTCCCAGGAGGTCGACGGCTCCTGGTACGGCCGCTGGGGCGTCAACCACATCTACGGCACCGGCGGCGTCGTCCCCGCGCTGCGCGCCGTCGGCCTGCCCGCCTCGCACCCGGCGATCCAGCGTGCCGCCGACTGGCTGGTCTCCCGGCAGAACCCCGACGGCGGCTGGGGCGAGGACTGCTACTCCTACAACGACATGTCGACGGCCGGCATGGGCGTCTCCACGGCCTCACAGACGGCGTGGGCGCTGCTCGCCCTGATCGCCGCCGACCGGGTGGGAGACGGGGCGAAGGGCGAGGCCGCCGCCCGCGGCGTCGCGTGGCTCGCCGCCACCCAGACCGACGAGGGCAGCTGGGACGAGGACTACTACACCGGCACCGGCTTCGCCGGCTACTTCTACATCAACTACAACCTGTACCGGCTGGTCTGGCCGGTCATGGCCCTCGGCCGCTACCGCCGGGCGCTCACGGGCGACGCCCACTGAGCCCTGGTCACCTGGTCTGGTTCGTGGCCCGCCGGCCTTGCCGGCGGGCCACGTCCGTCTCTGAGGATCCGCGGCTCCGCGCGGTGCCCGCGCGCCACATCGCGGCTCCCGGCGGTCAGACGACGTGGTCGGGAGCTGGGGTGGCGGCCATCAGGTCGCCGAGGCGGCGGGCCTGCTCGCCGGCGCCGCCGAGGGTGAACTCGAGCTGCTTGGCGTGCAGGAAGTACCGGTGGACGAAGTACTCCTCGGCGATGCCCATCCCGCCGTGCACGTGGACGACGGCGCTCGCGACCCGGTGGCCGCCGTCGGCCGCCCAGAACTTCGCGGTGGCGACCGCCGCCGAGGCGTCCCATCCCTCGGCGAGCTGCCAGGCGGCCTGCCACATCGTCAGGCGGATCGCCTCGACGTCGATGTAGCAGTCCGCCAGCCGGTGCCCGACCGCCTGGAACGAGCCGATCGGGCGGCCGAACTGCTGGCGGTTGCTCGTGTACTCGGCGGCGGCGCGCGTCGCGCGCTCGGTGACGCCGAGCTGCAGGGCGCACAGGCCAAGCGTCGCCCGGTCCCGCACCGCCACCGCCGCCGCGTCGCCCTCGGGCGTCGAGGCCGGCCCGCCGAGGAGGGCGTCGTCGCCGACCACGACGCCGTCCAGCCGTAGCAGGCCGGCGACCTCGCGGGCCGTCGTGACCTGCGGCTCGATGGTGACCCCGGCGGCGGCCGGGTCGACGAGAAACAGACCCACGCCCGTCCCGGCGCGCGCCGGGACGAGGACCGCGTCCGCGACCGTCGCGAACGGCACGGCCGTCCTGATCCCGTCCAGCCGCCAGCCGCCGCCCGGGCCGACACCGCCGTCAGGGCCGACACCGCCGTCAGGCCCGAAGCCGGCTCCGGCCAGTCTGGTCGCGGTCGTGGCCGGGGCGGCGGCGTCGGCGCCCCGCGGCTCGGCGAGCGCGACCGTGACGATCTTCTCGCCGCCGACGAGGCCGGGCAGCCAGTCGCGCCGCTGGGCCTCGGTGCCGTAGGCGGCGATCGCGCCGGCGGCGACGGTCGCCGAGGCCCACAGCGGCACCGGCGCGAGCACCCGCCCGGCCTCCTCCAGCACCAGGCACTCCTCGAGGACCCCGTAGCCCAGGCCGCCGTACTCGGCCGGCACACCGACGCCGAGCAGGTTCGCCTTCGCGAGCTCCGCCCACAGCTCGCGGTCGAACCTCGGCTCGCCGGTGCCGGCGAGGACGCCCGCCTCCAGCGCCGCCAGGCGATCCGGGGTGACCCGTTCCGTGAGGATCCGCCTGGCCAGGGCCGCCAGGTCGCGCTGTTCCTCGGTCTGGGCGAAGTCCATGCCGCGGCTCCTCGCGAGAAGGCTTGCTCGTGGGCGGGGCGCCCGGCGAGGACCCGACAGTCCGCCGGCGGGCGAGTAACCAATAACGAGAACTTGTTCTAGTACCGCGCTAGCATCGGGTCAACCGCGACCTGATGCCCCGTCAGGTCCCGTCGGGTACGCCAGCCTCACGGGATACGCCGTGACGGCCGGCCGCGACAGGAGAGCGCCGATGCGAGTCGCCTACACCGCGGCACAGGAGGACCTGCGCCGCGAGCTGCGCGAGTACTTCGCCGCCATGGTCACACCCGAGCTCGGCGCCGAGCTCGCCGGCGGCGAGTCGACCCTGAAGGGCAAGGACGGCGCCTACTGCCGGGCCATCCGCCAGATGGGCAAGGACGGCTGGCTGGGCATCGGCTGGCCGACCCAGTACGGCGGCCAGGACCGGTCGATGCTGGAACAGCTGGTCTTCGGCGACGAGGCGACGCTGGCCGGGGTGCCGATCCCGCTGCTGACGCTGAACAGCGTCGGCCCAGCGATCATGGAGTACGGCACGAGCGAGCAGAAGGACTTCTTCCTGCCCAGGATCCTCGCCGGCGAGCTGCACTTCTCGATCGGTTACTCGGAGCCGGGCGCCGGCACCGACCTCGCGAGCCTGCGCACCCGCGCCGACCGCGACGGCGACGGCTGGGTGATCAACGGCCAGAAGATGTGGACGTCGGTCATCCAGGTGGCCGACTACGTGTGGCTCGCCGCCCGCACCGACCCCGACCTGCCGCGCCACCGCGGCCTGTCGGTGTTCTGCGTCCCCGTCGACACGCCGGGCTTCTCGTGGACACCGGTGCCGACCATCTCCGGCGGCATCACCAGCCAGACCTTCTACACCGACGTCCACGTGCCGGCCGAGGCGCTGGTCGGCGAGGTGAACGGCGGCTGGAAGCTGATCACCGGCCAGCTCAACCACGAACGGGTCGCGCTGTGCTCGGCCGCCGGCATCCAGCAGCTGCTGCTGTGGACCCGGCGGTGGGCCGAGACGACCGAGGCCCCGGAGGGCTGCCGGGTCATCGACCGCGCGCTGGTCCGGCGCAACCTGGGCATGGTCCACGCCAAGGTCGAGTTCCTCAAGCTGATCAACTGGAAGATCGCCTGGGGCGTCGACCACGGCGCCCAGCTCGGGCCGGCCCAGGCCAGCGCGACGAAGATCTTCGGCACCGAGTTCGCCGTCGAGGCCTACCGGCTGCTGATGGAATGCCTCGAGGACGAGGCGGTGCTCGTGACGGGCTCACCGGGCGCGGTGCTCGCCGGCCGGCTCGAGCGCGCCTACCGGCAGATCCTCATGCTCACCTTCGGCGGCGGCACCAACGAGATCCAGCGCGACATGATCGCGATGCTCGGCCTCGGCATGCCACGCCCGCCGAGGTGAGACCACCTCCGCCGGCGCCACCTCGACCGCCAATCACTCTTGGTAGCCGGATTGACACGGCCGAGCGGGCGCCTGGAGTCCCGTTCGGGCGTGCCCGCGGTGGCGCGCAGGGCGTGTCCCCCCGCTTCAGGAATGCCGCCGCCCCGCCGCGCCGACGCGAACACCGAACCGTGTCAGATCAGCGCGTCCATGGACACGCCCATCCACCACACTTCGCCAACCCCGTTTCGGACTGTGTCAGATGGGGGTGTCTATGGACACCATCATCTGACACGGTTCGCGCGTCCTAGGAGAGCACGCGTGAGTGAGTCGGAGCCGGATGCGCTCGTTGGGCGCGACGGTCACGTCCTGAGTGAGTCGGAGCCGGATGCGCTCGTTGGGCGCGACGGTCACGTCCTGAGTGAGTCGGAGCCGGATGCGCTCGTCAGGCGCGACGGTCACGTCCTGGTCGTCACGATGAACCGGCCGCACGCCCGCAACGCGATCACCCCCGAGATGATCGGCATCCTGGAGAAGGCCTGGGACGAGGTCAACGCGGACCCGGAGATCCGGGTCGCCGTGCTCACCGGCGCCGGCGGCGCGTTCAGCTCCGGGGCCGACCTCAAGCAGATGTCCGCGCGCCCGCCCGGCGAGGCGTTCCGCGGCGGCGGCGACGGCACCCGCCTCGCCATGGACCTGTCCGTCATGAAATGGATCATGAAGCGGTTCGTCCTCACCAAGCCGCTCATCGCGGCCGTCGAGGGGCCGGCGATCGCCGGTGGCACCGAGATCCTGCAGGCGACCGACATCCGGGTCGCGGGCGAGTCGGCGAGGTTCGGCGTCTCGGAGGTCCGCTGGGGCCTGTTCCCGCTGGGCGGGTCCGCGGTCCGGCTGCGCCGCCAGGTCCCCTACGCGGTGGCCGCGGACCTGCTGCTCACCGGCCGGCACCTCGGGGCGGCCGAGGCCAAGGAGATCGGCCTGGTCAACCACGTCGTCCCGGACGGGACGGCCCTGGAGCGGGCCATGGAGATCGCCCGCGCGATCGCCGCGAACGGGCCGGTGGCCGTGCAGGCCGTGCTGCGCGTCCTGCGCGAGACCGAGTCGCTGCCGGAAGACGAGGCGTTCCGTGTCGAGTCCGACCTCGGCATGCGGGTGTACCTCAGCGACGACGCGAAGATCGGCCCGCGCGCGTTCGCGGCCAAGCAGACCCCCCGGTTCACCGGACGCTGAGACCCCAGGCCGAGCTCCGCGTGCGCGCGGGGCCGCGCCGCCCCGACGCAGTCGCCCAGCGGGAGACGTCATGGAGTTCAACCTCGCGGACCTGTTCGAGCACGCCGTCGACCGCTACCCCGACCGGGAGGCCGTCATCGCCGGCCCCGCCCGGCGGACCTACACCGAGCTGGAGGAACGCGCCAACCGCATGGCGCATCACTTATCCGGCGCCGGGGTGGGACCCGGCGACCACGTCGCGATCTATGCCTACAACGTGATCGAGTGGGTCGAGACCATGCTCGCGGCCTACAAGATCCGCGCGGTGTGCGTGAACGTCAACTTCCGGTATGTCGCCGAGGAGCTGGCCTACCTGCTCGGCAACGCCACGCCGGTCGCGCTCGTCTTCCAGCGGCAGTTCGCCGACCGGGTGGCCGAGGTCGCGCCGAAGGTCGCGAGCCTGCGCCACCTCGTCGTGATCGAGGATGGCACGATCCCCGACGCCGGTGCCGACGCCAGCACCGGCACCGGCACCGGCAAGAGCGGCGTCGATGCGCTGGGCGCCACGCCCTACGAGGAGGCGCTGGCGGYGTCCCGGCCGGACCGGGACTTCGAGACACGTTCCGGCGACGACCGGTACCTGCTCTACACCGGCGGCACCACCGGCATGCCGAAGGGCGTGCTGTGGCGGCAGGAGGACGTCATCTTCGCCCTCGGCGGCGGCCTGGACCTGATGACGGGCGAACGGGCCGGCTGGCCGGAGGACCTCACCGAGAAGGGCGCGGCCGGCGTCCTCACCGCGCTGCCGATCGCGCCGCTGATGCACGGTGCCACCCAGTGGTGCCTGCTGACCAACCTGAGCAAGGGCCAGCGCACCGTCCTTGTCGACTCGTTCGAGCCCGACGAGATCTGGCGGCTGGTCGAGACCGAGCGGGTCAACATGGTCATGATCACAGGTGACGCCATGGCGCGCCCGCTACTCGACACCCTCGACGCGCTGGAAGGCGCGGGCAGCCGCCCGGAACTGTCGTCGCTCTACGCGCTCTCGTCGAGCGCCGCGCTGTTCTCCCCCGTCCTCAAGGAATCGTTCATGCAGCGCCTGGGCGTCATCATCACGGACGGCGTCGGCGCGTCGGAGGCCGGCTCGCACGGCGTCGGCATCGCGGACAAGAGCCGGGTCCGCGCCGACGCCGGCGTGCGCATCCGGCCGATCGACGACGCGCTCGTCGTCGACGAGGACCTCACCCCGCTCGGCGTAGGCGAGATCGGCCGGCTCGCCCGCAGGGGCAACATCCCGATCGGCTACCTCGGCGACCCGGCCAAGACGGCCCAGGTCTTCCGCACCGGCCCCGACGGCCTGCGGTACTCCATCCCCGGCGACTTCGCCCGGCTGGAGGAGGACGGTACCATCACCCTGCTCGGCCGCGGCTCGGCCACCATCAACTCGGGCGGCGAGAAGATCTTCCCCGAGGAGGTCGAAGGCGTGCTGAAGACCCATCCGGGCGTCTACGACGTCCTCGTCGTCGGCGTCCCGCACGAACGCTGGGGCGAGACCGTCGCCGCCGTCGTCGCGCCCCGGCCCGGCGCCGTCCCCACGCTCGCCGACCTGCAGCTGCACTGCCGCACCCACCTCGCCGGCTACAAGGTGCCCCGGGTGCTGACCCTCGTCCGGGCCGTCGTGCGCACCCCCAGCGGCAAGGCCGACCTCGCCTGGGCCCGCCAGGTCGCCGCCACGGCCGCCGAGGACGCGGCGACCGCCGGGAACGCAGCCGGCGCCCAGGACGCCGAGCATGCCGAGAACTGAGGGCACGGCGGGAACCCGGTACCAACCGGTGACCCGGCGAACGCGGGACGCGCCGGACGTCTCCGACGCGCCGAACGCGCCGAACGCGCCGGGAGCAGAGCCGGTCACGCGGCGAGCGCGGAGGCCCGCGTGACCGTGCCGCCCGCCACGCCCGTCCTGGTCGGCGCCGCGGCCGCGGCCCGGCTGCCGGACGCCGTCGAGCTGATGGCCGCCGCCACGGAGGCGGCGGCCGCGGACGCCGGGGCGCCGGGCCTGCTCGCCGCCGTCGACCGGGTGTACGTCGCCCGCGGCACCTGGGACTGCGCCGATCCGGGCCGTCAGGTCGCCGGCCGGTTCGGCGCCCGGGACGCCCGCACGGTCGTCGCCGAGCTGGGCGTCCTGCAGCAGAGCCTCATCACCCGCGCCTGTCTCGACGTCGCCGCCGGCCGGGCGGGCGTCGTGCTCGTCCTCGGCGCCGAGGCGGCGTACCGGGGGCGGGCCCGGCTGACCCCCGGCCGTCCCGCCGCACGCCGCCACGCCGGTCTGGGCGGCGCGGGCGATGCGGGCGGGGTGGGCAGCGAGACCGGACCTCCAGGACGGGACACGGCTACGCGCGGACCGGACCCGATGAGCGGTCCAGACGGGGCCGACGGCGACGCGGGGGCGGGCGGCGACGCGGGGGCGGGCGGCGACGCGGGGGCGGGCGGCGACGCGGGGGCGGGCGGCTGGCCCGGGAGCGGTCCCGACGAGATCCTCGCCCCGGACGCGGACATTCTGGCGCCGCTGGAGATCAGCCGCCGGCTGTACCTGCCGGTGCGGCAGTACGCGGTCCTCGAGTCGGCGCTGCGGGCGGCGAGCGGGCTCGGCGTCGCCGCGCATGCCGCCGAGGTCGCGGCGCTGTGGGCCGGGTTCTCCCAGGTGGCGGCCGGCAACGAGGACGCATGGGCACGGGAACCGGTCACCCCGGCCGGCCTGGCGCCGTCGGAGCGCAACCCGATGATGTCCTGGCCGTACACACGGTCGCACTGTTCCCGGGCCGGCGTGGACCAGGGGGCGGCGCTGCTGATCTGCTCCGCGGCCGCCGCGCGGCGCTTCGGCGTGCCGCCGGACCGGTGGGTCTTCCCGGTGGCCGCCGCCGAGTCCAACGTCATGACGCCGCTCGCCGCCCGCCCCGACCTCGCGCGCTCGCCCGGTTTCCGCGCCGTGGGAGAACGCCTGGCCGCCGTCTCCGGCGTCGCCCCGGYCGACGCCGACCACCTGGACCTGTACAGCTGTTTCCCGGCGGCGGTCCGCGTCCAGGTCCGGGAGCTGGGCCTGGCCGGGCGCGCCGACCTGACCGTGACCGGTGGCATGACGTTCGCGGGCGGCCCGCTGAACAACTACGTTCTCCAGTCGACGACGGCCATGGCCCGGGTGCTGCGCGCCGCCGAGCCGGGTGCGCACGGGCTTGTCACCTGCGTCTCCGGGATGGTCACGAAGCAGGCCGGCCTGCTGTGGAGCGCGAGCCCGCCGCCTTCGGGCTGGCGCGCCGAGGACGTCTCGGCCGACGTCCGCGCGGCCGAGATCCCGCTCCCCCTCGTCGACGAGCCGCCACACGGCGTTGGCGCCGGTGTGGTCGCCGGGTTCACCGTCGCCTGCGAGCGGGGCACCCCGGTCCAGTCCCTCGCCGTCATCACCTTCGACGGCGCTACCTCAGCCCGGGCCGAAGGGGGCGAAGGAGGAGGCGACGGTGGCACCGGTGGTGGCGGCGGAGGTGACGGGGCCGGCCACGGTCGCGTCACCCGCACGGTCGCGACCAGTGCCGATCCCGACGTCATCGCCGCGATGACACACGAGGAATGGGTCGGGCGTCCCGTCACCGTCCGCGCCGGCGCCCTGCTGCTCTGACGCGCCCCGTCGCCCGTCGCCCGCAGGCCCGCGGACCCGTCGCTCCGGTGGCCGCTTCCCCGCCGGCCAGGCAGCTGGTGCGGTCCGTCGTGGGGCCCCGCCGGGCCGCCCGGTCGGTGGACCGATGACACTGGCCACCGTGATGTCAGGCGAAAGTCCCATGATCGGTGCCGACACGGTGGCGGCGGTGGAGGCCGAGGTGCTGCGGGCGCACCGCAGGCACGGGGAGCGGTCGATCCTGAATCCGGCGATGCCGGACGTGGTGCGGCTGCCCGTGCTGGTCGAGGAGGTCGGCGAGGTCGCCAGGGCCATGCTGGAGGGCGCCGGCACCCGCCACCTGCGCGAGGAGCTGATCCAGGTCGCGACCGTCGCCCTCACCTGGGTGGAGGCGCTGCGCGACCGCACCGATCAGGAGCCCCTGTTCGACCCAGGTCGGCTGGCCGCCAGGTCTGACCCGGCCGAGTGACTCGCGTCCGGTCCCACTCCGAGGTCCAGGGGACAGGCCGTAGCGTCGGACAGGTGGATGCGACGGCTCATCGCCCCAGTACCGATCCAATCTCGACGACGGCCAACGCCGCCGTCGGCGGCGCCGCCGGCACGGTCGTCGTGCCGGCCCGGTTCAATGGTCCGCCCGGGAGCGCGAACGGCGGGTGGATCTCCGGAACGCTCGCCGGATACCTCGACGGCACGGGCACGGGCGGCGGCCCCGGCTGGGCGGCGGAGGCGGTGCTGCGCGCGCCGACACCGCTGGAGGTGCCGCTGGCGGTGGAACCCGCGGACGAGGGCGGAGTGCGCCTTGTCCACGGCGGGACGCTGCTCGTCGAGGCACACGCCGCGAAGTCCGCCGATCTCGGCGATCCACCGCCGTTCGTCGAGCTTGACGAGGCCAGGCACGCGGCGGCTGCCCTCGCCGCGACGTCGACGCATCCGTTCCCCGAGTGCTTCGGCTGCGGGACGGGACGAAGCGACGGCCTGCGGATCCTCCCCGGTCCCGTCGCCGGCGGCCCGTCCGGTCTCGTCGCCACGACCTGGACCGTCGACCACTCCCTCGCCGGGGCCGACGGCACGGTCGGCCGACACCTGCTCTGGTCGGCGCTGGACTGCCCGTCGTTCTGGGCGCATCAGGCGACGATGCCCACCGAGGACCTGGCCGCCCTGTTGGCCCGGCAGACCGTCGCCGCGGCGGGCACCGTCACGCCCGGCGAGACCTACGTCGTCGTCGCCCGCGCCGACGCCGCCGAGGGCCGCAAACTGCGCGCCTCCTCCGCGCTCTACACCGTCGACGGCCAGCTGCTCGCCGCCTCGACCTCCCTGTGGATCCGCATCCAGTCCGTTCCTCGCCCCTGAAAGGGCGCTAGGTCGCTCCTGGTGGCGCGGGTGGCGCGGGTGGCGCGGGCTGCGGCTGCGGTGAAGGAGTCGGCGGACTCGCGGCCAGGGTGGCCTCGACGTCGGGCAGCCAGAACGCCACCTCGAAGGTCTTGAGGGCCGACCACCTGGACAGCTCGTGCCCGCCGCGCGTCGCACCGACGAAACTCGCGAGGAAGGCGCCCACGCAGAACGCCGCGAAACCCCGTTCGTGACCCACGACCAGCTCGACGGCGGCGACGACGGCCGCCAGAAGAAAGGCAATCCCGGCGTTGCGCACCGCTATTCCGCTGGCCCGCAGCCGGCTTATCTCCACCGCCGAGTCGGGTGCCTTGACCTCGATCGCCGCGAAGACGACCGCCTGGTCGACCTGGACGAACGTCATCGACTGGGCGGCGGGGAAGCGGTCGAGGAACTCCCGCCTGGCGCTGCGTCCTGGACGCAGCCACCGCGGCATCCGCCGTCCCAGGAACCGGCGCGGGGCGTAGGTCAGCTGACCGAGGAGGTAGCTGGAGACGATGCTGCCCGCGATCAGCAGCGTGGAGTTGAGGTCCTCGACCTGCGCGAGGTCGATCCACGACGCGCGGTCCAGTACATACAGCAGCAGCGCGAGATACAGCGAGCCTGGAAGGGAGTAGGCGAAGATGTCGAAGACACCGAGGCTGAGACTCACGTTTTCCTCTGTCCGGTCGGTCAGGTCCCATCCGACCCGGACAGGGCCTGTGCGGTCATGCCCGGTCGTCTCCGCGATCATCCCAAAGACCGCCGTAACTACGGAACGAGTGCCCTTGGGCGTTGAATTCGCATCCCGCGCCGCCCGGCGTGGCGATAGTGCTCCGGAACGGTCCGACGGCCCGGGAACCACCGCCTATGATTTCGGCCATGAACCCCGTGGGTCGAATGCTGTTCGGCGCGGGTGAGCTACCCGCCGATCTGCGCGCGGCGCTCGAAGCGGAAGGCCTGGCCCTGCTTGAGGAAGGTCTCACCGGCTCGATCACCTACCGCAACTACCGGGCGCCCGGGCAGCGTTCCAGCTGGCGCAAGGAGGCGGTCTCCGGCGCGATCGCGGTGAGCGGCAGACGTCTCGTCGTCTGGGCCGGGCGCGGCAAGCACATCGACATCCCGCGCGCCGGCGCGTACCTGACCGCGATCGACATCGGCGTCGAACCCCCGGACCGGGTGCGCTTCGCCTATGACGCCGGGAAGTTCAATCCGGCCAGGTCCGGCACAGTGGAGGTCCGCCTTCGGACCCCGCGGGCGGCCGACGTGGCCGGGCTGCTCACGCCCCCGAGTTGATCGGACCGAGCCCACCGAACGGCGGCGGGGCCGTCCCTCTCCGGTAACCAGGCTCCCCGTCACGGCGGGCGCCGCCGGGCAGCCGTCCGGGTGGACGCGTCGGTGGACGCGCTCACCCGGCGGCAGCGGCGGCAGCGGCGGCGCTGGGCTCGGCTCGGCTGAGGTCGACCCGGCGCTGGCTGGTCGCCCGTTCTCAGTCGAGAACGGCGACGACCGTGCCGGCGCCGACCGTTCGGCCGCCCTCGCGGATGGCGAAGCCGAGCCCGTTCTCCAGCGGTACCGGCTTGCCGAGCCGCACCGTCATCTCGGCGGTGTCTCCCGGCAGCGCGATGCCGACGTCACCCAGGTCGACCTCACCGACGACGTCCGTCGTCCGCAGGTAGAACTGCGGGCGGTAGCCGGACGCGATACCGGTGCGCCGACCACCGGCGTCCGGCGCGAGCAGGTGGACCCGGGCCGTGAACCGCTCGTGCACCGTCACGCTCCCCGGCGCCGCGAGGATGTTGCCGCGCCGAATCTGCGTGCGGTGCACGCCGCGCAGCAGCAGCGCGACGTTGTCACCGGCGAGCGCGGAATCCATCGGCTTGCCGAAGGTCTCCAGCCCCGTGACCACCGTCGTCAGTCGCGTACCGAGGCCACACACCTCGGCCCGGTCGCCCACGCGGACGGCGCCCCGCTCGATCGCCCCGGTCACCACCGTCCCGCGGCCGGTGATGGTCAGGACGTTCTCCACCGGCAACAGGAACGGCGCCGTGGTGTAGCGGTCGGGAACAGGCACGTATCTGTCGACGACATCCAGCAGCGCCCGGATCGAGGCCGTCCACGCCGGGTCGCCCGCCAGGGCGCGCAGCCCGGAGACGCGGACCACCGGTATCTCGTCGCCCGGGTAGCCGTTCGCCGCCAGCAGTTCGCGGATCTCCAGCTCCACCAGGTCCGTGATCTCCGGGTCGGCGGCGTCCGCCTTGTTCAGCGCGACCACGACATGCCGGACCCCGACGTGCCGGGCCAGCAGCACATGCTCGGCCGTCTGCGGCATCACGCCGTCCTGGGCCGACACCACCAGGATCGCCCCGTCGAGCTGAGCCGCACCCGTGATCATGTTCTTCACGTAGTCGGCGTGGCCCGGCATGTCGACGTGGGCGTAGTGCCGGCTGGCGGTCTCGTACTCGACGTGCGCGATGTTGATGGTGATACCGCGGGCGATCTCCTCCGGGGCACGGTCGATCCGGTCGAACGGGACGAACGAGCCGGAGCCGGTGTCGGCGAGAACCTTGGTGATCGCGGCGGTCAGCGTCGTCTTCCCGTGGTCGACGTGACCCATCGTGCCGATGTTGAGATGCGGTTTGGTGCGGACGTAGGCCTGCTTGGCCATTGCTCTTCCTCGGTACTCGACGCCTCTGAGCCCCTGGGCCTGCCGACCCTCCCCCTGCGGGGCTCCGGACGATCCGGGAAGGGTCAGCGTCGGGCGCCGCCGGGCAACACGTCGGCGACCAGCGCCGAGAAGGGCAGCACGACAGCACCCGCGACCAGGGCGGGCGAGAAGGCGTCGTGCCGGAACATGGTCCTCATGGTGGCCGCCCAGGGCAGGCCTGGCGAATGCATTTCCGCCGCGCCGCGCCGCGCCGGTCGCGCGGAGGCTGAAAGTCGCCGGGGCCCGGCCGGGCCGACCCGAACCCGCGGGTGATCCGGCGGGATCGTCGGCACCAGAGCGAGGCAACCTAACTACTCAGGTCTTTCGTCGGATCCGGTCATGGCTTGTGGGGCGGATCCCGGCTTCCCGCCCGCCACAACCCATGAATGCACGGACGGTCAGAGCAAGGCGGCGGCCCGGTGCCTCTCTCCCGCGCCGTGCCAGCCCCCCCGGGATCTCGGGCGTTGTGTCAGACGTCTGGGGCGTGAAACGGCGCTGGTGGTGACTCTGACGTCGGACAGGATGAGCACACGGCCGCTCGGCCGCCCGGGCGGCGCGCCGTCTGAGCCCGGACGGGCTGCGAGACGCTTTCCGTCGATGGGCCAGGGTCGAGGCCCTGTCTCCGCCCGAAAGGTAATGGCCAACGTATTTCTGGGGTACGGACGCGCCGGTGGCCGCCACGGCCTTGGCGGTGGCGAGGCCGATACCGCTGGTGCCTCCCACCAGGACGACGCGGGTAGCTGCGGTGCTGCTCATCGGACTCCCCTGGTTCGGACGTCGGCGCGATGACGCCGGGTCAACGTCGAGCGCTTCTCATGCCGAAACGACGCGACACGCGCGACGCGACACGACACGACACGCGCGGCGCGCCCGACACGACGCGACGCGCGGCAGCTGCGTCCCGGCGGGACTCGACGGCCCGTCGGCGTCAGGCAGGCTGGCCGTCGGGTTCGAGGCTGCTGTGACTGGCAAGGGGATGCAACAGTCGGAGGATCATCTCGACGGTGCGCTCGATGGGGCGGCGCCGGGCGGTGGCGGTGGCCAGCAGGGTGCGCGTGAGGATGGCGCCGAGAAGCATGTCGAAGACGTCGTCCGGGTTCACCGCGGGGTCGACGCTCCCGGGCGGCGCGGCGCGCAGGATGTCCTGGAACTGCGGCCGTGCCGAGACCCGCAGGTAGAACTCCGGTGGGCGCTGCCGGCTGGCGGTCTGGTGGTGGGCGAGCAGGCCGGCCGCGGCGGCGCGGGACGCGGGCGCGTCGAAGGCGGCCACATAGGCGCGCACGAAGCGGCGCAGGTCGCGGCGCAGGTCCCCCGTGGGCTGGACGCTGAGCGGGTTGAGGCCGGGGAAGGTGGCCTCCTCGATGAGCTCGATCCGCGACCCCCAGCGGCGGTAGAGGGCGGAGGCGTGGACACCGGAATGGGCGGCGACCGCATGGATCGTCGTCGCGTCGAAGCCGCGCCGCACGAGCAGTTCGCGCGTCGCCTCGAGAGCCCGCTCGTCGATGCTCGTGTCGCGCGGGCGCCCTGGGCGGCGGCGAGGAGGCTCTGCCGGATCAGCGTCAGCCATGCCCGCGATCGTAAGGGGTGCAGGCGAAACCCGGCACCAGCGCCGCCGGTTTCAGGACAAGATCTTCTATAAGGTTTTAGGACAGCGGCTTCTGTAACTCGCGGGTCGCCGCTACAGTCCCGTGACGGGGATGTGTCCCGGTCGCGAGCGCGAGGGGAAGGCCGATGCGGGCTGCGGTGCTGCGGGGTGGGACGGTCGAGGCGCGCGTCATCGAGGACCCGGTGCCGGTGCCAGGGCAGCTGTTGGTCCGGTCGCTGGCGTGCGGCGTCTGCGCGTCGGACATCCACTACATGGATCACCTGGAGGCGGGGGCCGACGACGACAGCGGGATGTCGACCTACGACCCGGACGCCGACATCGTCATGGGCCACGAGTACTGCGCCGAGGTCGTCGACTACGGCCCCGGCACCGAGCGGCGGATCCCCGTCGGGGCGCGGGTGAGCTCGCTGCCCGTGCTCTCCACCGCGACCGGCCGGAAGATCATCGGGCAGAATCCCGAGACGCCCGGCGGGTTCGGGGAGTACCTCCTGCTGGACGAGGCGATCACCCGGGTCGCGGTGTCGGACCTCCCGAGCGAGATCGTGTGCGTCGCCGACGCGATCTCGGTCGGCTGGTCGGCCGCGTCCCGCGCCGCGGTGACGACGAAGGAAGTCCCGCTGGTCATCGGCTGCGGCGCGGTCGCCCTGTCGGCGATCGCGCGGCTGAAGCGGCTGGGTGTCGGCCCGATCGTCGCGGTCGACTTCGTGGCGTCGCGGCGCGAGACCGCGCTGGCGATGGGGGCCGACGTGGTCGTCGACCCCGCCGAGATCTCGCCGTTCCAGGCGTGGCGGGACGTCGCCTACGGCTCGCCCGAGTCGACGCGGGAGATGCTCGCGCTGGCCAGCCTGCCGGGCTGCGTCGTGTTCGAGTGCGTCGGCGTTCCCGGCGTCCTCGACTCGATCATCAAGGGCTGCGAGCGCGGCACCCGGATCTTCTCCGTCGGCGGGCCGCCGGAGGGCGATCACCTGCACACCCTGACCGCCAAGCGGAAGGGCCTGAACATCCAGTTCGGCGGCGGCCCGTTGACGCACCACTGGGACGAGGCCTTCGAGGCGGTGTGCTCGGGCAGCCTCGACGTCACGCCGATGCTCGGCCGGACCGTCGGGCTCGACGGGGTCGCCGAGGCGCTCACCGCGTCGCGCGACGCCAACGGCCCGGTCCRCATCATCGTCGTCCCCTGACCCGGTGGTCGTCCCGCGTCCAACACCCCGTTCAGAGAGGGCTACCGCGGATGAGTGAGATCGACGAGCTTCGTGCCGTGGTCGAGAAGCTGGCGGCCAGGGTCCACGCCCTCGAGGACCAGGTCGAGATCATGCAGCTCGTCGCCCAGTACGGGCCCGCTGTCGACAGCGGCTCGGCACAGGCCACGGCGGCGCTCTGGACCGAGGACGGCACGTTCGACGCCGTACCGCAGCTGCGGATGCGGGGCCGGGGCGACATCGTCGACATGGTCAACGGCGGCCACCAGAGCCTGATCCGCAATGGCTGCGGCCATGTCCTGACGGTGCCGCACATCGCGGTCGACGGCGACGAGGCGACCGGCCGCAGCTACGCGCTCAACATCCGCTGGGACGCCGACGCCGACCGGTTCTGGGTCGCCCGGGTCTCCGCGAACACCTGGCGCTGGGTACGCACCGCCGAGGGCTGGCGTATCAGCGAACGGGTCAACGCCAACCTCGACGGCACCCCCGAACACCGCGAGATGCTGGCCCCACCGCCACCGCCACCACAACCGGCAGCGGCAGCGGCAGCGGCGGCCTCGCCCGCCGCCGCCGCTGGCCGCGCGTCGGCGTGAGCCGCGGCCACCCCGGTGCGGACAGCACGACGCCTGGAGGATCAATGAAGATCGGTTTCATCGGGCCGGGCCGCATGGGCCGGCCGATACTCGACCGGCTGAGGGCCGCCGGCCACGACGTCACCGTCCTGGTGCGCCGCCCCGAGGCCAGGGCGGCGGCCGACACGGACGGGCTGACCTGGGCCGCGACGGTGCCGGCGACGGTCCGCGGCGCCGACGCGGTGTTCGTCGTCGTGCTGAAGGACGACCAGGTCCGTTCGGTGTGCCTCGGCCCCGAAGGTGCAGTCGCGGCCATGAAGCCGGGTACGACGCTCGTCCAGCACACGACGTCCGACCCCGCGACCGCCCGGCTGCTCGGCGAGGCCGGGGCCGGAAACGGCGTCGGGGTGCTCGACGCCGCGCTCTCGGGCGGGCCGCACGACATCGCCGCCGGCAGGCTGACCCTGTGGGTCGGCGGGGACGAGGCCCTGCTGGACCGGATGCGCCCGGTGTTCGCGACGTACGCGTCGCCCGTCCTGTTCGTCGGGCAGCTCGGCGACGGTCAGCGGGTCAAGCTCGTGAACAACGCGCTGTTCGTGGCACAGGTCGGGCTCGCGATCGACGCGGTACGCCTGGCGGGCTCACTCGGCATCGAGGAGAGGGCGATCCTCGCGGCCCTGCAGCACGGCAGCGGTGCCAGCCGCGGCCTCGGCGTCGTCGCCAGCGGCGGCTCCGTCGACGCCGTTCCCGGCCGGATCGGCGACCTGATGCTCAAGGACATCACCGTGGTCCGCGAGGTCGCCCGCAATGCCGGCGCGGACCTCGGGATCATCGGAACGGTCCTGTCCTCGGACGCCGTCGAGAAGAAGGTGCTGCGCCCACCGACCTGACGGTTGGCAAGGACATCACGCCGAGGCCCCAGAAGCGAGGAGACCAGCATGACGGAAGCCGCGACGAACAACAGGTACGGGCCGTGGGGCATCGTGGCCGGCGGGTCCGACGGAATCGGGRCCGCGTTCGCTCACGAGATGGCCGGCAGGGGACTGAACGTCGTCCTGGTGGCGCGGCGGATTCCGGTCCTGGAGGCGTTCGCCGACGAGATCCGGGCCAAGCACGGCGTCGAGGTCCGCACCATCGCGCTCGATCTCAGCGCCCCGGGCGCGCTGGCACAGCTCGCGAACGCGACCTCCGACGTCGAGGTAGGCCTGTTCGTCTACAACGCCGGCGGCGACGACTTCAGCCTCCCCTTCCTCGACAAGGACCTCGACACCCATCTGAAACTGATCCACCGCAACTGCGACAGCGTCCTCGAAGCCGCCTACCGCTTCGGCGGACCCATGGTCACCCGCGGCCGCGGCGGCGTCATCCTCGTGACCTCGGGCGCGGCCTGGGCCGGCGGCGCCACCCTCGCCACCTACGGAGCCACCAAGGCCTTCGACCTCATCCTCGCCGAAGCTCTGTGGGCCGAATGGCGTCCCAAGGGGGTCGACGTCCTGAGCCTCGTACTCGGCAAGACCGACACCCCCTCCATGCGCCGCGTGTTCGACGCCAAGGGCGAGCCATACGGCGACCTCGCCGACCCCGCCGACGTCGCCCGCCAGGCGCTCGACCACCTCACCGACGGGCCCACCTGGATCTTCGGTGCCCCGGAACCGACCGGCGGTTCGCCCTTCGGCGCGCTGCCCCGCCGCGACGCCGTCCTCGCGATGAGCCGCGGTGCCGCCGCCAGCCACGCGGACGAGACGAATGCTTCGCCTGCGGCCGACGAAGAGATTCACCCCACGTAAAGCCAAATGCACCGACTACTGCGTTGGCCTACGTGGATCCATGGCAAACGGAGACACAACGAGATCAACGTCGCAGGCCGCGTTGCCTTCACTGGTCGGCGCGACCAGACACTTACGTCAGCCTTAACTGGCGATACGCCCACCTGGGCACTCAAGCGTCCGTACACGGTCCAATGACCCGACATTGACAAAGGTGTGGCAGGTGATAAAGCCTTTCGTGTTAAATTCCGGACAGACCTGAGCAGGTGGTGACGGGTCTCATACCGAAGCCGGCCCAGGAGGCGTCATGGCAACCCCGACCGTTCCTGGGTTCACAGACCGGACTGAGGTGGGGGAAGGCCAGGCCGCCCGGGCCACGCCGGTGCCGCCGCTGCRCCCCGACGACCGGTTCGGCAACGTCGTGGACCGGATCCGCGCCGTCGCCGCGGTCTGCCCCGACCTCGTCGCCGTTCGCGATGAACACCGCGCCGTCACCTACGCCCAGCTCGTCGCCTGGGCGGACGCCGTCGCCGACCGCGTCCTACGCGAACCCGCCGCGGCCGCCCCGGACGCCCCCGTCGCGGTGCTGCTGCCCCACGACGCGAGCGGGATCGCCGCCGTCCTTGGCGTCATCGCGAGCGGCCGGCCCTGCGTGCCCCTCGACCGGATGTATCCGCCCGACCGCCTCGCCCAGATCGTGGGGCTGGCGGGGGCCTCGGTGTGCGTCACCGGGCCGGCTGGCTCCGCCGAGGCGGACACCGCCGCCGCGCTGACGGGCATCGTGGCCACGGTCGACGTCGGTGACAGGCCCGCCGCCAGCTGGTCCGCGGTGCTTGCCGGCCGGGTGGCGTCGAGTGCGCCGCGCCGGGCCGACACCGATCCGGCGGTGCTCATCTTCACCTCCGGGTCGACCGGAGTGCCGAAGGGCGTCGTGTGGCACCACCGCGCCCTGCTGGGTCAGCACTACGCCATCCAGGCGAAGGGCGTGATGCAGCCGGTTCCGGGCGACCGCCTGCCGCTCTTCCTGCCCTACTCCTTCATCTCGGGCCTGAACCGGACGGTCGGCCCCCTCGTCTTCGGCGCCACCATCGAGATGTACGACCCCCGGGTCCGCGGTGTCCGCGACCTGGCCGACTGGCTGCGCGCGATCCGGCCCGACGGCCTCGTCGCCACGCCGGTGCTGATCCGGGCCGTGT
Source organism: Pseudofrankia asymbiotica (assembly GCF_001983105.1). Taxonomy (GTDB): domain Bacteria; phylum Actinomycetota; class Actinomycetes; order Frankiales; family Frankiaceae; genus Pseudofrankia; species Pseudofrankia asymbiotica. The sequence continues at coordinate 30,886 of NZ_MOMC01000047.1, read as the reverse complement.
TCGGCTGCCTCGACCCGGACGAGGTGCTCGACAGCCTCCGGTTCGTCATGTCGGTCGGCGAGCCGATCTACGCCCGCGACATCGAGCTGGCCCACCGCCACCTGCCGACGACCGCGCCGTTCCTGGTCTCCTACGGCGCCTCGGAGCTCGGCACGACGACCTGCGACCCGATCTGGCCGGGCGAGGCCCTCCCCGACGGCGTGATGCCGGCCGGGCGGCCGGTGGTCGACCTCCAGGTCCGCGTGGTCTCGCCGGACGGGGTCGAGATGCCCCCGGGCCAGACGGGCGAGATCGTCGTGACCGGCCACTTCATCACCGGCCGCTATTGGCGCGCGCCAGAAGCGATCGCGTCGCGCTTCAGTACCGAGCCGGACGGCACGCCGACCTACCGCACCGGAGACCTGGGGCGCGTCGACGCCGACGGCCAGCTGACCGTCGTCGGCCGCAACGACGCGGCCGTGAAGATCCGCGGCTACCTCGTCGAACCGATCGAGATCGAGTCCGCCCTGCTGGCGAGCCCGGACGTGCTCGAGGCCGTCGTCGTGGCCGACGCCACCCCGGAGCGGACGCGCCTGGTCGCCTACGTCGTCCCCGCGGTCGGTGCCCGGGTCTCGCCGGCGTCGATCAGGCGCCTGTTGCGGGCCAAGCTGCCCTCCTACATGGTGCCGGCCACCGTCATGCTGGTCGCGACGCTGCCGAGGACCAGCCGCGGCAAGGTCGACCGGCTGAACCTGCCCCCCGCGCCCGACGGACCGAGACCCGGCCAGGACCCGCCCCGCGACCAGTGGGAGGAGGCCGTCACCACCGTGTGGGCCGTCGCCCTGCACCTCGACGACGTCGGCATCCACGACGACTTCGTCGAGCTCGGCGGCGACTCGCTCATCGCCGAGGCGCTCCTCGCCAGGGTGGCCGACGAACTGGGCGTCCGGCTCCCCACCTCGACCATCGCCGACGCCCCGACCGTCGCCGAGTTCACCGCCCGGCTCCGAAACGCCAGCACCGACGTCCTGCGCCACCCCACCGTCGTCCCGCTGCGCACCACCGGCGGCGGCCGGCCGCTGTTCTTCTTCTGCGGCGCCGGCGGCCTCGCCGTCGGCGTGCTCGGGTTCGCCCGCCACTTCGACGGCGACCGCCCCGTCTACGGCGTCCAGGCCCACGGGCTCGAGCACCGCGGCGTGCCCGACTGGTCGATCCACGCCGCGGCCCTCCGCCACGCCCGCACCGTGCGCCTGGTCCAGCCCACCGGCCCGTACATCCTCTCGGGCCACTCGTTCGGCGGCCTCGTCGCGTTCGAGACCGCGAGGCTGCTCACCGAGGCCGGCCAGCAGGTCGCCCTGCTCGTCCTCATCGACAGCTTCCTGCCCGACACGTCCGCGGGCGTCTTCGCCGGCGCGGTGCTGCCCTCCCAGCTTCCGGGCGGCCCGACCTCTGGCCAGTATCCGATCGCCGCTCCGGACCAGGCGGACGGTCTGGCGACGGGCGGCCCGTCGCAGGCCGCGGCCATGGCCCGGTTCCTGTTCGGCCAGGCCAAGCGGGCCGCCCAGCTCCCCCTGGCCGGCGTCGTCCAGTTCAAGGGCATGAAGCAGTACGACGTCTTCTACAACCAGTCGCGGGTGCTGACGAGGTTGTACCGGCCCAAGCCCTGGAACGGACGGACGCTCGTCTACACGGCGGCCGCCTCGCCGCCGCGCCGCGCCGAGGCCTGGCGGCCGATGCTGACCGGCGAGGCGACGTTCCGCACCGTCGGCGGCGACCACGACACCGTGCTGCGCGAGCCCGTCGTGAGCGAGGTCGCGGCCGACATCCGGGCCGTCCTCGCGGGCCTCGCCACCTCCGGCGAGGCGTGACCGGCCATGGAGCCTGAAACGCAAGCCACAGCGCGGCGCCAGGGAAGGGATCAGGGCCCGGGCCGACGCCGGCAGGCCAACCCCCGAACCACGCCAACATCACGGACCTGGCTCACCACCGAGCCTGAAACGCAAGCTACAGCGCGGCGCCAGGGAAGGGATCAGGGCGAGTGAGGATGCAGGACGCCGTCAACGTCGAGGACTTCCGGCGGCTGGCGCGCCGCAGGCTTCCCCGGGCGGTGTTCGACGCCCTGGAGGGCGGGGCCGGCGACGAGGTCTCCCTGCGGCGCAACCGAGCCGCGTTCGACCGCATCGAGTTTCGCCCCCGGCCGCTCGCCGACGTCGCCAAGCGGGACCTGTCCACGACCGTGTTCGGTGAGCGGCTGTCGATGCCGATCATGCTGGCGCCGACGGGCGCGAGCCGCCTCGCCCGGTCGGCCGCGGAGATCGCCGTCGCCCGGGCCGCGGCGCGCGCCGACGTCGTGTACATGCAGAGCACCGTCGCGGCCTTCCCGCTCGAGGACGTCGCCGCGAGCTCGACCGGTTCCCTCTGGTACCAGCTCTACCTGCCCCCGGACCGCGCCGGGCTCGGGGACCTCCTGCGGCGGATCGCGGCGGCGGGATACCGGGCCCTGGCCATCACCATCGACACGTCGATCCTCGGCAACCGCGAGCGGGACACCCGCAACCGGCTCATGAGCCGGCCGCCACGCCCCAGGATCGTGCTGCAGGGGGCCGGCAAGCCCGCCTGGGCGACCGACTTCCTGCGCGGCAAGGCCGACTACCTGCGCGGCCGGCTCGGTACCGCCCCTCCCGACGCCCCGTCCCAGCTGAGCCTCGACCAGACCCGTGACACGATCATGGCGGCGTCGGACTGCGTCACCTGGGAGGACGTCGAGCGGGTCCGGGCGCTGTGGACGGGCCCGCTCATCATCAAGGGCCTGATGCGCGGCGACGAGTGCGACCGGCTCGTCGAGATGGGCGTCGACGGCGTCGTCGTCTCGAACCACGGCGGCCGGCAGCTGGACGGCGTCCCCGCGACGATCGACGTCCTGCCGGAGGTGGTCGACGCGGCGGCCGGCCGGCTCACGGTGTTCCTCGACGGGGGTGTCCGGCGCGGCAACGACGCGGCGAAGGCGCTCGCGCTCGGCGCCGCCGGCGTGTTCGTGGGCCGGCCGTACCTGTACGGCCTCGCCGCGGGTGGCGAGGCCGGAGTCGTACGGATGATCGAGCTGCTGCGCGAGGAGCTCGACCGGGCGATGGCGCTGCTCGGCGCCGCGACCGTGGCGGACCTCGACCGCACCCTCGTCTCGGGCGCCCGCGTCCCCGGCGCCCCGGGGCCGGCGGGGCGTTAGGCAGGCGGGGCGTTAGGCAGGCGGGGCGTTAGGCCATCAGGCCGGCGGGCTGGTCGCGGTGGCCTTGAAGAAGGTGTAGCTGAAGGTGCCGTCGGGCTCGGTGGTGCGGTGCAGGGCGCGGACGCCGGCGGCCCAGGTAGGCGCGTCGAGCAGCGCCTCGCCGACGGCCTGCTCGCCGACGCCCTCGACCATGGCGGTGAACGTGCGCCGGGTGAAGCCGTCGACCAGGTGCGGGCGGCTGGCGTCGGCGTAGACGACCCGGGGTGAGACGGCGACGTCGCGGTAGCCGGCCTGGACCAGTAGCGGGTAGAGGCGCCGCCCGATCAGCGCGTCACCGCCGGCGCGTGCCTGCAGGTCGACCAGGCAGCCGATCGCCCGGCGTGCCGCCTCGCTGTCGGGGTGGAAGTAGGCCGAGCCGTGGTCGCCCTCGATCACCGTGATCGAGCCGCCCGGGCGCAGCAGCCCGCGCAGCGCCGCGAGCGCCGCGACCGGGTCCGCCAGGTGCTCCAGCACGAAGCAGACGAAGACGTGGTCGAACGACGCTCGCGGGAACGGGGCGTCGAACAGGTCGGCGCGCAGGAAGCGCACGTTGGCCAGCCCGGCCCGCGTGGCCCGCTCGCGGGCGGCGGTGACCGACGCCGCCGAGATGTCGACGCAGGTGACGTCGGCGTCCGGGCTGTTCGCCGCGAGGATGACCGTCTGGGCCCCCACCCCGCACCCGGCCTCCAGCACCCGGCTTCCCGCCGGGTAGCGCGTGTCCGCGTGCAGCAGGTCGGTCAACGTCGCGGCCTGGTCGGCCAGCCGCGCGCGCTCCTGGTCCGAATAGCCGTGGACGTACTCCATGACCGGCACGATACGGCCCGCGGGCAGGCCATCCGCCCCGGCCCGGCGACGGGCCGCTCCCCCGGCCACGGCGCGGACCCGGCGCCATGCTCCGCCGGGCGCCGAGGCCGCGCCACCGCCGGTCAGACCGGTAGCGGATGTGGATTCATCTAGATATCTTTGCTCCGACGACGACCGTCACGGGGTCAGGCCGGCGGTCGGTGGCGGCGGAGGTGCGGCGGGGCATGACCGACAGCGAGTGGTCCATACCGGCGGTGCTCGACGTGGTCACCGGCGCGGCGCCCGACCGGGAGATGCTGGTCTGGAACGACGTCAGGCGCACCTACGCCGAGGCGCGCGACCGCACCCGGGGGCTGGCCGCCTTCTTCCAGCGGCGCGGCCTCGGCGCGGCGCGCGAGCGGTCCGAGCTGCGACGGTGGGAGCGAGGTCAGAGCCCGGTCGGGGTCCTGCTGTCCAACTGCCCCGAGTATCTCGAGGCGATGATCGGGGCGTACCGGGCGCGGGCCGTGCCGTTCAACGTCAACCATCACTACAACGCCCGCGAGGTCGCCGCGCTGCTGGACCAGGTCGGCGCCGAGGCGGTCGTCTACCACCGCCGGCTCGCCCCGCTGCTCGCCGCCGCCGGTCTCGCCGGTGGCCTTGGTGGCCCCGGTGGCACGGACGTCCAGGACGGCACCGGCCAGAGCCCGGACGGCGACCGTCGCGGCAAGGGCGGCGGCGGGGCTCCGGGGGGCCGGCTGCTCGTCGACGTGGACGACGGCTCGGGGGTCGCGCCGCTGCCCGGGTCCATCCCGTTCGAGGCGGCCGTCATGGAGGCGGCCGACGCCGACCTCGACCGGTTGCCCGTCCCGTCGCCCGACGACCTCTACCTCGTCTGCACCGGCGGCACCACCGGGCGGCCCAAGGGCGTCCTCTGGCGGCAGGCCGACGTCTACGTCGCCGCGATGGGCGGTCTCGAGGGGGCCACCGCCGGACGGATCTCGGCCATCGCCGCGTCCGGCCGGGGCGGCGTCTGGTTCGCGGCGCCGCCGCTGATGCACGGCGCCGCGCAGTGGACCGCGTTCGCCGCGCTCGCCCTCGGCGCGACGCTGGTCCTGCACGACGACAGCGTCCCGTTCGACGCCCGGGCGATCCTCACCGTCGCCGAGCGCGAACAGGTGAACCTGATGTCGATCGTCGGCGACGCCTACGCCCGGCCGCTCGTCGACGAGCTGCGCGCCCGGCCGTACGACCTGTCGGCGTTCGTGCGCCTGGCCACCGGCGGCGCGACGACCAGCGCCGCGCTCAAGCAGACGTTGCTCGACCTGGTCCCGCATCTCACCATCGTCGACGGCTACGGCGCGTCCGAGACCGGCGGGATGGCCTTCGGCAGCTCGGCGAAGGACACCGGGACCCGCCAGTTCACCCTGTCCGCCGGCGGCGCGGTCCTGTCGGCGGACAGGACGCGGTTCCTCAGGCCCGACGATCCGGAGGTCGGGTGGACGGCCCGGATCGGCCGGGTCCCGCTCGGCTACCTGGGCGACCCGGCCAGGACCGAGGAGACGTTCCCCGTCATCGACGGCGTCCGCGTCACCGTCCCCGGCGACCGGGCGCACTACGAACCGGACGGATCCGGCCGGATCGTCATGCTCGGCCGCGACGCGATGGTCGTCAACACCGGCGGCGAGAAGGTGTTCGTCGAGGAGGTGGAGGAGGCGCTGCGCCTCCATCCCGGCATCCTCGACGCCCTGGTCGTCGGCCGGCCGAGCGAGCGGTTCGGCGAGGAGGTGGTCGCGCTCGTCCAGCTCCGCCCCGGCGTCGTCCTCTCCCCCGGCGAGGTCCGCGAGCACACCGCCCGCTCCGTCGCCCGTTTCAAGGCCCCGCGCGCCGTCCTGCTCTGCGACCGCATCGGCCGCCACCCCACCGGCAAGGCCGACTACACCTGGGCCCGCCAGGCCGCRCTCGCCGCCGAACCGGCGACCTGACCTCCCGCGTCGTGCCGCGTCGTGCCGTGCTGCGTCGCGTCGTGCCATGTCGTGCCACGTCGTCACGGCGCTCGTGGGTGACGACGCAACAACCCAGGGCTGGCGTCGGCGGGGTCTCAGGACGGCGGACCGGGCGAGAGGTGCGGACCCCTGGTGGTAGATCCTCAGGGAGAGGCTCCTGACAGTGTCGGGTTGGCCGGGCGGGACGGCACGGGATGCTGGTGACATGGCCGAGCAGGCACCACTGACAACGTTGCTGTCGTGGGCGTGGATCGCGTTCGCGATGGAGGTCGACAACACCGTCGAGGCGGCCGGTGCCGAGCGGGTCGGCCGCCTGTTCCGGATCTCCCTCGCGATGTGGGCGAACGGGCTGAGGTGCGTCGACGACGAGGCGTCGCCGTGGGCGTCCTCCGGTCCAGGGCGCACGCCGCGTGCAACATCGGCGGCCGCACGCTCGAGCACGAACGCGGCTCCGCTGCGTCCCTGCCGATCGCGGCCAACGTGCTCCGCGTCGTCGGCGACGGCACCGCGCGCGTCCGCGACCTGCCAGCGGCATCCGGCGTGTCGAAAGAAGCGATCGCGATGGCCACTCGCTACCTGACCCGGGCGGGGCTGACGGAGCAGCGCCCCGAAGGCTCGATCGCGCTGACGCCCGACGGTCGTGGCGCGCTCGACGACTACCACGCGCGCACCGCCCAAAGCCTGGATCAGCCACTGCGCGCGGCCCTGGACGCGGTCGTGTCGCGACGCGACGCGCTGGCCGAAGGACTCGTCCCGCCCGAAGGCTGTTGGCGCGGCGAGAGGCCCTACCTCGCGCGGACCCGACGCCTGCTCGTGGACCCGGCCTCGGAGCTGCCCTGGCATCCCATGGTCCTGCACCGCGGCGGATGGCCCGACGGCTTCTAGGACCCGCCCCGCGGAACGCCGAGATCACCCGCCCCGCGGAACGCCGAGATCACCCGCCCCGCGGAACGCCGAGATCACCCGCCCCGCGGAACGCCGAGATCACCCGCCCCGCGGAACGCCGAGATCACCCGCCCCGCGGAACGCCGAGATCACCCGCCCCGCGGAACGCCGAGATCACCCGCCCCGCGGAACGCCGAGATCACCCGCCCCGCGGAACGCCGAGATCACCCGCCCCGCGGAACGCCGTCGGGCGCTGGAGCGCCCTCGGCTGGTGGTGTGCTGGACCGCTTCCGGTGGATCTTCGTTGGCTGGGTGTCGACGTTCGATCGGCGCACCCCACTGGTGGTCTCCGACCGGTCCGGGAGGCGGACCGCATCTTGTTCTCGAGCCGGGTGCGCGTAATCGGACAAAGGGGATCTGGTGCGCCGCCTCCGGTACCCACCTTGCGACCATGTGTCGAGCCTCGCCCGTCGAGGACGGGTGATCGCGCGCTGGGTATCGCGTCTGGTGGATCAGTGGGAGCCGCTCCCTCGACAAGATCCACGGAGAGGTGTTAGGCGAGGAGGGCGGTGAGCGCCCAGAACACGGGCATGCCGGCGAGAATCGCGGTGTAGGGGCGGCCGGTGCGGTGGGCGGCCAGGGCCGCGGCGGCGATGGCGGCGAGCGGCGGGAGCAGGCCCGCGAGGTTCGCCTCGGCCTGACCGGCGAGGCTCGTCGCGGCGAGCGCCGCGAACGCGGCGGGTACGACGAATGTTTTGGAGCGCTCCAGCACCGCCGGGGTCCCGACCCGGCCGAGGAGGACGACCATGCTGATCCGCAGCAGGTAGCTGCCGAGACCGGCKGCCACGATGACAAGCCAGACGGTCATCGTGCATCCCGTGACCGGGCGCCTGCCGGCGCGGGAACCGGGTCGGAAACGAGGTCAGGAAGCGACTCGGGAACGGACTCGGGAACGGACTCGGAAACCGGCGTGGGAACGGTGTCAGAAACGGGAACCAGGTCGGCGTCGCCGGAGGCACGCAGGCCGACCGTGACGCCGACGAGGATCGCGAGCATGATGCCGGTCTGCGCCGGTGCCGGCCGGGCGGCGAGCGCGACGGCCGCCGCCGCGACCGCCGCCCAGCCCGCGGCTCGCGCCGACAGCCGCGGCACCAGGTCCCCGACGAGGAACAGCGGGACGACGAACTCCAGGTGCAGCCCGGCTGGTACCCGCGTGCCGACGACCTGCCCCAGGGCGATCGTCGCGAGCCAGCCGGCCCAGAGAACCAGCCCGCCGCCCAGGTAATAGAGGTGGGCGGGCTGTCGGTCGTCCTGCGACGAGCGGCGGTAGCGGTCGAGCCCGACCGCGAGCGACGGCTCGACGATGAGGTAGGCGGCCAACGCCCGCCACCACCGCGGCGAGCCGCGCCAGTACGGGGCCATCGCCGCCGAGTAGAGCACCAGCCGCGCGTTGATCGCGAGCACGGTCACGACGACGACCGCGCCGGCGGCCCCGGCGCCGAGCAGCGCCAGCGCGGCCACCTGGGCACTGCCGGCGAAGATGAGCGGCCCGGTGAGCCAGGCCGCGAGCGGCGGGATGCCGGCGCGGGCCGCACTCACGCCGATGACGAATCCGAACGGCCCGATGCCGGCCAGCCACGGCAGCATCGCGCGCGCGCCGGCTCCGGCCTCGGCGCGGGCCTCCCGGCCGCACCAGGCGCTGTCCACGTTCCCGTCCTTTCTGTCGAGCCTCGGTTCTGTCGAGCCTCGGTTCTGTCGAGCCTCGGTCTGGCCTTCTGCCGAGTCTGTCGAGCCTCGGTCTGGCCGCTCGGCCTTCTCGCCGGTCCGCTCAGGCGGACGCGCAGAGGACGGCGGCTCGTAGGATCAGCGCGTCCTCGCAGGGAGTGGCGCCGAACTCGCGGTGCAGCACCGCGGCCAGCCGGTCGAACTGGCGCAGCACCTCGACGCGCTCGCCGCGGGCCGCGTGCCGGCGCATGATCGCCAGGTGGGCACGTTCGTCGGCCGGGTCCTCGAGCAGCAGCCGCTCCCAGCGCCCGGCCGCCCGCAGCATGCGCAGGTAGAGCTGCCGCAGCTGGTCGCGGTCCGGTTCGGTCCACGGTTCGTGGGCGTCCTCGGGCAGCAGCGGCCCCCGGTAGGCGTCGGCCGCGCGCCCGGCGGACGCCTTGTCGACCCAGCGGTCGAGGCTGACGACGCGGCCGGACAGGCTGACCGCCCAGTCCGCGTCTCCGCCGCCGTTGGCGATCTCGCCGGTGCCGCCCACACCGGGACCGGTGCCGCCGACGCCGGGACCGGGGCGGGTGAGGCCGGCGAGCGCGCGCATGCCGGCCCGTCGGAACACCTCGGCATCCACGGTCACGTCCCAGCCGGGGCACAGGGCGACGACGTTGCCTCGCAGCACGACGGCGTCGGCGCCGCCGAGCGCCCGGCGGGCATAGTGGGCGCACTTGTGCAGCCGCGGCACCGCCTCGGCCAGTGACAGGTCGGGCCACAGGGCGTCGAGGACCACCTCCCGGTGCAGCCGCCGCGTCGGCGCGAGCGCCAGCAGCTTCACCAGCGACGTCGCGTGCCGCCGGCACCAGGCGGTCTCCGGCACGGGCACGAGGCGGTGCCGCCGGGCGGTCTCGTGGGCGGTGACGCCCGGCGCGGAGGCCCCCTTCGACCGCTCGGCGACGGGCGCCGCGGCCACCAGGACACCGAACTCCCCGAGCAGCTGGATCTCGACGGCCCGCCCGGGATGCGTCCCTTCCCCGGCCGCCAGGCCCGGGCCACGCGGGTTCGTGCCTGTCGTCGCCATCGCCCGTCCTCCGCCTCGACGCGGGTCGCCCGCCGGCTTTCGCGCCCGCCGCCCGCCCGCCGTCCGCCGCCCGCCGTCCGAGTTCAAGACTCCGGCCAGCCGACGGCCCGCGACCAGTACGGCCCCTGTACCCGCGGTGTCACATAGGCGTCAGCGCGCTGGCCGGCGCGTCCGGTCAGAACGCCGGCCAGGCGACTCCTGGCGGAATCCCGCGGAACGGTGCGCCCGGCCTGAGGTGCCGCGACCAGATTCGACACCTGGACGCGCCGTCCGCCAGATCGGGCGGGACCCGCCGGATCCCGTTGGTGACCACCGGCACCCCCGGACGGGGGCGACAGGCGGCTCAGGGGTCAGCGCAGCCGCCAGAGGCGGACGGACTGGTCGGTCCCGACCGTGGCGAGGAGGTTCCCGTCCGGCGAGAACCTCGCGCCCCACTGGTCCTTCAGGGGCTGGCCGAGCGCCGACGGGTGGGCTGGATCCGCGACGTTCCAGAGGTGGACGACGTTGTCCGACCCATGACTGGCGAGCACCGTGCCGTCGGGCGAGAAGCCGACGGCCAGCACGCCGTCGGCGTGGCCGGTGAGCGGCGGGCCGAGCGGCCGCGGGCTGGCGAGGTCGGTGACATCCCAGAGGCGGATGGTCCGGTCCCCGCCGGCGGTCGCGAGGGTCTTCCCGTCGGGAGCGAACGCGACGCCCCACACCCCGCTCACATGGCCGGTCAACGGCTGGCCGAGAGCCACCGGGTGGGCGCGGTCGGAGATGTCCCACAGGTGGACCAGGCTGTCCGAGTCGGACACCGCGAGGGTGCGCCCGTCGGGCGAGAAGTCGAGACCCAGCATCTCCGCGTCGCCGTCACCGCCGAACGGTCCCCCGATGGGCTTCGGGGCGGTGTCGTCGCTGACGTCCCACAGCCGCAGGGTGCCGTCCGGGTTCGCGATCGCGAGGGTGTCGCCGTCGGGCGAGAAGCCGGCGAGGTGGCCCAGGCCGGCATGCTGGCCGAACGGCTCGCTGAGGGCGGTCATCCGCGCGGGATCGCGGATGTCCAGCAGGACGGCGTCGGAGCCGCCCACCGTCGCCGTCTTCAGGTCGGGGGCGAAGGCGATGCCCCACCAGTCGGGGCGGGCGATCGTCGACCGGCCGATCTGGACCGGGGCGGCGCCGCCCTTCACCCGCCACTGGCGCAGGGCCGCCTGGCCGGCGTAGTCGATTCTCGTCCCGCCATCGGCGACGGCGAGGCGCCTGCCGTCGGAGGAGAACGCCAGCCCGTACACCGTCCTGGCCCTGTCCGGGTCGGCGGGAAGCTGCGCGACCAGGGCCGGCGGGGCGACGATGAGCGCCTGCGCGGTCGTCGGTCCCTTCTTGTCGCGGCTGGCGAGGATGGTGATGCCGGTCGCGGCGGCGCCGAGCAGGACGCACACGGCGAGGACGAGCAGGACGAACCCCCACCGGCCGAACCGTGCCCTAAACGGTCGCGCCGCGGGCTCCCCCGGCGCCAGGGGGTATCCGGGAGCCGTCGGATAGCCCGGCGCCGCGGGATAGCCCCGCGGCGGGTACCCGGCGGGCGCGGCTTGGTTCCGCCAGGGCTCGGGACCTCCGCCTGCCCAGCCGTAGGGCGGCGCCGGCCGCGCGGGCGGAGGGTTCGGAACCGGCGGTGGGGTGGGCGTCGGTGTCGGCGGTGACGCCGCCGGCGGCCAGCCGGCGGCGAGGTCATACGGCGTGGTCCACGAGCGGTCCGGCGCCAGGCCGGTCGCCGGCTCCTCATGTGCCGCGAACGCGCCCGTCACCCCAGGCCCAGGCCCAGGCTGGGGCTGGGGCTGGGCGATCGGCCCGTCCGGGCTGATGGTCGCTTCCTCGGACGACGCCGGGTGCGCCTCCGGCGCGCGCTGCACGATCGTCGCGTCCGGGTCGGCCGCCGGCTCCTCGTGCGCGCCGAACGGGGCCGCCGCCCCAGGCCCTGGCCCTGGCCCAGGCCCAGGCCCAGGCCGGACGATCGTCTCGTCCGGGTCGAAGGGCGTGTTCGCGGGCACGTCGGCCATCAGCTCGTCTCCCTGCTACTGGCCGGCGGGCCAGGCGTCCGTCGCGACGCATGGTCATTTCCGTGCGACGGTACCGCATCGCCCTGATGTGCACGACCCGGCCAAGGCCCGACATATCGGTCAGGCCCGCATCCTGGAAAGGCCCGAGCCGAGCCGCGGGCAGAGCCGTCGGCAGGTACTACCGACCCGCGCCGCGACCGGTCGCCCCGATCCACGACATCGCCGTGGCGACCATCTCGAGGCCGTGTCCCCAGGCGGTCGTCCGGCCGTCGACGAAGACCCCTCGCGGCAGCCGGTCGGCGATGAGCCGCGCGGCGGCGGCCGGGTGCAGCCGGTCGCGGGACGCCCCGATCACCAGGCAGGGACAGCGAACCGCCGCGAGCACGTCCAGGTCGAGCCCCGGGTAGGCCTGCCAGGTGAGCAGCGACTGCCGCAGTTTGCCCGGGTCGGCGGTCCGCAGGACCCGGTAGAACCCACCCAGCCCGTTCGCCCTGCGGCGGCGGTGCACATACCTCGCCCCCGGCAGCATCACCCAGCGCAGGATCTCCAGCACCGACGGCGGGCAGGGCCAGAGCACCCGCGCCGCGGACGGGACCGGCGCGGCGACGTGCGGCAGCAGCAGGATGATCCAGGCGGGCGGCGGATCGAGCAGCGGGTGCGCGTGCAACGCCAGGACCGCGCCGGTCGAGGCGGCGATGACGCCGTAACGACCGGTCGGGGCGACCGTCTGGCGGGCGAGCTCGGCGACGTCCGCCGCCATGTCGGCGACCGTCAGCTGGTCACCGGGGCGCAGCCGGGACGACGCCTTCTCCCGGGTCTCGACGTACCAGGTGCGGTGGCGCGCCGCGAGCGCCGGCAGGGTCTTGCGCCAGCTGTAGGGCGTCGACGACCAGCCGGGCACGAACAGGACCGGATCGGCGGCGGCGTTCGACGCCCCGCCGAACAGGAGTGCCCGCATGAGCGCGTCCGGCGCGCGCACGGCGCGGACCTCGTCACGCCACGGCAGCAGCGGGTCCGGGATGTCGCGCCGCCCCCACTCGGACTCCCGGACGCGCCAGCCCCAGGGCAGGTCCCGGCACTGCTGGGCCCACCACGCCGCGTCCACGCCCGAACCACGCACCAGCCGCTCTCCGGCCTCGTCCCCGCTCATGGCCGCATCTCCTCCCCGGCCGCGGTGTCGCCGCGCCGAGACCGCTTTCAGCGTCAAGGAGACCCAGTGTCAGCGGGAAAGAGAAAGAAGCAGGCACCCGCGGAGGTCACCGTCAGGAATACCCGGATGCCAGGAGAAGAAGTCGGGTGGAACGCGGTGGCGGACAGTAGTTGACGGGCCGGCATGACGAGTCATCTCGACGGTGAGGGCCTCGACCGTCCGTCGCCTCAGCCGCCGGGGTAGCGGGCGGCCCACTCCGTGGTCGCGCCTCCCCAGGGATCGGCGACCTCGGCACTGCCGGTGACCTCACGGACCAGGTCGTCGGCGACCTCGCGGACCAGGTCGTGGCCTTCGAGCTCGTCGAGCCAGTCGACCGGCAGCGCGTACTCGCCGAGGGCCGCGCCGACGAGGTTGCCGCAGATCGCGCCGGTGGAGTCGCTGTCGCCCGAGTGGTTGACGGCGGCGAGGAGCGCGGCACGCGGGTCGTCCGCCGCGGTGACGGCACAGAAGACGGCGATGGCCAGCGCCTCCTCCGCGACCCAGCCCGCGCCGAGCGTCTCCACCCGCCCGGCCATGACCGCGGGCTCGGCGGGCCGCCCCGCCGAGCCCGCGCCGTCGGCCGCGATCTCCCCGGCCGCGCCGAGCGCCGCCCGCAGCGCCCGCGCGACCTCATGGCCCACCGGCTCGTCCTCGACCCGGCGCAGCGCCGACGTCGCGGCGGCGAGCACCGAGGCACCCTCCAGCACCTCGGCGACGATCCAGGCGAAGGCACCGGCGGCGAGGTAGCCGGACGGGTGGCCATGGGTGAGCACCGCGCACTCGACGGCGAGCGACCAGGCGTCCTCCGGCTCGCGGCGCAGCAGGCCGAACGGCGCCGAGCGCATCACGGTGCCGCAGCCCTTGCTGTCCGGGTTGGCCGGGCTCTCGGGGGTGCCCATCTTCGGCGCGGACAGGCCGGACAGGCAGGCGTTGCCGGGCGCGCGGCTGGCGTAGAGCACCGGCTGCGCCGCGAGCCAGCCGCTCACCTCCGCCGGCGGCTTGTTCATCCGCTGCGTCACCAGCCAGCGCTGGTAGGCCTGCCACAGCACGGTCGGCGGATGGCAGATCCCGCGGGAGCGCCCGCGCACCGACGCGCGGATGAGCCCCTCCGCGGTGAACAGCGTCATCTGGGTGTCGTCGGTGATGGGCGCGAACACGCCGTAGGCCTCGGTCAGGCCGGTGACCCCGGCGGGCCCGTGCGCGCGCCGGATCTCGTCGAGCGACAGGAACTCGATGCCGGCGCCGAGCGCGTCGCCCACCGCGCCGCCAAGCAGGCAGCCCCTCACCCGGTCCCGGTAGGACAACACCGCGATTCCCCCTCCACCGCCCCTGCGACCGCGCGCCCGGCTCGGACGGCCGTGACCGAGCCCGCGAACACGCGCGATCCAAGCGTAGGTAGCGACACCGACAATCCAGCACTCCGGTGGCAGCGAGACCACGCCAATCTCCCCGCCCCCGCGGTGACCGGACCCGGCGGCTGCTCACGGGTTCATAGGCGGACATGCCGTATACACCCTCGGGGCCGCCGGGTCCGATCAACGGGAGGCGACTTCCAGGGCTTTGAGGACCGCGCCTCGCCGGAACGCCTCCTTCCCCACCGACTGGTTGACTGTGGGTGTCCGGGGGAGGCCACCGAGTGACCTCGCCCACCGGAGCGGCGGGCCGRCCCGCCCCCGGCGAGGCGGCAGAAGCGGCCCGAGGAGAGGTGGTGGCGATGGGTTGGCGCGAGTTCCTGGGACTGCGTGAGCCACGGCGCGGGCACGAACAGGACTACGACCAGGACGACCGCGGGCGAGACCAGTCCCCTGACGACCGCGGCTACCTCGAGGACCGGATCGTGCGGGAGGAACCCGCCCATGGGCACGAAGGCGGTCGTCAGGAGCGCGGGGTCCGCGCCGAGGACGGCGAGCACCAGGACGAACGCGCATACCTCGAACGCGGGTACCAGGACGAGCTGGACTATCCGGCCGAGTTCCGGCATCCGGAGGACCGCGGCGTTCCCGACGAGCGAGGGCGTCGCGAGGATCACCGGGCCGGGGCGGCGAGCATGGTGCCGCCCGGAGATTCGCTGTCGCACGGAGATTCGCTGTCGCACGGAGATTCGCTGTCGCACGGAGATTCGCTGTCGCACGGAGGTTCGGTGTCACCTGGAGGCATCGACCGGGGCGATCGCGTCTTCCGGTCCGGCGACGTCGACGAGTCCCCGGACCTCACCCCGACGAGCCACGGCTCGCTGAACGAGGCCCGGCCGGCCGTCACGAGCCGCGTACAGCCCACGAGCACGGGTCAGAGTGACGGGCCGTCCGCTCCCGCCGCGGACCGCGCGGCCCAGGCGGCTGGCACCGGAGCCTTCTGGCGGAAGCCGTCGCCACCGGCCGGCGAGCGCATCGGCCGGGCGGCCGGCGCGCGGTACGTCCCGGGCGAGCCGGCCCGAACAGCCGAGGAGCGGGTGGGGTCGGCCGCGGACGTCGAGTCGTTCCTGCCCGCGCCGGCCCCGCCGGCCGGGCAGCGGCCCGCGGCTGGTTTCGAGGTGTTCGAGGCTCCCGTCGAGCACCTCGGTGACGTCGAGCGCTTCGGCGACGCCAGAGACTTCGGTGACGCCCGGAGCTTCGGTGATGTTGAGAGCACCGACGACGCCGCGGGCACCGAGCAGGCGGACGGCCAGTGGTCCGCCGACGAGGAGGCGTTCGCCGGCCGGGCCAGCGGCCTGGGGCGGGAACGCGGCGAGCGGCTCGCGTTCGATCGGGACCGCTACCAGGAGTTCCTGGCGGCCGAGGCCAGGCGCGACGAGGCGGCCCGCGCCGAGGCGAACCGGCCCGCCGGCCCCGCCGCGCGCCCGGCCCGCCCCGCTCCTGGCGCCAAGCCGGCCGGCAAGCGCCGGGAGACCCGCTCCGCCTCCAGTCAGGGCCCGGCGGAGCGCCGCGACGCGCGGTCCGCCCGCGACGTCGGCCGGGAGGACGGTGGTCAGGCGCGGTTAGCCGTCGGCGGGAACGCCCCGGTCGAGACCGAGACCGAGACCGAGACCGGGGCCGAGGCCGGGGCCGGGGCGGACCGGGCACGGACCGCGCCCGGGACGGCGCCGGGCCAGGAGCTGAGCTGGCGGTTCCCGCCGCAGCAGGTGGTCGCGTCCTACCAGACCCACGACCAGGCCGAACGGGCGGTCGACCACCTGGCTGACGCGCGTTTCCCGGTCGAGCGGACGGCCATCGTCGGCCGCGGCCTGACCAGTGTGGAGACGATCGGGCGGATGTCCTGGCGGGACTCGACGCTGCGCCTTGTCGGGGGCTGGGCGGTGGCCGGCGCGGTGGTCGGCCTGGTCTTCGGGCTGCTGGACTGGGTGACGCCGCTGCGGGCGGCCTTCTCGCTCGCGCTGTGGGGTCTGTTCTTCGGCGCCCTGCTCGGCCTGTTCGCCGGTCTGCTGACGTGGGTGTTCGCCGGTGGGCGCCGCCAGCGGGTGATGCACAGCCACGTCTACCGCGCGGACAGCTACGACCT
This sequence comes from Pseudofrankia asymbiotica, assembly GCF_001983105.1. Lineage (GTDB taxonomy): Bacteria > Actinomycetota > Actinomycetes > Frankiales > Frankiaceae > Pseudofrankia > Pseudofrankia asymbiotica. The sequence continues at coordinate 14,457 of NZ_MOMC01000047.1, read as the reverse complement.
GCTGGTCGACTCTGAGCTCGCCGAACGAGCCAGGAGCACCCTGGTCCTTGGTGGCTTCCCGGTCACCGGCGCCGTCCGCAAGGACGCGATCTCCTTCCGGCACCCCTGACCCGGCCTCACGTCACCGCGCCACACCGCACCTCCGGCCGGCTGTCTGGTAAGCACGTTCTCGCTGGGCGGATGTCGGCGACGCGGCTGAGGTGGTTCTCTGTGGGTGGCGTGACGCGGTGGGAGACCCTGGACGTCTCGGTCGACGGGCCTGTCGCCTGGGTGCGGTTCAACCGGCCGCGGCAGCGCAACAGCGTCACCACCGAGATGGCGGTCGAGATGTACGGGGCGCTGTCGGAGCTCGCGGCGCTGGACACGGTCAGCGTGCTGGTGCTGACCGGCAACGGGGACGCGTTCTGCCCTGGCGCGGACCTGCGCGCCGCCGCCGAGGACGGCCAGGCGGCGCGGCGGCTGCCCGACCCGGAGACGTACCAGTCGGCCCGCCTGCTGCACGAGATGCCGGCACTGACCGTCGCGGCGATCAACGGTGCCTGCGCGGGCGCCGGGTTCGCCTGGGCGGCGGCGTGCGACGTGCGGGTCGCCGCCGCGTCCGCCCGCTTCGCCACGGCGTTCCTCCCGGTCGGGCTGCCCGGCGAGCTGGGCCTGGCCTGGACGCTGCCGCGCAGCGTCGGCGCGACGCGCGCCCGGGAGCTGCTGTTCCTCGCTCCCAAGATCGACGCGGAGCAGGCCCGCGAGTACGGCTTCGTCAGCCGCGTGTGGCCGGCGGAGTCGTTCCAGCGGGAGCTGGACGGCCTCGTCACCCAGCTCGCGGGCCGGCGCCCCGAGGCGATCCGCGAGATGAAGCGCAATCTCGTCGAGGCGGAGCGCCTCCCCCTGGGCGACTACATCACCGGCGAGTCGGCCCGCTACCTGGCCCTCCTCACCGGCGACGGCGCCGACAGCGTCCGCGACCGCATGGCCCAACGCCGCGACCAGATCCAGGCCGACCACGCCGAATAGCCGGGGCAGCGAGCCCGGGGTCCCGAGGCCAGGGCCGGGCGCGGCGGCCGGCGGAGCCGCGGCGCTCAGGCGATCGCGCCGCCGTCGATGAGGTACTCGCCTCCGGTGATGGCACGGGAGGCGTCGCTGACCAGGAAAAGGACGAGGTCGGCCACGTCCGTCGCCTCGGCGGCGAAGCCGAGCGGGATGCGGGAGAGCGCCTCCCGTTCGTGGTAGCGCAGCAGGTCGGCGGCCATCTCGGTGCGGACCAGGCCGGGGCAGACGCAGTTGACCCGGATCCGGTCCCGCCCGAGCTCCAGCGCCGCCGCCCTGGACAGGCCACGCAGACCGAACTTGGAGGCGACGTACGCCGAGCCCATCGGGATCGCCTTGATCCCCGCCGCGGACGACGTGTTCACGATCGCGCCGCCGCCGCGGGCCCGCATCGCCGGGACGACGGCGCGGATCCCGAGGAACGCGCCGACGAGGTTCGTGTCCAGCACGTCACGGAAGGTCGCCTCGTCGGTGTCGACCAGGCCGCGGCTGACCATGATCCCCGCGTTGTTCACCAGGATGTCGAGGCCGCCGAACTCGGCGGTCGCGACGTCCACGGCCTGTGCCCAGGTCTGCTCGGCGGCGACGTCGCCGCCCACGAACCGGGCGGCGGTACCGAGCCCGTCCGCCGCCGCCTTCCCCTGCTCGCCGAGCCGGTCAACGAGCACGACGCTCGCCCCCTCGGCGACGAACCGTTCCGCCTCCGCGAGTCCCTGCCCTCGCGCCGCCCCCGTGACGATCGCGACCCTGCCGTCCAGTACCCCCACGCCGCCCGCCCTCCTCCGGCACCCTCGCCGGTCACCGGTCCGCCCCGTGCCGGCCGCGCCCAAGCGCGGCGGCCGCCCGGGACGCCCGCGTGACCGTGCCTACCAGACCCCCCATCCGGCGCGCAGCCGAAAGCCCGCCGCGCGGCCGGCGGACACGGCGCGATGTCAGGTGGGCGACGCGGCGGTGGAAGGTTCGGGGAAGGCGGGGTTCCTAGCTTTTCCCTCGTCAGCACGAGCACACCGGTCAGGCCCTGCCAGCCCGGCCGGACCGACCACCACATCGGCCGCTCCCCAGACCCGGCCGTGCCGCCCTCCCCCGGCGGCACGGCCGTCCTGGCGCCGGCCAGGCCCCCGCACCATGCCGCTCCCCGACGGGGGCCTGGCCGGCGCCGCCCCGACGGCGGCGCCGGGCCGCGGAGGTGGAGAGAGGACATGAGCCCCATGGAGACCATCGACACGGTGGTGATCGGCGCCGGGCAGGCCGGCCTCGCGGTGAGCCGCTGCCTGGCCTCCGCCGGGCGGGAGCATGTCGTGCTCGACCGGGGCGCGGTCGGGCAGCGCTGGCGGGAACGCTGGCAGGCGCAGCGGCTGCTCACCCCGAACTGGATGAGCCGGCTGCCGTTCTGGTCCTACCGGGGCGACGACCCCGACGGGTTCCGCGCCTTCCCGGAGCTCGTCGGCTACCTCGAGGACTACGCGGCGTCCTTCGACGCGCCCGTCCGGCCGGGCACGACCGTCGAGTCCGTCACCCTCGCGCCCGGCGCGGGCGCCCGCTGCGCGGCCGGCTTCCCGGCGGGCCTGGCAGGCACGACCGGCGCTCGCCGGGCGGGCGGCGCCGCCGCGGCGCGGCGCGGGCCCACCGCCCGGTTCGTGGTTTCCACCGACCGGGGCGGCTTCCACGCCCGCAGCATCGTCGTCGCGGCGGGGGCGTGCGACGAGCCCGCGGTACCGGAGCGGCTCGCCGGCGCCCTCGGCGGCGTCCACCAGCTGCACGCCGCCGACTACCGAGGCGCGAGCGGCCTGCCCGCCGGCGGGGTGCTCGTCGTGGGCGCGTCGTCGTCCGGACTGCAGGTCGCCGAGGACGCTGCCCGGGCCGGCCGGCAGGTCACGATCAGCGTCGGCGAGCACCGCCGGCTGCCCCGTGCCTACCGGGGCATGGACATCTGGTGGTGGCTGGACCGGCTCGGCACCCTCGACCGGAGCGTCGAGGACCTGCCGGACACGGAGGCGGCCCGCCGTGAGCCGTCGTCGCAGCTCGTCGCCGGCCGCGACCTCGACCTGGCCCTGCTCGCCGACGCCGGCGTGCGCCTGGTCGGGCGGCTGCGCGCCGCGAGCGGTCACCGCGTCGAGTTCGCCGACGACCTCGCGGACACGACCGGCGCCGCCGACGCGCGGATGCGCGGGATCCTCGAGCAGATCGAGAGGAACGTGCGCGGCACCGGCCTCACCACCGAGCTCACCGCCCCGGAGCCGTTCCGTCCCGTCGTCACGCCGCCGGCGCCGACGGGCCTCGACCTGAACGCGGCCGGCATCGGCACCGTCGTCTGGGCGACCGGCTACCGCCACCCCTACCCGTGGCTCCAGGTCCCGGAGGTGCGCGACGCCGCGGGGCGTATCCGCCAGCGCGGCGGAGTCACGCCCCGGCCGGGCCTCTACGTCGTCGGCCTGCCGTTCCTCGCCCGGCGCAACTCGCATTTCCTCGACGGCGTCCGCCACGACGCCCGCGCGGTGGTGACCCACCTCTGCCTCGGCCAGATCCCCTGGCAGCGCGTCGGCGGGCGGATGGACGGGGTGCCCCGTCGCTGACGACCGCCGCGGTAACGCCGACTCTGCCGAGATGCATGCTGTGCGGACGTTCAGTGCAGGACGGTGAGCAGGCCCTCGACGCCGCGGTGGAAAGCGGCACCGACACTGTCGACGCCGTCGAGGTGGGCGCCGGTCATCGCGCCGTCGCGCATCATGACGAAGTGCCGTGCGGCGTGCTGTGGATCGGGGCGCCGCGGTGAGGTCTCGAAGACCTGGGTGAACAGCTCGGCGAGCATGGTCACATACCAGGCTCGGTGATCGAGGACCACCTTGCGCACCGGGTCGTCCGGGTCGGGGTACTCGGCGGCGGCCTTGAGGAAAGCACACCCACGGAACTCCGGCCTGGCCAGGTCGTCGGCGACGGCGGTGCCGACCGCGCGCAGCGCGTCGGCCGGCGATGGCGCGGTCTCGATGGCCGCTTCGACGGCGGCGCGGATCTGGGTGTCGACGCCGCGCAGGTAGGCGAGCACGAGGTCTTCCTTCGAGGGGAAGTGCCGGTAGAACGTCGCTCGCGTGGCCGGGGCCTCGGCGAGGATCCGCTCGACCCCGACCGCCCGGATTCCCTCGCCGTAGAACAGCTTGCTGGCCGTGGCCAGCAGTCGTTCCCGGGCCTCGGACCGCCCGTGCCCCCCCGGGCCGCCGTTCGGGCCGCCGGGCGCGGAGCGAGTCGGCGCTGCCATGAGCCAACGGTAACAGAAAGAACGGTCGGTCTTGCAACCGTCGGCCCCGTGTGCCAGGCTCGGCGCTGTCGCAAGAGAGAGAACGGTCTTTCTACCTGGAGGCGGCGTGCCGAGCCGAGACACGACCAACCGGCGGCGGGAACGGCCCGCCGCACGGCGAGGCAGCCGCCAGCCTGGACTCGCCGAACGCCGGGGGATCCAGATTCAACGGCCTTCTTTGGAATGGAACTGCCATGACCACGACTACCGCCCCTGTCGCTGCCACTGTCGCGCCCACGCTTCGTCGGCTCTACTTCGTTCGTTTCGGATTCGCTCTGATCTGGGCTGTCGCGCTTTTCTCGACCGCGTCGAGCATCGGGCCGGTGAGCGCGACCCTGCTCGTGCTCTACCCCCTGTTCGACGCGGGCGCAGCCATCGTCGACGCCCGCTCCTCCCGAGCGAGCCGGTCCGCACGGGGCCTTCACGTCAACATCGCGATCAGTGCGATCGCAGCCGTTGGACTGGTCTTCGCGGCCGTCTCCGGCATTCCGGCGGTCCTGCGGGTATGGGGGGTCTGGGCCGTCGTGGCGGGCCTGGTCCAGCTCATCGTCGCTCTGCGGCGACGCAAGCTCGGAGGCCAGTGGGCGATGATCGCCAGCGGCACCATCTCCACGCTCGCCGGGATCTCGTTCTTCGCGCAGGCCGCCACCTCGGACGCCTCGCTCAAAAACCTGGCCGGCTACGCTCTGCTCGGCGGCGTCTTCTTCCTCGTCTCCGCGCTGCGCCTTGGACGGAACGCCAGCCGGAGCACCGGTGGGAGGAACTGACATCACCGACCGCACCACCAGGGTCGGCAGCGTGTTCGACGCCATCGCCGGTTGATCACTACGGATCAGGGGACGACGGTCACCGGCCAGCGGCCGGTGCGGACGAGGCGGGTGGCGAGGGAGCCGATGATGCGGTGGCCGGCGCCTTCGGAGGCGCCGACGACGACCATGTCGGCGTGTACCTCGTCGGCGGTGCGGCGCAGCGCGTCGAGCGGATCACCGAGGCGGACGACGAGGGTGGTCGACAGCCCCAGCTCCTGCGCGCGGTGGGCGACGACGTCCCGGATCTCGGCGGCCACGTCGGCGGCGGCCTGCTGGACGGCGCCGGCCGCCATCGGCGCCATCGACTCCCACCCGGGTGCCATGGTCACGTAGACGACGATCAGCCGTGCCCGCTGGCGGCGGGCGACCCCGGCCGCGTACGAGGCGGCCCGCAGCGCGGTGCGCGACCCGTCGACGCCGACCACGACCGTGCCCGGCCCGTCGGTACCCAGCTCGAACGGACCCGGGTTCCACACCGGCCCGAACCGCTCGACCGACAGGACACCTGTGCCGTCCTCCACGTCCACCTGTCCAGTCTGCTCCACCGCGGCGGTAGACGGCGGGCGGCGGTCAGCCGCCGTCGTCGATGACGTCCGGTTCGAGGCCGGCGGTGCGCCAGTCGTCGTAGGAGAGCCCGGTGACCTCCTCGAGCAGCGCGATGTCGTCGACGAAGTACGGCAGCACCGCCTTGCGCTCGGCGGGGCTGAGCGGTCGGCGCCCACCCTTGCGCCGTTGCAGCGCGGTGAGCAGCGGGCCGCGGAACACCTGCCGGACCGGCACGGGGAAATGGTGGCCGATCCGTCCACCGGTGCGCAGCGCCGCTCGCAGCGCGGCGTTCACCTGGGTGTCGGCGACGAACGGGGTGACGTTCTGCGACGGCACCACGTCGAGCAGGCCGGGCCGTACCCCGAGGAACTCGCAGACCCGGTCCAGCGTGGGGACCGGGTCCTCGCGCAGGTCGCGGTAGCGCAGCAGCAGGATCTGGTCGCGGGAGAACAGGCCGAACAGGTGGGCGAGCTGCGCGCCGTAGTGGCCCTGGGAGACGTAATGCCAGAAATGCGCCCAGCCGGCCTCGCGCCGGGGCTCCTCCAGCGCGCAGGCCCGGACGAAGTCGCGTTCGGGCTCAAGGCCGGCGGCCCACAGGTGGGTCCAGTTCGAGTGCGCCCGGTCCACCGGGTTGCGCAGCAGCACGACCAGGCGAGCCTTCGGCAGCAGCCGCTTGATCCGGTTCTGGGCGTCCAGGTCGTACAGGTAGAACGGCGTCGCCTCGCCGAGCAGCGCGTGCGCCGGCGCGGGGGCGAACAGCGCCTCGTAGTCGGCGCGCCGCCACACGTGCTCCTGGTAGGTCTGAGCGTCCCCCGGCCCGCCGCGCGCCGGGGGCGGGCCCTCGGAGAGGAAGAACTTCGGCTCCTTCACCGCGGGCAGGAACAGGTCGGGGTGCCGGGCCAGCGCCGCGTGCAGCGCCGTGGTCCCGGCCTTGGGCACGCCGATCACGAGGAAGTCGGGAAGAGGCATCGTCGGTCTCGCTCCTGACGCGGGGCCGGGCGGCGGCCAGTCATGGGAGAGCCCGGCCGGCGGACGCGATGGCGACCGGTGTGCCGCACCCAGGACCGGAGCGGCGGCTGCCGGCGGGACAGATGCGGTGTACCCGCAGAATAACCACCCATACACGTTCCCGACCGGGAAAGTAATGAAGATGTAGCGCGCCGGTAGAGTACGACGGGTGCCGATCACCTCACCGGTCCCCGATCAGACGTCCTTCCTCCCCCTTCCCCGCTGGGAGCCGGCGGTCACCGTCGTGGCCCCCGAGGGGGACGGCCCGGGCAACTGGGTGGGCGCGCCCAGCGCGCTGCTCGTGGACGGYACCTACTACCTGGCCTACCGCCTGCGTCGCCCGGTGGGCGAGGGTCGCGGCTTCGGCGTCGTGATCGCCTCGTCGACGGACGGCGAGCGGTTCACCGAGATCGCGCGCATCGGCCGCGAGCCGTTCGGCGCCGAGTCGCTGGAGCGCCCCGCGCTCGTCCACACGCCCGAGGGCCGCTGGCGCCTCTACGTCAGCTGCGCCACCCCTGGCAGCCCGCACTGGTGGATCGACCTGCTGGAGGCCGGCGACCCGGCCAGCTTCGACCCGGCGGAGCGGCGTACCGTGCTGCCCGGCGACGAGCACACCGCCGTCAAGGACCCGGTGGTGCTCTGGCACGACGGCCGCTGGCATCTGTGGGCCTCCTGCCACCTGCTCGACGACCCGGACGCCACCGACCGGATGGAGAGCCGGTACGCGACCAGCGCGGACGGCGTGACCTGGACCTGGCACGGCGTCGCCCTCGCGCCCCGGTCCGGTCACTGGGACGCCCGCGGCGTGCGGATCACCGCGGTTCTCCCCGGCCACACCCCGCCGGTCGCCCTCTACGACGGCCGCGCCAGCGCCGCCGAGAACTGGTGTGAGCGCACCGGCGTCGCCACCGCGGCCCCGGCGGAGGCCGGCTTCGCCCGGTTCGACGCGGTCGGGACGGTGGCGCACGCGAGCGCCCCCCACGGCGACGGCGCGTTGCGCTACCTCAGCGTCGTCGACCTGCCCGGCGGCGCCAGCCGGATCTACTACGAGGCGAGCCGGCCCGACGGCGCGCACGAGCTGCGCACCGAGCTCCTCGACGCGTCCGGCCCGGCGGCGAGCGCCGGCTAGTACCGCGTCAGCGACGGCTGGCCCGGCGGCACCACCACGCCCGGCCTTGATCGCCAGCCGTGCACTGGAATCCGAACGAGCAAGGGCTCGGGACGACAGCCACACCCACGCCATTCCCCTGTCACGGCCAGGTCGCTACCAGGTCACGCCACGACAATAATCGCCTATCTCTACCGGCTTAGTTGACATCACTGGTGGCGGTCCTTAGCGTCGCCTGCATGCGTGCCCGCCTCCTGCTGCTGGTGAGCCGCGCGCACATCGACCTCCGGCGCGTCGCCAGCGCCCTGTGTCGGCCCGGCCGCTGACCGCCTGGCGCCGCGACCCCGCGGACGCCTCTCCGGACAAGCCCGCATCGGCCACGACGGCGAGAACGCCTCGACACGTCCGCACCCCGCCGTGTCACCCCTCCGCTGGCCGAGGTCCGCCCACATCGCGCGACCACCGCGGAACCCGCGACTCCCGCCGCACAGGAGGCCCCCGTGCCCACGCATTCCCCGGCTCGCCCGTTCGTGGCGGGCCAGCATCCCCCCGATCTCGGCCGCCGGGCCGTCCGGGTCACCGCGGTGGACGCCACCGCCCTCGCCGAGGCTGACCCGGCCCGCCCCGGCGGCTCGGCGGCGGCCGTCCTGCGCGCCGCTCTCGACCATGGCCCACTCGCCCGCGCCGCCATCGGACAGTGGACCGGGCTCAGCCCGGCCGCCGTGTCACGGCAGACCGCCGACCTGATCTCGCTGGGCCTGCTCCGGGAGCTGCCCGACGCCCAGCGGGCGGCCCCCAGGGCCGGACGCCCACACGTCCCCGTCGACGTCGACACCGCGAGCCACCTCGCCTGCGGCGTGCACATCGCGGTGCCGATGCTGACGTTCGGCCTCGTCGACCTGCGCGGGCGGGTCGTGGCCCAGGAGGAGGTCGACCACGACGGCGACCCGGCCCGGGTGCTCGCGCTGATCGGCCGGCATCTGCCGGACTTCGTCCACCGCCACCAGCGCGCCCAGCTGAGCCTCGGCCGCCACCTTGGCGACGGCGGCGATGGCGGCGGCCGCGACGCGACGCTGCCGGAAGGCGGCCTGCTGGGGGTGGGGGTGGTCAGCGGCGGCCTGGTCGACGCGCGCGGTGGGATCATTCTCGAGCACGCGCCGCTCGGCTGGCGTGACGTGCCGGTGGCGGCACCGCTGCGGGCGGCGACCGGCCTGCCGGTGCACGTCGAGGGGCACGCCCGCGCGCTCGCCCAGGCGGAGATCCTCTTCGGCGACCCGCGGGCGCGCCGCGGCCTCGTGCACCTGTTCGCGGGCCATGTGGTCGACGCCGCGATCGCCCTGGAGGGCACTGTGCTGCGCGGCCAGCGATCGGCGGCGGGCGGGGTGGCGCACCTGCGCATCCCCGGTGCCACCGAACAGTGCGCGTGCGGCGGCACGGGATGCGCCCAGGCCACGCTGTCCGAGGGCGTGTGGCTGGCGAGGGCCGTCGCCGAGGGCGTGATCCCCCGGCCCGACATCCGCCTGCTGGCCGCGGCCGTCGCCGCGCGCGAGCCCGCCGCCGTGGCGCTGCTGCGCGCCCGGCTGCGCCTCGTCGGCCGGCTCGCGGCGCTGCTGATCGACATGATCGACCCGGAGGTTCTCGTCGTCACGGAGCTCGCGACGCTCCAGCTGCCCGAGCTGATCACCGAGGTGCAGGCCGAGGTCGCGGCACACTCACGAGCCCGCTCGGCGCCGGAGCGGGTGGTGCGGCCGAGCAGCTTCGGGCCGGGCGTGCTCGCCGTCGCCGCCGCCGCCGGCATCCTCGCCGCGGTGCACCGCAGCCCGCGCAGCGTCCGCGCGCCGCTGGCACGAACGCTTCCGGCCCAGGGCACGGGCGCCGGCCCGGGCCGCGCCATCGCTCCCCGACCGTCGCGGGGCGCGCTGCCGGCGACCGCGGCCGGCCGGTGACGGACAAACACGACGGACGGGCCGGCGGTATTACTTCCATCAAGTCGGAAACCGTTGACCCCGCTCGCGGGGCGCGGGACGATAAATCCGCCGGACACCACGGCGACGACACTCCGGACGGAATTCAAGAAAGGCGGTGGATATCATGGCCAGCCTTTGGGATGAATCGGTCCACCGTCTGGTGACCAGGCCGCGGGCATGTGGGCCCGCCGCGCGGTCCTCGCGATTTCGTCCCAGGACGTTCGCGGCCTGAGAGACACAGGCCGGAACACCACGCCATTTCCGGCCGTGGCGCGCGGCCGCAACCGCCGGCCACGCTGAGGGACGGCGACATACACGCGCCCGGCTCTCCGAGCCCGGGACCTGCCGCGAACAACGCCGCCGTTTCTCACCGGCCCTGACCTCCCGGCCCGGCGCTCGCGCGCGGATTCTTCTCGCGGCCGTTCCCCCGTGGGCCGACGCCCTTTCACCCAGCCGATGTCCTTTCACCAGCCGGCCCCCTGCGCGGCCGCGCGCCCGGCGAAAGGCATGGGCGATGCGCCATGACCGAAAAGCCCTCCCACCGGTGAGCCGCCCCATCTGGAGTCCTCCGGCCCGCGGGATCTCCCGCCGGCCGCCCTCGGTGCCGCCATCCGGCGGCGCTCCATCCTCCGAAGGGATACACCCGAACATGACAAGCCCGACAACGAGCGCGCCCACCGACCTGGGCATCGACGTCCGGCCGGTGGCCGGGAACATCGGCGCCGAGATCCACGGCGTCGACCTGCGCGAGGAGCTCGACGACGCCGCCGTGGCCGAGATCCGGGCGGCGCTGCACCGCTGGAAGGTGGTCTTCTTCCGCGACCAGCACATCGACCACGCCCAGCAGATCGCGTTCGGCCGGCGGTTCGGCAAGCTCACGCCGGCGCACCCGCACGAGGACGCACCACCGGAGGGATTCCCGGAGATCCTGCCGATCGACAGCCGCCGCTACAACAGGCTGTTCGGCCAGGCGGAGGTCAAGGACCTCAAGAAGAAGTTCAAGGTCACCTACGACAACGGCTGGCACACCGACGTCACCGCGCTGGTGAACCCGCCGGCGGGCTCCATCCTGCGCGCCGAGATCGTGCCACCCTACGGTGGCGACACGCAGTGGACCAACCTCGTCGCCGCCTACGAGGGGCTGCCGGAACCGCTCCAGCGCCTGGCTGACGGGCTGCGGGCGAAGCACAGCTTCGGCCAGCCGATCTTCGAGGGCAGCGAGTACGGCAAGAAGGTCAAGGCGAACCCGCTGGTGGCGATCCACCCGGTCGTCCGGGTGCACCCCGAGACGGGCGAGCGCGCGCTGTTCGTCAGCCCGAGCTTCACCAGCCGCGACAACGAGATCATCGACTTCGGGCCGCGCCAGAGCCGCGCGATCCTGGACCTGTTCTACGAGCAGATCTCCCGGCCGGAGTACACCGTCCGGTTCCGGTGGAGCCCGGGCGACATCGCGTTCTGGGACAACCGGGCGACCGCGCATCTCGGCCCGTCCGACGTGGACATCACCGAGTTCGACCGGGTGCTCTACCGGGTCACGCTCGAGGGCGACGTCCCGGTGGGCGTCGACGGCCGCCCGTCCGAGCTCGTCGCCGGCCAGCCGTTCCTCGCCGGCTGAGCGACCCCGGTAGCACCTTCCCCGAACCGCGCCTCCGGAACTGGCCGTGGCCCGTTCCGGAGCATGGCGGCGCCGCGCGCGTCCACGCCCCGGACGCGCGCGGTGCCGCCGCGCGCCGATCCGCTGACGCCCGACGCTGACGCCCGACGGCGTCAGTCCTTCTCTGGATGGAGAATCCGATGCAGCACCGACGGCCGCGTGGACGGCTGTTCTCTCTCGCCGCCGTCGCGGCCCTGCTGGCGGTGGGCGTCGCCGCCTGCGGTGGTGGGGAATCCTCGCCCGATTCTTCGTCCGGCGACAGGACCACGCTGCGGATCGGCGACCAGGGAAAGACCCTGGAACTGCAGCTCACCCTGTCCGGGCAGAACAAGGGAACGCCGTACGGCCTCGGTTTCAACACCTTCGCCGACGGGCCACACATGAACGCGGCGTTCAGCGCGAACCGGCTCGACGTCGGTTTCATGGGTGACACGCCCACGCTGTTCGCGAACGCATCCTCCGCGGACGTCACGGCGGTGGCCATCGCCAAGTCGCCAACCAACACGCAGACGATCTACGCGCGCAAGGACTCCGGCATCCAGGCGCCCGCCGACCTCAGGGGCAAGAAGATCGCCGTCACCGTCGGCACGTCGCTGCACGGCTACCTGCTCCAGCAGCTCGACGCGGCCGGGCTCACCGAGAAGGACGTCACGCTGGTGAACGTCCCCGTCGCGAGCCTCGTGTCGACGTTCTCCTCCGGCCAGGTGGACGCCGTCGTCTACGTCACTCAGTACGGCGGCGCGCTCACCGGCACCGGGGCCCGGTGAGATCAGGACGACGCCACTGCCGCAGTACTCCGTCATCCTCGCCGCGAAGTCCGCGCTGAAGGACCCGACGAGGCGGGCGGCGATCGAGGACTTCCTCGTCCGGCTCTCCCGCGCGTCGACCTGGCCGAAGGCGCACCCGGACGCCTGGGTCCAGGCGTACTACGTCCAGCTGCTCAAGCAGGACCCGACCACCAGCCGGAAGTACTTCGACGGCCTGCCGGCCACCCAGTACGCGCCGGTCACCGACGACTTCACGCAGTTCCAGCAGAAGCAGGCCGACCTGCTGATCGGCGCCGGCCAGCTTCCGAAGACCCTGAAGATCAGCGACGAGATCGACGCGGCCTTCAACACCGAACTCGCCGGGAAGTTCACCGGCGCCGGGCTGACGGTATGACAACCACCCAGCTGGGCCCGGCTGATGTCACCTTGGTGGACGCCAGCCCTGGGAACGCCGGTCCGGCCGCGGCGACCACCCTCCAGCTCGCGGACCCGACCGGCGGGCGGCGTTCGCATGGCAGCCGGCTGTCGGTTCCCGGCTGGGTCCGCCGGCTCACGGGCCCGGCGGCGCTGTTCGCGGTGTGGTGGGCGATCACCGGCACCGGCCTCGTCGGCGGCCGGGTACTCGCCTCGCCGCTCGCGGTCGCCCGCGTCTTCGGGGATCTGGCTGGCGACGGGGAGCTGTGGGACAACCTCTCGATCTCGCTCGTCCGGGTCGGCTGGGGCGTGCTGTTCGGGGTCGCCGTCGGTCTGGTCCTCGCGGTCCTCGCCGGCTTCTTCCGCGCCGGCGAGCACATCGTCGACTCCTCGATGAACTTCCTGCGGACCATTCCCATCATCGCCCTGTTGCCGCTGATCATCGTCTGGATCGGCATCGGCGAGTCAGCCAAGATCTTCCTGATCGCGGCCGGCGTAGTCTTCCCGGTCTACATGAACACGTTCGCGGGCATCCGCGGCGTCGACGTCAAGCTCGTGGAGGCCGGCCGGACGTTCGGGCTGGGCCGACTGGGACTGATCCGCCGGGTCATCATTCCCGGCGCGTTGCCTGGGTTCCTCATCGGCCTGCGCTGGTCCCTCGGCGTCGCCTGGCTGCTGCTGGTCTTCGCCGAGCAGGTCAACACCGACCGCGGAGTCGGATACCTCCTCACCAGCGCCCAGGGCTGGAACCGCACCGACATCATCATTCTCTGCCTGGTGATCTACGGCATTCTCGGCCTGCTCTGCGACGGCATCGTCCGCGTACTGGAAAGGAGCCTGTTGTCATGGCGACGCGGCTTCACCGGAACCTGAACACAACGACGCTGACCCGCACGCGGGACGAGGCCGTGGACGCCGCCCGGGCCCCCGGGACCGCCCGGACCGCGGAGACCGCCGGCGTCGTCCGGGCCGCCGGGACGGCTGGGGCGGCCGGGACAGCCAGGACAGCTGGGACAGCCCGAGTCGCCGCGGAAGGCTCCGGCGGCGCCGCGGTGCGGGTGCGCGGCCTGCGCCGGGCGTTCGGCGAGCGCGTCGTGCTCGACGGCCTGGACCTGACGGTCGCCGCCGGCGAGTTCGTCGCCCTGCTCGGGCGCAGCGGCTCGGGCAAGAGCACGCTGCTGCGCGTCCTCGGCGGGTTTGACACCGGCATCGAGGGCGACGTACTCGCGGCGACGCGGCGCTCCGTGGTCTTCCAGGAGGCGCGGCTGCTGCCCTGGACCCGGGCGCTCGGCAACGTCACCCTCGGCCTGCCCGGCAGGGACGTCGCGGCGCGCGGCCGGGCGGCGCTCGCCGAGGTGGGCCTCGCGGGTCGCGAACAGGCCTGGCCGGTGACGCTGTCCGGCGGCGAGGCACAGCGGGTCGCGCTCGCCAGGGCGCTGGTGCGCGAGCCGGACCTGGTTCTGCTCGACGAGCCGTTCGGCGCGCTGGACGCCCTGACCCGCATCCGGATGCACTCTCTGCTGCGGGAGCTGTGCCGCCGTCACCGCCCCGCCGTCCTGTTCGTCACCCACGACGTCGACGAGGCGATCCTGCTGGCTGACCGCGTGCTGGTCCTCACCGACGGCCGGCTGTCGCTCGATCTGCCGGTCGACGTCGCGTCGCCGCGGCTGCGCGCCGACCCGGCGTTCGCCGCGCTGCGCTCCCGTCTGCTGGCCGAGCTCGGCGTCGACGACCTCGCCGAAGGCACCCACTGACCGTGCCCGAGGGGCGCCCGCCAGCACCTCCCCCGGCGGACGCCCCTCGGCGACCCGTCCCGCGGAACCGACGATCAACCCGTCCCGCGGAACCGAC
>NZ_MOMC01000046.1 GCF_001983105.1 Pseudofrankia asymbiotica | reverse complement strand
ACCATGTTCCGCGTCTGCCCCGGCTCGCCCGGCTGCTTGCCACGGGGCCGGCCCGACGCCGTCCGCGACGACCGCTTCGGCGCCTTCGTGAACGGGCTGTCCGACGACGGCGGACGCGACGACGTCGAACTGTCCGTCCCGAGCCGGCGTTCGAGCTCCGCGACCCGCGCCGCCAACTCCTCGGCCCGCGCGGTCAGCCCCTCGATCAGCGCCGCCTGCCGTTCGATCAGCGCGGCCTGCCCGGCGATGACAGCCACCTGCTCCGCGACCAGACGCTCAAGCTCCTCATAGCTCGGCCGGCCCGCGGACTCCACCCCCGCAACCTAGCCGATCTTGCCCCGCCGCCCGACAACCAGGAGACCGATCACCACACAAGATCCGGAAGACAGCCGCTCAACCGAGCTGAACAGCTACGCGGTCGGAGCAGACGATCTGCCCGTGATCTCCTTGGTGAATGTGGGCCGGGCGGTCGGTGCCCGCTTCGAGGCCATCGGGATCCATACCGTCGACCAGCTCGTCGGAGCTGATCCGGTCGAGGTGTTCGCGCGGATGGAGGAATACGCCGGGCGGCCCGAGGATCCGTGCCTGCTCGACACCGTCTTGTCCGCCGTCGACCAGGCCGAGGGCCGTCCGGCCCGGCCGTGGTGGAACTACACGGAGCGGCGTCGTGCCCTGCTGCGGGACAGGCGCGACCCGCGCGGACATGTCAGCCCGGTGGTGTCGGAGTGAACGGTCCGTATCCGCTGCCGTCCCGGCCTCGGCCGCGGGGTCGGCACCAGCGGCGGGTTGGTGCAAGATCCTGAAGGGCGCACGGTTCGTCACGAGGCTCTGTCAGCGACGGGCTCTGGCCACCCGCAGGATCCACGATCTAAAACCGCGGCCGACGAGGTCGGCCCGGCCACCTTCAGCGACTTTGCCTGTTGGGGGCTCTCCGCGAGCCGGCTGGCCCTGTGGACACGGGTGGGCGCGCCGCCGGATCACCGCGGCGCGTCCTCCACTCTAGGGCCTGGTTCTTAGCAGCAGTTCCGCCGGCCGGGCAGCCCGATGATCAGTGCTGCCCCGACGGTCAGGTGCATACCGAGCAGCACGAGCCGGCTGCTGATGCCGACACCGCTGCCCAGCGGGCCGACGAGCGAGAGCGCCAGCACGATCAGCGCGGTGATCCGGAACGTCCGCACGGGGTGGCGGACGGTACGCCCCAGCAGGGCGAACAGTCCCCAGGCGGCCAGGCCGGCGATCAACGCGGTCACCACGACGGCGGCAGGGCCGATGTGCGTTGTGGTGTCGCCTCGGCGGACGGCGAGGTCGACGCCGGCCCAGGGGTCGTTGACGGCCCACAGGAGGAGAGCGCCGGCCGCTCCGGCGGCGACGGTGATCGCGCGGCCCGTACGCCGAGCGGTGGTCCGGGTCATTCTCTGGTGCATGTCGTTCGTCATGCCGTGAAGAATCGCGGCGCGGCCGTGCCGGCACATCGAACCGCGGGTCGTGGCGGCGCCCTCTTAAGGAGGGTTCGACCACCAACTTTGGCAGGTGTCGGTGCCTGGCACCTGCCGGTTAGCCTCGCCCGGTGAACAGATTGTCCCTCGGGCCGCGGGACTGCGACCGCCGCCCTGGCACCGCCGCTTGCGCCGCGGTACTGGGCGGGTCCGGCGCGTTGATCGCGCTGACGATCGTGCCCCTGTGGAGCGACCGCTCGCCCGATGGGCTGCTCGCGCTCGACCTCACGGCAGCCACGCTTGGCTGGCTACTGACGCCGCTGACGCTGTGGCGGCCGGTCGCCGCCACAGCCGTGCTCACCGTGCTGGCCGCGGTGTCGCCGGCGGCGACACCACCGGCCACGATCGGCGCGCTGCAGGTGGCATGGCACCGGCGTTTCCCGGTCGCGAGCGCGGTGACGGTGACCGGGATCGCCGCACACGCGGTCCGGGGCATCTGGCGGCCGACCGGCGGGATGTCGTACGGCTGGTGGCTGGTGCTGATCACCGTTGGCTACGGTGCGCTGCTCGGTTGGGGCGCGTGGGCGCAGGCCCGCGCGGCGCTGGTCCGCTCGCTGCGCGACCGGGCCCGCCGCGCCGAGGCCGAGCAGGGCCGCCGAGTGGCCGAGGCCCGCATACTCGAACGCCGCCAGATCGCCCGGGAGATGCACGACGTCCTCGCACACCGCCTGTCGCTGCTGGCCACGTTCGCCGGCGCGATGGAGTACCGTCCGGATTCCTCACCGGAGAAGTTGTCCCGGGCCGCGGGGGTCGTCCGGGACGGCGTGCACGAGGCGCTCGAGGAACTGCGTGAGGTGATCTCACTGCTGCGCGACGACGACCCGCCGAACGGCGACGGCAACCGCCCGCAGCCGGTGCTGGCCGACGTCCCGCGCCTGGTGGAGGAGTCCCGCGGCGCCGGCACCGAGGTAGTGCTGCGCGATGCGGTGGACGATCCGGCCGAGGCGCCCCCCTCGGTGGCCCGCACGGCGTATCGGGTGATCCAGGAGGGCCTGACCAACGCCCRCAAACACGCGGCCGGCCAGCCGGTCCAGGTCGCCCTGCGCGGCGGGCCCGGCGCGGGCCTGGAGGTCGACGTCCGCAACGCGCTCACACCGGAGCGCACGACGCCGCCCGGATGGTCCGGGGGCGCCGGGCTGGTCGGACTCACCGAGCGGGTGCACCTGTCCGGTGGGTGGCTCGACCACCAGACGGTCGACGGTGAGTTCCGGCTGCACGCGTCGATACCGTGGCCGGCGTGACCCCCCTGGTGCGCGTGCTCGTCGTCGACGACGACGCACTCGTCCGCGCCGGGTTGACCATGATGCTCGACGGCGCCCCGGGCATCTCGGTGGTCGGCGAGGCCGACGACGGCGACCAGGCGTCGGCCGCGGCCGACGCACACGCCCCCGACGTCGTACTGATGGACCTGCGCATGCCCCGGATCGACGGTATAACCGCCACTCGCCGCCTGCGGGCGCGCCCACGACCGCCTGAGATCATCGTGCTGACCACTTTCGACACCGACGAGAACATCTTGCACGCACTTCGCGCTGGAGCCAGCGGCTTTCTGCTCAAGGACACCCCACCGGCCCAGATCGCGGCGGCGGTCCGGCAGGTCGCGGCCGGCGAGCCGATCCTGTCCCCACGGATCACTCGCCGGCTGATGGACCGGGTCGCCGTCCAGGCCGGCGCGTACGCCCAGGCCAAGGCCACCCTCGCGGTGCTCAGTCCGCGCGAGCGCGACGTCGTGGTGGCGATCGGCCAAGGCCGCAACAACGCCGAGACAGCCATCGCGCTCGGCATGACCCTGGCCACTGTGAAGACCCATGTGTCGCACATCCTGACCAAGCTCGACCTCGACAACCGCACCCAGATAGCGCTCCTCGCCCACGACGCTGGCCTCGCCTGACCGATCCACGCGGGGCCCACCTACTCCAGCTGGCGGAGTGCGTCGACCTCCAGCTGGCGGAGTGCGTCGACGTCGCCTTGGTATCCAGGCGCCGTGGTCACTCTTCGCCACATGTGACGGAGCGGTTCTACGCCCATCTGCTGCGCCCGGCGGGCCAAGCCGCGGCGGCGAAGTGGCCAACGCGGTGCCTCGCGCGACACGGCGTGCCCATCCTGTGCCCATCCAGGATGACGATGGCGGACCAGTCGAATCATGAAATACCGGCGATGGCGCAACGATGCAGGTCACAGGCCTGTGAACGGGTGGACCCTGTGTACCAGCATCCGAACCGCTCGATCTTGGTTGCTGGCCCTGAAATCACTGTCCGATCGGTCGCTACCCGGGCCCTGACGAGGGGCGATGCCCGGTGACCGCGCCGACCGTAACATCATCTACCGAATCGAACGGGCGTTCCGTAAACCTGGCGGTTCCGGACGCTTCGGCCCGTCTCGTGACCGTCGGACCGCTACTGCTCATAGGCTGGGCGGAGGTCGGCCCGAGCCTCCTCTATGCCATGCAGGCCACGGAAAGCGCCACGCCGCGTGTGGATGCGCAGATCGGAGACGCGCTGGCCGGCAGGGCAATTGCGGATCGGCTGTCAGTCGCCACCTCCGAGGATGGGAGAACCCGAGACCAGGCTCTCGTCGCGGGTTCAGCCTGTGCTGCGGACCAGAGTGAGGCGCGTAGCCAGGATCTCCTCCATCGAGCGCGCGCCGAGGACGTTCTGCACTGGCAACACCATCGCCGCCCGATCTCCGCCGAGACCCTGAGGAAAAGGCTCCACGTCGGCTCGGACACCGCCCGCGGGCTCGTCGCCCAGCTACGCAGCAACACCCACGTCGCCCTCGACGGCCGCAGCGGCACGGCGACAACGTAGATCGACCGGCCGGACCAGAGCCCGACCAGGCCGGCTCGAGGAAGCCGGCCTGGTCGCGCTCACGATGCGCGCCCTGCCTGCGATCCGCCCTGGCGGACAGACCACGGCCCGCGCTCACGCGCCGGCGAAGCGCCCGCTACCCGATCGCAGGCCTGTCAGCTCCCATCAGGTCGGGCGTCGCCTCGGGGACAGGCACCGACTCCCGGCGTGCTGACAGCCCCCGGGATGCGGCGGCTGTCAGGAGTGCCCTGGCGCCGGGGGTGAAGGCCCGTTCGGGGGCAGCGCGGCCTGCTGATGCGCAGCGGAAGGAAGTTGCCCCGGTGCGGCCGGCGGCCTACTTTTCGTCCGGTATGCCGGGAAGCCTGGTCGGCGGTCCTGTCCTTCATCGCCAGCTCCGGGAGGCCCGATGCCCAGCCGCGCGCTCCTGCCGGGGCGGCCCGAGACCTGACTGGCGGCGACAGCCGTCGGCCTGCTGCTCGTCGCGTTCGCGTTGCTAGAAGGGGTGACGTCCTGGCAGGTGCTCGTGGCGCGGGCGGCCCGCACGTGGCCGCGGCGCTGGCCGGAGTGATCGGGGCTTCCTCGCGCACAGTGCGGCGTCGTCGACCCTCGGCGCAGTTCTCGCGTCGCTCGGCTGCGCATTCGCCGGTGCCGCCGTGGTCATCAACGGCTGGGCCCTCACCGTCGGAGCGCCGCGAAGGTGAGACCAGCGGCCGGCTCCGTTCCCCTTGCACCGGTTCGACCGGAGTCCTATCTTCATGTCCGGTGTGCCGGGAAGTCTGGTCGGCGTTCTTGTTCGTCGTCGCCAACTCCCGGAGGCTTCCATGTCCCGCCAAGCCGAACCTGCTCGTGCGCGAGCGGCCGACAGTGTAAGCCCGGCCGTGGTGACCGCCCTGGTGGACTCGCTGGCCCCGGGCCGGGTCCGGCGTCGGTCTTCGACCGCCGAATGGGCGCTCGTCGTGGCGCTGCTGATCCTGGGCGACCCGGGCGTCCTTGCCGTGCCAGCGATCCTCGTCGTCGGCTGGCTGGCGCCGCTGGGCATAGGGTGGCAGTGGCTGGCTGTCGGCTGGGCCATCCCGATGGCCGGCTCCCTCGCCTCGTCGGTTCTCGGCGTCCTCCCGGACCGGCCGGTCCCCGTCGGGAAGCTGCCGGGCCGTGCCGTGCTGCCCGAGCAGGAGCCCACGTTGTGCGCGCTCGTCGCGCGGGCCTGCCAGCGCCTAGACCTCACCGAGCCGGTGGTTGTCCGGATCACCCCGATCGATGCCGGCCTGGTCCACACGAAGATCGACGGCCGGCCGGCGTACGGGCTGCTGCTCGCGCTCCACCACGTCGTCTCGTTGGGAGAGCCTGCGCTCGCCGCGGTCGCGACCTGTCTGCTGGCCGACCGGACGGTCGCCGCGCCGCGCCGTGACCGGTGGCTCGGCGGCGCGTACCGGATGCTCGCCCTCAGCCTGGACCGGCCGGTGCACCTGCCGAAGGCGCTCTGCGCGCCGGCCGCGCGGGCGGGGCGCGCCGTCGCGTGGCGCCTCGACCTCGACGCGGACATCCGAGCCGCCGGCACGGTCGGTGCCCTGGAGCTGCGGGACGCGCTCGCCCGGGAGATGCTCGCGGACGCGGCCCTCGGCGTCCACGGCGAGCAGTGGTGTGACGCGCTCGCCCTCGGCCGCCCGATCTCCGTCGGCACGGCGCACCTGGACGACCTCTACGACGCGATCACCGCGACGCTGGCCGACCCCGTGCTCCGCGCGGGCCTCGCGGCAACCGCCGATGAGCAGATCGCCGAGTTGCTCGCCGACAGGTATGTCCTGACCGTCGACCCGCCGCTGCCGGTGCGCCTGCGCGCTCTTGGCGCCCCGGCATCGGTTACCGCCCTCACCGATCTGGTCGCCGCGCAGTTGCCGGGCGAACCGGCCCCGGCCCCCGTGCCGCTGGAGTCGATGGCAGAGCTGTGCGCCTTGGGCACCCGTGCGATCACCGACGCCGCCACCACCTACGACCGGCGCTCGCTGCTCGCCCGGCTGCGGGCCCGCCGCCGGCTGCGCTCCCGCGGTCGCGTGCTCGCCACCACCAACGCCCAGCCGGCCGTGGGCGGCGGCACGGCCACCGAGACGTCCCGATGAGCCCGGCGCTGCGCCGCGGGCGGCCCGAGCTGCGCGTCGCGCTGCTGGCGACCGGCAGCCTGATCCTGGCGACGGCGCTGATCACCGCGCTGCTGCAGTGGCGCCTCGCCGTCTACCGGGCGCAGCGCGCCCACGCCACCGTCGCCGCGACCGGCCAGATCATCGAGGACGGCCTCGGCAGGGACCACGACCTGATCCACGTGCGCTGGACCGACCAGGCCGGTGACGACCACGTCGGGTCGTTCAGCACCGACGACACCGGCCGGTACCACCACGGCGGTACCTACCCGCTGACCTACGACCCGCGCCACCCGTCCCACGCCTTCGCCGCCGACCAGGACGAGACCGCCCGCGAGGACAACCTCATCGTGCCGTCGATCCTCTCCGGGCTGGGCGCGCTCGTGATCGCGCTGTGGTGGTCAGGCCGCGGCCTGTGGTTCCTCGCCGCCACGCGCCGGCCCGCCCGGCCGATGACCGCCGTGATCTACACCGGGGACCGGAGCGACATCCCGGTGTCCGGCGGACCTGGCAGATGGGTCCGGCTCTCCGAGCCCGGCGTGCCCCTCGCCTCCCCCGCGGCCCGCTGGCAACGGGTGATGTGGAACCCGAAGGCCGACGAGCTGCCCGCGGGCACTACCGTGACCGTCCACGGCGACCCGGCCCGCTGGCCCCGGGTCGTCGTCGAGCTACCCGACGGGACCAGGCTGGTACCCCTGAGCCGCACCCGCGGGAAACTCAGCAGAAAGCTGATCGTCCACGAGATCGGCGCGGCCGGTAGCGGCCTCGCGGCGACGGTCAACACGCCGGGCTCCCTCGCCGGCGTCGGCCTTCCCCCGCACGCACAGGCCGTCCCGGCGCCGCACCCGACCGGCGTGACCTGGCCGTCGGCCGTCGCCGCGTCCTCGGCGGGCGCGACGCCCAGACCGAGCCGCGCCCGCCGCGCCGGGCTGTTCGCGCTCGGCGGGGCGGTCCTCGGCACCGGCGCCGGCACTCTCGCCGCGGCCGGCGAGAGCAGCGGCTCCGGCATCGTCGTCGCCGCCCTGTTCGGCACGATCCAGATCGCCGCCCTCTTCGTGCACCGCTGGGCCGTCGCCGGCGGCGCACCATCGACGCCCTGACCACCGCGAGCTTCAGGCGACAATCGCGAATCCGCCGTGACGGCATGATCTCAGCCATGTCGCCACCCCTCGACAGGTCGTGGCTCGTCCTCGCCAGCCACCAGACCTTCGAGGCCGATCGCTGCGTCGACATCTCCCAGCGCCCCGACGGGACGCCCGGATCACCTGACAGGTGAAACCGTCCGCCAGGAGAACAACGCGGACGGATCACCTCGCAGCGAAAACCTGAGACTCGGGGCGCGCGATTTCCGGTCCCGACACCCGCGAGCACCGCTACGGTTCGTAACCGCCTTGCTTCGCARCCATCAGGGGCTCGAACCGCACACCCAAGCCATCGACCTGCGCATCTACACCGCCACACCCACCACGATCAAATCACCAAACCTATTTGCCCAGGTCAGAGGACCTGCGACGCAGCGTGGTGGGCCGTCAGGGACTCGAACCCTGAACTCGCCGGTTAAAAGCCGGCTGCTCTGCCAATTGAGCTAACGGCCCGCCGGCTGATCGTACCCGGACAGGTCGGGGTGCTGGTGGCTTCGTGTGCGCCCAGGTCCGGCGGCGCGTGGGCTGACCCGACGGCCCGCGTGACGGTACAGGCGGAGGCCCTCTCTCGTGGGGCCTTCGTCAGGCGGGGCGATCTTTGGCGCAGTGGCCGGTTCGTTCTCGTCCAGGCCGGCGATCGACGGGCGAGCCGAGATGCGCGCCGGTGATGTTCGCCGGCGCCGTTCCCGACCGCGGAGCGGCCGGATCGCGGGCCATCCGCGGGGGTCGCGACCGGTTACTGCCCTGCCTACTCCTGCTATCTACTGTCCGTGAACATTGTTACCACTCTGTGTGCACGGGGGGCTACCCGTTCGGGCGGATCCGGTTAGTAGCCGGGATTTTGGGCACCGACCCGGCTGAACTGATGTGGAGGGAGCCGACCGATGAGCCTCACCGGAGATACCGGATTCAACCGTGCCAGAGGGAGCTGGCGCATCCCACGAAGCCGCGGCGCCATCGCAGGACTGCTGCTGATGGTCCTGGGTGCGTGGGGTGCCCTGATCCCCTTTATCGGTCCCGCCTTCAACTTCGGGTTCGGCGGGGCTCAGACCTGGAACTGGACAGCGGCGCGGTTCTGGCTCGAGGTACTGCCCGGCATCGCCGCCTTCGTCGGTGGTCTGATGCTGGCGGCCAGCGCGAACCGGGGAACGACGATGCTCGGCGCGTGGCTGGYGATCGCGGCCGGCGCCTGGTTCGTCATCGGTCCGACCCTGGCGACGCCGTGGCACCTGGGCGATCTGGGTACTCCGATGGGCAGCACCGCCCGGCAGGCCACGACCTGGCTGCTGTTCTTCTACGCGCTCGGCGCCGCGATGCTGTACCTGGCGTCGACCGCGCAGGGCCGACTCAGCGTGCGCAGCCTCCGCGACATCGAGCACGCCCAGATGCGTGCGCAGCGCAGGGCGCTCGCGCGTGAGGCTCATCGTGAGACCCATGGCGGCCGCGGCGGGCTCTTCGGTGGCGGCCGTGGGCGGCAGCCGGAGCGTGAGCCGGAGCCGGAGCCGGCGCGGACGGGGCGCGTGGACCGCGACGAGAGTGTCGCCGCGGCCTCGACCGGTCGCACTGCGCGTAACCGGCGGGCCGAGGAGCGGGACGTGTACCCGAGCGACTCCGCTCGCACCGCCTCGTCCGACCGCGCCGAGAATGTCCGGACTGACCGGGCGGACAAGGCGGAAGGCGTGACGCGGCGCGGCGATCGGACGGCGACCACCGAGCACGACGTCTACCCGAGCGACAGCGTCCAGGCCGACGATGCCGCGCGTGGCCGTCACGAGGGGCAGCACGAGGGATTCGGCGGGAAGATCGGCCGGACCCTTGCCCGGCACGGTATCGGTGGTGGTCGGCAGCACCAGGACTGACGGCCATCGGGCGAGTGGGGCCGGTCGTGTGAAGGTCGCCCCAAGCGCCACGACAACGACAAGGCCGGATCAGGACCTCATCGGTCACTAATGGCAGTGGCCATGGTTCCCAGCGGTCCCTGTCGGAGCGGTGAAGCCGCTTCGACAGGGACCGCGCCCTGTTTGGGGTGTCAACCGTCGTCCGTCGTCCGCTGGCCTCGGAGGCCGGCTGATTCGCGCATTCGGGCACGAAGGGCACGAGCCGCCCCTAACCTTGCCGCGGAGACCGGCCGCCGGCCGGGCGGTGAGGACGAGGGCTGGGGCGAGCGTGACGACACCCGAGAAAGTGCGTGTCGGTCGGGGAGGCTGGCCATCGGACGGCCGGGGCGGGACAGTCAACGCCGCGGGCGACGGGTTCGGGGCCTACTACGGCCTCGGCGCCGGCGAGCGGGCCCCGGAAGGCAGTACCGCGGATGACATCGCGGCGGTCAAGGCCGGCGTGAAGGYGATTCAGCGGGCGTTGAACTGGCACCAGGCGACCAAGACGCCTATCCCCACCGACGGGACGTTCACCTCGACGACCCGCAACGCGCTGATCGCGTTCCAGCAGCAGAAGCAGCCCACCATCAACCGGGGCATGTACATCCCGACCAGCGAGCGCAGTCCACTCGGACTGGTCCACAAGGAGACGTCGTACGCCCTTTTCATGCCGATCGCGGACCGTTACGCGCTGAAGTACACCGTTCCTCGCGGATTGCTGCGCGGGATCACGAYGATCGAGAGCAACTGGGATCCGGGCGCGATCGGCTACTACACGAACTCCGACTTCGGCCTGTGCCAGTGGAACACCACTCTGCCCGGCATCACCAAGGACAACGCGCTGGACCCGTACTGGGCGCTCGACTCCACTGCACACGCGATGCGCGACCGGATCGACTCGGACCGGTGGGCGAAGAACTGGATCTACGTGATCGCCGCGCACAACGTGCCGACCTGGGCCGCCGACTGGGCCCAGGGCAAGCTGTCGGCGAGCAATCCCGACGACAAGCCCAAGCTCGACCGGATGACCGGCTACGTCACCAACGTCCTCGCGCGCGTCTGGTAGGCCGGGCAACGCGTCTGGTAGGCCGGGACGAGAAGTGTCTCCCCGGGCCAAGGCCGGCCCGGCCCGTTCCGGGAGGTCAGACGCGGGTGGCGAGGTTGGCGAGAACGGCGGTCCACAGCTTGCGGACGCCGATCGGCGCGAAGGTCCGCTCGAAGAACCCGCCGACGCCGCCCGCGCCCGTCCAGGTCGTCGTCACCGTGACGCGGCTGCCAGCACCCTCGGGAAGCACCCGCCAGACCGTCCGCAACGTGGAGTTCTGATCGGCCTCGACCAGCGTCTGCGCGTCCGGCGCAGTCACCTCGGCGGCGACGTCACGGATCCGCTTCCTGGTCGCGTGCCACCGGTATGAGATCCGGGTACCCGGGCCTTTTCCTCCGGCCAGCACCTGGTAGTCGGTGGTGTCCGCCGGCAACAGCTGAGGGCGCGTCTCCACGTAGTCGGACACCAGCTCGAGTACGCGACCGGGCGCGGCGTCGAGAGAACGCTCCACCACGATGTTGATCTGCCCCATCTGTCCCGTCCTCCGTCCAGCCCCGGCGCCGCGCGGCGCGGGAGCACCGATGCCGCTGGCCACGCGGATGCGCACCGTGGCAGACCCTGCTCTTGTCGCAGACGTTAACGAGCCGCTCGGGACGTCGCCCAGCCGGCGGGCATCCTCGCCTACCACCGCTACCACAGCGTCCAATATTGAATGCGGAGAGTGACGATGGCGGCTATGGTGCCGGCATGGACTCCGGCGGCGAGCGGCTGCGCGGCGGTGAGCTCGTCGATGGCTCCTCCGGCTCGCGCGCGCCGTCGGGCTTCGACGACGAAGCCGACCGACATGAAGCGGACTGGTACGAAGACGGCCACCGCGAAGACGACGGCCACCGCGAAGACGACAGTCACCGCGAAGACGACGGTCACCATGAAGACGGCCGTTACGAGGTCGGCCAGGAAGACGGTCTTTACGAGACAGACCGACATGAGGCCGTGCGGTCGTCGACGGATTCTTTCGTAGCCGAACGTTACGAGCCAGCTCGGCGCCACGAGGCGGACGGTTCGGCGTTCGATGCGGGCCCGGCCGAGCCGACAGGCTCCCGGCCGCCGAGGCGCCCACGGGCGAGCATCCGGCGGACGATCGCGAACCTGCTGATCGGTTGCACCGGCGCCGACCACCGGGCGGTCACCGAGCGGGACCGGTCTCGATTCACCAGCGCCGGCGCGCTGATGCTGCTGACCGCGGCGCTCGCTGCCTACGCGGGCGCCTCCGTCGCCGCGTTCGGCTTCGGCACCTCGACGCTGGCGGCGTTGCCGTACGGGCTGTTCTACGCGGCGTTCATCTTCTTCATCGACCGTTCGGTACTGCTCACGATTCGGCCGCTGCGGGTGAAAGGAAAGGGAGACAAGGAGGACATCCGTCCGCGCCGGTGGGTGTCGACTGGGGCGATAAGGATCTTCATCGCGGTCTGCGGCGCAATCCTGGTCGGCGAGTCGCTGCTGTTGCGGTTCTTCGACTCGTCGATCGAGCCTCGAGTCGCCGAGTTGCGCCAGGAAGAACTATCCGGCGTCCTCGCCGCCTGGGACGACAGCCAGCACACCGCCGAGGCGCGGCTCACGACGGACCTCGCCGACCGGCGCGCGCAGCTGACGGCGGCCGAGAACCTGGTCACGTCCAAGACCGGCGAGGTGAACTGCCAGCTCACCGGCGGTGACGGGTGCCTCGGCGGCCGTGGGCCGGTCTACCAGGTGAAGCTCGGCGAACTACGGGCCGCCACGGCGCAGGTGCCGAAGCTGCGCACGGAGCGTGACGCCGCCCAGGTGCGGCTGGACGCGTTCCGGACGAGCCGTGATCAGCGTCGCGCCCAGTACGCCGACGCCCAGTGGGGCCAGATCCGGGGCTCGAACGACCTGCTCATGCGTGAGAAGGGCTTCTGGAGACTGACGGCCGACGACAATTCGGTCAAAGCGTGGCGTTTGCTGCTCAGCCTGCTGATCCTCGGTATCGATCTTGCTCCGCTGCTGTTCAAGCGCAGCCTCGACCGGACGTCGTATGCCCGGGTGGAACGCGCGGCCCTCTGGGAAGGCGAAACCAACGAGTTCGTCGACGCGTACCAGCTGAACCGCAACGCGAGGGCACGCCGCGGCCGGGCCGGCGACGTGGCCGAGCACATGGCCGCCCGATACGAGGAGTACGCGCTCGCTCGCGAAGAATTGCGGCTGGCCACGTCGCTGGACGACGACACCGCCGAGGCCTCGCTCCGGCGCGAGGAACGGTGGCTCGGCCATGAGCGCCAGGCCGCCGACCTGCGCCGGGCACACCGGCTTCCGGCCACCGTCCCGCCGCCGGCGGCTCCGCCTGCGAGCCTGTCTGCCGCCGTGCCGACGGAAACAACTAGCACGGACGACGCCAGCTCGCCTGGGTCGTCAGGGGTCCCCTCGTCACGCCGCAGACACGACGCGGAGGACACGGAAGAGGCTTAACTCCTCGCCTGCCGGGCATCGACCCCGCGCCCGTCTCCTCGAGCTACTTGGACGCAGGGAGGCAGCATGACGAGGTCGCGACGGTCGAAGTCGACTGGGACGGTGCCTCCTGATCTCGAGGAGCGCCCGTACAGCGAGGACCTGGGTATCRGGACCGAAACATCGGATACATCGGAACGAACCGGCACATTTAAAAGAACGGATAGTCCTGAATCGGTCGGGAATTTTGATCCTGCCGGCTCGTCGCGAGGGACGCGAGGAAGCAGTCCGATGGACCTGTCCGGGCGCGCGGCCACGAAGCGTCGCCGTCCCACCGCACGGACGGGGCCGGTGGACGAGCCTTACCCGGCGGACTCGGATCTGGCGGGCTTAGGCCCGGAGCCGCATCGAGACGGCCCAGGCGGCTCGGGCCGCCTCCAGACCGACGATCCGTACCCCGCCGAGCCGGCGCACGACCGCGTAACGGGTACAGGTGCAGACATGGGTACTGGAACTGGCGGGTACGTCGACGACGCCGAGGTGTATCCGGAGGCGACAGACCGGGCGACCGGGTCCAGGCGGAAAGGCCGTGACACCTTCCGCGACGACCGCCTCCGTGACGACCAGCCAAGGAGCGACGACCAGCGAACGAGYGGCGAGCGCCGGGGCGGGGACTCGTACCGTAAGCCGTTCCCCGACACATATCCGGAAGCGTCCCGCGTGTCAGCCCGGTCCGTCTCCCAGACGTCCGCGGTGACCGGGACCAGCGCCGGTGGCCCGCCCGCCGGTGAGCCGATCATCACGCCGGTCGGGGAGATGCCGGAGAGCGTCCGGGCATCGGCCAGGAGCCCCAAGGGCGCGACGGCCGTCATAACTCCGACTTCCGCCACGACGGCGACGCCCGCCACGACCGCGAGCTCTACCGCGGCCGTGACCGCGTGGCCGGATGGTTCGACGACCGAGATCAAGCGGACCCGCCCATCGGCGGGACAGCTTGTCTCCGGGGTCGCGGCCGACATGTCGACGCTTATTCGCAAGGAAGTGGAACTCGCCAAGGCGGAGGTCCGTCAGTCGGCGACCCGGGCGGGCAAGGGCGCCGGAATGTTCGGCGGTGCTGCCGGCGCCGCGGTCTTCGCGGTGCTGTTCCTGCTGCTGGCGGCGATGTTCGGCCTGTCGGAGGTGATGGCGCTCGGCTGGGCGGCACTGATTGTCGCCGCCATTCTGCTGGTCTCGGCGGCGGTGCTCGGTCTCGTCGGCAAGCGAACGGTCAAGAAGGTGCATCCCGCGCCGACCCAGACCGTTGAGACGCTGAAGGAGGACGTACGGTGGGCGAGCGGCCTGAGGAAATAAGGTCCGAGATCGAAGAGACTCGGGACCGGATCAGCGCCGAGATCGACGAGTTGACCGACCGGTACAGTCCGGGCCGGGTCGCTGGTCGCAAGGTCCACGGCGCGCGGGACGCAGCCGCGTCTATCCGGGCGAAGGCGGGCTCCGGCACCGCCGGGATGAGACAACGGCTGACCCTGCGCGGTAGCGGCCACCTCGGCGAGGGCCACACGGGTAATGGCGAGGCGGGGACGGCGGGCSCCCGCCTTGCCGACGCGGACTATCGCGGTCAGCGAGAGACTCGGAAGGCTCGGCGCCACGGAGGAGCTGGCGATGACAAGAGCCGCGGCCGTTTCTTCCGGTCCCATCGGGGCGTCGGTGAATCGGAGCGGGCTGAGGACGCCAGCGACGCGTGGATGACCGGAACGCCAAGCTATGAGCCTTATCCGGCAGGACCCGCCGGTGATGGCGGCTACGCGGCCAGCCAGCCAGAGCGCGGCTCATATGCAAATGCCGGGGCGGGACAGTACTCGCCAGCATCATCGGAGCGGATATCTCGCTCCGCCGAGGCCGGCGGTGCCACGTCCCGGCCGGTTCGCTCCACGACCGGAGACGCCGGGGCCGGCATTCATGGAACCGGAGAGATCTCACGGCCGAGCCAACCCGGCACAGCGGGCATGGATGAACCCGTCCCGACGACCGGATCTCGCGCCGGTGAGCAGGACCTGGCCGCGGGGCGCGAGCGTGCGCCGCGCGGACGGGCCAAGGCCGGGCATGTGACGACCCACAAGATTCACAAGATCAAGACGGATGGCCATGGCCGCGAGATCGGTCTGGCCGGCGCGTCCGTCGCGATGGCCGCCGTCGGCGCCCGGCTGGTGCTGCACGCCGGCCACCGCGAGACGATGCTGTCCGCCGCGGCGGACAGCACGCGTCCCTACAGACGGCCGGATGTTCCAGCCCGCGCCGTCGGCGCGGCTTCGCGGAAGGCGACCGAGTCACGGCGGTCACGAAGGCCGTCGTGACCAGTGGCCAGTGACCAGTGACCGGTGGCCGATGACCGGTGGCCGATGGCCGATGGCCGGTGGCCGGTGGCCGGTGGCTAATGCCGTGCCCGCCAAAGTTGGTCCGCCGTGCATGATCGCTGGTAGTGCTTTCCGCGGCCGTGATCAAGGCCGGATCTCGACCCCGGGAGGGCGGAAACGCCGGTCATGTTCTGGGTCGAGTCAGGGCGAACCTCGGCGGGGCTGGCACTGGTGGTCAGGCGGCGGAGTAGCCGGGCGGCGAGGGGGACGGACGGCGGTTCCGCCTGCTCGGGTAGGCGGAACCGCGGACGTCCGCCCGCTCAGGCCGCGGGCGCGGCAGCTCCGGCGGCCGAGGGRGCCAGCGACTGGGTGGCGGTGCGCAGCGTCGTGCCGGTCTCGGCGTCGAACAGGTGCAGACGTTCGGCCGCGACATAGAGCGGCAGCCGCCCACCAGTGGTGATAGGGGTGTGCGGGTCGAGCGCCGCGGTGAACCGGTGCTTCTCCGGGTCGGTGGGCAGCTCGTCGTCAGCCGCGATCAGTGCGTGCGCGGCCTGGGCGGCGGCGCCGCTGACCGAGCCCGTGACCATCTCCCCGTGCGCGAGGGTCTCGGTGCCGAGCCGTTCGACCAGGTCGATATCGACCTGGAGGTCGAGAGCCGAGCCGTCCGGCGGTTTGATCTCGACATCGTGCGGGCGCACGCCTACCAGGATGTCCGGAGTGCTTGAGGCGGCGACCGCGGTGGCGATGCTCGCGGGCAGGACCAGCGTCTGGCCGCCGACCCGCAGCGCGGTCTGGCCGTCCTCGGTGGTCAGCGTGCCGGGGATGAGGTTGGTGGGTGGGCTGCCGATGAACGCCGCGACGAAGACGTTGGCCGGGCGGGAGAACAGGTCTTCGGGAGTGCCGAGCTGCTGGAGCCTGCCGTCGTGCAGGACCGCGATGCGGTCGGCCATGGTCATGGCCTCGATCTGGTCATGCGTGACGTAGAGGGTCGTGACGCCGAGCGTGCGCTGGATCCGGGCGATCTGGGCGCGGACCTGGGTGCGGAGCTTCGCGTCGAGGTTCGACAGCGGTTCGTCCATGAGGAAGGCCTGTGGCTCACGGACGATCGCGCGCCCCATCGCGACCCGCTGCCGCTGGCCGCCGGACAGGGCCTTCGGGCGTCGGTCGAGCAGATCGGTGATGCCCAGGACCTCTGCGGCCCGCTCGACCCGCTGGTCGCGCTCCTTGCGGTGGACGCCGGCTAGCCGGAGCCCGAACGCCATATTGTTGCGCACCGTCATGTGCGGATACAGCGCGTAGCTCTGGAAGACCATGGCGAGGTCGCGGTCCGCCGGCGGGACCTTCGTGACGTCCCGCCCACCTACGAGTACCTGGCCCGAGCTTGGCTGGAGCAGCCCGGCGACGATGCGCAGCGCGGTCGTCTTGCCGCTGCCGGATGGCCCGACGAGGACGAGGAACTCGCCGTCCTCGACGGTCAGGTTGATGTGATCTAGAACCGGCCGGACGTCGTAGGCCAGCGTGACGTCGCGGAGCTCGATCGTGGACATGGGCTCCCTCTTCCCTTCCACCATGGCGGATGCGGCGGCCCGCGGCCGTCCCTGTCGGACCCAACAGGCCACCGGAGGTGACTGAGGGTCGGCGAATACGGGATGGCCGCCTCGGCTGGACGTACGAGGGAGGGAGTCCCCGGACTTCCAGGACGGGGCGTCGCGTGGCTCAGGGTTGCATGGGGCGCGGGTCACGTCCAGTCCCGGAGTGCGCCCTGTGGACGGAAGGCGGGATACGCACTGGGTATTACTGAAAGTAGCAAAGTCATATCGCTACGTGTTTAGAAACCTCAGAGCAACCGACCCTTGACAGCGACGCAACTGCGCATCACAGTTTCGAAGCCATGAGAGCGCTCACACGCGATCAGTGCAGTGAGCGTGGAAGCCAGAGGGAGGGCTTCATGAGGGCACATCGTGGCCGCTTCGCGGCTGTGGCCGGGGCGGTGGCCCTGGCCACCGCGTTATCGGCGGCAGCGTGTGGTGGAAGTGACGACAAGGGAGGTGGGGGCGGCAACGGCACGACCACGCTCCACATCAACACGTTCGGCGTTTTCGGCTACAAGGAGGCCGGCCTCTACGCGGCCTTCGAGGCCAGTCACCCCGGCGTCAAGATCGTCGAATCGATCTCGGAGTACAACGACCACCACAATGCCCTGGTCAACCACCTCGCGGCGGGCTCGGGCGCGGCCGACATCGAGGGCGTCGACGAGGGCTTCGTCGCCCAGTTCAAGGCCGAGCCCGAACTGTTCGCGAACCTGCTCGACCTGGGCGCCACCAACCGCAAGGCCGACTACCCGGAGGCGAAATGGAACGCCTTCCTGTCGCCTGACGGCACCAAGCAGCTTGGCCTCGGCACCGACGTCGGCGGCCTGGCGATGTGCTACCGCACCGACCTGTTCCAGAAGGCCGGCCTCCCGACCGACCCGGCCGCGGTGAGCGCGCTGTGGCCGAGCTGGGACCAGTTCTTCGCGACTGGCACGAAGTTCCGGGACGCCAACACCGGCGCCTCCTTCTTCGACGCGGGCCAGAACCTCTACAACGCCCAGATGTTCCAGCAGAGCACCGCCTACTACAAGCCAGGCACGGAAGACCTCGTGGTCGACACCAACCCGGCGATCAAGACGGCGTGGGACAACGTGATGAAGGCGATCGGCGACGGCGAGTCCGCCAAGCTGGTCCCGTTCGCGGACGACT
Source organism: Pseudofrankia asymbiotica (assembly GCF_001983105.1). Classification (GTDB taxonomy): domain Bacteria; phylum Actinomycetota; class Actinomycetes; order Frankiales; family Frankiaceae; genus Pseudofrankia; species Pseudofrankia asymbiotica. The sequence goes on along the minus strand of NZ_MOMC01000046.1, from coordinate 99,825 downwards.
GGACGACGGCCATGAAGCAGGGCAAGTTCGCCACCCTGACCTGCCCGGCCTGGATGGCCGGCTACATCAAGACCAACGCGCCGGAGACCAAGGGCCTGTGGAACGTCGCCACGGTTCCCGGCGGCAGCGGCAACTGGGGCGGCTCCTGGCTGGTGATCCCGGCCCAGAGCAAGAACCAGAAGCTCGCCTACGAGCTGATGGACTTCCTGACCAAGCCCGAGAACCAGGTGAAGGTCTTCAAGACGGTCGGCAACATGCCGTCCACCATCGGAGCCGTCAACGACCCGACGGTGCAGGGCTTCACCGACCCGTTCTTCAACAACGCGCCGACCGGCAAGATCTTCGGTGAGTCGGCCCTCAAGCTGGTTCCCCAGTACCAGGGCCCGAAGCACGGCGCGATCCGGCAGGCGATCGAGGAACACGGCATCCAGCTCGTCGAACAGGGCAAGGCGGATCCGGACACCGCCTGGAAGGACGCCCTGGCCGAGGCTCAACGGGCAGCCCGCTGACCTGGCCTTGCTAGGCCTAACCCCTGCCCCTGGACCTAGGCCCGGGCTGGGCTGGGCTGGGCTGGGCTCGGCCCGGACGGACGACCGGACGCCAGCGAAACACCGGCTCTGATCAATGCTGGCTCTGATCGTTGATCCTCCGGAAGGTCGCGCCACGCCGTCGCCAGCGGCGTGGCGCGACCCCCAGACCGGCTGCCCGGGGCCGCGGCCCCCCCCGAGATGGGCTCCCGTCCATCGGGCCCCGGGCAGCCGCTGCTCTCCCGAGCCGCCGCCCAGCGACCGGGAAGCTCGCCGCACGTCGACCAAGTCTTCTGCGAAACCCCCGCCCGCCACCGCCACCGCCACCGCCACCGCCAACCCAGCCTCATGACCACCAGCCAGCCCAGCGATCGGGTGGGAGGAGATCAGGTGACCATCACAGCACCCCCGGCGTCCGGGCTGGATGCCTCGCCACCAAGGCCGACGCGCCGGCCGAGGGCGGTCCGGTCCGCGATCCGGCGGGTGACCGGCGTGACGGCGCCGTACGGTTTCGTCGCGCCGTTCTTCATGATCTTCATCGTGTTCGGGCTGTTCCCGATGGCCTACACGTTCTGGGTGTCGCTGACCGACCGTGACCTGCTGCGGCCCGACGACGCGAAGATGATCGGGCTGCGTAACTACACCGACCTGCTGCACGACGAGTTTTTCTGGAACGCCGTCAAGAACACGTTCGAGCTGATGCTGCTGTGCACCGTGCCGCAGCTGGCGCTCGCATTGATCATGGCGCATATTCTCAATGCCCGGCTGCGCGGCCGGATGTTGTTCCGGATGGGCGTGCTGCTGCCCAACATCACGTCGATCGTCGCGGTGACGATCGTGTTCGGCCAGCTCTTCAGCCGCGACTTCGGCCTGTTCAACTGGCTGCTTGGCCTGGTCGGCGTCGGCAACGTCAACTGGCAGGCCGGCGAGTGGTCCTCGAAGATCGCCATCGCGATGATGGTGGTCTGGCGGTGGACGGGCTACAACGCACTGATCTACCTGGCCGCCATGCAGGCCATCCCGAAGGAGCAGTTCGAGGCCGCGGCGATCGACGGCGCCGGCACCTGGCGGCAGCTCTGGCACGTGACGTTGCCGGCGCTGCGCCCGACGATCGCCTTCACGGCGCTCGTCTCGCTGATCGGGCAGATCCAGCTGTTCACCGAGCCCCTGCTGTTCGACATCTCGCCGGGAAGCGTCAGCGGCGGCACCGACCGCCAGTTCCAGACGCTCGCGCTGTTCCTCTACGAGGAGGGCTTCCGGCTGCGGCACTTCGGCTACGGCTCGGCTGTCGCCTGGCTGATGTTCCTCCTGACGGTGATCCTCGCGGCGTTCGCCTACTTCCTCACTCGCGGCGGTGCCCGAATCCGAGGAGGTCCGGGCACCCGCCACTCCGGGCGCCGTGGCCGACGACGTCCCCCGCCCGGCGGATCCGCCGGCCAACCGGCCGGACGGCCCACCGGTGAGGCCGTCGCCCAATCGGCCGGTGAGGCTGCCGGCCCGCCCGCCGCGGCCGCCGCCTCCCCGGCTCCAGCTCCGGCTCCGACCCCAGGTCCGGCTCCGGCAAGCGCGAACGACGACAGCGGGCCGGGAGGGTCCTCATGAGCGTCACGATCGACAAGCCCAGCGACGCCGACGCGGCCTCCCCGCGGACCCCGGCCCGCGCCGGCGGCTGGCGCCGGCCGCGGCGATCCGTGACCCCGTCCGTCTCCGAGGACGAGCGCCGCGGGCTGTTGCGCTACCCGTTCCTCATCGTCGTCGTCCTGCTGTCGGCGTTCCCGGTCTACTGGACCTTCATGATCCCGTCGCGGACGAACGACGTCGTCGGGCAGACGCCGCCGCCGCTCCTCCCCGGTGGTCATTTCCTCGAGAACGCGCGCCGGGTCTTCGACACCGTGGAGTTCGAGAAGGCGCTGATCAACTCGCTGGTCGTCGCCGGCTCGATCACCCTGTGCACGCTGTTCTTCTGCTCGCTCGCCGGGTTCGCGTTCGCCAAGCTGCGGTTCCGCGGCCGGGGCGCGCTGCTCGCCATCGTGATCGCCACGATGATGGTGCCCGTCCAGCTCGGGATCATCCCGCTCTACATCGAGATGCAGAAGTTCGGCTGGGCGAACCACCTCATCGCGGTGATCGCGCCGACGGCGGTGACCGCGTTCGGTGTGGTGTTCATGCGGCAGTACACCGAGCAGGCCATCCCCGACGAGCTGCTCGAGGCCGGCCGCATGGACGGGTGCTCCACGTTCGGCCTCTACTGGCACGTGGTACTGCCCGGGCTGCGCCCCGCGATGGCGGTGCTCGGGCTGCTGACCTTCATGCAGGCGTGGAACGACTTCATGTGGCCGCTCATCGTCCTGTCGCCACAGAACCCCACCGTGCAGGTCGCGCTCAGCACGCTGTCCGCCGGCTACTACCGCGACAACACCCTCGTCCTGGGCGGCACGGCGCTCGGCACCCTGCCCGTTCTTTTGATCTTCGCAGTGTTTGGCCGTCAGATCATCAGTGGAATCATGGAAGGCGCGGTCAAGGGATGACTATCAGCACCGCTTCGGCCACCGGCGCCACCGGCGCGACCGGTCTGCCCGAGACCGACGAGCTGGCGGCGCGGATCGCCGGCGGCCTGCCCAGGGACTTCGTCTGGGGCGCGGCCACCTCGTCCTACCAGATCGAGGGCRCCACGGGCGAGGACGGCCGCGGCCCCTGCATCTGGGACACGTTCGCGCGCACCCGCGGCAAGACCCGCGGCGGGGAGAGCGGTGACCCGGCCGTCGGGCATTACCACCGGTACCGCGAGGACGTGGCGCTGATGGCCGAGCTCGGCCTCGGCGCCTACCGGTTCTCGGTGGCCTGGCCGCGCGTCGTTCCGACCGGGTCCGGCCCGGTGAACCCGGCGGGGCTCGCCTTCTACGACCGGCTCGTCGACGAGCTGCTCGGTGCCGGGATCGACCCCTGGCTGACTCTCTACCACTGGGACCTGCCGCAGCCGCTGCAGGACCTGGGCGGCTGGGCCAACAGGGAGACGGCCTACCGGTTCGCCGAGTACGCCGACCATGTCGCCACCGCTCTCGGCGACCGAGTGAAGCACTGGTCGACGCTCAACGAGCCGTGGTGCTCGGCTTTCGAGGGCCACCTCACCGGCCGGCACGCGCCCGGCGTGCAGAGTGCCCACGCGGCCGTCCGCTCCGTGCACCACCTGCTGCTCGCGCACGCGCTCGGCGTCGAGGCGCTACGCGCCCGCGGTGTCTCCGACGTCGGGATCACGCTCAATCTGATCCCGGCGGAGACCCCGGAGGACTCGCCGGCGGCGCGCGACGCGGTCCGTCTCGTCGATGGCCAGTCGATCCGGCTCTGGCTTGACCCGTTGCTGCGCGGCTCGTACCCGCCGGACGTCGTCGCCGACCTCGCCAGGGCCGGCGCCGAGCTACCGATCGTGGACGGCGACCTGGCACGGATCGCGGCGCCCATCGACTGGGTCGGGGTCAACTACTACTCCCCGCACATCGTCGTCTCCGGCCCCGACCCGGACCCGACGCCGATCCCCTTCGTCGCGGCCGAGAACGTCACGCGGGTCAAGTCGACCGAGGACGTGACCGCGCTGGACTGGCCGATCCGCCCGCGCAGCTTCGCCGCGCTGCTGCGCCGCCTCGCCGCCGACTACCCGGGCACGCCCTGGTACATGCACGAGAACGGCGCCGCCTACCTGGACGAGGCCGCCGCCGACGGGAGCGTGCCCGACCCGGAGCGGCTCCGGTACGTCGCGCTGCACCTCGACGTGGTGCGCGAGGTCATCCAGGACGGGGTTGACATACGGGGATACTTCGTCTGGTCGCTGTTGGACAACTACGAGTGGGCCGAGGGGTACAAGATGAGGTTCGGCGTCATCCACGTCGACTTCGACACCCTCGTCCGTACCCCGAAGACCAGCGCGCTCTGGTACTCCAGCCTGATCCGAGAGCACCGCGCCGCGAACGGAACCCTGTGACTGCTGCCGACGCTCAGCCCGGTACCTCCCGACCGGCCTCCCAGCGGACCCTCCAGCTGGGAAGTCCGTCGGGCCTGGCCGATCCGGGCGAGATCCCGGGAGGGAACGTGGCGGCGGCGCAGCGGCGCGCACCCACCCTCGAGGAGGTCGCCGAGCTGGCCGGGGTCTCGCGGGCGACCGTCTCCCGGGTGGTGAACGGGTCCTCGCGGGTGTCGGCCGAGGCCCAGGCGGCCGTCAACGAGGCGATCGCCCAGCTTGGCTATRTGCCCAATCGAGCCGCCCGCAGCCTGGTAACACGCCGGACTGACACGCTCGTGCTGATCGTTCACGAGCGCCCGGACACCGTCTTCGCCGACCCGTTCTTCGCCAGTGTGCTGCGCGGCGTGAACCAGGCGCTCAGCCCCACCGACTTCCAGCTCGTCTTACTGCAGGCCCAGGGCGAGGCACAGCGCGACCGGGCGCTGCGCTACGTCGGCAATGGCCACGTCGACGGCGTGCTGCTGATCTCCCTGCACGGCGACGACATCATGCCGAACGCCATCACCGCCGCCGGGGTGCCGCTGGTCATGGCGGGCCGGCTGCTCGCCGGCAACCCGGTCGACTATGTCGACGCGGACAATGTCGGCGGCGCGCGCGACGCGGCGCGCTACCTGCTCGGTGCCGGCCGGCGCAGACTCGCGACGATCGCCGGCCCGCCGGACATGAGCGTGGGCATCGACCGGCTGCGCGGCTTCACCGAGGCGGTCCGCCAGGCCGGCGACGAGGCGTCCGCGGGGCGGGTCGCGGTCGGTGACTTCACCGAGGAGAGCGGGCAGCGCGCCGCCGCCCGGCTGCTCGCCGACCACCCGGACATCGATGCCCTGTTCGCCGCCTCCGACCTGATGGCCATGGGCGCGCTGCGCACGCTGCGGGAGGCCGGGCGGCGTGTCCCCGACGACGTCGCCGTGGTCGGCTTCGACGACGCGGCGTTCGCCGCCTATGCCGACCCGCCGCTCACGACCGTCCGCCAGCCGGTCGAACTGATGGGCCAGGAGATGGTCCGGCTGTTGCTGGCGCGGGTCACGGACCCGTTCACCGAGCCGACCGAGATCATCCTCCCCACCGCACTGGTCACCCGCGACTCCGCCTGACGGTCGACCTGTGTCAGTTCAGCGTGTCTATAGACACGCTGAACTGACACAGGTCGCGACACTGGCGGCGATGTGTGGTGGATGGGCGAGTCCATGGACGAGGTGATCTGCCACAGTTCGGTTTTGGTGGGGCGGGGGCGCTGCTGTGGTGGCGTGGCGGGCCTATGCCCGGGTGCCGGGAGGTTGTTTTTCGGGTCTCAGCGGCCCGTACAGCCGTGTGCATATGATTACAGATCGTGTCGAAGCCTCTCGGAGGTCTGCCGCCTGGCGAGAACGGGCGTGTGCGGCAGGGGAGTATTACGCTCCGGATCGTGCAGCCAGTGACAAGCGCGGCCGAACCGGGTGCGGAGTCGGGCGTCGAGCACTCCCCGTGTCCATATCGGGCCAGGGCGTGGTGGGGGGACCGGCTGGTCGCCGAGTCGGTGGCGGCGGTGCGGGTCCGTGAGCCCGGGCAGGCGCCGACGCTGTACTTCCCGCGCGCGGACGTGCGGCTCGACCTCTTCCAGGACGACGGCCACCGGGTCGCCTGCCCGGTCAAGGGCTCCGGCGAGCTGTGGACCCTCGACGGCAAGGCCCCGGCCCCGATAGCCGAGTGGCACGCCCCGGAGGAAGACGCGGGCGACGGCCTGGTCGAAGGTCGCGATGTGCTGTGGAGCTTCACCGAGCCTGCTCCCGGACTCGACTGGCTGGCAGGTCTGGCGGCATTTGACCATGACCGGGTGCGTGTCGAGCTGGTCGACACGGTGGCCGGCGAAGACCCCCGCGATGCCACCATCAAGCGGTTTCCCACCTGGGGCGACGCCGCCGACCTGATCGACATCATGGACGTGCGGGCAGCCGGCGAAGGCCGTTATGTCAGCGTCATCCGGCCCAGCCCTGGGCGCGCCGTCGTCGAGGCCAGCCAGATACTCGGACAGGCGGTCGTCGCCGCCATGCGGCACACCGGCGGGCGGCGCGTCGTCTCGGCGCATCTGGTCGTCTACCGAGTCGCGGACGCCAACCTCCCGCTGGAGTTCGAGCTCGCGGAGCTCAGCTCGGGACGGACGTTCAGCACGCTGGGTGTCCAGGTGAGCCAGGAGGGAAAGCGCCGAGCCGGCGGCACACTGTTCCTCGACGTCACGGCTCCTGACATCGTTCGGCACGAGGCCCCGGCACCGCCCTGCGCCGGCCCGTACGACAGCGAGCCCTACGACATGTCGGTCACCGCGCGGGACGTGCGGATGGTCGACGCGGCGTACAGCAACGACTCGGCCGCGCCGGTCGGACCGCCGGTCATCGACACCTGGATCCGCTTCCGTGAGGTTCCGGCGGACTCGGCGCTGCACGCCGGCCTGCTGGCACAGTTCACCGGGCACATCTCGATCGCCGCCGCGCTGCGCGCGCATGCCGGGATCGGACAGGACCAGGCGCATCGCACCCTGTCCATGGGTATCAACGCGATCGCCCTCTCGCTGCACGCCGAGATCCGGGCGGACCGGTGGATGCGGTACCACCACCACTCGACGTTCGCCGGTGATGGCATGACCCATTCGGAGTGCCGGGTGTACGCGGAGGATGGCGCGCTGGTCGCGTCGTTCTCGGTCGACGCCACGGCCCGCGGCATCGCCGCCGGGCGGCGACTGGACGACCGAACAGCGATCTGACGTCCTTCGCCGGTCTTGAGGCCGGGCGGGCTGTGCCAGGCGGGGCTGTGCCAGGCGGGGCTGGGTCGGTGATGGTCTCGGACCGGCGAAACGTTCTCGAAGAGGTGGTAGTGGCATACGCGCGGGTCAACGGGCTGCGAATCGCCTACGAACTCGTTGGCGACGACGACGGCGGCGTGGGCGGGGGCGGCGACAGGGACGGCGACTGCGTCGGTGTCGGYGACCGCGCGGGTGACGGCCGGCTGTGGGTGATCACCACCGGTGGCCGGTTCACCAGGGCGACCCCGGGGGTGCGGGAACTCGCCGCGGCGCTGGCGGTCGATGGCGACCGGGTGCTGATCTGGGACCGGCCCAACTGCGGAGAGTCGGACGTCTGCTTCGAGGGGCCGAGCGAGCCCGAGATGCACGCCGACACCCTGGCCGCGCTGCTCACCCATCTCGACCTCGGCCCGGCGGTGCTCACCGGGGCGACGGTCGGCACCCGCGTCTCGCTGCTCACCGCGGCGCGTCACCCCGAGGTGGCCGCCGGCCTCGCGCTCTGGTGGATCAGCGGCGGCCCGATGGGCCTGATGATTCTCGGCAACGTCTACTACACCGCCAGCATCACCACCGCCTGGACACGGGACATGGCCGCCGTCGCCGACCTGCCCGACTGGGCTGGCACCATCGCGGCCAACCCGGACAACCGCCAGCGGATTCTCGACGCGGACCGTGACCAGTTCGTCGCCACCATGCAGCGCTGGATGTCGGCATACTGCCCTCGGCCCGACGAGCGGATCCCCGGCCTGCCCGACGACGTCGCCCGCGCGATCAAGGCCCCGGCGCTGGTCTTCCGCGGCGGCGCGAGCGACCCGTTCCACCCCCGCGCCACGTCCGAGGCGGTGGCCGGCCTGCTGCCGGGCGCGCGCCTCGTCGAGCCGCCGTGGGGCGATCGCGAGTACCTCGAGCGCCAGACCGAGATGGCGACGGCCGGCGGCCTGTTCGTCCGCTGGCCCCTGCTGGCCCCGACCCTCCGTCAGTGGGCGGCCGAAACCCTGGCCTGACCGGCTGACCGGCTGACCGGCTGACCGGCTGGCCTGAAGGCTGACTCCCCGGCCGTCGCCGGCGGCCTTAGTCGGTGCGTTCCTGGGGGGAGGAGTGCTCCCAGTCGGCGAGGATCGTTCGGATGCCGGTGACCAGCAGCAGCGGCTGGTCGAGCATGACGTGGTGGCCGGCGAGCGGGATCTCGATCACCGGCGCGACCCGGCCCAGCAGGTTGTACATCTCGCCGCCGATGTCGTGCGTGACCAGACCGTTCTCGGCTCGGAACAGGGCGACCCGGCAGTGCACCTTGTGCATCACTTCGGGGGCCGGTGTCCGGTTGCCGAACACGTTCGGGTCGAACTTCCAGGTCCAGCCGCCCTCGACCGAGCCGATCGAGTTCCGGGCGATGTGCTCGATGATGTACGGCAGCGTGTGCGACTGCTGCGGGACGGTGCGGAACCGGGCCAGCGCCTCCGACACGGTCGCGTAGACCCGCAACGGGCCGAACGCGGTCCGGTCTCGGGCCGCGCGTTCCTCCGGGGTGTACTCGCTGACCGGGGAGTCGATCAGGACGATGCCGGCGACGCGGTCGGGATGCTCGGCGGCGGTCGTGATCGTGATCCAGCCACCCATGCTGTGGCCGATGACGATCGGCGGCGTGGCGATGCCGGCGTCGTCGATCACGCCGACCACCTCGGCGGCCCAGGTGGACAGCGTGTAGTCATCGCGACGATCGCTGTCGCCGTGCCCGGAGAGGTCCAGCGCGAGCACCCGGTACTCGTCCGGGATCAGCGGAGCGATGTGGTCCCACCACCCGGCGTGCGCGGCGCCRCCGTGTACGAGCACGATCGCCGGCAGGTCCGGCGCGCCCCAGCACCGGTAGCTGATCCGTGCGCCCTCGACCTCGACCTCGAAGTACTCCGGCMGGTCGTCCAGCGCATGGTCGAACCAGAGCGGTGCTTCCTCGTCCATCTCCCGCTGTCCGCCATTCGGCTCGTCGGCTGCCCGCGTGGTGTGGCCCAGGCGCGGGTGGTCGGTGCTCCACAGCGCCCGCGGAACCGTCGCCGTCTCGCGACCACGCGATCATGATGAAGCCTCGCGCGGCCGCGGGACAACCAGCCGATATGCCCGCGGTTCCGTGGCCTGTGGCCCGTGGTCCTGGTGTAGTCGGACCGACCTATCGTGCCTGGCCAGCGTAACGCCGACAAGACATGGGCAACCCGACCGAGAAGCTGATCGGGACTGTCGTTCTTCTGCCCCGCCGGCCGTCACATCAGCCGGAGGTAGAGATCCACGTGGGCGGCCGCGGCCTGATCCCAGCTGTGCCGGGCCGCGAGCGTCGCGCCGGCGGCGCGGCGGACCCGGTCCGCCCCCGCGAGGGCGGCGCCGAGCTCGACGGCCAGGTCCGCCGGGGTCGCGGCGAACCGGACGGCGCCGGCGAACACCTCGCGCAGCACCGGGAGGTCCCTGGTCACCACGGGAACCCCGGCGGCGAGCGCCTCCATCGCCGCGAGACCGAAGCCCTCCTTCACGGACGGGAAGGCGAACGCGTCGGCCGCGGCGACCAGCGCGGGCAGCTCGGCGTGCGGCACGGGACCGAGCAGCACCGGCTCCACAGCCAGCTCCGCCGCCCGCGCCAGCACCTCGGCCCGGTAGGCGCGGTAGTCGAACAGTGTCTCCCCACCCGCGATCACCAGGGCCGGCGTCGCGGCCGGGCGCAGGAGCGCGATCGCCTCGACAAGGTCGAGGGTGCCCTTGCGTGGTTCTATGCCGCCGACAGCGAGCACGTAACGGCCGAGCCGGTCGCGCCACGAGGCGCGGGCCGCCCGCGCGGTCGGGCCCTCTCCCGCCGCGGCGGCGAACCGGCCGGCCTCGACACCGTTCGGGATCACCGTCGCGATGATGCCCCAGCCCTCGGCGAGCTCCGCCGCGACCGCCGCCGACACGCAGACGTGTGCGAACGGCCGGCGCAGCGCCCGCTCGTGGCAGGCGATCAGTTCGGGCGTGGTGAAGCTGTCCAGGTGATGAACGGTGCGTACGCAGTCGGGGACGGCGTTGGCGCTGATGCAGTCCTGCGCGTGCACGATGTCGTACCCGTCGGCGCTCACGCGGCCATCCGAGCCCGAGCCCGAATCCGAGTCCGGGCCAGCGCCAGCGCCAGCGCCAGCGCCAGCGCTTGAGCTGGGGCCGGGGCTGGGGCCGGGGGCGCCGCCGGCGTGGGCCCGGAAGGCCGCGCCGAGCGCGTCGATCGAGCGCAGCACCCGCTCCCCGACGGTCTCGCCCGCCTGGTCGGGGAATGGCACCGCGCGCACCCGTACCGCGGGGTCGACGGGGCGGAAGAAGCCCGCGTCACCGCCGCGAGCGAGTGTCCACACGTCCACCCGATGACCGGCGCGGGCGAGTGCCTCCGCCAGGCACAGCGTCGCGACCACCCCGCCGCGCGCCTTGGTCGAATACGTCAGCAGCGCGATCCGCAGCGGACGAGGCCGGCTGGCGTCAGTCACGGCGCTGGCTCTCCGCCCGACGGGGCCAGCGCCGCCTGGGCGATCGCCACCAGCTCGTCGTGGCTCGGCCCCGTCACCTGTGGTGGGCGCCAGTCGGATGCCTGAACGGCGCGGACTCGCGCGACGAAGTCCGGGTGGGCGAGCAGGTCCGCGGGCGTCGCGAGCAGGTTCTGAAGCCGGGTGAACGCGTGCCAGACGACCGGGTCGCGGCCGGCGGCGAGGAACGCCTCGCTGTTCGTCACGGCCTCCGGCTCGTCCGGCCGCCTCTGCTCCGGCGCCGCCGGCCGAGCTGGCGCCGCCGGTGAAGCTGATGGCGCCGGTGAAGCTGATGGCGTCGGTCGAGCTGGCGCCGCCGGTGCCGGCGGCGAGGGCTGTCGCCAGCGGGCCAGGCGGGCGGCGTCCTGCGCGCAGGAGTCGTGGAACCAGGGCAGACCCTCCGCGCGCAGCGCGGCGTCCAGCCGCAGTGCGCGCTCGCTCGGGTCACGCGTCGCGGTGACGGCGTCCACCAGCCAGGAGGCGCTGAGCGCGGCGAGCGTCGTCCCGCGGGTGTGGGCCGGGTTCGTGATCAGCGCCGCGTCTCCGATGGCCAGCACGCCCAGCGCCGCCGGCCGTCCGCCGGCGACCAACGGCCGGAACCGGTTGTGCAGCCCAGCCATCGCGGCGACCGGCCCCAGCGGCACCACCGCGCCCGCGGGGGCCCGTCCCGAATCGGCCGAGCCGGCGCCGGCGCCGGCGCCGGCGGCTGGGGCTGGGGCAGAGGCGAAGGCCGGGCCCCAGGCCGGGCCGCGGTTGGTGGGGCCCGAGGGCTCCGTGCCTTCGCCGCCAACGGGAGGCTTGCCCTCCAGCCAGGGTGCGACGAGGCCGATCGCCCGGACCGCCGCGTCGAAGGCGGCGTCGTGGCGTAGCACCCGCATCTCGGCGTCCTCGGGCAGGACGCCGAAGGTCACCGAGAACGTGTCGTTGTCGGCCGGGAAGACCAGGCAGGAGTAGCGGTCGAAGGAGGCGCCGACGGTGTGGCCGCGGTTGAGCTCGGTGGCGAACGAGCGGTCACCGCCGCGCGCGTAGAAGCGGGAGTAGTACGTGATCCCGCAGGGGACGGCGAGCTCGGGTGGCGGCGACACGCCGGCCGCGATGAGCAGCTCGTGTATCGGCGAGAGCCGCCCGCCGGCGTCGACCACCAGGTCGGCCTCGACCGTTGCTCCGTCGTCGAACCGCACCCCGCGTACCCATGGCACACCGCCCTGGCCGCCCGGCGCGGACGGGCCGGCGGGCGTGGTCACCAGGCCGGTGACGCGCCGGCCGCCCTGGATCGTCACACCCGGCTCGGCCAGCGCCGCGGCCCGCAGCGTCGCGTCGAGCAGCGCCCGCCTGCAGCCGAGGACGATCAGCTCGTCGGGGTTCCCGGCGAGCCAGGAAGGGACCTCGCCGCCGACCGCGTCAGTCCGGCCGACCGAATCCGCCGGGCCGGAGGGGGCAGCGAGGGCGTTGAGACCCGCGGCGCTCGCGGCGCCGGGGCCCACGGCGCCGAAACCCGCGGGGGCGGCGAGTGCCGTGGGGCCGGCGGCGAGCGCGGCGCGGATCTCCGGCGGGGCGGTCTCTGCGACCCGGATCTCGCGCGCGCCGACGGCGAGTAGCGCGTCCAGCAGGTCGGGCGTCCGCGTCGCGAGCAGCGCGCGGAAGCGGGCGAGGAACGCGTGCGAGTGCCGTGCCTGCGGCACGCCCGCCCGCGGGAGGACGGCCCCGAGATCCGGCCGGAACTCGGGGGTGGCGGTGCGTGGCGCGGCCAGGCCGGGGGGCCAGCCGGCCGCCGCTGGGTCGCGGTCGACGACCAGCACCTGGCGGCCCGCGCGGGCGAGCAGCACGGCGGCAAGCAGGCCGGCCGCGCCGGCGCCGACGATGACGACACGCTCGGCGGCCGCTGGGGGCATGGCGGTGATCGCTCCTTGGTAGCCGCGGCGGCTGTGGGCCGTCTGGGAGATCCCGGACCGGCGTGCTCCGTCGCGCGCGGTCAGCGTACGGTCAGCCGGTCCGAGCCTTCGGGACGCGCGCGAAGGGCTGGCGGATCGTTGGCTCGCCGGCGAGCAGGCACTGGATGTCGTAGGCCTCCGGGCGCCGGTCGCGCAGGTGGTTCATGCTTCGGCGGGTGACGTGCAGCGCGTCCTCGACGTCCACGCGAGCCATGGCCATCCCTGGGTTGTCGCCGGTGAACGCGAGCACGTTACCGTTCGCGTGCACGATCTTGGAGTTCCCGACGAAGGTCAGCGACCCGAACTGCCCGACCTGGTTCGCCGACACCCAGACGACCTGGTTCTCCAGCGCGCGCACCTCGTCGTAGACGTCGAAGCGGTAGCGCCAGCGGTCCTCGGCCAGATTGTCGGACGGGTGCGTTCGTGACATCGGCCAGGCCGACAGACAGACGATGATCTCCGCCCCGGCCAGCGCGAGGCTGCGCGCCGACTCGGGGAACGCCTTGTCGTAGCAGACCAGCATCCCGATCCGGCCGATCGGGGTGTCGAAGGCGCGGAACTGGTCGCCGGCGTCGTAGGCCGCCGTCTCGCCCAGCGGCAGGTGCACCTTGCGATGCCGGCCGAGCACCTCGCCGCCGCCGACGCAGATCGCGCTGTTGTAACGGTGGTGGCCGGCCCGCTCGGAATAGCCGATACAGACGACCATGTCGCCAGCCAGATCGACGAGGCGGGCGATCTCCGGACCGTCCGGGTCGAGCAGCGGCGCACTGCCGAAAGGCCCCGGGTCGGCGTCGGACGTGAGCTCCCTCAGGTATCCGCCGAGCGCGGCCTCGGGCAGCGCCAGCAACTGGGCGCCGCCGGCCCTGGCCGTCTCGACGTGCCGGGCGACCGTACGCATGCACGCGTCCAGGTCTCGCCCGAACGAGTCCGACACGACGGCGATGGTGACGATGGCCATGACTATCCCCCGAGCTCTCCACTATTCACTTTGCTCATGCCGTGCCCATTCCGGTCACGTGGCCGCTGAGGACAGGAGTGCGCAGCCCGTCCGGCCACAGCAGCGAGACGCCGCTGCCGGACAGCAGCCGGCCGCAACGGGCCGAGACCGCCGGCGAGCTGCCAGGCATCTGGCGGCTCTCGACGTCCGCCGTCACCATCGCGAAGCCCGGGAAGCAGGTCAGCCAGTCTCCGGCGGCCACCCCGGCCGGCCGCGGCACGGCGGCCACCTCCAGCTCGGCCGCGCAGCCGCTGGACTCGGCGAGCATGCCCAGCGTGCCGACGAGGCCGGCCATGCTCACGTCCTTGGCGGCGACCGGCCGGTGGCGTCCCGTCAGCGAGAGCATCGCGCGCAGCTCGGCGGTGCGCCGGCCCGACGTCGAGTCCCACTGCCGGCCGGTGTAGCCCGGCCGCCATCGCCCGGTGAGGTCGGCGGTCACGGTGACGGCATGGCCGGGCAGGCCGGCGCCCGAGCGGATCGGCGTTTCGGTGTGCCCGATCGCGGTGACCGCGAGCGCCGAGGGCATCCCAAGCTGGGTGTGGCCGCCGAGGATCGGCACGCCGAAGCCGTCGGCGGCGGCGCGCAGCCCGGCGAGCACCCGGCTCACCCGTGACACCGTCGGCCCGGCCACCGCGTCCAGCACGCCGAGCGGCTTGGCTCCCATCGCCGCGAGGTCGTTGAGGTTGACCAGCACCCCGCACCAGCCGGCCCAGAACGGGTCCCGGTCGACCATCGTCGGCAGGATCGCGTCGCAGGCGGCGACCAGGCCGGTACCGGGCACGGGTGCGCCGTCGTCGCCGACGAAGCCGGCTCCGCCGGGGCGCAGGGCACCGAGCAGCGCGCCCAGCGGCGCCTTGGTGGTCGCGGCGAGCATCGCGACCCGGTCGATCGGCCAGCGCATCAGCACGTGCGGCGTGCCGCGGACCGTGGTCGGGCCGACCGTCATCCACCCGAGCCGGCCGAAGAACCGCTCCCGGCTCGGCTGGATCGTCGCGTCGAAGCGCAGCGCGCCGGCGGCTTCGGCGTGGGCGCACGCCGCCCGGACCAGCGCGCCGCCGACGCCGGCGTAGCGCCCGCGCGCATGGGCGGCCACGGCCAGCCGCCCACCGTGCCACCAGCCGATGTCGTCGCCGCTCCAGGCGGGCGTCGGGCCGAGCCGCACCCCGCCGATCACCTCGCCGCCGCCCGGTCCGTCCAGGTCCCGGACCACCAGCGTGATGGTGCGCGGGTCGTCGTCGGCCTCGTCGAGATCTCCCGCCGGCCCGTCGTCGAACATGCCCTGCTCGTCGACGAAGACCGCCCGGCGCAGGCGCCGGTACGCGGCGATCGTGGCTGGGTCCCGGGCCTGTTCGATCACGTACCGAGGGCGGCGCAGCAGCGTGCCCGGATCGCCCCAGACCGCGAGCGTGTCCACCGGACGCGGCGGGCGGATCGGGTACGGGTTCGCCGTGAGCAGCGCCGGCCCGGCCCCACCGGTGCGCTCGGGCGGCTGACGGGCGGCCTCGAGCCGAGAAGGGGCCGCGTCGCCATGGTCGACGGCATCCTCGGACGGTTCGCCGGTGGTCCCGGGCGAGGAGTGCCGGACGGGCTCGACATCAGGGTGGCTGAGGCTCGTCGACGCCACCGCGTTGGTGGTGGCGCCGCGGCCGCGCGCGTTGTTCGCCGGCCCGATCGTCAGCATCCGGGGCTCCGGCCGGACCGGAGCCGCCGAGCCGGGGGGCCCGGTCTGCGGCTCGCGGCGCCCAGCCATGGTCTTCGTGAACGCCTCGCAGCCGCAGCCGCAACCAGTCGCCGAGTCACGTGCCATGGGGTCAGCCTCCTGCCTCGGGCAGCGCCGAGCAGGCGCCGCAGGCGGCGCAGCCAGCGCCCTGGTCGGCGCCGCGCATCCCGGCGGCGCGCAGGGCCGCCGCGACCCGGCGCGTCACGTCGGCCACGACGCCCGCGTCCGGCGCGTGGGCGCCATCGCGGGCGGCCAGCGTTCCGCCCAGCGGGCGGAACGGGACGACGAACGGGTAGACACCCATGTCGATCAGTCGCTCGGCGCCGGCCACCAGCTCGTCCGGGTCCTCGCCGAGGCCGATGAGCAGGTATGTCGACACCCGGTTGCGCCCGAAGACCCGGACCGCCTCGGCCCACGCCGCCTCGTAGGCGGCCAGCGGGACGGTCGCCTTACCCGGCGTCCAGCGGGCACGGACGGCGTCGTCCAGCGACTCGACGTGGATCCCGATCGCGCTCGCCCCGGCCGCCCGCAGCTCGGAGAGCACGGCGAGGTCGCCCGGCGGCTCGCACTGGACCTGAACGGGCAGGCCGGGCACCGCCGCGAGCACGGCCCTGGTCGCCTCGGCGAGCAGCCGGGCGCCGCGGTCGGGCGCGGCGGTGCTGCCCGTCGTCATCACCAGCTGGCGCACGCCGTCGAGCCGGACAGCGGCCTCGGCGACCTCGGCGAGCTGCGCCGGGGTCTTCAGCCGGGTGGTCGCCCCGGACCGCAGCGACTCCTCGATGGCGCAGAACCGGCACCGGTCCGGTTCCTGGTAGCGCACGCAGGTCTGCAGCACGGTGGTCGCGAGCACGTCGGCGCCGTGCAGCCGGGCGATCTGCTCGTAGGGGACGCCGTCCGCGGTGACCAGGTCGTAGAACCGCGGCCGGCGCACCGGCTCGATGGGCACGCCGAGGTCCGTGCCGTCGTAGAGCAGCCGGCCGGCGTTCACCTCGTACCGGCTGGTCGCGACGATCGGCAGTGCCGCGCCCCGGCCCCCAAGCACCACGTGGCCGTCGTCGCTCGGCCCGGCGCCGGCGGTGCGGCGCACCGGCGCCGCGAGCCGGACGCCGTGCACGGCCAGGCCGATCCTCGTATCCAGGCCCGTGCCGGGCCTCGCGGCGGGGCCGGAACGGGCACGGTCGACGGAGCGGGCACGGTCGGCGGAGCTGGCACCGGCGCGGTCGCCGGTGCCGGCTCCGGCGTTGGCCGCGTCGGCACCGGCACCGGCGTGGGCGCCGGCGCCGGTCGCCTCGGTGGGGGCGGGCGGCGGTGTCATCAGAACATGTAGGTGGAGTTGATGATCGCGCCCTTGCGCGCGTAATGGATCACACAGTCCTGGATGTCGAGCGGGTGCGCCGGGATCGCGCCGTCGATCAGGTCCTCCTCGCGCAGGCCGTGCAGCGAGAGGCCGAACCGGCAGACGTAGACCTTCCCGCCCTCCTTGATGAAGGTCTCCAGCTGGTTGTTGATGTTGTGCTCGCCAGCGAAGGCCGAGTCGCCGGTGTGCGGGAAGCCGCGGGTGGCCATCGCGTTCATCGCGCCGGGGCCGTAGAAGTAGATGACCGATTCGAAGCCCTTCCGCAGGGCGCGGGTCGCCTGCAGGATCGCCACGAAGCTGACCGACGACTCGTGCGCGATGCCGTGGATCAGCGTCAGGTAGGACTCCCYGTTCTCGGCCTGGTAGTCCGGGAAGATCTTCGTCGAGCCGTAGAGGTTGCTGCCGGGCGGCAGCGACGGGTGGGGGACCTCGGTCAGACTCTGCTGCTCCAGCTCGGTCAGCTCCATCGGGGCGGCGATTCCTCTCTGCGCATCCGCGCGTTGCCTGGCTTCCGGGTCCTTCTGGTGCCGGTCATGACGTCTCTGGCGGCGGGAGGATCTCCGCCGCCGCGGCCACCGCCTCGGTGCTCGCTGGCGAGACGCCGCGGCATGGTGGGGTTCTCGGTGGTCTGAACGGGTCTGGTCTGGCTGTCATGGTCCACTGTGGGCGGGCGACGCCCGTCGGTCTGTGGTCCCGCTGTCGGCCTGCCGTCCGGATCGTCCGGCGTTTTTCGCTGTGGCACTGGCGAGTTGGCCACTCGGGGCACCATCGGGCGTGGCCGAGCCGGCCCGCGCGGTGACGGTGGGCCGCTGGTCAGGCCATGCCCGATCCGTACAGGGACGCGAAGTTGTCCACGAAGACGCGGCGGCCCAGCTCGCCGTCGCCGACCGCCGCCGCGAGCCGGGCGAGCTCACCGGGGTGGTCGCCCCACGGCTCGTCGCTGGCGAACAGGAGCCGGTCGTGGCCGATGCCACGGCGCTCGATCTCGGCGGCAAGCCAGCGGGGCGCGAAACCCACTGCCCAGCTGGTGTCGGTGTAGACCCGCTTGCCGCTCGCGATCCAGTCGAAGAACCGGCCGCCGATCAGCTTGATGTGCCCGCTCACCCCACCACCGAGGTGGACAAGGTGGATGCGGACGTTGTCCGCGTACCGGTCGACCAGGAGCCCGATCAGGTCGATGTCGGACGCCGCGCCCGGCGACGTGTGGACGTGCACCACCAGGTCGTGGGCCGCGGCCGTCGCGAAGATGGCGTCGAGCTGGGGCGCGCACTCGGCGGCATCGGCTCGCCCGCCGAGCAGAAAGCTCAGCTTCAGCGCGACGACGCCCGGCTCCCCGGCGAGCGACAGCGCTCTCTGGGTCAGCTCCGCGTCCGCCGGCCGCGGTGAGACCCACAGRCCCGCGCGGATCCGGTCGTCGGCCTGAGCGGCCTCGAGGCACAGCTCGTTGAAGCCGAACGTGACGCCCACGTCGGGAACGCCGTAGTTCGGGATCACCAGGGTTCTGGCGGTGCCCTCCCGGTCCAGGTCGGCCCTGAGCTCGGCGATGGTCGCTCGGGCACCGAGATCAGGAGTTACTGGCGGTCCCCCATAGAAGCCAAAGGCGGGAAGGACCCCGAGATGGCGGTGCGCGTCGTGTACTTCTCGCAGCGGCACGGCCACAGTGAAGCATCTGGTCGTTTCCGCCGTGCAACAGATCCGACACAATCACGCACCGTCATGTCGGGGCGTGGGTGGCCCCGGGCGGTTCCGCGGGGCCGGCTTCCAGACGGTGAGCTGGGGTTTTGGAATTAACGACGCCTGAGAGTCACATTAAATGTTCGGAGCGTAGGCGAGCGGGGCCGGCTAGGGGTCAAAGCAGGGACTTTGGTCCCCTGCCACCACGACAAGCGGGGGACGTAGGCTGATGTCACACCCCGACGGTCGCACCTCCTGCGTTCCCCCCGTACRCCAGGAGTAACGGACGTCGGGGTGTCCACATTTGCGGGACTGCCCGCGCGGACCGCGCTTTCGCTGATCCCTGAGTCGACTTCCTCGCTGCGTCATCGTTTTCGCGCCGTCCGCCCAGTCCATGGATCTGACCGCCTCGGCGACGCCCGGCGCCACGGGTAGACCGATCCGCTGGATACGTCACCTGTAGGCGCGCCAGCTCCTGGACGCCCGTTTGCGCGCGCCACGTTCCCGCGTGCCCGTCGTGTGGGCGCCACGTTCCCCGCGTCCAGGGCTCTCCGCGTCCAGGGCTCTCCGCGTCTCACGAGGGATTGGCCTACGGGACGCGTCCGGCCATGCTCGCCGCTCTCGCCGCCTTCGTCGCCCGCTATCCGCCCTAATGCGGACTATCTGGTTCAAGCTGGGTCGGATGGGTGGTTAGCCGGACTTCCGGAGCCGCGGCGGGGGTGGGCGGAATCGGGGTGTGCTCGCCGGTGGTGGGCCGGGCTGGGAGGGGATGGGGGGCAGCCGATAGGGGAGAAGGCGGGAACACACGGTGCTGATGGGTGGCAGTGCGGTAGGTATTCGGATCTCGTTCTCCGGATACGGCGGGCCGGATTGGCCGAGAGCGGTTAACGTCTGCTGACGGTGGTGGTGTCGACGACATCAGGGCGTGGACGACGGCGGTCGCTGACCCGGCTGTTCGAGTGCTTCCGGTCCCCGGTGTCCGCTGGCACGCCCGCCGGGCGGTTTCGGACGACGGCGCGCCGCCGACCGGCCTCGGCTGGCCGTCTTTTGTCGTGGCTTTTGTCGTGGCTTACGGAGCCCCTGATGGCGCCGCGCCGCGGGAGTGTCGAGCCTGCTCACCGCGGGCGTGGGCCTGGAAAGGCTCTGGACGGCCATGGGCATCCGAGCTTCGGGTGACGCCATCGGGAAGACTGGGGGGAATGGGTGCGGGTTCCAGCGGCGAGAATCGTCTTCTCCGAGGGTGACCGGGCGCAGATCACGGCGGCGGCCACGGAGATCCTGGCCAGCGGGCAGCTCACGCTCGGGGCATATACCCGGGAGTTCGAGGACGCCTTCGCGCGCGCGCATGGTGCGCCCTTCGCCGTCGCGGTGAACAGCGGGACCGCCGCACTGGAGATCATTCTCCGGTCCGTAGCCGTTGCCGGCGCGGACGTCGTGCTGCCGACCAACACCTTCGCGGCCACCGCCTTCGCCGTGCTGCGCGCGGGTGGGCGGCCGGTGTTCGCGGATGTCAGCCCCGACACGCTCGCGCTTTCGGCGGCCACCGTCGAGGCCGCGCTGACGAAGGACACCAGAGCCGTCGTCATCGTGCACATCGGTGGCCTCATTCCGGAGGACATCGGTGAGGTCGAGGCATTGTGCGCCGAGCGTGGCCTGATTCTCGTCGAGGACGCGGCCCATGCCCACGGATCGACCCGGGCCGGCCGGCACGCCGGGTCGTTCGGCGCCGCCGCTGCGTTCTCGTTCTATCCGACGAAGGTCATCACCAGCGGTGAGGGCGGAATGATCCTCACCGCCGACGAACGGATACGAGACGAGGCGCTCCTTTACCGTGACCAGGGGAAGGCCGGTTTTCTCGGCAACGTGCACATCCGGGAGGGGTATGCGTGGCGGATGAGCGAGCTGCATGCCATCACCGGCCTCGTGCACCTTCGACGGTTGCCGGAGTTCCTGTCTAATCGTGCACGGATTGCCGCCCGGTATGACGCGGCCATCGATGATCACGCCGGTGTGCGGCGGATCCAGGTGCCGCTGGGGGACGTCAGCAACTATTACAAGTACGTCGTGATTCCCAGGCCCGGTGTGGACCGTTCCTCCCTGCGCAAGGAGCTCAAGGAGAGGCACGGTGTCGGACTGGCCGGCGAGGTCTATGAGGCGCCGCTGCACCAGCAGCCGGTCTTCGAGGAGCACGCCGGAGGAACGCTGCCCGTCGCCGAGGACATCTGTGCGCGACACATCTGCCTGCCCGTTCATTCGGACATGACCGACCAGGAGGCGGACCACGTTCTGGCGGCCCTCTCCGCCGCCTTGCGGACCCTGACCCTGACCGGCTGACGAGTCCCGGCCCGGCCGGCCGGGACCGCCGGGTGGTCGCCGGCATCGACACGCGGTGGCCGTGGGCGGTTCGCCCTCATCGTCCGTCTCGTCCGCGCCGAGGGGCCGGGCGGGCGGCGTGGGCCCGGCCGGTCTCCTCGTCGTGGCGGCCCTCCTCTTTGGAGCACAGACATGCGAGTTGCGGTTACTGGCGGTTCCGGATTCATCGGCGCGCACGTCGTCGACCGACTGCTCGACGCGGGCCACGAGGTTCGCGCGCTCGACCTCGACGTGAGCAATGCCGACCCGCGCGCCGATGGCCGGGCGGTCGACGTCCTCGACCTCGACGCGGTGGTGGCCGCCCTCGACCGATGCGAGGCGGTGTTCCACATCGCTGGCATGTCGAACGTCGACATCGCCTTCGCCGACCCCGTGGGCACCGTGCGGCTCAACGTCGAGGGCACCGGCAACGTCTGCGAGGCGGCCCGCCGGTGCGGCCTGCGCCGAGTGCTGTTCGCCAGCACGGTCTGGGTCTACGGCGCGGTTCCCGAGACGCCCGGCGACGCTCCGGCCGGCCGCGCCGGAGCCGGCACAGGCATCGACACCGGCCACAGCCACGGCGCCAGCACTGGCGCCGACCATGGCCAGGACCGCGGACTGACGGAGGACGCGTTCATCGAGCTGGACCGGGCCGGGCACGTCTACACGTCGACCAAGCTCGCGGCGGAGCTGCTGCTGCACAGCTACCGGGAGACCTACGGCCTGCCGTTCACGATCCTGCGTTACGGCATTCCTTATGGGCCAGGGATGCGAGACGAGCTGGTTCTCGCCCGGTTCGTGGCCCGTGCGCTGGCCGGGGAACCGCTGACTGTCGCGGGCGACGGGCAGCAGTTCCGCCGCTACGTCTACGTCCRTGACCTTGCTGACGCGCATGTCCGCGCGTTGACGACGCCAGCGGCCGAGAACGCGACCATCGCGCTGGAGGGCGCCGAGCGGGTAAGCGTGCTCGACATGGCCGAGGCTGTCCGAGCTCACTTCCCCGGTATCAAGATTGAGCACGTCCCCGCGAGGCCCGGCGACTATCGGGGCCGGGAGGTGTCGGCCGAGCTGGCCGCGCGACTGCTCGACTGGCGGCCGACCACCGCGTTCCAGGACGGCGTCCGCCAGTACATCGAGTGGTACCGGGCCAACCGAGAGGACAGTGCCGCGTCGGCGTCGGCGTCGGCGGCTCGGCCTCCGGCCAGTCGGCCGCGGCCCTCGGCGGCCGTGCCAGCCGCGGCGGGTGGCAAGCCCTCGGCGGCCGGCCAGGGCGGTAAGGAGGCCGCGCCGTCCGCCCGGACGACCGGCGTCCCCGCGGCGTCGGGGGAGCGGTGATGGCCACCGCGCCGGGGCGGCGGCCCGGCCTGGCTCGCGCCCCCGGCGACCCGGCCCAGATCCCGACCGTTCCGTTTCGTCCCCAGGACGTGCCCACGGCGCCCGATCACCAGGTCCGCGCCGCGCGCGCCGCCAGCATCGGCATCGCCACCGCGACCGGACCTGGGCCCTGGACCGGGGCCGGGGCCGGCGGATTCCCGGTCCCGACGGCGCGGCCTCGGCCGAGCGACGGCGCGCTGCTTCTCACCGGTTCGCTCGGGATGGGCCACCATGTCATGGCGCAGGCGTGCGCCGTGTCACTGGAGGCCCGCCAGATGCGGGTCCGCACGTTGGACAGCCTGCGGATGCTCGGCGGCCCGGGTGGCCGGATCGGTGAGGCAGTGTTCCGTGGGATGGTCGGTGTTCCTGGCCTGTACGACGCGTTCCACTTCAACCAGCTGCGCACCGGCGGCCGGATCGCCACCGGCATCGATGCCGTTTCCAGCCGTTTTCTGGTGCCGCGGATGCGGGACGAACTGGCCACAGAGCCGGTAAGCCTCGTGATCTCTATTTTCGCMACGGGCGCCGCGGCAACGAGCCGGATCAAGCCAGACTTTCCCGGCCTCGCCACCGTCGTGTTCTGCACCGACGTCTGCCCGCACCGGTTGTGGGTGCACCAGAACACCGACCTCTACCTGGTGACCTCAGAGACAGCGGTGCGCTACGTGCGCCGGTTCCACCCGTCCGCCGAGGTCGCCGTCGTACCGGCTCCGGTGCGCGCGCCGTTCTACGAGGCACCAACCCAGCGCGATGCCCGGCTGGCCTTCGGCATTCCGCTGGAAAGCCGGTGCGTGCTGCTGATGTCCGGATCGTGGGGGCTTGGCCCACTGGTCGAAGCGGCGGAGGCGCTGGCGGCCGCCGGCGTCTGGGTGTTCGCCGTGGCCGGCCACAACGCGAAGCTGGCGCGCCGGCTCGCGGTGCTCGCCGAGCGTGAGCACCGGGTCATCCCGTTTGGCTTCACCGATCGCATCCCCGCGCTCATGGCCGCCGCCGACCTGGTGGTGACCTCGTCCGGCGACACCTGCAGCGAGGCCCGCGTGATCGGCCGCGATCTGCTGCTGCTCGACGTGGTGCCGGGCCACGGCCGCGACAACCTGCAGGGCGAGCTGGAGAAGGGCGGCGCCGAGATCGCCGGACGCGACCCTCGCGCGCTCGCCCGCTCGGCGCTGGCGGCGCTGGACCGGGTGAAGCCATCGACGCGGCGGATCGCGCGCGGCCCGGAGGACTGGGAACGGGCCTTCGGCATAGCCCTGGCCCAGGTCGGCCTCACTCCTGGCCGGTGAGGACGGGCGCTGGCGCGGTGGTGGTACCTGTCCGTGACCGCCGCTGTGGCCGCGGCTGTGACCGGGGTCGTGGACGCGGTCATGACCGTGGCCATGGCGCGGCTGCTGGGAGCGGCCGGTGAGTACCGCCATCGCCTACGGGCTGCCCGCGGCGGTCGGCTCGGCGGCGCTGTACGGGGTCGCGCCGCTCATGCAGGCGGTGGCCGCCCGCCGCGAACAGGCCGGCAGCGGCCTGGGCCTGGGCCTGCTGGCCCGCCTCGTGCGCCGGCCGCTATGGCTGCTCGGTCTCACGATCGAGATGGCGGCCTTCGTGCTCGAGGTGTACGCGCTGTCCGTAGCCCCGGTCGCGATGATCGGACCGGTGATGGCGCTCGACATGATCGTGTTCACACTGCTCGCCGGCCGGGCGCTGCGCGAGCACCTCAGCCGCGTCGGTGTCGTGGCGATCTGTGTGATGGTCGCCGGCGTCGGCCTGCTCGCCTACGCGTTCGAGCAGCACGGCGAGGTCGGTTCGCTGGCCAGTGACCGGGTGCTGCTGCTGTTCCTGTCGGTCGGGCTGGTGTTCTCGCTGCTCGCGGCCCTCGGCGCGAACAGGGCGGCGGCCCGGCAGCGGGTCGCCACCGCCGCGCTCGGGTTCGGCGTCGCCGCCGGGACCGCGTACGCGATCGCCACGCTCGCCACCCGACAGTTCGGGCTCGCACTCGACGAGCGCCGCGCCGGCGGCTTCCTGGGCGCCTACCTGTTGGAGCTGCTACGGACCCCGGCGCCCTACCTGCTGATCATCTTCTCGGTGCTCGCGGTGAGCCTCGAGCAGCGCGGCCTGCAGGGCCAGGCGGCGGTGGTGGCCTTCCCGGTGACGAGCGGGGTGTCCGCCTTCCTGCCGGTGGTGTTGGGCCTGACCCTGTTCGACGAGCCGGCACCGACCGAAGGGCACTTCATCGCGTTCGTTCTCGCGCTGGTGCTCATCGCCGCCGGCATCGCGGGTCTCGCGCGCGACCGCGCCGCCGCTGTGGAGGCGAGCGAGGCCGCTTCCGCCGCCAGCCGGCCGGGCCGCGCGGACATTCCCGCGCGTATGCCGTAGCAGTGGGATGCCGGTTGCGCAGGTGGCAAGCCGGCGGGCGAAGCGTGACCGCTCGTGCGCTGACTGTTATTAGTAGGACAGGCCGGCCGCCCGGGTTCACCCCCCGATCGCCCGGGCGCCCGGCCGTCCACCTCGTTCAGGTCCGAACTCCCGTGATGCCTGGGCCCACGCCCGGCACTGTTCCATGAACGGGCCGGGCGGGACTCGGACAGCGGAAAGCCGGAACCGCCGGTAGGAACCCAGGCCTCGCCGTCCCGGCGGGGGCCCGGGAACCCCCGGTTCCTCGCCACCCCCGACGGCCGGCGCGGTCTGGCTCGGTCAGCTGTGGAAGCGCTCCATGGCCTTGCGGACGCGAGAGTTGGCCTGTGCGAAGGTGATCTTTCCATCAACGTAGGCCGACAGCGCGGCCCGTCGGACACGCTCGGCCCGTGGATCCTCGATCGGCGTGTTGAGCAGGTTTGTCGTGGCGGTGGCCACGGCGATCACCTCCCGGTACCGGGGACAGATAAGGAAACGGAGGAGCGGCTGAGCTGAGGTGCGGTGAGAACGCCGCCGCGACGCTGCGGGCGGAGCGGCTGTGTTGCCGCCGAGGGGTTGTGCTGTACCTGGTGCCGGTCCGCGGGCGCCGCTATGAGGAGGGCGCGGCCAGCGGACCGATGATCGGTGCGGCACACCGCGCCTGGCCGGGCGCCGCGAATGCGCGGGCGCGGGCGGGTGGCTGCCGGTTGGCCGGCGGGGCCGGGGCTCGGTGGGCCGAGAGGGCCGGCGGCGTGAGAACGCCGCGGCCGCATGCCTGAGCCGGCCACGGCGCGGTGGTCGCGCGGGTCCAGCTCTTCGCGATCACGGCTGTGCTCCTGTCGTGCCTGCCGGTGGTACGCCCGGGCGTTGGGTCGGGCGTACCACGTGGACGAGATGCCGAACCGATGTCACGGGCCGTGTCGTCACCGCGTTATCACGCCGTTCGACACAACCCGGGCGAACGCCGTATCAACGCAGTCCGACCGAACCTCTACAAGAGTGCGTGACGGTCGGCGTGCACGCAAGAGCCAAAACGGCCGTGTTGGGACGTTCGGCCCCGCGACTTCGTTCCCACACCTGCAACGCCGTTCCGACAACGAGTCTTCCCTGGCCACGGGGTCGTCGCCGCCCGGCCAGCTGAGAGGCGCTCACGGGTCGGTGCCCGCGGTTCAGGCAACGGGGCGAGCTTAAGGCGCTCCCCCCACGGCCCGTGGTGTGCGTCCGGTGTGTGCGGCTGCCGGCGCATCCGACGAATGTGTCTGGTTGGTCCGTCGGCGCGCGGCCGCTGTCCAGTTCCTGAACCTGTCCGGATGGGCGCTGGACCGGGCGGGCGGAGCGACTGTCACTCAGACGAGCGGGGCGGAGTGGACTGGGGCTCGCTGGCCAGGCCGTCGGCGCCGCGATGGTCTTCGAACCGCTCGGTCGCGACCCAGGTGACCCACGTCTTCGTGGGAGGGGGTGGCCATGCCGGGCCCGCCCAGCGAGGGCGGCGCGGCTGGGCGGGCCCGGCTGCCGGGCCCGCCCAGCCGCGCCGATCGGCTACCTCCGGGGCGTGTGCGTATCCGTTGGCCAAGACGGGCACGGCGATATCCCTTCCCTGCCTGCCCTCGCCTCGTCTCCCGGCCGAGGCGGGACGGCGTCGCCTCAGCGGGCCGACAGGCGCAGGTTGAACTCACCGTCGCGCGCGCCCGCGAGGAAGGCGTCCCACTCGGCGGCCGAGAACGCCAACACCGGGCCGGCCGGGTTCTTCGAGTCCCGCACGGCCACGCCGTGGCCGAGCGCCGCGACCTCGACGCACATCCCGCCGGCGCCGTTGCTGTAGCTACTTGTACGCCAGCGGAGCTGGGCCACGTCGACGTCGGTGAGCGACGGCTTCGCGTATTTGTTCACTTCATATCCTCCGCTATGGACGAAATCATCTGCATCGACTCCTCCGGACTCAGCGCAGAGGCCATCAGGTAGTCGAGCTTCAGTCTATAGCGCCGAATTTCCGAAGGGCGTTCGAGGTAGAGGCTTCCGGCCGCCTCTTCGATATAGACCACGTCGTGGTCGCTGGAGTTCGGAAATCCCAAGATAGAGAATGTGCTACCTAGTCCGGCATGTGCGCCGACTGAGAACGGAAGCGCCTGGATCGTGACATTGGGAAATTCTGACTGCTTGCKCAGCCATTGCAGCTGGCCGCCCATGACCGCCGGGCCGCCGATCGTGCGGCGGAGCACGGCCTCGTCGAGAATGACCCACAGCCGCGGCGGGTTGTCGCCGGTCAGCCGGCTCTGCCTGTCCAGGCGCAGCGCGACCTTGCGCTCGACCTCGTCGTCCGGGCTCTCCGGCGCCTCGGCACGGATGACGTGCCTGGCGTAGTCCGCCGTCTGCAGGAGGCCGTGCACCAGCTGCGACTCGTAGACGCTGATCGAGGCGGCGTCGCCCTCCAGGCCGATGTAGATCTCGAACCACGCCGGCACCACGTCGTGGTAGTCGTGCCACCAGCCGTGACGACGGGACTCTCTGGCGAGCGCCAGCAGCGCCTCACGGTGCTTCTCGTCGTGTATTCCGTACAGAGTCAGCAGGTCCTGCACGTCGCGGGTACGGACGGGGACCCGGCCGTTCTCCAGCCGGCTGACCTTCGAGACGGAGCAGCGCAGCAGGTCGCAGACCTCCTCGACGGAGACCCCGGCCGCCTCGCGCAGCCGCCGCAGCTCGGCGCCCAGACGCCTGCGCCGTACCGTCGGGCCGCCGCTTGTCGCCATCGTCGTCTTCCCTCCGGTCGGTACCGTCCCGCGCGCGCCGGTCGGTACCGTCCCGTCCGCATCCTCGGCCTCGGCTTCAGGCTCGGGCTCGACCGAGGCCGGAACCGCCGGTGGCGTGGCTGGCCCGGCGGCCGGCCGCGTCGACACGGCCGTTCCCGACGTTCCCGTCGCCCTTGTCTCCGGTRTCTCCGGCGCCGAGGTCCGCGGCGGCGTCGACGTCTCCGAGGTGACGGGCGACGCGCCGGTCGCGCGTGGCCGGCCCAGTTTCGCCGGCCGTATCGGCTTTGACGGCATAGTGGCCTCCTGTACCCCTTCCGCTGCCGCCGGCTCGCCGGTCGTGCCGGGTCCGGTCGTGGTCTCTGGCTCTCCGGTGGCGGTCGCGGCGCTGGGCCAGCCGGGCGTAGCCGGCCGGGGCGCTGGCCCGGTCTGGCCGGGCCTGGCCGCGGGCTCCTGCCGCGCCGACGCTGGTCCCGGGTTCGTCCGTGCTGAGTCGATCGGTCCTGACTCATTGCTGCATCTAGCCACCGGTCCGCCACCGTCCTTGCGCGCTACCGAGCATCCCGTAGCAAAACCCTTACAGAAGCTCTTGCATATGCGTCTGGCGGGCGCCATGCTTCCGGTCTGTCCTTACTTTGAGTGGCAAGAACACGCCTCAGCGTGAGAAGTTGGCGACGGATGGATGCGTGGGGGGAGCGTGGCGGTGAACGCAACCGCGAGCCGGCTAGCCGGCMAGGTCAGCGGCCTCGCGTGCCACGCGGAGAAACACCGCCCCCCAGCCGTCCAGAAGATCCCCCGCGACCCCGAGGGACGCGTCGCCATGCGCGGCGCGTAGCGGCCATGTCGACGACGCTGACTGACGGCGACGCGCACGCCCGGCGTGCGGCACGGTCGTGCCATCCACGAGTGGCCAGGCGCTCCTTCTCGCTCGCGGGACCAGACGTCTGTCCCTCCACGTCCAGCGTGGCGTTTCCCCTTTTCAGTACCGCTCCTGCCCGGGCGCGACCAAGCCCGGTCGTCCGGGCCGCGGCGGCCGATGTCTCCTGGAGGACCGATGACCTCGCGCCTTCGTGTCAGGACCTGCGGCGCCCTCACTCCACGGATCCGGCGCGGGCCGGTCGAGCGGCCCGTTCCCGCGCCCGTACCCAGCGACCCCGTGCCCGGCGACCAGGTGCCACCGTCGGAGGTGGCCGTCGGCGAGGACTCGCCCGACCGCTTCGGAGTGATCGTCTTCGAGGGTGGGCCGTGGCAGGCGCGCCGTGTCGTTCTCGCGTTCGACACGGCGCTGCAGGCGGCCGCGTTCGCGGCCGAGCACCGGTTGTCGGACTACCTGGTCGCGCCGCTGTCATTCCTGACCCCGACCGGTGTGCCACGAGCCTGACGTCACCCGAAGGCGCCCTCGACGCGCGGTCGGCGAACACCGCCGACCGTGTCCGTTTCTGGTGTTGGTTTCCTCGCCCGAGTGCCGACCGCAACGTGGCGGTCGGCGGGTTGTCCGTATTCGGAGTCCTGAGTTCCTCGCGTTCTTCGAGGTTCGCCTGCTCCGGCGACGGCGGCCGCACCCGGGTGACACGTGGACCGATACCGCTCTCCAGAAAGGCGTGACAACGATGACCCGCCCCTACCTGGTGTTCGATGGAGACGGTGAGCTGGTTGGCAGCTTCCCGGACTGGGAAGCCGCGCACATCTGGGCTCATCGACGCTCGACCGAGCCGCTGACCACGCAGCCGGTGCAGATCGAGGACCGCGCCGGTCGGCGCACCTGGACGGTCGAGGGCGGCAGCTGCCGGCTCACCGTCTGGCGTCGCCGGGTCGAGTACGGCTACTGYATCGAGGAGCGCCACCCCCGGGTCGTTCCCCTGCGTACACACGCCTGGGCGTCCTGACCGGTTTCCGGCTCGGTCGTCTACCCGGTCCGGTCGCCCGGTGCGATGAGGCCGGTCTCGTAGGCCGCGATGACGAGCTGGGCCCGGTCTCGGGCCGAGAGCTTCACCAGCAGGTGGCTGATGTGGGTCTTCACCGTGGACACGCCCACGTAGAGCGCCTGGGCGATCTCCGCGTTCGAGTACCCGTTCGCGACGTGGGTGAGCACCGCGCGTTCCCGTTCGGTGAGCGTCGACAGAAGCCCGGCGGCGTCGGGCCCGAGCCCGGTCGCGGGGTGGGGCCGGCGGGCGAACTCGGCGATGAGCCGCCGGGTGATCCCGGGCGCGAGGAGCGAGTCTCCGGCCGCGACCGTCCTGATCGCGGTCACCAGGAGCTCAGGTTGGGTGTCCTTCAGGATGAACCCGGCGGCGCCCGCCCGTAGCGCCCCGAAGACGTACTCATCGTCGTCGAACGTGGTCACGATGAGGATCCGTGGCTTTACCGCGTCCTGGGTGCCGCCGGTATCAGGTGACGCGGGCCTGCCCGTGGCCGTGCCCGCGGAGGTGGACGGGGACGAGGACGTGACGCCCAACGCCGGAGCCGGGGCTGTCGTCGTGTCGGCGGCGATCACCCGGGTCGCCTCGAGCCCATCCATGACCGGCATCCGGATGTCCATCAGCACCACGTCCGGCCGCAGCCGGCGGCACTCGCGGACCGCCGCGACGCCGTCGCCCGCCTCCCCGACGACGGCGAGACCGGGTGTCGCGTTGACGAGCAGGCGGAATCCGGCCCGGACCAGCGCCTCATCATCCGCGATCAGCACCCGGATCGGCCGGTCGGCCGGCGCCCGGGGAGCGCGGTCAGCGCTCATGAGGGGCCACCGGGAAGCGGGCGACGACGGCGAAACCGCCGCCGTCAGGGCGCGGGCCGGCCTCGATCACGCCGCCGAAGAGCTCGGCGCGTTCGCGCATTCCGGCCAGGCCGATGCCGGGCACCGCGCCGGGATGACGCCCGCGGCCGTCGTCGAGGACGCTGACGACCAACTCATCGCGGTGGTGAACGATCTCGACCCAGGCATGATCCGCCGCCGCGTGCCGCGTCACGTTGGTCAGGGCCTCCTGGACGATGCGGTAGGCGGACGTCTCGAGGACGAGCGGGTAGTCCGGCCGCCCGGGCATTCCGCCGGACTCCGGGTCCACCGTTCCCGCCGCGCGGGCTGGGTCGAGGACACGGAAGGTCACCTCCAGGCCCTGGCCCCGGACCGCCTCGACGAGCGCCTCCACGTCCGCCAGCGTTGGCGCGGCCACAGCCTCGCCCGACCCGGCGGTTCGGGTCTGCCGCAGGATTCGGCGGAGCTCGTCGAGCGCCGACCGACTGGCCGTCTCGATCACCGCGAGCGCCTCCCGAGCATCGTTCGTCTCCGCCGTCTCCGCCGTCTCCGCCGGTTCTGCTGGTTCTGCTGGGTCCGCGGTCTCCGCTGTATCCGCTGTGTTCGCCGCCTCGGGCGGCCCGTTGGCCAGCAGGAGCCGGGCCACGCCGGCTCGAATCGTGATCATGCTCAGCGTGTGCGAGACGATGTCGTGCACGTCGCGGGACAGCCTGAGCCGTTCCTCGGCCCTGACGCGCTGTTCCTGTTCCGCCCGCTGCCGCAGGTGCGCGAGCTCGAGGCCCTGGCGGTACTCGCGACGGGTGCGTAGCGCGTCTCCGACCAGCCAGCTGACCGCGACGAGCGCGAGCTGCACCGCGTCCTGGTCCTGCTCCGGATGCAGCGGCAGTGCCAGGAGCCCGGCGGCGCTGGTCGCGACGGCGGCCGCGGCGCACCCGGCCAGGGACGCCCGGCGAGGGCGACGGCTCGCGATGGTCGCGGCGGCGATGGCGAGTGCGGGCCCCGCATTGCTGACGAACGGCGTGAAACGCACCCCCGTGAGCGACGCCGCGCACAGTACGGCGACGACACCCGCCAACGCCGCCGCCGGCCAGCGCCGTCGCGCCACGAGCGGCATCACGGCCAGTGCTCCGTAGACCGCGACGGCGGTCGGCGATCCATACCCGTCGCCGTGCCCGTCGGCGGATGCCCAGGCCGACACCAGTTCCGGCAGGGTGAACGCCGCGAACGAACCAGTGGCGATGGCGAGGTCGGCGACGAGGGCCCTTCTCGGATGAGCACCCTCGGACGGCCAGCGGCGGGCCAGCCCGAGCCAGGCGCGATCGAACCAGGGAGGCGCCGCCGCCGGTACCGATGACGCCGGTACCGATGACGCCGGTACTGGGGGCGCTGGTGGTGCCGGCGGCGCCACAAGGGTTGATCGCTGAGCGCTGGCCGCTGACGTCGGCATGTCCTCAAGTGTGGCCGTCTGACCGGCCCTCGCCGTCCACCCTTGGGCGGAGGGCCGCACTCCTCCTCGCGGAGGAGCCCCGGTGGTGGATCCCGCTCTGGTGCCACGGCGGTTGCGGCCGACGGTCTGACGACATCCGGGGACCGTTTGACGACCTTGGTCACATGCTTCGACTCGAGAGCACCTCGTCCCAGCCCGTTCGCCGCCTGAACCGGGCTCTTGCCGAKCTATCGCCGCCACTGACCTTGGTGTTCTCCGCGCTGTTCGCGGCCGGGGTCATCACAGGTGGGGCGATCTACCTGCGGAGGTCTCCGGTCCGGGATGTCCAGCAGGCCGGCACCGCCGCGTGGTGGCCGCATCTCGCGTTGCTCGGCGTCGCGATCGTGCTTCTGGTGACCGCCCGAATCCGACTACGGCGCCGTCAGCGCGGTCGCCAGGTCCACATGGATGGCGGGGCCCCGTCGCGCGGCYAGGCCGAGCCCGTCGGGCTGCTCCTGCTGGCTCCGCTCGGCAGACCAGCCGCCCGGCGGATCCGGCGGACGCTGCGGGCCGCGCGGCGCTCGCCCGGTGGCCTCGCGCGGCTGGTCGCGGCGGCCGTCGTCGCGACACCGCTGGCCTACAGCCTGTTCCGTGCCGGCATCCAGGTCATCGCGGGCCTCGACCCGAACTTCACCACCAACGCCTGGGGCGGCCCCACCTACCTCGGCGCCATGGCCTGCCACTACCTGGACGCCGCCCTCATCGCGGCCGCCTCGGCCTATCTGACTGCCC
This sequence comes from Pseudofrankia asymbiotica, assembly GCF_001983105.1. Taxonomy (GTDB): domain Bacteria; phylum Actinomycetota; class Actinomycetes; order Frankiales; family Frankiaceae; genus Pseudofrankia; species Pseudofrankia asymbiotica. Next base: position 67,485 of record NZ_MOMC01000046.1, on the reverse strand, counting down.
ATCTGCTGGTCCCGGATCGTGCTTCCTCGCCGCACCTCGACGGCACCCTTGGACGGCCCACGCGCCGACCTCCCGTGGAGCCCGACGTCGAGGCCGTGCACCCGGGCTCCCCTGTCTGACGGGGATCACGGTCGCCGAGCCGGCGAGGGGCGGCCTGACGGTCGGACGCGGAGAAGACCGCCGTCGCCCGCCGGCCGGGCGCCCGGATCGACTGTGCCCGGCACGACGCCGGGCGCGTCTGGGCTGTTCGCGAGTACCTCGTCATCACCGAGGAGGCCAACATGTGCCTCGGGCTCGGCTCCGCGGCGCCGGACGACGACGCCGCGCTGTTCGACGAGCTCGCGGCCCGTTGGGAGCTGCTCCCGGGCTGAGCGCCGCGCTCCCGTCCGTCGGCCCGATTCGGTGGACGGCCGACGGACGGGAGCGTGGGCMGTGCCGGAATGCCTACGGGCGGTCGTGGTCGAAGTGGAGCGTGTCGCCCTCGGTGCGGTGGTGGCGGAAGCCGGACTTGGCCAGGACGCGGATCGAGGCGGGGTTCGGTCGTTCGACGTTGGCGAACACGGTTCGCACGCTGGGAAGCGTGAAGGCGAATTCCGTCAGCGCGATGACCGCTTCGGTGGCGTAGCCGCGGCCCTGGCAGGACGGCACAATGCCGTAGCCAATCTCGACACGACCGGCCGTCGGCGGCCAGAACAACCCGATTCCGCCAATGACCAGGCCGCTGGTCCGTTCGATGACCTGACGGTGACCGAAGGGACCCATCCAGCCGGGGTACTGTCCGAGCCCGTCGGCAATGACCTGGTCGCCCTCATCCGGGAAGTCGTCGGCCCAGTGCGCTGGCCGGCTCGCCGTGGGGCCGTCACCATTACCGGCAGCGGTGACAGCGAGCACGGCCGCCTTTTCCTCGACGCTCCAGAGACGCAGAACCAGGCGTTCGGTCATGAGGTCTGTCGTCGTCGTCATGCGTCGGATCCGTCGGATCGTCCCAGCGCTCGGCGGACCGCGATCTCGACGGCGGAGTAGGCCCCGTCAGGACGGTCAAGATCGAGGGGCCCGGCGGGCAGYAGCGGCGGTTGGCCGAGAAAACGCGGAACCGTGCCACGGTGGGGCTGGGCCGCGTGGATGAGGAACGGGTGGCACAGGTAGACGTCGCCGGCCTCGCCAGTGGCCAGGGTCAGCGGGCGGTGCGGTGAGTCGAGAATCCCGGCGGCGTCCATCTCCGCGCACAGCTCAAAGAAGCCGCGGCCAGCGTCCCCGGCTGACTCCAGGAACGGCGGCACGTCGAGGTGCGAACCGACCTTGATCCGAGTGGGTGCGTCATCAGGACCGACKTCGGAAAACAGGAACAGCATCAGCAACGCCCGACCGCGTGACCGAAGGTTCAGCCAGAAGGAGGACTCGCCGTCGGGCAGGTAGCTGCCATCCATGTGCCAGCCCGCGTCGCCGGGGTCGTCGGGATGAGGGAACCGGATCGGGAACGTGCCCAGTCCGTCGCGGGGCAGCCACCGTCCAGGGCCGACGAGCTGGTCCCATGCGCCGCGCAGCCGGGCTGTGGTGACCGCCTGCCGGAACGGTTCCTCGCCGCTACCCGCGATGCGCACGACGGGCTGGGTCCAGGTCGCCCGGTCGGTGGGATCGAGGCCGGTCATCCGCCAGAGGATCTCGCGGCACTCGTCAGCCACAGATCGCGGGAATGCCCCCGCCAGGTGAACGAAGCCGTCGTCGATGAACCGCTGGACCTGGTCGTCGGTCAGCACCGGCACCACACATCACCTCGAAGGCCTATCCTTGCCGGCCCTCGCCGCCCCGCTCAACCAGGTTTCGGCGCGCGGCAGCCGGCCCACGAGCCGCGGCCGCGTCACGGGCACGAACCGACGCCAGCGGCGCGTCTTCCGGCGTCACGATCGTCCTTCGGCGTTCTATCGCGAGACCCATTCTTCATAGCGGCCGGCGGCGGTGAAGCCCAGCGCGAGACCGTTCCGCGGACCGTAACGATTGCCGGGGGGCGGCGGCCGGTGACCGACGGCATTCCGCTGCTCTACGGCGTCTGGTCGGGCCGCGATTCGTGACCGGCGCTGCCTCAGCCCGTGCTCGGCATCGCGGACGGCGGTACGGCCACGCCTGAGCGCGCCGCGCGGCTCCGGACGCGGTAACGCCCGGGAGGGATGGCGCGGTCGCGCGAGAAGGCCCGGGAGAACGCGTACTCGGAGGTGTAACCGACGGCACGGGCGACGACATCGATCGGGTCGTCGGTGTCGCGCAGCCGGCGAGCGGCCAGGTCCATGCGCCATCGGGTGAGGTAGGCGGCCGGGGTCTCGCCTACCTGGGCCGGAAAGCGGCGCGCGAGGGTGGCGCGGGACACGGCGACGTGATCGGCCAGCGAGTTCAGCGTCCAGGGCCGGCCGGGGTCGGCGTGCAGGGCGGTCAGCGCCGCGCTGACCGTGGGATCGTTCAGCGCTCGCAGCCAGGAGGCCGACGGCGCGACTGGCTCGGCCCGCAGCCAGGCTCGTAGCACCTGGATGAGCAGCACATCGACGAGCCGGTCGAGCAGCGTGGTGGTGGCCGGCCCGGGCTCGGCGAGCTCGCCCGAGAGCAGCCGGACGGTGTCGGCGAGCGGGCCGGCCCCGGGTGTCTCGGCGGGGACGTGGACCACCTCGGGCAGCACGGTGAACAGGGGCGTCGTGACAGCGGGATCATGCCGGTAGGAGGCGCACAGGATCCTGGTCCGCGCCGGTCGGGGCCCGACGTCGAGCCGGCCGCCGGCGGCGAGCGCCGCCTTCGAGACGGCGTGGTCGAACGGTTCCAGCGGGCCGTCCGGGTCTCCGGCCAGTCCGTGTTCGGACCCGGTGGGCAGGAGGACGACGTCGCCGGGCATGAGCCGGAGCGGGGGCTGGCCAGGCAGGCGCAGCCAGGCGGTGCCGGCGGTGACCGTGTGGAAGGCCGCCGCGGAGATCCGGAAAAGCCGCAGCCCCCACGGATCGCCGGCATGAACCGTCGCCGCGATGGTGCCCCGTACCCCCGCGACGCTCAGCACGTCGGCGAGCAGATCCATTGCCGCAGCCTACCAATGATGGCAAGATCGGCAATCCAGTGAGACGAACAGACAAGTATCTGAGACTTTTTGGCATCGATTGTCGAACACATGCGCCATACGGTTGATCCACCGAACACGTCAACCAGAAGGTGGCCCATGAACGTCAAAGACAGCGTCGCTCTGGTGACCGGCGCGAACCGGGGCCTTGGTGCCCGGCTGGTCGACCGTCTCCTCGACGCCGGCGCGAGCAAGGTCTATGTCACGGCGCGGAATCCTCAGAGCGTCGCCCCGACGGTGAGCGCCGATCCTCGGGTGACCGTCCTCGCCCTGGACATCACCGACCAGGCGAGCGTCGACGCCGCGGCCAAGGTCGCGACCGATGTCACCTTGCTGGTCAACAATGCCGGGGTGCTTGGGTTCGGCAGTGCCCTTGAGGGCGATCTGGACCTGTTCCAGCGTGACATGCTGACCAACCAGATCGGACTGCTGCGGGTGAGCCGGGCCTTCACCCCGCTCCTGGCGGCGAACGCGCCCGGCGCGATCGTCAACGTGCTGACCCTGATCGCGCTGGCACCGGTGCTGGGAATGGCGGGGTACTGCGCGTCGAAGGCCGCGGCGCATTCGATCACCCAGTCCTTGCGGGTGGAGCTGCGAGACCAGGGCATCGAGGTTCTCGGCGCCTATCCCGGCGGCATCGACACCGAGATGYTCGCCGGGGTCGAGGCCGACAAGGCCGCGCCGGAGGTCGTCGCCGAACGGATCGTCGCCGGGGTCGTCGCCGGGCAGACGGTTATCTGGCCTGACGACGCCTCCGCCGGCGCGGGATCGGTCTACCTCGGTGAACCGCTGGGCTTGGAGCGGATGCTCGCGGGCTGACCCACGCCGGGCCGATGACCCCGGTGGGGCGGGGCGTGCGTGGGCATCGACGCTCGGCCTCGCGTCGGCAGCCCGCAGACCGCGGTCGACTGGCGCGCTCGGCAGGTCGGAGGACCCGCCGAGCGGCGTCAGTCGACCGGCGGCGGCCGATCGCTGTCGGTCGATCGCCGATGCGAGGTTGATTCCGCTATGTGGATACGGTCCCCGTCGGGACGTGGGGAACGGCGGAAGCGGGATCAAATCCGGCGAACGCCAGCCCTATGACAAAGCCGGCCACATCCTCGAGCTGACGCGCGCGGTCCAGTGGGCCTAGCACGGCCGGTATGCCACCGACGTCTCGAATGAGATCGCTCGTGATCCGCAGCGCGTCCGCGTCATCACCGCAGATCGCCACCGTCGCTGCCGGCCCACTGTTGCCGCCGCCGGCGGGATAGCGCGTCCACTGGTCGGCGGGAAAGAGATGGAACGCCTTGACGACGTGTGCTCCCGGTGCCAGTTCGGCGATTCGGCCCGCCGCCGAGCCGCCGTGCTCGGTGAGCAGCACACCGACGCCGTGTGACACCGCGTTGGTCGGGTCGATCAACGGCGTGCCCGCGAGCGTTCCGTCGGCCGCCTCGACGTCGCGGAGGATGTCCTCGACGCCGGTCCACAGCACCGCCAGTAGTACCGCGTCGCGCCCGGTGGCGGCCTCTCGTGGGGTGGCCGCCCGCGCCGTCCCGCCCAGGCGCTCGGCCAGCGCGTCCGCCTTCGCCCGCGATCGTCCGCCGATCACCAGTTCGTGTCCTGCGCGAGCCCAGCCCGTTCCCAGCGCCGCCGCCAAGGCTCCCGTGCCCAGGATCCCGATTCGCATGGTCCCCTCCTCGTCCGTGCCGACCGATCCGACGGCCACGGTAGGAAAACCGCTACGCACCGATTGGTGCGTAGCGAACCTGCGACGATGGCGGGGATGAGCGAGCACGGGCACCCCTGCGTGGAGCAGATCGCGGATTGCCGCCTCCGCGCGGCGACCGACCTGTTCACCCATACCTGGGACCCTGTCGTCCTGGCGGCTCTGCGCCCGGGCCCCCGTCGGCGCCGCGAGCTTCGCGTCGCGATCGGTGGCGTGAGCGACAAGGTCCTCACCGAGGCGCTACGCCGGTTGTGCGGGTATGGCCTGGTGGATCGTCACGCCTTCGCGCAGGCCCCGCCGAGGGTCGAGTACACGCTGACGCCGTTGGGACAGAGCCTGGTGGACGGTCCGATGAGGGCGCTCGGGGACTGGACACTCGAGCACGGCGACGAACTGCTGGACGCTCAGGAACGCTCGGCGGCAGCCTGGTCCCACGGGCACTGATCCTCATCGCGGACCCGCGGCCGCACGGCTTGCGGGCTCGTCCTCTTGCCAGCCAGGCCGCGAGGTCCATCCTGGGGAGGAGCGGTCGTTGYCAGCACCCCTGACGGCGCTCATCGACACGGTCGCCGGGCGGTCCACGGGCGGCGGCGACACGTCGACTCGGACGAATGCCGCTCCATACAGCGCCGGCTATGACCGGATGGCCTGCGCCTTTCTCGGCGCGCCGATTCCTTCATCGATTTCGGATGGTACTTCCGCTAGGTGCCGGTCGGTATCCAGGTTCGCCAAGGGGAGGGGCAGCGCCGATGGAAACGACAACCGTGGTCATAGTCGATCTGGTGGGGTCGACCCGGAGCATCGCGGCGGTCCCGCGGATGCGCATGGACGAGATGATGGCGGAGGCCGTGCTGCCGATGCGTCGGGTGGTGGAGGACCTCGACGGGGAAATCATCAAGTTCACCGGGGACGGCTATATGGCGGCCTTCCGCAGCGCGACGGCCGCGCTGCACGCCGCCGCGCAGATGGTCGAGCTGTTCGCGTCCGCGCCGCTGCTCCCGATCGGCGAGAAGATCGCRGGATTTCGGATAGCGATCCACACCTGCGACGTCACAAGGTTTGAGAATGATCTGCTGGGTGAGGGGGTCGTCGTCCCCGTCCGGATGGAGAAGCGCGTCCCGACCAACTCGGTGTACGTGACGTCGACGGTCCGGGATGCGGYGAAGACGGCGGAATTCGATTTCGACTTTGTGGGTGAGTTCGCGTTGAGCGGTCTGCCGGAGCCTGTGCGGGTCTACCGGCTGCTCGTCGACGAGTATCGCGGGGTCGAGCGGGATACCTTTCTCACCGTAACCGACCTTGTCGGGCTGAACGCCCTCGCGGCACGGATCCCGCTGACCGAGCTGAACAGCCGGCTGCGCCGATGGGTGACGCTGCACCGCGAGGCGCTCAGCGCCGCCGGGGGACGCCTGCGGTCGATCACGGGTGACAACGTGCTGCCGACGCATGCCAGTGCCGATGAAGCGGTCGCCTTCCTGCTGATGCTTGATCGCCTGACTCGGGAGGCCGTGGATGGTAAGCGGCCCGCCGCCGTCACCGGGGGGGGGTGACCGGGCTCGCGACTGATCACGCGTCTGGCGAGCTCGGAGGCGTGGATGGTCACTCACGGTTTGCTTTCAGCGCGGTCGTCGCCTGTGGGGACCTGTTCGTTCCGGACCTCGGCCTGGTTGGTCCGCTGGTGAGCGATGCGTGCCGCACGCTGCAGGCGCTCCAGCCGGAGTCCAAGATTGTGACGGCGGACGTGCTGTCGCGGCTGACCAGGTCGCGCGACGTGTTCGGGCCGGAGGCGGCACCGATCCAGGGCGGGTTCGCCGGCGGCTACCACACACTCCGAGTACCTCGAACAGCTAGCAGCAACGCCGTGTAGTCAGGCCCGTGTCGTCAGGTGGTGCCTGAACCCCGCGTGCCGGGCTCGTCTGCTGGTGGCAGAAAGGGTCTGCCACCAGCAGAGCAAAGTCCCCACTGCTTCGACCGCGCCTTAGGTTCACCCCATGCCAGCGAATGACGACGCCACGATCACGGGATGGGCGGCCGGCGTGCCCTTTACGGCGCTGCGTCCGGCGGGCGATCCGGACAGACCGGCTCCGCTGGTGGTGACCTGGCACATGATGGACGCGCCTCGTTCGGACGCGGCGTTCGCCGCGGCACTTCCGTTGGCCGCGGTACCTGCCTGGCGGGTGCATCTCGGGATGCCGCTGGTCGGCCGGCGCCCGGTGGAGGGGGCGTACGAGGCCGCGTTGGCCGACCCGGTGCTGGGATATGTCGACCCGGTGGTTCGGCAGGCGACCGACGAGTTCCCGGCCGCGCTCGACGCGTTGCGCGAACAGCTCCCGCTGCGCGACGGGCCGATCGGGATCGTCGGTGCCTCGCTCGGCGGCACCGTCGCGCTGAACGTGCTGGCGCGCCTGCCGGTCCAGGTCTCGGCGGTGGCGCTGGTGAACCCGGCCATCCGGGCCCGGACGGTGGTGGAGATATTCACGGCGGCGGCAGGTACGTCCTACCCGTGGGGCGAGCAGGCGCGGGCCGCGGCGGCGCGCCTGGACTTCGTGACACACGCGGGCCTGATCAGCGGCCGGAGCCTGCCGCCGGCGGTGCTCGTGGTCAGCGGCGAGCTCGACTACCCGACCAGCCGCGGCGACGCCCACGAACTGGTACTGGCGCTCCAGGCCGGGTATCCGGATACCGGCCGGGTCAGGCTCAGCACGATCGCCGGCCTCGAGCACCCGCTCGCCGAACCTCCGGGCGTGGATCCGGCGCCGCAGACCCCGCTCGCCAAAGCCGTGGACAGCGTGGTCAGCGATTGGTTCCAGACGAACCTGAGCACTGACACGGTGCCCACGAACGCCATGTGACCGACGACTGCCGCGGTGCCCCGCCGCACACACGCCGACGACGTCCGCGATCGCGATCGCGGACGATCAGCTTGGTTGGCTACCAGGCAACCGGGCCGTTGGCGTCGATGAACGTGCCCGACTCCGCGTCCGCGGGCAGCGTCGCGGCCGTGACCACGATCCGCGCCGCTTCGTCGGCGGTCAACGGCGCCTGCTGCCTGTTGATCGGTGTCAGATCCGTCTGAACGAAGCCAGGACACACCGTCGTGACCTTGATCGGTGTGTCCTTCAGGCTCTTCGCCAACTCGACGGCGATGCTGTTCAGCGCCGCCTTGGAGCTTCGGTATGCCGGCAGGAGCATCGAGTAGTACGGCGAAAGAGAGTTGTTCTGATCGGTGAGCGAGCCCATGGTCGACGAGACGTTGACGATCCGGCCGGCGACGCTCTCGCGCAGCAGCGGCAGAAAATTCTCCGTGACGGTGACCGGACCGAAGGTATTGGTCTCGAACGTCTGCCGGAAGATGTTCGTGTCGGCGAACTCGTGCTCCACGGTGTCCGTCGCCTCGGGCAGGATGCCCGCGTTGTTGACCAGCACGTCGAGTCGGCAGTAACGCTCACGGACAATCTTGGCGGCGGTTCGCGCACTCGCCGAGCTGGTGACGTCCAGTTCCACCCAGTCCGCGGTGAGGCCATCTTCCTCCAGCATATCAACGGCCTTGCGCGCGGCGGCCTCGTCACGCGCACCGAGAATGACGGTGGCACCGGAACGAGCCAGGGCCCTGGCCGTCGAAAATCCCAGGCCGCGGTTTCCGCCGGTGATGAGGACAATTTTTGACATTCTTCTTCGGGCTCCTGTCGACAAGGTTCCCCTGAAGTATCGCCGTCACGACGGTGAAACTCTGGCGAGATTCCGACGCCGCGTTCGTGGCGTGTCCGGCCGTCCAAACCCCGGAGCCGCCGGTCATCTGTGCCATGTGATCAAGAATCGCCACTCACGACTACCTGGCGCCGAGAGGTCCGGGAGCGCGAGAGCAGAGCGCCAAGCGCGCTCTCCCGCCCAGACAGGGAGATCGTCAGTGACTCTGTCGTGGTCCTGCGGTTCAGAGGATTTCCGTCGCTTCGACCGGCCGCCGGCGAGGCGGCGGCGGGTCATGAGCCTCTTCCTTTGTCTGAGCGAGGCGACGGTAGGCGCCGGGCGCGAGGCCGTACTCGCGCTTGAATGCCTTGGCAAAGGCGAACTCAGACGTGTAGCCGACCTGGTGTGCGACGACGGACAGCGGCACATTCTGCTGCCGCAGCGTGCGGGCCGCGCTGGTCATGCGCCACCGGGTGAGGTAGGCCAGCGGCGGTTCTCCGACCAGTGCGGTGAACCGGCGGGCGAACGTGGCGCGGGCCAGCCCGGCCTCGGTGCTCAGCTGTGCGACCGTCCACGATCGCGCCGGATCCTGATGGATGCGATGGAGACTGGGGCCGATCGCCGGGTCGGTGAGCGCCTGGCTCCATCCGGTGGGGTGGTCCTCCTGCCAGGCGCGCAGGATGTAGACGAAGAGGGCGTCCACCAGCGAAGTGATGATCGCCTCCGAGCCTGGCTCCTGTTCCTCGACCTCCGTGCCGAGCAGTTCGACGGCGGTGTGCAGCCCGTGCCGGCGCCTGTCCGGCAGGTGCACCAGGTCGGGAAGCATGGCCAGCATCGGATGCGGCCGGCGGGGATCGATCCGGTAGGCGCCCGAGAGCAGGACTGCTCGTGCTCCGGACGGGGATCCGGCGAGGTGCTGGTGGCCGATCCTCCTGGCCTGCCGATCGTGGTTCGTGCGGAAGGTGACGGCCGGGGTGGTCGGGTCGTCGGCCAGCACGTGCTCCCTGCCGCGGGTCAGCACCACCACGTCGCCAGATCTCAGTGCCAGCGGTGGCTCGCCGGCCCGCGTCAGCCAGCAGGTGCCCTGCAGGACCACGTGGAAGCCGAACCCCTGGTTGCCCCCGAAGCGCAGCCCCCAGGGGGCGTGGGCCTGGGTGCGCGCACACAGGGTCGGCCCACTTTCCAATACCGCGAGCACATCGGTGAGGACGTCCACGTGATCATCATATCCAGCCGGGAACCCTACTGAGTGAATCGGACATGAAATCATCGATCCCGAACATTGTTCGTCGCGTTCTGGTGGCTCTACCGTGAAGGTCACAGATGGTGAGAAGTTGATCGCGCGCACGTTCTGATGCTGGCGCGGTCGGCCAGGACGGCCACCCCGGCGGTGGCCGTTGGCTTCTTTGTTCGCTTCTCGCTCGCCCTACCCAACGGATGGATCGAGCCCTCATGAACCTGCAGTTGCATGACAAGCGAGCGCTGGTTACCGGCAGCTCCAGCGGCATCGGCCGAGCCATCGCGCTTGGCCTGGCTCGGGAGGGCGCCGCCGTCGTGGTGCACGGCCGGGAYGGCGAACGGGCGCGGGCCACCGCGGACGCCATCGTGACCGCCGGTGGAATGGCGGCGGTGGTACTGGGCGACCTGTCCGACGAGGCAACCACGACGCGGGTCGCTGCCCAGGCCACCGCGGCCTTCGGCGGCGTGGACATCCTGGTCAACAACGCCGGTACGGCATATGACGCCGGCTGGGCCGGGGTAACGGCCGCCGACTGGCTCACCCTTTACGAGGCCAATGTCGCCACCGCGGTGCGCCTGACCCTCGCGCTGACACCGCAGATGCGCGAGGACGCGTGGGGGCGCGTAATCCAGGTCGGCAGCGCGGCGAACTCCTGCCCATTGCCCGTCCGGGCCGCCTACAGCGCGGCCAAGGCGGCGCAGGCCAACCTCACGGTGAGCCTGGCCAAGGAGCTCGCCGGCACCGGGATCACCTCGAACACCGTCAGCCCCGGCCCGACGCTGACGGAGGGGTTTCGGGAGTTCGCCGGGAAGTTTGCCCAGAGCCACGGGCTCGACGATGCCGAGGCCGCCATCCGCGGGCTGATCGACGGCCCACTCGCCAGTCCCGCCGCCCGGCTGGCCATGCCGGAGGAGATCGCCGCCCTGGTGGCCTTCGTCGCCAGCCCGCTCGCCGCCTCCATCAATGGCGCCAACCTCCGCGTCGACGGGGGATTGATCCCTACCGTCAACTGAGCAGAGTCGGTCTGCCAATCGACGTGCGCCGTCGCGGTTGCCGCGTCCTCGCGGTCCGCGGCTGCCCGCCGTGGCCCAGCGGTCGCCCCGGAGCGGGACCCGGGTAAGCCGCGCCTGATGCCTCTTCTGTGGTGCCGCTGCCTGGAGYCGCCGCCACGAGCCAGGTCGAGGCGACACCGGCTACCCGACGCCTGACCTGCGAYGTCAGGCCTGCCCTGAGCCCGGTTACGGTATTCACCATGGGCCTGCACCTGAGCCAGATCGCCGAGGCCGACGAGCTGCTGACCAACGATCCATTGGCGCTGCTGATCGGGATGGTGCGGGACCAGTAAATGGACAAACAAGGAACGTCGCCGCACGCGTGATCTCCCGCTGATTACCAATTGGGTCCGGGGCGCAGAACCACCCGGCCCTGATCGGCGCGGTTCGCAACCAGCTCGATTGCGTCGGCGATCTTCTCGAACGGGATATCGACATGACGTGGGCGCACTCGGCCGGCCGCGAGCAGATCCCAGAGCTCGGCCGGTGCCGCTCGATCAGCTCGGGCCGGGTCCGGTTGACCGTGCCGATCGCGAAGCCGATGACCGACTTGAGGCCACCGAGGAGGCTGCCGGCATCGATGGTGCCGCCGCCGGCGCTGAACGCGACAAGGCGACTGGACGTGGCGAGGCTGTCCACGCCGTGTTGCACGAAATCGCCGCTCATCGTCTTCTGTTATATCAACAAAATTGTCATCGAACTGACAACCGGATCTAACGGGACTCATGGTGATCTATCTTCGTGACGGCCCAGATAAATCGCAGGAGGAGTGGCGATGCCGTTCCCGTTCGGCCGGAAGCGTCAGGCACCCAACCCCCAGCCGGCGACCCGTCAGCCATCCGGCCCCCGGCCCGCGACCCGGCCCGTGGCGTCCACCGCGCCGATGGCGCAGGTCGAGAAGGTCGTGACGGCCGCGGCGGCGTTGCGGCCCGTCACCGACGCCGAACTGAAGGCGGAGTTCGATGGCGTACGGCAGGTCTGGGGCGCGACGCGGATCATCGCCGTGGCCAGGGACCCGCTGCGGGCCCGCCTGACAGACGTCCTGGCCAGCAACCTCAAGGAGGGGTTCGAGATCGAGGTCGAGACGACCGACGATCCTCTCTCTTTCGTCATGATCAACTGTGTCAACCCGAGGGCCGGCACCTGGCGCCCCTACAGGGTCGCCCGGCTGGTCCCCACGAAGGAACAGCCAGAAGAACGGTTCGGTCTCTACGGCCACTCGTCGTTGTACGCCCACGACGCGGCCGTCCAGTACGTGGAAACCGACACGAAGAGTTCGGGCGCCGTCTTCCACGTTCATCGCGGCCCGAACCGGGAGGCTGCGCTGGCGTTCCTGCGGGAGCGTCCGGTGCGGGAGAAGCTCGTCTACCAGATCGTGGAGACTCCGCAGGGGAACGTGGGCCGCGACCTGATCTACATTTTCGAGGAGAAGGACGGGAAGCCGATCGAGTACGGGGTCCGCCCGCGACTCGCCCAGCCCAGGCCGTCCACCACGCACTGCGCCTGGTGTGGCTTCTACGTCGCCCCGCTGCGGGTGGATGTCGCGACCAGCGGGCCGTCCACGGCGACCGTCTACCTGACGGTCGCCGAGATGAAGGACAAGGGCAACGGATTCCGCTGCGAGAAGTGCGCGCTTCTCCAGTGCGTGTTCTGTACCGACTTCCCCCCGACCGCGTCGGTCATGGGCCACCCGGCGCCGTGCGGTTCCTGCGGCGCGGACCTGGCCCAGAGCCAGCTGGTCCAGATGAGGACGACGGACCGCTGAAGGTTTGGAGCGTCACCAGGCGCCGGTGAGCGCGTGACGCAGCTCGGGGGCCGTCGGGAAGCCGATGCTGGGCTGGTCGCGGAGCGCCTGGTCGATGACCGCCGCCAGCCCGGCGGGGATCGCCGGGTGGCGCGCCAGGACCGGCACCGGGTCGGAACCCAGAACATGAAGCCACGGGTCTCTGCCCGTAGAGAAGTGCCGAAACGGCGCCCGGCACGATGGGTACTCGTCATGTTGCCGCCGGCTGCGACTATCCGTCCACGGCCCGAACCCGTCATGTGACTGTCGCGTGTGCGATGGTTCAGGCGCAGTACGGCGATCGGGGGCCGGTCCCGRCGGACCCGTCGACCAGCCAGCAGCACAGCACGCCAGCCGTTAGGACATGGCGGGCGACAGTGATGCCCTGGGACTTCAACTGGCATCAGCAGAAAGGCTGACCACGCCTGGATCGTCGTGTCCGCAGCGGTGACGCCACGCCCGCCGGGCAGAGCGGCACGGGCCGAGGCGGGAGCCCTGTCGTCATCCGTGGGGCCGATCAGTCCTMGAGGTGGAACTCGGCCTCGCGTATACGCGCCCGCGCACGGTGCCGTTGCCACAGGGCGGCGCGGCGCCCGTCGGCGTACCCGAGGGTCAGCAGGCCGACCGATTAAACGGCGATCTGACCGGTGGCGCCGTGGGCTACGGTGACGTCGTGGGACTCCACCTGAGCCAGGTCGACGAGGCCGACGAGCTGTTGACGAACGACCCGTTGGCGCTGTTGATCGGGATGGTGCTGGACCAGCGGGTCTCGGAAGGATGGAGCGGAGCGGGACGTTTCGCATCCGCATAGACGTGCCGCGGTCAAGCGGGTTCGTCGAACTTGCCGCATTTTTTTGCTGCGGATAGGCCCGACGCGGACGGAGTGGCTCCGCGAGAATTGTCAAGACCTCTTTCGGCGACGGTCTTCTGCCAGCCGAGCCGTCGCGCCGCCGTCAGCRGAGCCGGGACAGCGCGGCTGTCACCCCCTGAGGGTCGAACGCGGTGGGTTCGAGGTCGGCCGCGCTGCCGAGGCCCAGCCATTCCAGCCGCTCGTCGTGCTCGGGATGGCTGGGGTCGCCGAGGATCTCCAGGAGCGCCTCGTAGCCCCAGATACCGCCGCAGTCCTCCGGCGGGGCCGCGCGGCGCCCGCCGGTGCAGCGCGGATAGCGGACCGACGGGTCGGGCTCGAGGATCTTTTCCAGGACGATCTCGTGATCCCAGTCGTCGCCGAAGTCGTAGATGTAACGAATCTTTGCTTTGATGGCGGGAAGTACCTGCTCCAGCGACACCGGCTGCTCGGCGCGTTGGTCAAGATCCGCGTCTGGTGTGCCGAACCTGCCGTAGGGCGTCTCGAAGGCGTGCAGATGGCTGTCGTCCCAGTCGAAGGCCGCTTGGAGGATGGTGTGCAGGCGCTCCAGGCTGGTGTTGGCCGGTACCTCCAGCCGTCGCCAGATCGGTGGTTTCGCGCCGCGCAGCCCGACCTTGACCTGGTAGACGGGGGCCCGCTGTCCCTTGGCCCGCTTCGGCTTCTTCGGGAGTGGTGGTGCCGGCGCCCAGCCCGCCGCTGACAGGCCGCGCCGCCCCCTCGGGTTCCCCGCCAGGCCCGCGAGGAGCTCGGCGGGGTTCACGCCCCGCTCGTCCAGCATCCTGACGAGCTCGGCCATGCCACCGAGTACGTCGATCACCTCGTCCCCRTCGCCGTCCGGATGAGGCGCGGGTGGTTTCCGCGGAGTTGGGAGCGTCGCGAGACGTGACCGCAGCACCAGCGCCACGGCCTCGTACGGCGGCCCGTCCTGGCCGTCTTCCTCGTCGAAGGGGATCTCGTCCTCCTCGCCGAACAGCTGGAGAAAGGACGCGACTTCCCCGTCTTCCTCGTCGTCGCCGTCGAACGGGAGCTCGCCGTCGTGCACCGCCCGTGCGTTCAGGGCGTTCTCGACCTGCCAGCGGAACTCCTCGGCGTCCAGCGTCTCGGTTCGCAGCCTGACCTTGTCCTTGCGAGCCTCCGCGGTGATCTCCTTCAGGATCACGGGAAGGTCCTCGGCCGGGAGGACGAGGATGTCGTCAGCCTCACCGCAGGCCGACGGGTCGACGCACACCAGGAACGCGTGGCGCCGGCCCGCCCGCTCGACGGTGCAGCTCAGGAAGACGGCGGCACCTTCGTCGTCGTACCGGCGCTGGAAGTCACCGGCCACCAGTGGCGCCGTCAGCTCCTGCGCCCACCCCGGCCGGGACACGCCGGCCACGGCGAGCCGGCCGGCGGCGGCGTTCGCCGCGGCACCGACCGGCCCCGACGCGACGGAACCAACCGCCAGCAGCGCCGCAAGGGCGTCCCCGGTCGCGGTGGTCTCCAGCCGCGGCACGATCTCCTGAAGAAACGCCTCCCCGACGGGTCCATCGACGAGGCCGTCAAGCACAGCGAACGTCGCACCGGCCACCTCCGCCAGTAGCGGGTCGTCGTTCTCGCGGAGCGTCCTGCCGATCTCGAGCATGTCGGTGGTGAGCGTACGCAGCCCCATCTCATCGTCGTCATGAGGCTGACCGTCGTCATGAGGCCACCGCGGAGACTGATCACGGATGTCCGGCACGGAGGACAGCGCGGGCCGGGAGCCGCGCCCGGCGGGTGCCAGCCTCTTGGAGGAGGGCTTCTTCCCGTTCTTGCGACCGCGGCTCACAGGGCTCATACCCTTGAGTCTGCACGGGCTGCGATACCTTCATGCGCCCGACGCCTGACACGTGCCTGATTGGCCCGCGACGGCCCGGCCGCGTTGGYGTCCGCGAGGGGCAGTCACCGTGGCATCGATGATCGGACGAGCAGGCGTAGCTGATCCGTCCGGCCGACCCGGCTACGGTGATGATGTGGGACTGCATCTGAGCCAGATCGACGAAGCGGACGAGCTGTTGACGAACGACCCGTTGGCGCTGTTGATCGGGATGGTGCTGGACCAGCAGTTTCCGTTGGAGCGGGCGTTCGCGGCGCCGTACGAGTTGACGCGGCGCCTCGGCCGGCCGCTCGACGTGCACGAGCTGRCCACCTTCGACCCCGACGAGCTGGGATCGATCTTCACCAGGCCCCCGGCGCTGCATCGTTTTCCCGGGTCGATGGCCAAGCGGGTCCAGGCGCTGTGCCAGCTTCTCGTGGAGAAGTACGAGGGCGACCCGACGCGGGTGTGGGCGACCGCGCCGGACGGCGAGGAGCTGCTCAGGCGGATCAGCGCGCTGCCGGGCTTCGGTGCTCAGAAGGCGAAGATCTTCGTGGCGCTGCTCGGCAAGCAGCTCGACGTGACACCGCCCGGATGGCGCGAGGCGACAGCCCCCTACGGCGAGGAAGGCAGCCGTCGCTCCGTCGCCGACATCACCGGGCCGGGGACGCTGCTCGAGGTCCGCGACTTCAAGAAGCAGATGAAGGCCGCCGCGAAGGGTGTACCTGCCTGAGGTCACTCCCTCATACGGCGGCAGCGGCTAGGCAACCGCCGACCTGGAACGGCGGGAGGTAGGACGGCTTGTCGTCCATCCGCCCCCGTATGCACGGTCGACCGAGATCCAGATGTTGCGGACCAGGACCCGTCCTGGGAAAGCCGCGGCACCACGTCGCGGACAAGCTCGAAATGCTGCGCGCCGGGTGTTCCGACCGGGCGACCGGCCAGCCGGATCTCCCGGTTCATGAGATTCGCTGTCATGGGGACCAGCCTGTTGCCCGGTCCGTGACGCGGCCAGCGCCCTTGGGTAGGTAGTCAATCCTTGGTTACTCCTGGTGGGGGCGAGATCCCAGGTGCCCTACCCAGCACCTCCGAACCGGGCTCGGGCTGCCCGTTCGGATAGACGAGGAACAGAGCTCAGGAGCGCACGCGAATGACGGTCTTGCCCTTGCGCCGCCCGGTCGGGTTGAGCGCGGGGACGGCGTCGTCGAGGGTCGCGACGGTTCCGATGTGCGTGCGCAGGCGCCCGTCCCGCACCCGGTCGACGATCTCCACCAGCTGACTCGGAACGGACTCGACGACGAAGTCGACCGCGAGACCGTCGACAGGGCGAGCCTCGGCGGGCCCGACCACCGACACCAGCGTCCCGCCAGGCCGGATGATGCTCGCCGAGCGCCTCTGGATGTCACCACCGATGACATCGAAGACCACGTCGACCCCGCCGATGCCTTCGAGATCCTCGTCGTCGAGGCTGAGGAACTCGTTCGCGCCGAAGTCGAGCGCCGCCTGGCGGTCCGCCGCCCGCCCGGTACCGATGACGTAGGCGCCGAACTCCCGGGCGAGCTGCGTCACCACAGATCCGACCGCGCCGGCGGCGCCGTGCGCGAGGACGGCCTGCCCCGACTGAAGACGACCGTGCTGGAACAGGCCCTGCCATGCGGTCAGGCCGGAGATCGGCAGGCTCGCACCCACCGTGAAGTCGACGTCCCCCGGCAGCGGCGCGAGGTTGCGTGCCTCCACGGCCGCGTACTCGGCCAGGGTCCCATCGCGGTGCCAGTCCGTGATACCGAAAACCCGCTGACCCAGCGAGAGCCCCGTCGTGCCGTAGCCAAGAGAGGTGACCACTCCGGCGAACTCGTGGCCGATGATCGCCTGGGCTCGATCGTGACCGGAGCGATCGACCCACGTCGAGGGCCACTCCCACTCCGCGGGGACGAATCCCGACGCGTGGACTTCGACGACGACGTCGTTGATCGCCGGCGTCGGCTCAGGCCGCTCCGCCAGCTTGATCCCGGCTGCTTCCGCGGCCTGATCAGTCGCGACGATTGCCTTCATTTCTACCTCCGTACATCTCGTGCTCGCTGGCTCTACGGTAGCGGCAGGCAACGCGACACGAATGCGGGGTTTTAAGCAAAATATGAGATACCGCGTGAGGTAGGAGATCCTTGTCCTTGCGGTTATCGAGTGACAGGCCGAGCGCGTCCTCACGTTTCATCACAGTCAAGGAGTAAACCGGACCTCGTTTCCCGATCCGTGCATCGGCGATAATGAAACGTGGCGGCCGCTGGAGTACGGCCGGACTCGCCGATGTCTCCTGCGACCTGCGACCTAGCCTTTCGTCTGGCTGCCCGGAGTATGCCGCCGGTGTATCAGGGGACACGTCGCAGCGGCGCCGGCCGCCCGAAGCGTCTACCCGGGATGGGCGAAACGCTTCGGGGGCGCCCGTCTAGATCTTGGTGTCAGAACGAGCTTCGTAGTGCTCGAGGGTCATCGTCGACGACCGCGGCGGCGTACCTGCCGGCACGTGCCGTTCGGCGCCAGGGGCGCGCGAGGCCTTCATGCTCGCGGTCGACATCGACGGTGGCGATGGCCGAGGTGGTGTCCGGTCCGCATCGGGTCGCCCAGTGACCGTCAGGCCCAGCGATTCCGGACGGCGCGGCGTCGGCGTCGGCGGCGACGGTGGCATAGCTGATCCAGTAGCTGTTGGTGCTGGCGTGCGCCTGTGTCTGCAGGCCGAAGACGGTGCCATTGTCCATGGTGGAGAGCAGCACGCAGTGAACGTCGGCTCGCTCGTACTCGGCGAACAGCTCCGGATACTGGCTTTCCATGCCGAGCGCGCACCCGAACCGCACCTCGTCGACGTCGAAGGTGATCGGACTGGTGCCGGGTGTGTACAAATAGGTGACCTTGATGTGGGACAACATCCGTTCGTCGTAGCGGGTGACGATACGGCCGTGGTCGTCGATCACGTAAAGGCTGTTGTGTGGACGATGCGGCTCGGTGAGCCGGTGCACGGCTCCGACGACTGTCCACAACCGCGATCCTGCGGCGTGTTTCCTGATCGCCTCAAGCTGGTCGCGCTGGGCCGCCCAGTCGAAGCGGCTCCAGTCAGCGTCCGTCATGATGGTCGGATCGCTGGACAGGATCCGCTTGTTCGGCGAGCAGAGCGCTCCCTCGCAGAAATGAATGAGGCGAGCGCCCTGATCGCGGGCCTCGGTCATCAGACGACGCACGTCGTGGCCCACCCGTTGAAACGCGGCGGCATCACGCGGATCCGTCGGCGCGTCGAGCTGGGCGACCGAGATTCGGAAGGGACTGGTGTTCGGCACGGTGGTTCCTTCGGAGGGCTGCCGGAAGTGCCGAAGTGCGGCCGTGTAGGACTCGCCCGTCCTGCGCGCTCGTGCGCGCACGCGCTGCTTGAACGCCTTGTTCGCCGTCATCGGCTCTCCCGCGTCCCGACGTCGAGCACCCAGCGGCCGTCGACGTTCGAGACGAGCGGACCAATGACGATGATCCGAGGCACAAGCCCCTTTGCCTCTCACCGTGGTCGCGCTGGGACGACCCTCCGAGGTTAGGCGTGGATCACGCCCTTCTCCCAGCTTAGCCCAGGAACCGGCCTCGGCGACTTCACAGTCGCGCTGCAGCTGAGGAGTGGCCGAGCATCTCGCCTTTTCTCGACAGGTGAAGAGCCCTGGCGGAGCTGCTTCGGGTATGAAAAGATGCGATACTCCACCGCATGCCGGAGAGGTCGCTAACCCCTGGGAGGCGGAAGCCTGACCACGTATTCACGCTCAGGGCTGAAATTGTTTGGAAGGCGCTGGCGGTCGGACTGTTACTGCTGGCCAGTGCGGGATACCTCGTCTCTAGAAATGTCTGGTTCGCGAATCATGGGATCGTGGTTACTGCCGAGGTGGTGGACGCCGGTGGTCCGCACGAGCCGATGACGGCCCGTTTCGTCACCCATGCCGGCGTGCCGATCGTTACGAGGATCAGCACTGGGGGCAGCAATTTTCGCGTCGGAGAACATCTGACTGTGGAGTACGACGAAAGTGATCCGACCAGGGCGCGTGAGCGTGACAGTTCGTGGAACTGGGGTCTACCGATTGGGTTGGCCGTGTTTGGATTGGCGATGCCAGCTGTCGCCATCTGGATATTCCTTCGCCGTCGTCGAGAGTATCCGGGATGGGAGCCCCTGCGGAGCTCCGAGATCGTCAGGATCTTCGAGGTCCTTTCGGTGCCGTGGTGGCCTGCTGGCGGGCTGTCCACCGATACGACCGGCGGAGCGCGGAATCACAAGGCGGGCTGTGTCCGGATGCTGCGTCGGGACCAGCAGGAGATCGGTCGGGTGCTTCCGGGCTGGGATCTTCACGGTGTAGGGGACGGCCGCGATCAGGGCCGCTGGCGGGCTGGTCAACGACTGAGCATGACGGTCGACGAGGTGTGGTGTCGGCGTGGCCGAGGTGAACCGTGGCGGGTGAAGGTCTTTCTCGTGGAACAGCCGCTGTCTCCTGGAACGGCTGCTCTACCCTTCCGAGACTGACTGGGATCAGCAGTTCCCCTTGGAGCGGGCGTTCGCCGCGCCGTACATCCTGACGCAGCGGCTTGGCCGGCCGCTCGACGTCGGCGAGCTGGCAGGCTTCGACCCGGACGCGCTCGGCTCGATCTTCGCGACGCCGCCGGCGCTGCACCGGTTCCGGGATCGATGGCCAAGCAGGTCCGGGCGGTATGCCAGGTGATCGTCGACAGGTATGACGGTGACCCGGCTTCGATCTGGAGCACGGCCGCCGACGGCAAGGAACTGAGGCGGGTCAGCGCGTTGCCGGGTTTCGGGGCGCAGAAGGCGAAGATCTTCGTTGCGCTGCTCGGCAAGCAGCCGGGCGTGACGCCGCCAGGGTGGCGTGCGGTCACGGCGCCGTACGGCGAAGAGGGCAGCCGCCGGTCGGTCGCGGACATCACCGGGCCGGATACGTTGCTCAAGGTCCGCGACTTCAAGAAGCAGATGAAAGGCCGCCGCCAAGGCAGAAACCGCCTGATCGCACGTTCCGGTCCACTCATTGGTCTGCCAGCAGCGCGGCCCGTGGCCGGGCCGGGATGACGGAGGCCGGTCGGGATGACGGAGGTTGGCAGGTGGCGGCTCGCCAGCGCCGCGCTGTTGGCCACGAGCAGGATCATGGTGGCGACGGCCTGCGCTCCCGGCCCGCGCCCGACCGCGAAGATCCACGCGAGCCGGTCAGTGCCGGGCGGCTCTTCGCGTTCCTACCGTCGCGTGCGGTTGACCCAGGGTGCGCTGATGGGGAAGGCGAAGTGGGCGGCGAGGAAGGCCAAACCTAGCCAGACGAGGTTGATGTCGTCCGAGTCGACTCCGAAGGCGGCGAGCAGGAAGAAGAGGGCGGCAACAAGAGCAAGCATGATCTATCGCTACCCGCTGATCGTCGAGTAAATCGCCTCAAGGTCGACAAGTCGCGTTCAAGGCTGACGAGTTGGGGCTGACCGCGAGGTACGGAGTTCGATCGGGCGGCGAGCACGACGCCGAACGCATGACCGCCGGCCCATGGTGCCGCGACCACTGGGCGGTCGGTGGTCGGGCGGCGCGGTGGCCCACCGGCCCACCGGCCCACCGACCCACCGGCCCGGCGGCCTGGCGGGTGGTCGGCTTCCGGTCGCGGTCGGCGTGGCTCTTGGCCGGTATCGGACGGGACATGCGGGTCCCGCGGGCGACGCTGCCAGGCCAGGCGGGCGCGTTCGGCCTAGGCTCTAACGGTGATGAGGCGGGCGGTGGGTAGAGCTGTCTCGGCTGGTGCGGTGGCGGCTGGTCTGGTGCTGGTGAGCGCGCTGACAGTGGCCTGTCAGCCTCAGGGCACCGCCCGTTCCGATGCGGCCGCGCGCTCCGCCGACGGGTCGAGTGCCTCCTCCTCTCCCAGTGCCACCGCCAACGCGGGCGCCACCGCTGCCCCGAGCGCGGCGGCTGGCGCGGCTGGCGCGGCCGCCGACGGTCCGCCGTACTGCGGCGCCAGCCGGTACGTCGAGGAGATCACCGTGCAGCGGTGGTCGAACGGCGACTTCCGGGTCTCGTTGCGCCCAACCAGCGACGCGCGGCACGCGAACGACCGTAACGAGGCGACAGCGGTGATGTGGCAGGCGATCCGCCGTTGCCTGACGCCGTCCGCCGGGTTCACCGGGCTCGACGGGCCGGTCGGCGGGAGTCTCCAGGACCAGTTGCGCTGCCACGAATACCTGGCCCTGGTCCCCGCGTCGGGCGGTCAGGGATATGCGACCGGCGAGACGTTCGACGTCGAGAGCTGGCGTCCGGAGGCGGGCCGGTCGCGCTGGTTCTCCACCAAGTGCGGTAACACCCTCGGAACCGACCCGTCCGGCACCTCCCGGACCTTCCGCCCTGACGGCGTCCAACCCCAGCAGACCGTCACCGGCGAGCACGAGTAGCGCGAAGGCCCGGCTCGGCTCCACTCCACTCCCGGTCGGTCCGCCCTGGTGATCCCTGATGGGGACGGAGTGTCGGTGGCCGGGAGCACGATAGGGGCATGTCTGTCAGCCATGGGATGACGCTCTTCGACACCGCGGTGGGTCCGTGCGGCGTCGTCTGGGGCGACGGCGGGATCGTCGGCATCGCGCTGCCGTCCGACCAGGGCGACGCGTCCGCCACCCGGGACGACCTGGTGGCCGCCTATCCGGATGCCGTGGAGGGGCCGGCGCCTGACGGGGTACGGACGGCGATCGACGGGATGGTCGCGTTGCTCGCGGGCGAGTCGGTGGACCTCGGCGAGGTCCGGGTMGACCTGGACGGAGTGCCGGACTTCTACCGCCGCGTCTACGAGGTGACGCGCGCGATCCCGCCCGGCTCGACGCTCACCTACGGCGAGGTCGCCGCGCGGCTGGGGATGCCGGGCGCCGTCCGGGCGGTCGGCCAGGCGCTGGGCCGCAACCCGGTCCCGATCGTCGTGCCCTGCCACCGGGTGGTGGCCGCCGGCGGTGCGCTCGGCGGCTTCTCCGCCCCGGGCGGCGCGGTGACCAAGCGCCGCATGCTCCAGATCGAAGGCGCCCTGCCCGCCCCGCCACCGACCTTGTTCGACTGACCCCTGTTCGCCCAGCGCCGCCTCCGGTGAGCCCGCGGACCTGATCGCGGTTTCGGCCCTCCGGTGGTCGGTCCCCGCCCGCCTCGTCGCGGCTCGCGTCCTGGCTCGGCCGCGTTCAGGGCTTGGTCCGCTGATGCTGGACAGGCCGGCCGGTGACGGCTCGGGCGACGGTGGAGGTGGTCTCGCGGATCGGCCGCCAGACAGTGTCGCGGGCCCACCGTGACGGCCGGAGGACCAGCACCCGTGACACGGCGCGAACCGCCCGGGCCGTGGGCATGACCACCGCCCGCCAGCACCAGGCGATGGGGACGGCGACCAGGACGCGCAGTGCCCTTGCGGTCGCCCGGCCGGCCGGAGCCGCTACCGTCCGCCAGCTCCAGACCAGTGGTACGACCACCACCAGGCGCAGGACCGCCTTGATCGCGCGGGCCGCCCAGGCCAGCGTCGCCACCGTCGCCTTCCAGCCGGGGACGAGCACCGCCAGGACCAGCCAGCGGCCGGGCCGGACGACGAGGTGCCAGGCCGACAGCACCAGCAGCCGGCCGAGTGCGCGCAGGCCCGCGCGGATCGCGCGCCAGGCGCGGACCAGCACCCACGCCAGCGCGCGCAGCACCGGGGCGGCCGTCACCCGGCTGAACCAGCGGATCGCGCGCCCGGCGCTGGCCAGGACCCACGCCGTCGCGCGCGCCGCGGGGACAAGCGCGACCCGCGTGAACCAGCGGGCGGGGCGGACCATGTGGCGGACGACCACGCGGATCGTCCACCACAACGCCTGGAGCGCGTTCACGATCTCGAGGATCAGCCTGCGTAGCGCGAGCCCGACCAGCTGGAGAACCGGCAGGCAGGCCTGCGTCCAGAGCCAGGCAAGCCCTCGTCCGACGGGACGCAGCACCCAGTTCCACAGCCCCGACAGAACGATCCACAGCGCCTTGAACAGAAGACGCAGCGCCATGAACAGGACCCGCAGCCCCGGGTACAGGAGCCATCCCCACGTCACCCGCACCAGCCCGCGCAGTACCAGCGCGATCAGCTCGTAGAGCATCCGCAACGGAAGGAAGACCGCGAACGCGACCGCACGCGCGGGCCAGACGATGAGAAGCCGGATCGGCCAGGCCACCGGTGCGGGTGCCAGCGTGGGTGCCGATGCCAGCGTGGGTGCCGATGCCAGCGTGGGTGCCGATGCCAGCGTTGGCGCCGGCGGCGGTGTCGGCTCGTTTGGTGGGAGCTCACGCGGCCCGGACGGGTTTGCGAGCCCTGACCCGGTCATCAGTCCCCTGACCCCTTTCTCTTGGTAACTACCCACAGGTAACCATCGGCGGCGCGCCACTTGTCCGTTGGTGTCGGCTGTTGGACCGCGGCCCAGGTCCGGCATCGCCGAACGGCACCGATCCTCCGCCCGGTTGCCCGGTTGCCCGGTTGCCCGGTTGCCCGGTTGCCCGGTTGCCGGCCGGCGGCGGTCGGTGGCGACGCGACCGGTCTGGCGATCACAGGCGGCGACGGCGGCGGAAACGTCACAGGCGAGCGGGGCGGCCGACGGGAGAATTAGTTGTAGCCTGCTAAATATTAGACATCCACAACGATTTCGGTGATCTCGGTGTTACCAGCTCAAAGATCGGAGAGCCGATGACGACGGCACCCACGCCGGCGGCGGAGGCTGGTGGAACGGCGGCGGCGGGTGAGCCGCCGAGTCGGGGCAGGCGCTACCTGGTACTGGCGATCTGTTGTTCGAGCCTGTTCATCGTGGGGATGGACACCACGATCCTCAACGTCGGCCTGCCGTCGCTGAAGCAGGATCTGCATGCCCCCGACTCCGGCCTGCAGTGGACGATCGACGCCTATGGGCTCGTGATCGCGAGCCTGCTGCTGTTCTCCGGCTCGATGGGCGACCGTCTCGGTCGCAAGCGGGTGTTCCGGACCGGGCTGGCGCTGTTCTCCGCCGGGTCGCTGTTGTGCAGCCTCGCCCCCGGCCTCGGCTGGCTGATCGCCTTCCGGATGATCCAGGCGGTCGGCGGCTCGATGCTCAACCCCGTGGCGATGGCGATCATCACGAACACCTTCACCGAACGGCGGGAGCGGGCTCGCGCCATCGGCGTGTGGGGCGGCGTGATCGGCCTGTCCATGGCGTTGGGCCCGGTGCTCGGCGGACTGCTGGTCGACGGGGTCGGCTGGCGGGCGATCTTCTGGATCAACGTGCCGATCGGCCTCGCCGCGTTGGTGCTCACCACCAGGTACGTGCCCGAGTCGAAGGCGCCCCGAGCCCGCCGGTTCGACCCGCTGGGCCAGGCGCTCGTCGCCGTCACCCTCGGCACGCTCACTTACGCGATCATCGAGGCGCCGGCCGCCGGCTGGACGTCGGCGCAGACGATCGTCCTGTTCGTCGTCGCGGCCGCCGCGCTCGTCGGACTGATCGTCGGCGAGACGCGCCGCGACGAGGCGCTGCTCGACATGCGGTTCTTCCGCAGCGCGCCGTTCTCCGGCGCCACGGCCATCGCCGTCTGCGCGTTCGCGGCAATGGGTGGCTTCCTGTTCCTCAACACGCTCTACCTGCAGAACGTGCGCGGCTACTCGGCGCTGCACGCGGGCCTGCTGACCCTGCCGATGGCGGGGGTGACCGCGGTGTGCGCGCCGATCTCGGGCCGTCTCGTCGCCAGCCACGGCCCGCGGCCGTCGCTGATCATCGCCGGGACGGCGCTGCCCGCCAGCGGCGTGGTGCTGTCGTTCATGGGCCCGCACACCAGCCTCGCGGTGCTTGTCTGCGCCTATGTGCTGTTCGGGCTGGGTTTTGGCATGGTGAACGCGCCGATCACCAACACGGCCGTGTCCGGAATGCCGATCGCGCAGGCCGGTGTCGCCGCCGCGGTCGCCTCGACCAGCCGGCAGATCGGCATCGCGCTGGGCGTCGCGATCTTCGGCTCCGTCGCCGCCAGCCACGTCGCCGGTCAGGACGGCCATGCCGCGATCGACCCGACCAGCGGCGCGGCCTGGTGGATCATGGTCGGCTGCGGCGTCGCCATCGGCATCCTCGGCCTGCTGACCACCGGCCGTTGGGCCCGCGACACCGCCGCCCGTACCGCCGCGCTGTTCGTCACCCAGCCGCGGCGCGACGAACCGGACGTCGCCCTCGCCACCCGGTAGCCGCCGGCCACGCCGGCTGAGAGCCGGTGCCGCTTCCCGTGAGCGGTGGCCCCATCGGCCTGTGCCAGCAGTTCGAAGATCAGTCAGACGTTTCGCGTCACCACTGGCGCCGTGTCTGACTGATCGCCAGGACTCGCGCAGCCAGTCGTCAGGCGCGGCTGAAGGCGCGGGCGYGAGCCCAGAAGTCGTCGAAGAGGGCGTAGGAGGCGGTACGGGAGGCATCGGACCGGCGCGCGATCTCCTCACGCAGCGCGGCGATGTCGACGCCCATCGCGGCGAGCTCCCGGTCACGTCCGTTGGCCTGCCAGATGGCCGCCCAGGTCTCGAACACCGTCGGGGTGATCTCGGGGTGGAACTGCACCCCCAGATGCGGGCCGAACCGGAACGCCTGCTCGGCGTCCGGCGTCCAGGCGAGCCGCCGCGCGCCCGGTGGCACGGTGAACGCGTCCCAGTGCGACTCCATCCAGGGGCCGGCCGGGACCGCGGTCTGGTCGGCGGTGGTGACCAGCAGCCAGCCCAGTTCGTGTCGCTCGGCCGGGCATACGGTGCCGCCGAGCGCGCGGGCGAGGATCTGCCCACCGAAGCAGATGCCGAGGATCGGGGTGCCGACCCGAATCGCCGCGCGCAGGTAGGTCAGCTCGGCGGGCAGCCACGGGATCGTGTCGTCGTAGCCGGACTTGTCGGAGCCCATGACGACGATGAGGTCGAGCGCCGCGGGGTCGGGAAACGGCTGCTCACCGGAGGTGATAACTCCGAACCGGATGTCGTGCTGCGCCATCCTGTCCGCGATCGTGCCGAGCTCGCCGGCGGCCGCCACACCGCTGACATCATGGACGACGATGATCGCTTGTGGGTCGCCGCCGCCCTTGCTGCCGCCGCTGCCGTCCCCGCGGTCGCCGGCGCCGTGTCCGACCGAGCCCGGGCCGATCGCCGTCGTCGTCATGCTCCTTTGTCCGCCTCCCATCGTGGCAAGGCTTCGCCTTGCGCGCGTGGCCTTCGGCCGTTTCGACCGGCAGACCTCCGGCCGAGCGGCGCTTCGCCGTGCTCACGTCACCCTTGGCCGTGTCCGCCGGCAGGCCATTGGCTGGCATGCACGGGGGATGGGTGTCCAGGGGTGTTCGCGCGGCGGTCGTCAAGGGGCCAGTACCGGCGACGTRCTCGCGGTGCTGCCACCAAGCCGTCACCGTGTCGGATCGTCCCCCCGCCCGGGCTCCACGGCTAGGAAACATGACGGCTCCGACTCCTTAAGACCCAGGTACCAGCCGATGACGTCCCAGTACCACCGCCGCCGATCCCGGCCCGTCGACGTGATCGCCGGTTGGGCCCTCTGGCGGTCGCGGAACTGCGCCTTACAGCGCGAGCAGCAGGATGGGCGTCGCGAGGATGGCGGCCGCCGCGGCGTAGGCGGCGGCCGGCCGCCACCACGGGACGGCGGGCGGTTCCAGCAGCCGGACGATGCGCGCGATCACCGGTGACCGCGACGGCGGGTGGGTGCTCCCGGCGTCCGCGAGCGTCGTGGCGCCGGGGGAGTGCTGGGCAGCCGGTGTGGCGGTCGCCGCGTCGGCCACGGCCGTGCCGGGGCCAGCCTGACGCGCGGCGCCGCGCCGGCCGCGGACTCCGGCGAGACCGCCGGGGGTGAGGTCCCCGGTGATCCCGAGGGTGCCCGCGGGGACGAGGGAACGGGTCACGCCGAGCTGGGCGAGCGCCCTGGCGAGCACCTTCCCGCTCGTGCGGCGGGCGGCGGCGTCGTCGGCGAGCATCTCGACGAGCAGCGAGACCGCCGCCGTCGCCTCCCAGGCCGGACGCAGGAAGGGGAAGGTCTGCTGCCAGGCGACGAACGGCTGGATGACCAGGTCGTGGCGCCCAGCGACGTGCGCGTCCTCGTGCGCGAGCACGGCCTGCAGCTCGCGTGGCGCCAGGGTGGTGAGCAGACCACGGGACACCACCACCCGAGCGTGCCGGACGCCGGGGACGCAGTAGGCGACCGCCACCGGATGGTCGAGGATGCGCAGCCCCACGTGACCGCAGAGCTCGCACTGAGCCTGAGCCTGCTTGTCGGCACCCGGAGGAGCCTGCTTGTCAGCGCTCGCGGCCTGCTTGTCAGTACCCACGCGGCCCGGCTGAGGGCGGGGTGGCTGCGGGCGGACCACGGCGAGCGGAGTCCAGTCGTGGATCCGGCGGGAGCGCCCGGCGCGGGCCTGGGCCGGGGCGCCGAGGTGGCCATGCGACCGGTCCCGGCAGGACGTCTGGGGGTGCTCCCGCGCCGCGAGGTCGACGAGGTGGCGGTGGCGGTGGCGGTGGCGCAGGGTCGCGTAGGTGGACGAGGCGAGTACGCCGAACAGGCGGCCAGCCAGCGCCGCGACGGCCATCAAGCCGACGATGCTGAGCCAGTCGAGCCCGGACAGCGGCCGCCCGGCCGCGATGTTACGTGCGTGGTTGGCGATCGCCCGGGGCGTCGAGCCGGACAGCGGCGCTACGGTGAAGGCGGCGGCCGCGAGCAGCGCGGAGACCCCGCCGGCGAGCCCCACGGCCTGCCACAGCACGATCGCCGCTCTGGGGCAGCCGTGCGTCCAGCGGGCGCCCGCGAGCAGCCGTGGCACCGGCCAGGCCAGCACCACGGCGAACAGCGTGAGAGCGGCCGCCGTCGTCATGTCGACGCAACGTTACCGCCGCCCGCCTTATCGGACGACGATGACAAATCGAGTTCGTCCGCGCGGGTGTCGGTGATGGGGCCGGTGGCCTCGTCACCGAGGGTGGCGATGTCGGAGTATGTGTCGTGGCCCGGGCCGATCGGCGGGAGCAGCTCGGTCTCGGTCGGCAGCGTGAGCGCGCGGCGCAGGATCTCCGCCTCCTCCGCCGACACCGCGCCGACGAAGCGGACCAGCGCGGAGCCACGGTCGTCGGCGTTGCCGAGCGCCTCGAGCATCGCCTCGGCCACGACCGCCTCGCGGGCGTCGGACGCCCGGTACCGGTGCGCGCGGGCGGCGCGCTGGCGCCGCACGAAGCCCTTCTTCTCGAGCCGCTCGAGGACCGTGAGGACGGTCGTGTACGCGAGGTCCCGCTCGTGCTGCAGCCGCGCCGCGACCTCCCGCGCTGTCAGCCAGCCTTCGGAGTCCCACAACACATCCATGACTGAGCGTTCTAGGTCTCCCAGGCGCGCCATGATCTGAATTTTACGCCGTGTAGAAGATGGTGCGCTGGCGAACCGGGAAGCGGCCAGCACGGCCTCGCGGCACCCGGCCGGCCGCGCCCGCGACCGGCGGGCTCAGGGCGAGGCGGCCTCGGGCCTTGCCCTAAGCCCCGCCTCAGGCGGGTGGGCTACGGTCCGGGAATGCGGCCAGGGATACGCCCTCGGGCGAGCGTCGGCACCGGACCGGAGCCAGTCCCCGGCTCACGGGCCCACGCCGCCTCCGACGCCGAGAGCACCGAGAGCGTCGGCACCGCCTCGGGGATGCCCGTGTCCGCCGCTTCCCCCACCAGCGCCACCGTCGCGCCAGACACGCGGCCCGCTCCGGCGGCCGCCACGGTGTCCGCGACCGCCGCGACCGCCGCGGCTCCGGTGGCCGCGGCGACCCCGGTCGCTGGAACCGCTGGCGAGGAGGCCCTCGGCCGGCGCGGGCTGGTAATCGAGATCTGGCTGCTGCTCGGGGTGTCGCTCGGGATGTCGGGGCTGTTCGCCTTCATCCGCTACATCGGGGCGGTGACGAGCGGTCCGGTCCGCGGCCAGGTGGCGCTGCTCAACGGGTCCGCGGCGCCGGGCCGGCCGTGGCTGGACCTCGCGCTCCAGCTCGCCGGGCTGCTCAATGCCATCGTCCCGGCGTTCCTGGCCGTCTACCTGCTGAGCCGCCATGGCGGCGGCGCCCGGGTGATCGGRCTGGACCGGCGCCGCCCGGGGCGCGACCTGGCCTTCGGTGCCGCGCTCGCCGCCGCCGTCGGCGGGATAGGCCTGGGGTTCTACCTTCTCGCCTGGCACAGCGGGGCGAACCTGACCGTCGCGCCCTCCGGGCTGCCCGACGTGTGGTGGCGGATCCCGGTGCTGCTCGGCTCCGCCCTGCAGAACGCGGTGACCGAGGAGGTCATCGTCGCCGGCTACCTGCTGGTCCGGCTCCGTGAGCTCGGCTGGGGTGACCGGCGGGCGCTCGCGGCCAGTGCCCTGCTGCGCGGTTCCTACCACCTCTACCAGGGTCTCGGCGGCTTCTTCGGCAACGTCGCGATGGGTCTGCTGTTCGGTCGGATCTTCCAGCGGCGTGGTCGGGTGGTGCCGCTGGTCGTGGCACACACGCTGATCGATTCGGTGGCGTTCGTCGGATATGTGTTGTTGGCTGGATCCGTCTCCTGGCTGCCAACTCCCGGATAACAATAGGAGAACAAACGGCAAACTGAGGTTGTTGCTCTGTGCGCGGGCCATGGCTGGGCAGCGTTGGCGGTCGCCGGTAGCCGAGCGTAGGCGCGTGCTTGGTTGAGCCTGGCTCCGCTCGTAGGACGACAACCCCAGTACCCCACCGCCCGCCGCCCTCGCGGCCGAGGTGGCGGGGCATAGGGGTGACCCGGGCGGGCACTCCGAAAGGGGACGACGTGGGCGGTCAGCTGGAGATCGAGCSCAAGTTCGCCGTCAAGGCGGACTTCGTGCTGCCCTCACTGGACGAGGCGGGCCGCGGCGTCGGCGTCGCGGCGGTGACGAAGCCGGAGACGTTCACCCAGGAAGCGGTCTACTACGACTCCGAGGACCTRCGGCTCGCCCGGGCCAAGGTGACGTTGCGCCGCCGGACCGGGGGCTCGGACGACGGCTGGCACCTGAAGCTGCCGGCCGGCGGCGGCGCGCGTGAGGAGATCCACCGTCCGTTGTCGGCCAGCGAGCCGGACGAGCGGGGCATCGCGCACTGCGCGCCGCCGGCCGACCTGCTCGACATCGTGTTCCTGCAGCTGCGCGGCGCGCGGGTGAGCCCGGTCGCCCGGCTGGTCACCACCCGCGGCGCGACCCGGCTGCTGGACGCGGCCGGCGAGCCGCTGGCGGAGGTCGTCGACGACCAGGTCCGCGCCCAGACCCTGGGCGATCGGGCCGTCCTGACCCAGTGGCGCGAGATCGAGGTGGAGCTGCTCACCCAGCCCCCCAACGGGGCCGCCCCGGCCGCCGGCACCTCGGCGGCCGGCGCGGCCGGCGCCGACGCGCCTCTCGGGGGCGCCGGCGGGGCGCGGCTGCTCGACGACGTGGAGGCGGCCCTGCGCGCGGCCGGCGCGACGGACGCGCCGCACGGCTCGAAGCTCGCCCATGTGCTCAGCCTGGCCAACACCGCGCCGCCCGAGCCGGCCCCGAGCCCGTCGCCGACGATCCCGGCCGGCCGGCGTCGGCGAGCCAACCTCACCGCCGGCGAGGTGCTGCGCGTCTACCTGTCCGCGCAGGTGGAGGCCCTGCTGGCGGCCGACCCGCGGGTGCGGATGGACGAGCCGGACGCGGTGCACAAGATGCGGGTGGCCACCCGCCGGACGCGCAGCACGCTGCGCACGTTCGCGCCGCTGTTCCCGGTCGACCTGGCCGCTCATCTCGACCGCGAGCTCGGCGACCTCGCACGGGCGCTGTCGGGCGCGCGCGACAGCGAGGTGCAACTGGAGTACTTCGGCGGCCGGCTCGCGGCACTGCCGCCCGACCTGGTCCGCGGACCGGTCGAGGAGAGYCTGACCCGGCATCTCAAGGCCGACATGTCACAGGGCCGGGCCGAGGCGCTCGCGGCGCTGCGCGACGAGCGCTACCTCATCCTGCTGGTCGACCTCGGCGACCTGGTGCGCGCGCCGCTGGCCGGGCGAGCACGGCGCCCGGCGGCGACCGAGCTGCGCGAGCTGGTCCACTCCGCCGACCGCAAGCTCGCTCGCAAGATCGCGAAGGCGGCGGCGACCCCGGCCGGCCATGACCGCGATGTGCTGCTGCACTCCGCGCGCAAGCAGGCCAAGCGGCTGCGTTACGCCGGTGAGGCGCTCGCGCCCGTCTTCGGCCCGGACGCCAGGACGCTCGCCAGGGTCTCCGAGGAGACGCAGGAACTGCTCGGCACCCACCAGGACGCCACGGTGGCCGCCGGGCTGCTGCGGTCCTGGGGGATCGAGGCCCAGGAGGCCGGCGACCCGACGGCGTTCACCTACGGCCTGCTGCTCGGCCTGGAGGAGCTGCGGGCGCGCGTCGCCGAGCGCGACTTCTTCGACGCCTGGCCGTCCCTCTCGCACAGCCGCCACCGCCGCTGGCTGAAGGGATAGCTTCTCAGCCGCCTCCCCTTCCCGTCGCGGGTCCTGTTGGGCTCCGGACGGGCGCCAGCTTCGGGTGGGGGTAGGGGCGGAAGGCGGCGAGTTCGGTCGCCCTGGGCGGGATGACGCCGAAATCGGGTCGCGGCCTGGCGGAGGGGCCGGGCAGGCTGTGGCCATGACCGGCGAACAGCGCAACCCCCGACAGCGGAGCCCCGAACCGGCCGCGGCCAGGAACTGGGCGGACATCACCCGGCTGATCCACCCGGCCTGGCATGACGACCCGATCGGCGAGCCGCTCAATCCGCCGATCTTCCAGACCAGCACCTACCGTCTCCCGGCGGACGAGCGGGCCGCCGAGGTCGCGAGCGCCGTCGGCCCCGCGCGGTTCTACACCCGATACGGCTCTCCCAACGCCAGGGTCTGCGAGGAGATGCTGCGGGAGCTCGACGGCGCCGAGGCCGCCCTCCTCGTCGGCAGCGGGATGGCGGCGGTCAGCGCCGCGCTGCTGTCGAACGTCTCCCAGGGCGACCACGTCGTCGCCCAGACCCAGCACTACACCGGGTCGCTCACCCTCCTGGCGGACGTGCTGCCGCGCTTCGGCGTCGAGGTGACCCTGGTCGAGCAGTCGGACACGGCGGCGCTCGCGGCCGCGGTCACCGACCGGACCAAGGTCGTCTACACCGAGACGCCGAGCAACCCGAGCCTGGTCCTCACCGACCTCGCCGCGGCGGCCGACGCCGCGCACGCGCACGGGGCGTTGATGATCACAGACAACACGTTCGCGTCGCCCTTCAACACCCGGYCGATCGAGTTCGGCGCGGACCTCGTCGTCCAGTCGGCGACGAAGTACCTCGGCGGGCACAGCGACGTCACCGCGGGCGTGGTGACCGGGCGCGCCGACCTGATGGAGGCGGCCTGGGAGACGGCCCGGGTTCTCGGCCCGGTCTGCCATCCCTTCGAGGCCTGGCTGCTGGCCCGCGGCCTGCGTACCTTCCCGTTGCGGCTGGCGCGGCAGAACTCGTCCGCGCGAGACGTAGCGGAGTTCCTCGCCGGCCATCCAGCCGTCGAGGCGGTGCACTACCCGGGGCTGGTCGATCACCCGCAGCACGAGCTCGCCCGCCGGCAGATGGCCGGGTTCGGCGGCATGCTCAGCTTCGTCGTCAGGGGTGGGTTCGACGCGGCCCGGAAGGTGCTGCGCGGGGTCGGCCTGTTCGTCAACGCGGTCAGCCTCGGGGGCGTCGAGAGCCTGATCACGCACCCGGCGACGCTGGTGTTCTCCCACCAGACTCCTGAGGAGATCGCGGCTGCCGGTGTCGACCTTGGTCTTCTGCGGTTGTCCATCGGCCTGGAGGAGCCCGCGGATCTGATCGCCGATCTCACTCAGGCACTGCCCGGCTAGCGCTKGCCCCGCGTGGCGGCCTGACGAAGTGCCACACGGCTGTGGAGATCAATGGCCCGCGTGCTCGCCCTGGACTATAGTAGGTGACTTATATCACTCACCGATCAGTGGCTGGTTTGTGGCAGGGTGCGCCGTTTCGTCATGCCGGCGTGTGGTCTCGGCCGATTGGGACGGATGCGATGTRGGCATCGGAGCGTGCCTGGACGTCGGCTTGTTACCGGCGGATGAAGTGGACTTCCTGGCCCGGAGGGCTCCCGCGCGCGCCCCTCGACGTGTACCGTCGTGCTTGGCTGCAGTTTGGTTGTGTCTCAACCGAGACACTGCGGAACTGAGCCGGTGATGAATGTCCCGGCAATTGGCCCGGGGTCCGCGCGGTGCGGGCCCTGACTGCACCAGCAGGGAGAACGGCACGTGGCTCAGGGCACGGTTAAGTGGTTCAACTCGGAAAAGGGCTTCGGCTTCATCTCGGTGGATGGCGGCGGCTCCGACGTCTTCGTCCACTACAGCGCGATCGACATGGACGGCTACAAATCCCTTGAGGAGGGCCAGCGGGTCGAGTTCCAGGTGACCCAGGGTCAGAAGGGGCCGCAGGCCGACGCAGTCCACGCCATCTGAGCCACGCAGACCTTGACGGGCCACCCTGGTCGTTGTCCTCTGGGCAGCCTCCCCGGTGGCCCGCTCTGCATATTGCTCCACGGGTGACTCCGGACCCCGAAGTCGGGCTTTGCCCGATCTAGGGCTCAGTCCTCGACCACGATCAGCCCGTTTCCCCGGGGAGGCGGGCTGATCGCTTTGCACGGTGGGCTTCGGCGCTTCCGTCCGCCTGGCCGGTGGGCGGAAGGGCCAGTCGGAACTGCCTGCGGGGCAGGGCGCCAGACCGCCAGCGGCGCATGGCGACGATCGCTGCCGAAGAGCGTTCTGGACATGCTCGTCTCAGCGGCCGGCGTGAATGTGCCGGCCGCTGGATGCCGCGAGCCCGAACGAGACCGGATGCTTCGTCGGATGTTTTCCGTTGCGTCCGACGCCCTCCGGTATTTGTATTCGCAACCGTTGTTCGGTAAATCGTCGTGCCGGACGAGCGGGGTTAGCGCAGGCCGCGGCCGACGAGGGTCTCGGCGATCTGCAGGGTGTTCAGGGCGGCACCCTTGCGGAGGTTGTCGCCGCACACGAAAAGCGCCACCTCGTTCGGGTCGTCCGGCGACTGGCGGATTCGGCCCACCCAGGTGGGGTCGGTCCCGACGACGTCCGCCGGCGTCGGGAACTCGCCGGCCGCCGGGTCGTCCACGACGGCGACCCCCGGCGCGCCGGCGAGCACGGCGCGAGCCTCCGCGGCGCTGACGGGGCGAGCGAACCGGGCATGCACCGCCACCGCGTGAGTGGTGATGACGGGGACCCGCACGCAGGTGGCCGAGACGCGCAGCCCCGGCATGCCGAGGATCTTGCGTGACTCGTTGCGGATCTTCAGTTCCTCCGACGACCAGCCGCCGTCCTTGAGAGAGCCGGCCCACGGGACCACGTTGAGCGCGAGCGGAGCCGGGAACGGCCCGAGGGCGTCCTCGCCGAGAGCCTTGCGCACGTCTCCCGCGGTCTGGCCGAGGTCGCGGCGGCCGCCGACGGCGGCCAGCTGGTCGTAGAGCGCGTCGATGCCGGCCTGGCCGGCGCCGCTGGCCGCCTGGTAGGACGTGGCGAACAGCGACTCGAGCCCGAACTCGCGGTGCAGCGCGCCGACAGCGACGATCATCGACAGCGTCGTGCAGTTCGGGTTGGCGATGATCCCGCGTGGCGTGTCGGCGAGCGCGTCGGCGTTGACCTCGGGGACGATCAGCGGCACGTCCGCGTCCATCCGGAACGCGCCGGAGTTGTCGACGGCGATCGCCCCGCGCTCGGCGGCGACCGGCGCCCACTGGGCGGAGACCTCGTCGGGCACGTCGAACATCGCGATGTCGACACCGTCGAAGACCTCGGGCGCGAGTGCCTGGACGACGACGTCCTGGCCGCGTACCCGCAGCGTCCGCCCCGCCGAGCGGGCCGAGGCGATCAGACGGATCTCACCCCAGATGTCCGGGCGCTCGTCCAGCAGCGACAGCATGACGGTGCCCACGGCCCCGGTCGCGCCAACGATGGCAAGGGTAGGACGGCGCACACTCTCGTCGGCCACGGCCGAAGTTCCTCTCCATGAGGGCTTTGCTCTTGCTGTAGTCAGGCGAGGGGTCCCCGCTGATCTGCCTGCCTACCTGTGATCAACGCCGAGCCTCCGGCATGCGTTCACCCGTGCATTGGCAGATCGGTGGGGAAGCTATCGGTCAGCGGCCGGTGCCGGCGTAGACGATGGCCTGGTTGTCGGGGTCGCCGAGCTCGAAGGCATCGTGGACCGCCTTGACGGCGCCCGCCAGGTCGGTGTCGCGGACGACGACCGAGATCCGGATCTCGGAGGTCGAGATGATCTCGACGTTCACGCCCGAGTCCGCGAGCGCGCCGAAGAACCGGGCCGACACCCCTGGGTGCGACTTCATCCCCGCGCCGATCAGCGACAGCTTGCCGATGTGGTCGTCGTACAGGGTCTTCTCGAAGCCGATCTCGGCGCGAACCTTCTCCAGCGCGGCAAGGGCGACGCGGCCGTCGGCCTTCGGCGCCGTGAACGAGATGTCCGTCCGTCCGGAACCGGCGACCGACCCGACCTGGACGATCATGTCGAGGTTGACGTCCGCGTCCGCGACCGCGCGGAACACCGCCGCCGCGACCCCGGGCTTGTCCGGGCAGCCGACGACCGTCACCTTCGCCTCGCTGTTGTCGTGCGCGACGCCGCGGATGATGGCCTGTTCCACGAGCTCAGCCTCCGGTAGATCGATGACCCAGGTGCCCTGCTTGGTCGAGAACGACGAGCGGACATGCACGGGGACGCTGTAGCGGCGGGCATATTCCACGCAGCGCAGCATGAGGACCTTGGCGCCGCTGGCGGCGAGCTCGAGCATCTCCTCGTAGGAGACCGTGTCGATCTTCCGTGCGTTCGGCACGATCCGCGGGTCGGCGGTGAAGACGCCGTCCACGTCGGTGTAGATCTCGCAGGCGTCGGCGTGCAGCGCGGCGGCCAGCGCGACCGCCGTCGTGTCCGAGCCGCCGCGGCCGAGCGTCGTGATGTCCTTGGTGTCCTGGCTGACACCCTGGAAACCGGC
The DNA here is from genome assembly GCF_001983105.1 of Pseudofrankia asymbiotica. GTDB lineage: Bacteria > Actinomycetota > Actinomycetes > Frankiales > Frankiaceae > Pseudofrankia > Pseudofrankia asymbiotica. Next base: position 31,199 of record NZ_MOMC01000046.1, on the reverse strand, counting down.
GACGATCGCGATCGCGCCCTCGTCGAGGGCGGTCCGGATCCGGCCGGGCGTGACGTCGATGATCCGCGCCTTGCCGTGCGTGCCCGTCGTGATCACACCGGCCTGCGAGCCGGTGAACGAGCGCGCCTCGGCGCCGAGGTTCGAGATCGCCATCGCCAGCAGCGCCATCGAGATGCGCTCACCCGACGTCAGCAGCATGTCCAGCTCGCGGGGCGGCGGCAGCGGGGACACCTGCTCGGCGAGCTCCAGCAGCTCGTCGGTCGTGTCACCCATCGCGCTCACGACGACGCACACGTCGTTACCCGCGCGGCGCTGCTCGACGACGCGCTCGGCCACCCTTTTGATCTTGTCCGCGTCCGCTACGGAGGAGCCGCCGAACTTCGCCACCACCAACGCCATGCCCATCAGGCTACAGAGTGCCGCCGCCGTTCCCGACCCGATTTTCGCGCACCGTCGCCGGCCCGCCAGGCCCCGGCGTGGTCCCGGCGGCCCCGGAGCGCTGGCGGCCCGGAAGTCGCATCGATGCTGGTCAGAGCCAGCCGGACTCGTCGGCGGCGCGGAGAGCCTCCATGCGGTTGCGGGCACCGGTCTTGGCGATCGCGGCGGACAGATAGTTGCGGACCGTCCCCTCGGAGAGAAACAGCCGCCCGGCGATGTCGGCCACGGTCGCCCCGTCCCTGGCCGCGATCAGCACGTCGCGTTCCCTCCCGGTGAGCGGGCTCGGCCCGCTCGCGAGCGTCGTGGCCGCGAGCGCCGGGTCGACAACGCGCTCGCCACGCGCCACCCGGCGGACGGCGTCGGCCAGCGCGTCCGGTGGCGCGTCCTTGACGACGAAACCCAGCGCTCCCGCCTCCATCGCCCGGCGCAGGTAGCCGGTGCGGCCGAAAGTGGTGACGATGAGCACCTGGGTCGAGGGGCACGTCGCCCGGACCGCGGCGGCGGCGGCCAGGCCGTCGATGCCGGGCATCTCCACATCCATCAGCACGACGTCCGGAGCGTGCCGCCTGACCGCGCCGACCACCTCGTCGCCGCGCCCCACCTGGCCGACGACCTCGATGTCGTCCTCCAACGACAGCAGAGCGGCCAGCGCCCCGCGGACAAGATGCTGATCGTCGGCGAGCAGAACACGGACTGTATTTATGGTTCGCTCCGTCCGGGCGCGGTGGGGTGGGTTCGGGTCAGGCTGGGATTGTGGCGCGTAGGCGGAAGCCGCGGATCGTGCCGTTGTGGCGCGGCGACGGGCCGTTGCCGGCGGCCGGGGCCAGGCCATGAGCCGGGCCGGATTCAAGCCGGCCGCCGGCGGCGGCTATCCGCTCGGCCAGGCCGACGAGACCGCTGCCCCCACCGCTCGGCCTCGCGAGGGCGGGCGCCTTCGGATCGGCCGACTCCGCGGCCGGGGAGGTACCGACACCGTCGTCGACGATCTCGATCGACCGGTCGGTGACCACCACCCGTACCGAGGACGCGCCGCTGTGCCGGACCACGTTCGTCACGGCCTCGCGCAGCACCCAGCCGAACAGCTCGCGGTTCGCGACAGGGACGTCCTCGACGGCGGCCGGCAGCTCGGTGCGGATCCCGGCGGCGGACAGCACCTCCCGGGCCGTCGCGAGCTCCGTCACCAGGCTGACCTGCCGGTAGCCGGCCACCGTCGCGCGCACGTCCGCGAGGCACTCCCGGCCGAGTGCCGCTACCTGGGACATCTCGGCGGCGGCCCGTTCCGGGGCGCGGGTGGCGAGCTTCGCCGCCAGCTCGGCCTTGACGGTGATCGTCGTCAGCGCGTGCCCGAGCAGGTCGTGCAGGTCGCGGCTGATCCGCAGTCGTTCCTGCTCCTGCGCGAGCCGTTCGATCTCCTGCCGGGCCCGCGCCAGCTCGATCTGGTGACGGGCGCCCGCGCGCATCGCGTAGATCGCGAACATGACGAGGGCGATGGGGCCGGATGTGGACCACTGGGCGCCGTGCGCGTGCCAGCTCGGCACGTACTGCGGAAGCCAGGTGACGGCGGCCGCCATGGCCACGACGATCGGCAGGCTCACGGCGGGCACCAGCAGCAGGGCGAAGGCGACCGCCAGGAAGGTCGGGAAGATCAGCCCGCCGCGGCCGACGAGGACGAGGTAGGTGACCATGATGAGCGGCCCGCCGACCAGCACGGTCACCTGGTCCCGGCGTGGCCCGGCGAACATGGCCCGCGGCAGCGGGACGACGTAGAGGTAGCAGAAGGCACCCATCAGGACGATCGCGAGCACGACGCGCGCCGGGTTCCGCTCGTCGGCCAGGTCCGCGAAGGCATAGGCGAGATAGATCAACCAGATCCCGGACGTCCGCCGCCACCGGGTGATCCCGGCCGTGCGACCGAGCGCGTCGCCGCCGCGAATCGGTTCGAACAGCCACCCGCGGACCTTCGCCCAGCCCTGGGGACCGTCCGGTGTCAGCTGGTCAGTTTCCATAGCTCGCCCGGCTCGCCCGCCACCCTCGTCGACGCTGCCTGTGGTTCTCTCATGTTCCTCGAATCGGTTCACACCAGTGCCGCCACGGAAGAAGGCCGTCGGCGACGCGAAGGAAGAGCATCATCGCGCCCCGGAGCTCTAGGCGCGCAGCTGGTCGCGGGCGTAGGAGCGGGCCGCGAGCCGACCGAGCACCAGGGTCCAGACGGCGAGGACGAGAACCCCGTGCCAGCCGACCCAGGAGCCGGCGATCACCTCTCTGCCGGCCTGCCCGGACCAGTACATCGGCAGCGCCTTCACGACGTCCGCCAACCAGTGAGGAAACTGCTCGACCGGCACCCATACGCCGCCGGCCAGCGCGAGCAGCGACGTCATGCCGCCGATGAGCTGCCCCGCGTTGTCCGCCCGCACGAGGTAGCCAAGCAGGATCCCGAGCGCCGCCAGCGGCAGCATGCCGATCAGCACCCAGAGACCGGCCTCGAGGTAGGTACCGATTGACAGCCTCGCCCGGTCGAGCGCGTACGCCTCGACGAACACCGCGACCAGCGCGGGCAGCGCCAGGGTGAACCCACCGATGATCTTGCTGGTGATGTACTGGCCGCTGGTCAGGGCGGTGAGCCGCAGCTGGCGGCTCCAGCCACCGGCGCGTTCGAGCGCGATGCGGCCACCGGTGCTGACGACGGACATCATGGCCCCGAAGCTGGCCATGCTGACCATGATGTAGGGGCCGACAGTGATGTCGCCGAGCGCGTCCGTCGCGTCCGCCGACGTGAACGCGGCGAACATGATCACCGGTAGGAACATGCTGAAGATGAGGAACCGGGGGTTGCGGCCGATCCTGGCCATCTCGAACCGGGTGTAGCGAGCGGTCACCATGACCGGGTTCATCGCGCTGTCTCCTTGGTCTGCGGCGCGTAGGTGTGTGTGTCAAGCCCGGTGATCCCGGTGATCCCGGTGATCCCGGTGGGCGCGGCGGGCGACGTCGCCGGGTCGGCGGTCAGGGCGAGGAAGGCGTCCTCCAGGCCGGCGCCGGTGATCTCCAGGTCGCGGACGGCGGGTGCCTCGGCGAGCAGCGCGCGCAGGGCCACGTCGCTGTCGGCGCAGCGCAGCTCGATGGTGTCGCCGCGCCGCGCCGCCCGGCTGACGCCCGGCAGCCTGCCCAGCGCGGCGAGCCGGAGGTCGTCGACGCCCGGCAGCGTCGCCCGGATGACCCGGCCACCGACGAGCGACTTCACCTCGGTCGTCGTGCCGTCGGCGACCACCTTGCCGCCGCGCAGCAGCACGATCCGGTCGGCGAAGTCGTCCGCCTCGGCCAGGTAGTGCGTCGCGAACACCACGGTGCGCCCCTCGGCGGCCCAGGTCCGGGTCTCCGCCCAGAAGGCCTGCCTGGCGGAGACGTCCATCGCCGCCGTCGGCTCGTCGARCACCAACAGCGCCGGGTCGGGCAGCAGCGCGGTGGCGAACCGCACCCGCTGGCGCTGGCCGCCGGAGAGCCGCTCGGTGCGCAGCCCGGCCAGGTCGGACACACCCGCCCGGCGCAGCGCCTCGGCGGTGGTCAGCGGGCGCGGGTAGAGGCCGCGCAGCGTGTCGAGCAGCGTCTCGACGGTGACGAACGGAAGCAGGCCGCCGTTCTGCAGCATCGCGGCGACGAGCCCGTCGGCACAGGCCTGCCGGGCCGGGCGGCCGAACAGTCTGACCGTGCCCGCGTCCGGGGTGGTCAGGCCCAGGAGCATGTCGATGGTCGTGGACTTGCCGGCCCCGTTCGGCCCGAGCAGCGCGACCACCTGGCCGGCCGGCACGGTCAGGGTGACGCCGTCGACCGCCCTGGTCGCCCCGTAGCTGCGCCGGACGTCGTCCAGCGTCACCGGTGCCGCGGCTGGGCCCGGCGCGGCGGCCGACGGGCCGGCGGCGGCTCGGAAGACGGTGGATCGGGCGGCGGTGGGTCCGGCGCCGYGCGATCGTTCGGCGACGTCGAGCGGTGGCCGAGGCARGGGTCGTCTGCGCATGCCAGCAGGGTGCCGCTGGGCGTCGCCTCGCCGTCAGTCATGACCGTCACGAACCCGCGATGACATCCGTCATGTCCGGTGTCTCCTCCGCCCGGCCGATCCCTCGCCAGCCGGCCCTCGGCGGTTCCACGACGGTTCCTTGTTGTCGTCTACGTGTTGCTTCGGTGGCCATATGGCGTGGAATGTGCCCGGACGTGGTCCCGGTGGCGGGTCGGGCTGTCCGGCGCGCGACGGGCCAGCTGATCGGCCGGACGAATTGTGCGAAGGTGTTCGCGACCAGCGCTGCTCACTGTCATGGCCGTCGATGCTTGTGGACACAGATCGGCCAGGAAGGACTCATACATGGCCATCAGCCTCGCCAAGGGCGGCAACGTCAGCCTGACGAAGACGGCGGCGGACGCCGGCAACCCGCAGCTCACGACGTTGACCGTCGGCCTCGGCTGGGATGCCCGCACCACCACCGGCACCGAGTTCGACCTCGACGCGTCGGCGATCGCCGTCAGCGAGAGCAACAAGGTCGTCACGGACGGGCACTTCGTCTTCTTCAACAACCTGAAGTCGCCCGATGGTGCGATCGARCTGTCCGGCGACAACCGGACCGGCGAGGGCGAAGGTGACGACGAGTCGGTCGTCATCAACCTCGGTCTCGTCCCGGCCGACGCCGCCAAGATCGTCGTCCCGGTGTCCATCTACGACGCCGTCAACCGGGCCCAGAACTTCGGCCAGGTCCGCAACGCCTACATCCGTGTCGTGGACCAGAACGGCACCGAGCTCGTCCGTTACGACCTCTCCGAGGACTACTCGACCGAGACGGTCGTCATCTTCGGCGAGGTCTACCGCAACGGCGCCGACTGGAAGTTCCGCGCCGTCGGCCAGGGCCACAACGACCTGGCCGGCCTCGCGCGCGACTACGGCGTGAACGTCTAAGCGCCTCGGAGGTTGCTCGCGCGACCGCTTGGCGCTTAGACATCGGGCGCTGAGCCTGACCTCCCAGATCACGACCTCCCAGATCTGCTTCGCAGATCCGGCAGGGACCCCGTACGCAAGCTCCGTCGATCCGGCAGGAACCCCGGATCTGACAGGGACCCTGCTCCCCGCGTTGGTTCCGGGCCGGACCAGAAAGCGCCGGGCCGGTCCGGACCAGTGGCCGGGCCTTTGGCTGGGCTGGGCTGTTCGGTGGTGGTCGTGTGGCTGGATGTCGTTGTTGGCGTCCGTCGGGCGATAGCCAGTGAGAGTCTTCGGGCATGACCTCGGGCGTGAGCACGATGGTGGGCTGGCAGGTGGCCAGGCCGGGGCCGGCGGCCACAGGGCCGTTGCGCCAGGTTGAGCTGTCGGTGCCCGAGCCTGGGTACGGGCAGGTCCGGCTGCGGGTGAAGGCCTGTGGGGTGTGCCGGACCGACCTGCATCTCGCCGAGGGTGACCTGGCGCCAAGGCGTCCGTTCACGATCCCGGGCCACGAGGTCGTCGGCATGATCGACGAGGCCGGGCCCGGTGTCGACATCGAGGCGCGCTGGCCGGGGCTTGGGCCGGACGGCCGGCTGGGCATCGCCTGGCTGGCCGGCACGGACGGTACGTGCGTGTACTGCCGCCGCGGCGCGGAGAACCTCTGCCCCGCGTCCACCTACACGGGCTGGGACGTCGACGGCGGCTACGCCCAGTACGCCGTCGTGAGCGCCGACTACGCCTACCGGCTCCCGGCCGGCTATGACGACGGCGAGCTCGCGCCCCTGCTGTGCGCCGGAATCGTCGGCTACCGGGCGCTGCGGCGCGCGGAACTGCCACCGGGCGGACGGCTCGGCATCTACGGCTTCGGCGCCTCCGCGCACCTTGCCGCCCAGGTGGCCCTCGCCGAGGGGGCCACCGTGCATGTGATGACGCGTTCGGCGGACGCCCAGCGCCTGGCGCTGAGCCTCGGCGCCTCCTCGGTGACCGGTGCCTATGACGCCCCGCCCGAGCCGCTGGACGCGGCGGTGCTGTTCGCGCCGGTCGGCGACCTGGTGCCGGTCGCGCTCCAGGCGCTCGACCGCGGCGGCACTCTGTCCATCGCTGGGATCCACCTCTCGGACGTCCCCCCGCTGAACTACCAGCGTCATCTGTTCGAGGAACGCGCGGTGCGCAGTACCACGGCGAACACCAGGGTCGACGGTGCCGAGTTCCTGGAGATCGCGGCCCGTCACCGGCTGGAGGTGACGGTGACGCCCTACCCGCTCGCCAGCGCCGACCGGGCCCTGGYGGACCTTGCCGCCGACCGCGTCACCGGCGCCGCCGTCCTCCTGCCTGACCTCGAATCCTTGGAACTCTGAGGCCCGGTCTCAGAACGCCGGTCCTCCGGAACCACGGAACTCCGGTCCTCCGAGACTCCGGTCCTCCGAGACTCCGGTCTCTCGAGACTCCGGTCCCCCGAGACTGCTGCCTCCGGAACTCCGCGCCACCGAGCCACCAAGCCCATGCCCAGGGATGGGCGTCGATGGCGTGGCTTCAGTCGGCTCGCGGGGTGCGGGCGGACCAGGCTCGCAGAGTGAGCGTGCTGATCGCCGTGAGCGCGGCGGCGGTGGCGACCTCGCGGGGGAGACGGTGGCGGGCCTCGTTCTGGATCGCCTCGTGGAAGCGGTCGAACCGGGTCGGCCAAGGGCTGTGACCTACGAAGAAGCGGCCGACCTTGTCGGTGTCCGGTAGGCAGGCGCCTGTCATCCCGGCGAGGACGGAGAGCCGGACGGCCGCCGGTGCGGACGCCGTCAGCAGCGCCATCGCCGCGAGTCCCGCGACGCCGTCCTTCTTAGCGATCGGCAGCCATTCTGGCTCGGTGTTCGGGCCGGTGCCCCAGTGCGGCAGCGCGTCCATCACAAGATGGGACAGGAAGCCCGCGGCGAGCGCCGCCCCCGGCCTGCGGACGGCCATGCCGACCAGGGCACCCGCCCCGACATGTGAACTGATGATCATCTGGTGTACCCGCTCCTGACATGACCGGCTGGGTCGGCTCCGCGTTCCACGCTGTCATCCRGCCTCCGGTGGGTTGCGACCGGGGTGGTGCGACCGGCCGACGTTTAGGGACGAGCCGGCTGGGCTATCGAATGTCGTGATAGCTCGCAAGATGCACTTGTATTGCGATGCGTAAGGGGCGGATGGCAGACTGTCCACCGGTGGAAGCGGAGCGTGGTTCACGCTGGACACGGGACATCCCGGGCCGCCTAGCTCGCCCGATCGCCCGTTCCAGAACCCGCGCTGGCGGATGGCTGGAGGAGGCGCCGGGCATGATCGGTCTGACCCAGTCGTGGACCCTCATCAACAATGTCACCCCCACCCGGATGCTGCGGATGCTGCCCGTGCGCGCCGGCTCCGCCGAAGCGGCCCCCCGCGCTCCGGCGCTGCCCGGCCTCGCGCCCGGCGCCGTCGTGTCGGTCGCCTGGCGGCTCGACGGAGCCGGCAGGGTCGTCGGCGCGCTGCTGCCGCCAGGACACCCCACCGGCGGTCCGCTGGGCGCGCGCGTCCTCGCCGGGGAGGGAGTCTGGCCGGCGACGATGTGGCCCGCCGGGCAGGAGATCTCGCGGGAGAGCTCGCTGATCGAACTGACGACGGAGCCGGCGCGCCTGGTGGTTCACGCGGCCAGCCAGGAGATCGCCGGCACGGTCGACCAGCCCAGCCGGCCGCGGGCCGGCCACCCGCGACTGCGCCGGCTCGTGGCCGACCTGCGCCGCGACAGTCGACAGGTACGCATCAGAGCGGCCGGCAGGGTCTGGTGGCTGCGCGCGACGGGTGTCTTCGGAGTGCGGGTCAGCCGCGGCGGCCAGCCGGTCTACCTGACCCGTGGCATGCTCGGGCACTTCTCCGCCGAGGCGGACGAGCTGGACATCAGCGTGGTGCTGCTGACGTTGTCGGCGATCCCCAGCTCCACCTACGCCCCGATCCTCGGCTTCTAGACATGCCCAGCCCGGCCCCGGCTGAGGCGGGGGACGGCCGGAGGCCGTCAGGGAGAGACCGTGCGGCGGCCCTCGAAGGCGCGGCCCAGGGTCACCTCGTCCGCCCATTCCAGATCCCCGCCCATCGGCAGGCCGCTCGCCAGCCGGGAGACCGTCAGGCCCATCGGGGCGATCTGGCGGGCGAGGTAGCTCGCGGTGACCTCCCCTTCGGTGTTCGGGTCGGTCGCCAGGATCAGCTCGGTCACGGAGCCGTCGGCCAGCCGCGCGATCAGCTCACGGATGTGCAGGTCGTCGGGGCCGACGCCGCCGATCGGGTTGATCGCCCCGCCCAGAACGTGGTAGCGACCGCGGAACTCACGGGTGCGCTCGACCGCGACGACGTCCTTCGACTCCTCGACGACACAGATCACCGTCGTGTCGCGACGCGGGTCGGAGCAGATCCGGCACAGCTCGGCCTGAGCCACGTTGAAGCAGATCCGACAGAACTGGACCTTCTCCTTGACCTCTATCAGCGTCTTGGCGAGCCGGCGGACGTCGGCCGGGTCGGCGGCGAGAATGTGGAACGCGATGCGCTGCGCGCTCTTCGGCCCGATCCCGGGAAGCATCCCGAGCTCGTCGATCAGGTCCTGGACGACGCCTTCATACACGTTTGCCTTACCGTTCCCGCGCCGTCAGCGCCGTCAGTCCTGAACCGTCAGGCCACGATGTCGTCAGCCGAGCTGTGGAAAACCACCAGGCAGCCCTGGCAGCCCGCCACCCGGCCCGCCCATCCCTCCGAGCATGTCGCCCAGCCCACCGGTGGCCGCGGCCATCTTCTGCTCGGCCAGCTTGTGCGCGTTCGTGGTGGCGTCGCGCACCGCGGCCAGCACCAGGTCGGCGAGCGTCTCGGTGTCGTCCGGGTCGACGGCCCGCGCGCTGATCTTCAGGTCGACCAGCTCGCCGCCGCCGTTCACCGTCGCGGTCACCAGCCCGCCACCAGCGCTGCCCTCGACCCGAGCCTCGGCGAGCTCCTCCTGCGCGGCGACCATCGCGGCCTGCATCTTCTGCGCCTGCTCGAAAAGCGCCCCGATGCCACCGGCCGCGTCACCGCCGAGCCCACCGAACGGGTCCCCAGGAATCGACATGACCATGATCCTACGTCCGACACGTACGCGCCCACGCCCACACTCGCGTTGGGTTCGGTGTCTGCACGCCGAGCCGGGACCCCGAAGATCGGAGAGAGCGGAGGACGGGGGATTCGAACCCCCGAGGGTGTAAGCCCAACACGCTTTCCAAGCGTGCGCCCTAGGCCACTAGGCGAGTCCTCCGCCGACGAGAGTACCGGATCGCGGGCCCGCCGTGGCCGGCGGGCGGGGCCTGACTGAGGATCACCGGGACGCTCAGGGCCAGAAGTGGCCCGGCCGTCAGGACCGGCGCCGGAGGGCTAGACTGCGAAGCAGACCCCTCGTGTGGCGTCATCCTCGTGAACCTCCCCAGGGCCGGAAGGCAGCAAGGATAAGCGGGCTCTGGCGGGTGCGCGAGGGGTCCTCCTGTTCGCCGCCCTTTGGGCGGCTCCCCGGGCTCGTGATGCTGCCCCGGGGGGCGACCCCCGGACCCCCGAGGTAGGGGCTTCGCCCCTACGACCCTCTTGGCTCGTCGCCTGGCGGCGACGTCGTCTGGTGGGCTCGTCGCCTGGCGGCGACGTCGTCTGGTGGGCTCGTCGCCTGGCGGCGACGTCGTCTGGTGGGCTCGTCGTCTGGCGGCGACATCGGTGGGGGTGTCTTGCTGTCGTCCTTTGTTGGGGGTCGGATCTTCGAGGTGCGCTTCGCGCTGCCTGGGGGAGGCGAGGCTTCTGCGGGTGCGGAGTGGCCCCTGCGGTGGTGGTTGGGGGAGGCGGAGAATGGGGTTGCCCCGGTCCCCTGATAGCCCAGGCACCGGATCGGGGTAGGTAGCGACGCGGGCTGCGAGGGCGAGCGAGTGAGCACAGCGCTGTACAACCGGTATCGGCCCGCGACGTTCAGCCAGGTCGTCGGGCAGGAGCATGTGACGACGGCGCTGATGCAGGCGCTGCGCACCAGCCGGCTGCACCATGCCTACCTGTTCAGCGGCCCGCGCGGCTGCGGCAAGACCTCGTCGGCGCGGATCCTCGCCGCCTCGCTCAACTGCGAGCGGGGGCCGACGCCCGAGCCGTGCGGTGTGTGCGACCAGTGCGTGTCCATCCGGACCGGCTCGTCGATGGACGTCACCGAGATCGACGCCGCCTCGCATGGCCTCGTCGATGACGCGCGTGACCTGCGGGAACGCGCGTTCTTCGCGCCGGCCTCGGCCAGGTTCAAGGTCTTCGTGGTGGACGAGGCGCACATGGTGACCGCCGCGGCGTTCAACGCGCTGCTCAAGGTCGTCGAGGAGCCGCCGCCCTACCTGAAGTTCATCTTCGCGACGACCGAGCCGGACAAGGTGATCGCCACCATCCGGTCCAGGACGCATCACTACGCCTTCCGGCTGGTGCCGCCAGGGGTGCTGCGCGACCACCTGGCGTCGATCTGCGCCCAGGAAGGCGCCGAGATCGACCCGACGGTGCTCCCGCTGGTGGTCCGCGCCGGCGCCGGCTCGGTGCGCGACTCGCTGTCGGTGCTCGACCAGCTGCTGGCGGGCGCCGGCCCCGAGGGGCTGCGCTACGACCGGGCGGTCGCGCTGCTCGGGATGACCGACGGCGTGCTGCTCGACCAGACCGTCGACGCGCTCGCCGCCCGCGACGGGGCGACGCTGTTCACCGTCGTGGACAAGGTCGTGGGGTCGGGGCACGATCCACGCCGCTTCACCGCGGACCTGTTGGAGCGGCTGCGCGACCTCATTCTGATCAACGCTGTGCCCGACGCGGTCGAGCGCGGCCTCCTCGAGGCCTTCTCGTCCGACCAGATCGACCGGATGAAGGCCCAGGCGGGCCGGGTCGGCCCGGCGGAGCTGTCGCGGACCGCCGACGTGCTGCACGCCGGGCTCGCGGAGATGCGCGGGACGGCGAGCCCCCGGCTGCTGCTCGAGCTCGTCCTGGCCAGGGCGTTGCTGCCAGGCGCGGCGACCGACCCGGCCGCGCTGCTCGCCCGCCTGGAGCGGCTCGAGCGCGGCCTGGCCGTGGGTGTTCCGGCGGCCGGTGTTCCCGTGGCGGGTGCTCCGGTCTCGGCGGCGCCCGCGGCCGCGACGCCGTGGGCCCCCAGCCCCGCCTCCGCGGCCGAGCCCACCGCCCCGGCCAGCTCGCCCGCACCGTCGGCTCCGTACCCCCCGAACACACGGCCGTCGGCGGGGGCGCCCATGGCCGAGCCCAGGCCGGCTCCGTCGACCCGGCCGGCTGACGGAGCCCCGGCGGCTCGGGCGGGCGGCGGCTGGGGCGGCCCGGCGAGCGGGCAGACGGCCCCCGCCGGGCGGCAGTCTCCGCCTCAGCCGGTCACCCAGCCAGCGCCGCCACCGCCGGCCGCGGCTGGCGGTGGCGGCGGTGCTGACGCGGCGGCGGTGCGCGCCAGGTGGGACCAGGTGCTCGCGGCGGCACGGCGCCGCAGGGTGGTGACAGCGAGCCTCCTCGTGGAGCACGTCAGGGTGCTCGACGTCCGGTCGAACGAGGTGTTTCTCGCGCTCTCGACGCCCCCGATGGCCAAGGTGTTCGGCCAGGGGAACCACGCCGAGGTGCTGGGCGAGGCGCTCGCCGAGACGTTCGGCGGCGTGTGGCGGGTGACGATCGGTGAGCCTGGCGCGAGCGGGGGGCGTCCCGGCGTCGACGGCGCCCGGGGCGGGCCGACGCGACCCGCTGGTGCGCCGACCGGCCACACGCCGACCGTCCACGCACAGACGGCCGACGGCCCGGGCCGGGCGACGCAGCCCGGGCCGCCGCCCTCGCCGGCGGCGGCCGCCTGGTCGGCACCACAGCCGGGCCAGGGGGTCCGCCCGCCCACCGGCTACGCCGCCCAGCCGTCGCCGTCGCCGCAGCCGTCAGCCGGGTATGGCGCTGGCTTCGCGGGTGGCGGGATGCAGCCGCCCCGCCAGGCCGGTGTCGCCGGTAGCGCGGGGGGGTTCGCGGGCTCCGCCATCGCCACGGCGGAGCGCGGGCCGCTCGGCCCCGGGCTCGACGCCGCACCAGGCCCCGCGTTCGCCCGCCAGGACACCGGACCCGGCCTCACCGCGTCACCCGCTCCGGTGRCCATGGCCACGGTTGGGGGCTCCGCGGTCGCCGGGGGGGCCGCGGCGATGCCCTCCCACGCCACGACCGCGGCGCCCGGGGCCTTCGGCGCGGGCGACGACGCGACCGACGAACCGTCGCCGGACGACGAGGACGCGCCGACGCATCCGGGCGCGACCCTGACGGGCGAGGCCGCCGCCGTGGAACTGCTCCGGGTTGGCCTCGGCGCGACCGTCATCGAGCAGCGCGGCGACGGCTGAGCGGGCCTGGCGGTGCCTGGCGCGGGACGTCACATCGGCGGCGGCTCGATGTCGAGGTCCATGCGGGCGTGCTGGACGGTGGCGCCCACGGTCTCGGGATGGTCTGGACCGAGAGTCTCCTCGTAGCCGACGGTGACGGTGGCCAGGAGTTCGCCGGCCTCCTCGGGGTTGCCCGCCGCGTGCAGGTCCGCGGCCAGGTTGGCGCCGCAGGCCAGGGTGTAGGGATGTCGCTCGCCACGTACCACCACATGGCGCTGGTAGGCGCGCCTCCCATACTCGACGGCCTGCCCGAGGTCCCCGGCGGCCGCGCGGTCGCTCGCCAGGTTCGCGAGGCACGCCAGGGTGTACGGATGGTCCTCGCCGAGGATCTCGGTCAGCAGGCTCCATGTCGCGCGGTTCCGCTTCTCGGYGTCCGCCGGCCGGCCACGAAGACGGTCGATGATGGCGAGGTTCACCGCGCAGCAGAGGGCGTACGGGTGGCGCTCGCCGAGTACCGCGGTCGTGAGTTCCAGGGCCTCGTTCGCGTGCGCGCTCGCGCCGACCATCTCGCCCGCGAGCCGCAGGTCRCTGGCGTAGTTGGTCCGTGCCGCGATGGTCTCCCGGTTGTTCGCGCCCAGCGCGGTCTCATGGTCGGCGAGCAGTTCGGCGGCCAGGTCCTTCGCCTCCCTGAGCAGGCCGGCCTTGCGCAGCGACAGCGCGAGGTTCTTCCTCGCCCGCAGCGAGTCCGGGTGGGTGCGGACGATGGCGTTGAGGTAGAGGTCGACCGTGCGCCGCTGCCGGTCGACGGACTGCCGCACGAATCCGCACTCGCGCTCGTCGCGGGCGATGTTGTTAAGGGCCAGCAGGGTCGACGGGTGAGTGGGTCGGAGCCGCTGACCGACCGCGTAGGMATCCTGGTCGAGCCGCATCGCCTCCGCGAACCGTCCGTTCATCCGGAGGCACACGGCCAGGTTGTGGGCGTGTCTGGTCGCCGTCAGCTCGTCGACGCTGGGATCGGCTGAGGCCTCCTCGTAGTTGCGCAGGTCGATGGGCAGTGCCTCCCGCCAGTCGCCGCGGAATCGCAGCGACGCCGCGTAGCCGCCGGCGGCGTCGTACCGCCAGTGCTGCCCGGGCCCGTCGGTGGTGCGGGCCGCCGTCCAGGCGGCCTCGCTGTGCTTCAGCGCCTCGTCGAAGGCGCCAAGGGGGCGCAGCGCGGCGGCGGCCCGCAGGTGCATGACGATGATCGAAGGGTCGTCGTCGGGCAGCCGTCCGGGACCGCCCCAGCTGGCCAGCGCCCGGAGGGCGAGATCGCGGGAGTCCGCCCATTCGCCCACGACCTGCAGGTAATCGACGACAGAGATCATCATCCGGCGGGTCGGCGTGTCGTCGTAGCGGTCGACCGCGCCGGACGACCCGAGAGAGCGCAGCAGTTCCTGGTAGCGGGGGTACGCGTCCGAGTCACGCGGGGTACCTGGCTCCGCGACGACCAGGATGGACTGTGCCAGACGCTGGATCGTGTCGTGCTGACCTTCCGCCTTCAGCAACGCCCGAATGGCGTCCTGGAGGAGGAGGTGCATCATGACCGTGGTGGCGTCGGAGCGCGTGTCGTGGGCCACGGTCGCGAGTGCGTAGTGCCCGAGGGTGGCGAGCAGGTCGGCCGACAGGTCCGGCTGCTCCAGCGCCTCGGCCAGCTGGCGCGGCAGCGGCACACCCTTGTTCGCCGCGTTGGCGAGCAGCGCCAGCGAGATCGGGTAGGGGCCGAGGAATGAGCACAGCTGCAACAACTGCAGCGCCGCAGGCTGCTTGTCGCGCAGCTCCCACACCGCCGGCAGCCAGGCGGACAGCATTGTGCGATCCGTGCCAGGCCGTTCGTAGTTCGGTGGAACGGCACTGGCCATGCGCAGGAAGTATGAGTCCTTCAACTGCATGTAGCCATCGACTGACACACTGGAGTCGGCGACGAGACCCGCGGCCAGCGCGAGCCCGATCGGGAGATGCCCGACCTGGTCTGCGAGCCGGCGGGCGTCGGCCTCGGGCACGGTCGCCGCTCGGCGGCGCAGATAGGTGACGCTTTCCTCCGGGGTGTACAGMTCGACGGGCAGCACCTGGGCGAAGCCGGACCACTGGTCGGTCCTGGCGGTCAGGAGGACCTGCCCGCCGCCCGACGGCAGCAGCCGGTCCTCTGGCCGCCTGGTCCGGACGATGTCGTCTACGTCCTCGGCGGCGTCGTAGATGAGTAGCCATCGCCGGCCGCCGGCACCCTGGCTGAGCTCTGCGAGGACGGCGCGTGCCATCCGCCTGGGATCGGGTTCGAGGCGCAGACCGAGCAGCAGCCCCAGGCGCGCGAGACTGGCGCGGACCTGATGCGCGCCGCCCGCGTAGATGAACCAGATGATGTCGTAGGCCGCGCCGAAGCGATGCGCGTACTCGATCGCGAGCTGGGTCTTCCCGACACCGGGTTGTCCACGCAGCACGGTGGGCGAGGAGCTGCCCGTCGGCGTCAGCCGGTCGCGGATCAGGTCCAGCTGCGCCTCCCGGCCGGTGAAGTACGGATTGTGCGGTGGCAGGTCGCCGATGATCTCTGGCGGATGGCCGGGGAAGCGTGCGGCCGCGAAAATCGAGCCGCGCCGGGCCATGCGCGGCCCCGTAGGCGTCTCAGCGGCGGTGCCGGGGCCCGCGACAACGCGCAGCAGGCGGGCGCGGGCGGCCTCCTCGCCAACGTCCGTCAGGTCGACGAACGGGAGCTCCCTGGGCAGGTCGGGCCTCGTCCGTACGGTCGTGGTGACTACCGGCGTTATCCGATCGATCTGATCGTCGTCCAACGCCGCGAACCCCACCGTCCAGTCGTCGACCGAGGACGGACCGGCGCCGAACAGTTCGTCATTGAAGATGACCAGAACATGGTCGGCTTGGTCGACGCAGCGGGACAGCAGCGCCGTGGGCGTCTCGGCCGTGCGGTGCTCGACCCGGCGCCGGCCGACGTTCCGGCCGCGACGCTGTAGCTGGCTACTGATCCACTCTACCCACAGTTGATCGACGCCGGCGAAGACGACGAGAACGTCAGCCTGCCGCAGCATGGGCGGCAGACCTGGGTCAGACGTCACAGGACTCCCTTTCCTGGGCACCCGAGCCCGTCGTCGACACCATCGGCCGCCGATCAGGACGCGGGCGGAATGTGCGTAAAAGTAGTGGTCTGATCGCTGTGGGAGACCTATGGCGTGGGGGAGTGCCCGCACCGGGCCGAAGATCCACTAAAATCTCATCGGGCGAGGAAATAGCGCCCCGCCTCGGCGGCCATCGCCGCTGAAGCTGGCGGGGCTGAAGCTGGCGGGGCTGAACCAGTGACGGGGGCCGGCCAGACCGTGGCGGCTGCCGGCGGCGCGTACGCGCTCAGCCACGCGACCAGCGGTTCCGGTTCCGGGGCCATGCCCATCAGCTTCTGGACGCGAACACTCACCGCGCGGACGAGTTCGGGGCGAGCGAGCAGGAAGGTAGCGAGCTCCGGCTGGCCGGCCCGCCGCCAGGCGAGTCCCAGGCCTACCCAGGCGGAGCAGGCCTGAGGATGCCGGATGAGCGCGCGCCGGTATCGGCCTGCGGCCGTCCAGGCGTCGCCCGCGACGTAGCTCAGATCCGCGTTCACCAGCGCCACCGTCCTCTCGCCCACTGCGACCAGCTCCGCGAACCCGCGCGGGTCCCGCAGTCGATGCAGGCGCAATGCCCGGCGCACCTCAGCCTCGGTCGGTGGCGAGTCGGTGGCCGAGCCCGCGGCCGGTATGCCGGTCGCGACGGCGGACTGAGCCCGCGCGATCCAGGTGCGCGCGAGGCGTTCAACCTCGTCTCCCCTCGCTGGCACATGGCGTAGCCGCCAGGCCAGCCGACGGTCGAGCGCCAGTTCGTCGGCCTCGTCGGCCAGTCGCGCGGGCAGCGGCTCGTGCTGCCAGTGAGCGAGGATCGTGTCGATACCGTCGACGAAGCGCTCGCCGGCCCCCGTCAGCAGGCCGCGGTGACGCAGCTGATCGATCGCGTGCCTGGTCTCGTCGCGCCACATCCCGAACTTGACCCGGGCCAGGTCGGCCATCGGCCCCTCCGGTACCCGCTCCCGGCGGACGCGCCAGAAGTCCGTGATGGCGAGGTGCGCGTAGATTCCCTGCAACAGGGGCCAGACGGGGCGCGGGTCGCGTCGCCACGGTGCGTAGAACAGGGCCGGAGGCTGGCCAGCCGGTTGTGGGCGGACCAGTGGACACAATCCGGCCAGCCCGTCGAGCTTGGTGTGTTGCGACTCATGGATCAGCGTCAGGGCGAAATGGGCCGGGTCCGAGGGGAGCGTCAACGCGACCGAGCCATAGGCATCCGGACAGGTCATGCTGGATGCCTGGCGAGGAGTCGCGYCGTCAGCGGCAGTGGTACCGCCACCAGGAGCGGCGCCGCGAGCCGGATCTGCCTCCTTTCGGACGGAGAGCGGGACCACTGAGCCGAGAAGCGTGGCCAGCTCTGTGGCGTAGGCCGGCAGCTCCTGGCAGAGCAGTGCCCAGGCCTGCACGAAGAGGCTCTGCCAGACCGCGAACGTCTCCGCGTCCAGTCGGGCGGTCGGGATGGTGCCGACACCAGTAGGGAACGGATCCAGGTCGTCAAGCGGGACGCTGATCGTCGAGTCGGCCCAGGTCGCGGTCAGGCGGCGCATGCCCAACCAGCCCGGGGCGTCCGACGCGTGATCGGTGGGGATGCGGACGCGGCCGGCCACCCCGATGATCTCGCCTCCGCCGTGGCCGCACCTGAAGAGGGCGGACCGGCCGATATCGTCGGCTGCCGGGGCCCCGGAAGGCTTGGTCGCCCCTGTCCAGTCGGGGAGGACGTTCTCAGCGGCGACACTGACGGCGCCGGCCGAGGAACGGGCCAGCACAGGCCCGGCCGGCTCTGGGTCGAGGACGGCGACGCCAAGCGTCGGCAGGTACACCCGGCCGTCGCGGACCGGGACAGCTATCTCGGCCTCTATCCCGGAGCGCAGCGCCGCCGCCGCGGCGATGGACGCCAGCTGGGCGAGACTCTCGGTGAGCGTGGCGGCCGGTGGCACCCCAGAGCCGGCGGCGCTGGATGCTCGGGACCTGGGCCCGGTGCGCAGCGAGCGGACACAGCTCACGGCCCAGGCGCCGACTGACGGGAAGCCGAGAACGTCGCGTACCGCGTCGCGGTCCTGCCGTTCCGCGCGCTCGAGCAGCGCGTAGGCGGTGTCCAGCCAGGCGGCGAGTGGTCCGTCGAGCTTGGTCGCGTCCTCGAGAATCACCCGTAGCAGGAGCAGGATCCGACTGCGCCGGCCGGCCAGCAGGAGAGCCAGGGCGGCCGAGGACCCATGGCCGCGGGCAAGATCGTCCAACCATGCGATCGGCACCGACATGGGTGCGATGGGCCGGGACATGTGCCGTCAGCCCAGCGGAAGCTCGCCGGCTCGCCTGGCGGCGGCCGGGTCGGCTGCCCGGGCTTCGGCGGACAGAACCAAACCGAGGAGACTGCCGGACCTGATGTTGTCGCTTTCGTCGACAACCGCGCAGAATGCCTGGGCCGGATCAGTCACGTCCGCGAGGACCCGCCAGGTCGCCTCCTCGATCCGGGGATCGCGGAGTGACCGCAGCTCGGACAGCGGAGTTGTGGACAGGTCCACGGCCGCGGATTTCAGCATCGGCATGAGCTCGTCCATCGTCATCCCCCCGATGTCCTCGCGTCACACGGCGGATACCGTCCCTCTGGGGCCGGGCAGGGGGGCGGTGGAGGTCAGGGCGTCCTGGTTTGGCCGCCGATTCCACATGTTGTTCCGGTGGTGTTCTTGCCAGCCGTTCTGTCGTGGTGTCCGCGAGGCGCGTTCTGCGTAGAAGTCTAGACACATCCGAAGGTTTCGCGTCGGTGAAGCTTGGTTCGGCTAACTGCCGCCCGCTGTCGGCGGTCCGACGGACGTGTCGTCATAACAGAACCGGGCGGGCTCGGCGCCGGCCGGCCCACTGGCGGACCCGGAGGGTAGGCCAGCGACTGGTCCCGTGGCCAGGCCGCTCGGCTGCGGCTGCGGCGTCGGCCTGGCTGTTGGTACGGAATGCACTGGTACTGAATGCACGGGTACGGAGTGCGCTGGTACGGGGAGCGGCGATACGGGGGGTATGTGCGCTGGTGCCGGCGCGAAGGCGGGGTGCGGGACGGCCTGCCCGACTTGGCCAGGCTCCAGCGGCTGGTTGCGGTAGAGGGTGCGGTCACCCACCACCAGGTGTGCCACCGCCATCGAGATCATGACGGGGATCGCCGCGTTCAGATCGTGAGTGGTCTCGATCGCCATCACGGTGAGCGCCGCCGGCGCGTGCACGATCGGGCCCAGGCACGCGGCCATCCCCGCGATCACCAGTGTGCTCGGCTCTGACGGAGCCAACCCTGCCAGATCGAGCAGCCGCCACAAACCCGCCCCGGCGCCGGCGCCGATGACCAGGCCGGGACCGAATACGCCGGCTGAGCCGCCGGAACCGACGGAGAGCGCGGTGGCTATCAGCTTCGCGGCAGGAAATGCCAACACCACCCACAAAGGCACCGCGAGTAGCAGGCTCCGGTCGAGGCCTACCTGAATCTCGCCGTAGCTGGTGCCGAGGACTCCGGGCAGCGCCATGCCGATCAGTCCGACCGCGAATCCGCCGGCTGCCGGGCGCAGGAGGGCAGAGAGCGCCCCTCGGCGACCCACCCGGCCGAACGATGAGACCGCTTGCCAGAAAAGCCAGATATATGCTCGGCCAAGCGCGCCGACGACCAGCCCGAGTAGTACGAACGAACCAATCTGCCGCACGTCGACGGACGAGGGAAAGACCGTTCCAAACATACTGTCAAAGCCCACGACCGACCCGAACACCAGGTAACCGGCGGCACAGGCGATGAACGCCGGAAGAAGTATCTCGGCGGCCATGGCACGGACATACAGCAGCTCGACCCCGAGCAGCGCGCCCGCGACCGGTGAGCGGAAGATCGCACCAATGCCGCTGGCCAGGCCGATGGTCGCGGCGATCTGGGTGTCCGCGCGCGAGAGCCGCAGCCGCCGGCCGAGGACATCCCCGATCGCCGCCGCGATCTGCGCGATCGGTCCCTCCGTGCCACCGGACCCGCCCGAGCCGAGCAACCCGGCCGAGGCCACCAGCTTGACGGCCGGCACGCGAGCCCGCATCGAGCCAGGGGCCGTGTGGATCGTGTGGATCGCCGCGTCGGTGCCGTGCCCGGCGGCCTCGGGCGCCCACAGCCGGACGAGGGCCGCGGTGACCAGTGCTCCGGCGGCGACGACCAGCGGCAGCAGCCAGCTCCGCCCACCGGTGATGACGTCGTGCACGCCGGTCGAACTGGCCGCCACCGTGGCCGGCTCGACGGTCGTGGACCAGGTCAGCAACCAGTGAGTGGCCAGTTCGAGCAGGAAATACAGCGCGAGTGCGGCCAGTCCCGCGACCRCCCCCACCAGCGAACCGACCGCGAGCCATTTCGAAGCGTAGGGCCAGTCGGCCACCGGCCGTGGACGCGCGGGGAGGAGGGTCTTGATCATTGTTCGTGACCATACGTGTCGGGCCGGTCTAGTTCGGTGAGTAGCCGCATGCTCTCGACCGTGTCGGGATGGTCTGGACCGAGTGTCGCGCGGCGCTCGTCGACGACCTCGGTCAGCTCGGCGCGCGCCTCCGTGACCTCGCCGGCCGCGATCAGACCCCTGGCCAGCTCGTGGCGGACCGCGAGTTCCCGCACGCTGCCGGTGCCGAACAGCGTGTCCGCGACGTCGACCGCCTCACGAAGCCGCAGCAGATGGTCATCGACGCGGTGGCGCATCAGCAGGACGCGGGCGTATCGGACCAGCCGGCCAGGAAGCTCGGGGTCCTCGTCATCGGACCGCGCGACGGCCTCGCGGTATGCCGCGAGTGCGTCCTCGGCGTAGCCCGCGTCGTCGATGCGGTCGGCGATGGCCAGCAGCGTGTCGCCGAGCGCGGTCTGGAACCGGGCCTCGTCGCGAGACGAATCCGAGCGCTGCAGCAGCGCCTCCCACCGAGACTGGGCATTGAGGAGATCGTCGACGCGGCCTTCTCGGAAGATCCCGCGGGCCAGCAGGGTGGCGGCGAGCGCTTCCTCGACGGTTGACCAGACGGGCTCCTCGGGCAGCACCTCCCGCAGAGCGGCGCTCAGCAGCCGCACAGCCTCGTCGAGGCAGGCCTGCCGGTCGGGCGCGTCATCGGGGACCGTCCGCAGCGCCGTGGCGAGCCCCGCGGTGTAGGCCGMTCGATCCGGACTGTCCGGCTCGGCCGCGGCGATGGCCTCCCGGTAGGCGTCGAGGGCCTCGGCCAGATCGTCGGGCCGGTGAGTGCGCTCGTACTGCCGCAGGTGGACGGCGGCGAGCTCGGCCAGGTCGTGGGCCCGTTCAGGATCCGGTTCGTCCTCGGCCTGGGTGTCCTCGTCCCAGTCGCCTACTGTCGAGAGCTGGTCCGTTTCAGCCGCGGCGTCGGCGTCGGCGTCGGCGTCGGCGCGGTCCGTGGCCCAGCGCGCGAACGGGCCGCCCGCCAGGCGCGCGTGGTCGCGGGTCAGATATGCGAAGGGAGACTGAAGGCCCCCGTCCTCGCCGGGCTGGTCGCGCCCGGCGATGCCAGCGAGCCACTCCCGGGCCGAGGTGCCCAGATTTCGGCCGATCAGGTCGGAGAGCTCGTCGACAACGGTCAGCATCCGGTCGAGCTCGTCGGGCGTGACCACGCTGGCGAACAACTCCCGCGCGCCGTCACGGAACCCGTACCGGATTCGCCCACGCGCCGACGGCGCTGCGGGCCGACGGCCGACCAGGCCGCTGGCCAGGACCTCGGCCCGCAGCGACGGCTCCGACCGAGGCAGCAGGTAGCTCTGCGCCAGCGACATCAGCTCGATGCTGAAGTCGCCCAGCACGGCCAGGTAGGCAGCCAGGCGGAACGCCTCGGGGGTGGCGTTGGCCCGGAAGGCACGGAAGCGCTCACGGACCCAGGTGGCCGGGTCGACGCGCTCGCGGCGGGGGTCGGAAGGGTCGGCAGGTGGCTGCCCGAGCGTGCTCACGGCGACGGCATCCAATTCCGTCAGCTCACCGAGGGCGTCCTCGTGAGCGCCGATCGCCGGCACGTGACCGTTGGCGTCGACCGGGCGGGTGCCGCTGGCAGGGCCGGCGCTTCCGCCGTTCCTCACCGGGCCCGCGGCGGGTGCGGCGCCGACCAGATGTACGGCCGCGTCGATCGCGCCGCCCCGAAGCAGGCGTACCCAGCTGCGCAGCCAGGCGTCCTGAAGCTGGAAGACCGGCACCGGGAACTGGCCCGGTCGTGGCCGGGGCGCCGACAACGGAACGAAGCGCGACGCTCCGTTGCCGGTCCCGGGCGAGCGGGCCAGGAGCCGGCCATGGCTGACACGAAGCGCGGTGTGCCGCCACAAATACTCGGGAAAGGGCTGAATGATGGCGACCTGGGCACGCCGCGCCCAGGCGGTCAGCGCGCGGTCGACCGCGCCCGTCTGCCAGCCGACGCCGACGCAGTCGCTGAACACGACGACCAGCTGGCGGTCGACCGGGCCTTCGGGCCTCCCCAGCCCTGCCGGCCGGGCAAGTCCTGCCGACCCGGATGCCGAGCCCGGCCGGATGCCGGCCGACTCGGTCGGCGCGCCGACGCTGGCCGCCATCACATCCCCGGCGACGGCACTCGAGTCGAACCGACGCAGGCGAACCGGGCCGAACGCGCCGAGGTCGCGCAGCAGTGCCTCGAACGTGACGGCCGACCGCTCCCAGACCGTCATGGACGGCGACGTGTCGCTGAGCAGGAGCACATCGAAGCGCGGGCGCTCGTCCTGCGCCGAGACGACCACCCACTGGCCAGCACGCGCGCTGTGTTCGGCGGTCTTCTCCTCGTCGATCGCGAAGGTCGGCTGCCGCTCGGTGAGGGTCTTCAGCGGCCGCAGCGCGCGCTCAAGACCCTGAGGCAGAGGCCGCCCGGCGGGTACCCGGATCGGGCTCGGCACCGGTCCGAGCATCCCGCCGAGCCCAGGCCCGGACAGCACGTCGTACAGGTCGGCGACCGTTTCGGCCGGATTCTCGGCTGGCGCCGGATCGCCGGCTGGCGTCGGTCCGCCCGGCTCCGGCTCCGGCGGTTCGTGGCCGGTCGGCGGCTCGTCGGGAGACCGGGTCTCGTTGAGGTGTTCCGGCGCCGCCGTACCCGCGTCGCCCGCCGCCCCGGCGCCGGCCTCGGCGAGCCGGGCCGCGAGCCAGACCACCTCGGCCAGCTCGATCTCGTCGACATCGGGGTCCAGACGGCGCAGGAGGGTACCCAGCCGCCCAAACCCGGTCACGGCTCCCCGACGCTCTCCAGGCCACTCAGCAGCAGGTCGACCAGCCGGGAGCGGGACTGGGACTGTTCGCGGACGGCCTTGGATGTCAGGAAGATCGTGTTCAGGAGCTGATCCGTGGCGAGGGTCCGCGTCTCGCTTCTGGCAAGGAAGGTGTCGACGATCTCCGAACCCGTCGTGGCGTCAGACCCGAGATGGGCCTCGACGATCTCGTTCAGGCGGCCCTGGTCCGGTTCGTGCAGGGTGAGCCGCAGGCAACGGCGCAGGAACGCGGGCGGGAAGTCGCGTTCCCGGTTCGACGTCATAATCACCACCGGAAAATCTCGGCAGCGGACGATCCCGTTGGTGATCCGGACCGGCTCGAGCTCCTCGTACGGCAACACCTCAAAACTACTCTTCGCCTTGGCCACCCGGCGTAGGACCGGGATTTCAAAATAGCCCGACTCGAAARGGTTCAGGAGATCGTTGGGCAGGTCGTAGCTCGCCTTGTCGATTTCGTCGATCAGCAGAATCCGCGGCCGTTTGTAGGGCAGCATCGCCGTGCCGAGCGGGCCCAGGGACAAGAAACGGCCGATGTCGTCCGGGTCGTCGTCGGCCATGCCTCGCCGGCGCAGCCCGAAGCGCCGCTGCGCCTGCCGGTTCGCGGCCTCGAGCCGGCTGATCGGGTCGTAGACATACAGCGCCTCCGCCAGACTCGAGGCGCTTGTGATCGACCATTTCAGCACCCGGCCAAGACCCAGCTCATGGGCGATCGCGTAGGCGAGGCTGGACTTTCCCACCCCCGGGTTCCCCTGTACCAGCAGCGGACGCCGCAGGTACATCGCGGCGTTGACGACCTCGATCTCCTCCTCGGTGGGCCGGTAGGTGACGGCGCGGCGCTTCTCGGCGTCGGGCATCTCCGGCTGCGGAATCGTCGCGGGCGTCCTGCCGTCAAAAGTGCGCCAGGGCGGAGGAGGAGGTAGGCGCTCGATTCCGTCGTGGGGTTCCCGCTCGTCCCGGTAGATTAGCCAGTCGTCCACCTGGGCTCTCCTTAATGGGGTTCTCGGCTGGCTGGGACCGACTCGTCGAGGCCGCGATCAAGCGGGACAACCTCATGCCGCGCGACGGGGAGGTCCTCGGGCGTGACATAGCGAAATGGCTGCGTCGGCTTGTTCCAGAAAAAGACAAGCCCGGGCCGTCCGTCCACCCTGCGTTTTCGCCGGATCTTTATGGAGCGCCCGGGGATCGCGTCGGCCAGGGTGCCGTCCAGCTCGCTCGCCAGGTCGCGCTGGAAGTTCGCGCCGGAGCAGCGCCCGATGGAACCGCATCTGCTGGCGTCGTCGCAGTCCTCTCGTGGCCAGAAAGCGATCGCAAGGCCGTTGAGGACGCCGGCCGCCAGAGCCAGCCAGGCTGGTTCGTCGCGCGGCCTCGCCTGCAGCAGCACGAGCGCGTCGGCGGCCACCTGCGACCCGTACCAGGTGTCCCAGGTCTCCGGGTTGTCGCGGATCTCGGCGGAACCATTGTCGACGCAGCGCGCGTTCGCGGTTGGTAGAGCGGTCGTCGCCCTGTGCAGTGCCGTCCAGCGTGCCGCTCGCTCGCGTTCCGCGGCACGCATCGTGACCGGGTCGAGAAGGCCCTCCGGGCCGAACGGTTCCAACGCGCCGACGACGACGGGGTGCCGCTCTCCCAGCCTCCACGGGGTACCAGCCCAGAGCTGCCAGTCCTCGAATCGCTGGTCGCATTCCCGTAGCAGACGGCCGGTCAGCAGGAACCGGACGATCACGTCGCTCTGGGCGCCGAGCTCGTCGAGGAAGACTGACAGCCGCTCCCTGGCTCTGCCCCACAGGGCCTGTTCCGACAGCGGAGCCTGTTCGAGCTCGCGGGACACCTCGGTGCCGTCCTCGTCAAAGGCGAACGACAGCTGGTAGCGGCTCAGATCGTTCCCGTAGGAGGCGACCTTGACGATGACCGATCGGTGGGCCGTGCCCCGGCCGCCCGGGCTGGGTCGGCTTCCCAGCAACGGGCGCTCGCCGCGTTCCTGGGCGATGATCTCGGCGGTGTTCCAGAGCGTCCCGGCGGCGTCCCGGTGGCTGTCGCCGTAGCGGGCCACCAGCTGCCGGAGGAAGTCCGGCAGCGGATGCAGCTCGCCCCGCCTGCCCTGGCTGGCGGTGTCCAGGTACCGGACGACGTCCCGGTAGTCCGAGATGTCCTGGGCCTCGTCCGCGGTGTCGCCGGGCAGCAGGTCGGGGAGCATCGCCCGTGCCTCGGCCAGCGCCGACACGGGGGCCGGCAGCCCGGCGAGCGCTCCGAACAACGCGGTCCGGGCGGAGATCCGCAGGAGCGGGCGGTCATCGTCGCGCAGGCCCCGCCGGGCACGGTCGGACTCACGTGCCCCCGTGAGATCCTGCAGGATCCTTGTCCAGACGCCCTTGTCGGCGTGCCAGCGGTCGTGTGCGCGCCGGATCTCATTGCGCAGTTCCACCGGCAGCTCGCGCAGCGCGTCAGCGAGGACGATGCCCACTCCACCACGCTCGGTGCCCCGCTGCCGCGCGGATTTCACCATCGCGCAGACCTCGCCGGTCGTCCCGTCGAGCAGCGGGCTGCCGGACATCCCCTCGTCGGCTTCGTCGCCCAGGAACCGCAGCGCCAGGCCACCGCGGATGGTGGTCTCACCCGCCGCCCTGTACATGCGGGTCGACTCCACGAGCTCGTCGGTGTAAAGACGCTCGAAGCCGTATGCGTGCAACCCCGCGTCGTCATCCGGCCAGCGTTCGCCCAGCCACACGCAGGCGTGGTCCGCGGGCGCCGCCGCCACCTGGAGAACCGCCAGATCCGGGAAAGCGGCGATTCTGTCGGGCGGTAGCGGCTGAGGCCGGGCGAACCGAAGCTCGGCGGCATACCACTCCCGGCCGATCCAGATTCCCAGCGTTCCCGGCTCCGCATCAGCGGCGACGTGGGCGCAGGTGAGGACCGTCGCGGGCGCGACGAAAAACCCCGTCCCCACCAGGCGGCCTCGGACCTTGACGATCGTCTTCCTTAACTGCGCCCGCAGATCCCGCGATGAGCTGGTCATCGGCAATGCCCTCGGCCCGCTCCGGGGCCTACTGGCCAGCCGACGGCGCCGCGGCCTCGGCGGGGGCCGGACCCGGCTCGGCCGATCGTTCCACCGTCCAGCTGAGTGAGACGGAGACGGACGACGTGGCGGAGCCCTCGGCAAGCACGCCGAGAATCTTCCCGGACTTGGCGGAGAGTTCCATGCCGAAGGCGACGTTCACACTCACGGTTGTCTGTGACGTCGCGGTGAGTGCCGCGTTGATGCTTCCCGCGATGCCGCGTACCAACTCGCCGAAACCTTCGACGCGGGGGGCCGACCCACCGGGACGTGCACCCACATCGCTGGGAAGCCCGGAGTCGTCAGGGAGGTCGCCGGCCCCCGGCGGCAGGTCGGCCGTCRCGACCCGTGCCCAGATGACCTCGCCACTCGGCAACACCACCTGGCTGATCTCGGCCACCGTGTGCCGCCCCCATCCTGACCCGTGCTCAACCCGCGGATCGGACCTTACTCATACCCCCGTGTATGCGCGAGCCTGACAGGAATCCGTAACAGATACATAATCTGCCCGCGCCGGAAAATCGTAGCAGACGGCGCGGATCGGTGGAGCGGTAGCGCGGAATCTCTGTGATCTTTCCGGTGCGCCGGTGGCACCGAACGGGAATCCGCTGGTAGTTCGACTCGTGTGGGGTCGCCCGCGGACCCTCGTTCGCGTGTCCTGGGAGGATTGCCATTGAACGGCACACCGCCCGGGATCGGACCCGGCTACCCCGTTTGTGCTGGTGGCGCTCTTGTGGTCTGTTTGGGGTTGCCTCGCGGTGACGAGCAGCCGATACCRCTTGATGTCGGCCTTCCGACTGGCCGAGTGGACAGCCTGCCCATCGCCGTGCCTGCCGCGCCGCGGCCGGGTGTCGTGCCGTGCCGTCAGGATCTCCACCTGCCTGGTGGAGCCGGGAGAACGGCACCATGAGGCGGCGCCCCGGTGGAACACGCAGGTTTGACCTGGACCCGCGCCAGACGGATGGGTTGGGGCCGTTGGGCCGATCCACTCGGCCGGGGTCGTCTCTCGTCGATCCTGCACACAAGTAGTGATGAACAGGGTGACAACGGGTGGTCATATCGGGTGTCTGGCTGATGTGGCGGTGGAGACATCCGGTCTCCTCCACGCTGGTCGAAGCGGGGAACCAGCTCACAGCACCCATCGGCGCGCCGGATCTTTGGGGTAAGCCGGGCACGTGCCGGTGCCGGTACCTTGCTGCCGTGCGGTGCGTGGCATGCTCTGGCCATGCCGGGCGGAAACCTCGCCGTGACATTCGGTCGGAACCTGATCCGGCGGCGGCGACCCCAGGGGTCGGCGTCCACAAGTCTTCAACAGGTATTTCGGAGGTTGTCATGAAGCGTGTCGGCATCGTCGTCCTGCTGGTCGCCCTGGCCACCGGTGGCTTCTTCCTGCGCCAGCGCAAGGGCAAGCAGGAGGCCTGACCGGTTCCGTCGGGACGCGTTCCGGGCGGAAAAGGGTGAAACCAATAGTTATGCGGGTGGGCCTAGCACCGTCCTGATGGTGCTGACAGCCCGGCCCGGAGCGAACGGGCAGGCGGCGACGGTCTCCGCGCCGCTGTCCGCCGCCCGCTCATTCGGTGCCGCCCGGGGCATGTCGTGCCCATGGCGCGGCGTGCCCCGGACGGCGTCCGGCATGCCTGCTCCGCGGACCGGAAGGGGCTGGCGCGCGAGCCGTCCCGCACTGGGCCAAGCCAAGCCCTACCGCGTGGTCTCGTCGCCCTGAACCGGAAGAGCACCGAACCTGCGGCCGCCACGTCGGCAATCGGGTGGGAGAAGTGCCGCGCTACGGATAGGCGCGACGCGGGCGGTCGGATGGCGAGCGCTGGAGCACGGGAGGACTGTGCACCGCTACGACGACCAGACGGCCGCACTGGCCCGCGCCGTCATCGCGTACGCGCAGGAACGGATGCGGTTCGACCCGGCCCCGCTGGACGCGCCGCGATCGCCTGCCGAACTTGCCATCGCCGTGGGCGAGACGGTCACCCCCGACGGCCTCGGGGGTGTCGAGGCACTGCGCCTCTATGACGAGGTGCTGGCCCGCGCCTGCATCTCGACGGACCATCCGCGCTACCTCTCGTTCATCCCCGCCGCCCCGACCAGGGCCGCCATACTGTTCGACCTGGTTGTCGGTGCTTCGTCGATCTACGCGGGTAGCTGGCTCGAGGGCGCGGGCGCCGTCTTCGCGGAGAACCAGGCGCTGCGCTGGCTCATCGACCTGGCGGGCCTTCCGGCCGCGGCCGGCGGCGTGTTCGTGCCAGGTGGGACGGTCGGCAACCTGTCCGCGCTGGTCGCCGCCCGCCACGCGGCTCGCGCGAGGTGCGACGCGGCGGGCATCTCACCGCGGCGGTGGAGCTTCGCCTGCGGGCAGGAGGCACACTCGTCGCTGGCCGAGGCGGCGCGGGTGATGGACGTCGACATCGTCGACGCGCCTTCCGACGAGCACGGACGGCTGACCGGCCCCGCGCTCGCCCACGCTCTCGATGGTCTGCCCGCCGACCGACGCGATGGGGTCTTCGCCGTCGTAGCCACCGCCGGCACCACCCAGTTCGGCATCGTCGACGACCTGCGCGGGCTGGCCGAGGTCGCCCGAGCGCACGGGCTGTGGATGCATGTCGACGGGGCATACGGGTTGGCCGCTCTGGCCGCGCCGTCCGCGAGGCATCGGTTCGACGGCCTGGAACTGTGCGACTCCTTCATCGTCGATCCGCACAAGTGGCTGTTCGCGCCGTTCGACGCCTGCGCGCTGATCTACCGTGATCCGGCGCTCGCCCGGGCCGCCCACACCCAGCAGGCCGGCTACCTGGAGGTGCTCGACGCACCGGACGTCTGGAACCCCACCGACTACGCGGTGGGGCTGACCAGGCGAGCCCGGGGCCTGCCGTTCTGGTTCTCGCTCGCCGTACACGGCACCCGGGCCTACGCCGAGGCGATCGAACGCGCGCTCGCCACCGCGGCCGCCTGCGCGGAACAGATTCGCGAGGCTCCCCACCTGGAGCTCGTCGGCGAGCCTGAGCTGTCCGTGGTCGTGTTCCGCCGGCTCGGCTGGGCCGCGGGTGACTACCACGCCTGGTCCGAGCGTCTGCTGCGTGATGGCTTCGCGTTCGTCACGCCGACGGTGCACCAGGGCGAGACACTCGCCCGCTTCGCGGTCGTCTCGCCGTTGACGACTCCGAAGGACACCGCCGAGATTCTCGACACGATGCGAGCCGACCCATCACCTCCGCGAGCGGAGGATCAGGCAGCCCGCCGCGCTCGAGACCGCGCGGACCAGTCGCATCCGTAGACCGCCAAGGCTCGCGCGAAAAAGTAGCCCCCGGGAACCACGCGACACTGGGTGGCCCCGGGGGCGATTGCGATGAAGACAGATGAAGACAGGCGCCGCCCGGATACCCGCGTCAACGCTGACGCCGGCCGTGGCGTGCGTGTACCTGTTCCGTCGCGGCGTCCGGACCGCCGTCTCGAACTCTTCAGGGACCGGTCTGGACCGCTGCCCGACACAATGACGGACGGCGCGGCCTGGCTGGCCCGGGATCAGTGGGAACACCGGGAGGTCGGCGGCCGGCGGTTGGCAGAGAAACTCCGCGAAACTCCGCGCCCGCCGGCCGCCGTCCGCCGGTCAGTAGCCGATGGTGTAGCGCTGGTTGATGTGCTTGGCCTTCTCGATCTCGTCGCAGATCGCGACGGCGAGGTCGTCGGCCGACATCGCCATGTTGCCGCGGCCGTCACGGACCGGCTGGTCGGTGCCGGTGCGATAGGTGTCCCGGCGCTTGCCCTGGGCGAGGTTCACCGGGGGCGGGCAGATGACCGTCCACCGCACGCCCTTGGCGGCACGCAGCGCGTCAAGCGCCTCCGCCTGGCCCTGCGCGTCCTTGCGCATGCCGTTCGGGAACTCGGGGTCGTCGAGGATGCGGGCACCCTGTCCGTCCTCGAGAGTGCCCCCGTGGCCGACGTGGATGACACGAGGCGCGTTGTCGCCCATCTTGCTCATCGCGTCGATCATGGCGCGGGCGGAGTTCGCCCAGACCTTCTTGTCGTTTCCACCGATCGCGACGACCACGGCGTCGGCGCCGTCGGCGAGGCTGTGCACCGAGTCACGCGAAGTGGCGTCACCGGCGGCGGACTGGGCCTTTCTGGGCAGCTTGGCGAGCTTCGCCTCGTCGCGCRCCACCGCGGTGACCTGGTGGCCGCGCCGGATCGCCTCGCTCACGACGGACTGCCCGATCTTGCCGCTCGCTCCGAACACCACAACCCTTGCCATTCTCGGTACCTCCTGGCTGGGATCGATTGTGCGTGCCGACCCCGCCGAAAGTCCTTTTCCCACGCCTGGTCCGCGACCGTTCAGAAATCATTTCTCATCGCGTGGTGGCCTTCCGCGGAGTCATGGTCACGCATTGTTTTTCTGTTCGTCACGACTATTGCACGCCCCGCCATGGCCGCAACCCGACCGATGGGTATACCCGCAGGACCAGCCGCCACCCCATTTCCCGCGTCGAAGCCTCCCCGCCCCGCAAACCCCCAAAGCCGACCGCCCCCAAACCCCTGAAACCGCTCACCCCACCCMCCCCCGCCGATGTACCCGGGCCCAATTCCACCCCCACCACGCCGTTCTCCCCCACCCCCGAACCGCCCCATTCTGATAGGGCGCCACCCGGCCCGTCCGCACGGCCGCCTCCACAAGGGCCTGGTCGCGATCTGGCCAGGCGCGGAAGCCCGGTCCACATACGCAGGCGATGATCTCTGACGTGTCCAGGAGTTGGATCATCCGAAAATCGCGGCCCAGGCATGCGCAAAGTGGGCAGGACGGGACATGAAGCGCCAGTCCGCAAACAAGAATGTCGAAGCAGTCTGAGAAAGGTCGCAGTCGGCCCGCCACCCGATGTCGCCGTCAGGCGACGAGCCGAGGGGGTCGTAGGGGCGAAGCCCCTACCTCGGGGGTAAACATTCAGGTGCTTTGTTGATGTTGCTTTGGGTCGCTGGCTTCGGAGCCAGGCGCTGATGTTGGTGGTCGCGTGGCGTGCCAGGTCTG
>NZ_MOMC01000045.1 GCF_001983105.1 Pseudofrankia asymbiotica | reverse complement strand
GAGGACGGCGAATACAACTTCGTCAAAGAACGCGCCCGCCACGGCGTCAAACGCGCCTTCCAACTACGCGACGAACACTTCGAGATCCCCGAGCCGTAATGTGACGTCGGCCCGCGTCTACGCGGGCCGTCGGCCCGGCCCGTCCCGGCCACGTCCCAGAGGGCAAACATCTAGATGTCTACCAGTGAAGCAGCCGAGGCGGCCGAGACAGCCGAGGGTGCGGGCGCGGCGGGGTCCGTCGAGACGGCCGTGCGCGACGGCGTGCTGCGGATCGTGCTCAACCGGCCGGAACGCCGCAACGCCCTCGATGTGGCCGCCGTCGGCGCGCTCGTCTCCACCCTGGCGGCGGCGTCGACGGACGACACGCTGCGGGTGGTCGTGCTCGAGGGCGCGGGCGGCCACTTCTGCTCGGGCGCCGACTGGGTGTCGTCCAACACCGGCGGCAGGGCCGGGGACAAGGCCGATGGGACGACCTCGAAGCCCAGACCGCGGCCGGGCAGCGTGCAGCGGCGCACCCCGGTCCAGGCACACCGCCTTGTGCAGCTGCTCATGGAGATCCAGCTACCGGTCGTCTGCGTCGTGCGCGGCTGGGCCGCCGGCCTCGGCTTCCAGCTCGCACTGGCCGCCGACGTCACCGTCGCCGCCGAGGACGCGCGGTTCTGGGAGCCGTTCCTGCAGCGCGGCTTCACCCCCGACAGCGGAGCGACCTGGCTGCTGCCCCGCCTGGTCGGCCTCGCCCGGGCCCGCGACCTGCTCCTGCTCGGCCGCAGGCTCACCGGCGCCGAGGCGGCCGACTGGGGCCTGATCCACGCCAGCGCCCCCGCCGACGAACTGGACGCCACGGCCGCCACCGTCATCGAACAGCTCGCGACCGGCCCGACCGTCGCCATCGGCCTCGCGAAGCGCTCCCTCAACCGGAACCTGGAGAACAGCTTCGCCCAGGCCCTGGAGAACGAGTCGCTGGCGCTGGAACTCAGCTCCCGCACCGCGGACTTCCGCGAGGGCCTCGCCGCCTTCACCACCCGCCGCCCGCCCAGCTACACCGGCCGCTGACCCCCCTGCAACGGCCGCTGCCAGCTCGCGGGCGGGCGCGGCTCAGTCGCGGGGGAACCAGAGAGCGGCCGTCTGGCTTCCCACGCCCGCCAGCGAGCCGTCCGGGGCCCACAGGCGCGCCGAACCGTAGCCGTAGCCACCGGCCGCCTGCTCGGGGGTGCCGTCGACGAGCACCCACTCGCTGGCGGGCGCCGAGCCGATCCGGATCGTGTTGTCGAGGCTCGACCCGGAACCCCGGTGGCCGAGGGCGGCCATCACCATGGTCGGGACCGAGTCGGCCACCAGCGGGAGCATCGCGGGACGGGTCACCGGACGGCCGGAGAAACGCATCCAGAAACGCAGCCGCGGCCCCTCGCCGAACTCACGCATCTCGACCATCGCGAAGAACCCGGGTGGCACGTCCGGCGAGATCGGCAGCCGGGTCGGCCGGCACTCCTCAGGCGCCGGCACGACGGGCATGGCCGGGACGGTTCCGTTCGGGATGGCGGGATTGACGTCGCTGGCCGCGCCGAGCCCGGCGAGCACGACCCGCCCGTCCACGGAGCCGGTGACGCGGACCTGCGACGTTCGGCGGCCGGCGGCGAGCACCTCGGCCACCAGGTCCATTCGCTCGCCGCGCCTCGCCGTGCTGACGAACTGCGTCGTCGCCCACCGCAGGGGCCGCCCGGTCGCCGCCTCGATGAGCGCGCTGACCAGCGAAAGCCCGGCGCCGCCGTACAGGCGCCGCAGCTGGGTGAGATGACGCTCGGCCATCACGACGCTCGCGCGCGTCGTGGCGACACCGCCAGCGCCGACGCCGACGTCGAGCACCTCGAGCCCGAGCCACCGCCGGTCGGCGGCCCGCTCCGCCTCGGCGGCCGCGGCCAGGCCGGCGTCCTCGGCGTCGACGAGGCTCTCATCATCCATCGTCACATCGGCCACGGCGCCTGACGTTAGCATCCAATATCCGGACGTCCGGCGGCTGTGACCAGGTCGTCAGCCTCGCCCGCCGAACCCGCGCGCCGCACCCGTCGCATCCGCGACGATGCCACCATTCGCCTTACACGTGAGAGGAAGGCCGCGGCCAGCCGATGCCTGAGGAGTCACCAGATCCGCGCCTGCCGCGCGGACCCAGCCGCGAGGAGCAGACCAGCCGCGAGCGGGACGAGGCGATCGCGCGACGGCTCGGCGCGGAGGAGGACGCCGACCCCGACGCCACGATCCGTCCCGCCACCGGCTCGTTCCCCTCGGGCCCGCCGTCACCCGTCTGGCTCGGCGGACCACCGCCGCCGCCCGCACCGGTCTACGGCGGACCGCCACCGCTGCCTCCGCCTCCGGCACCGCTGCCTCCGCCTCCGGCACCGGTCTACGGCGGACCGCCGCCGTGGGCCGGTCATGACTTCCGTCCGCCTCCGCCGGAACGCGCCTCGGGCTGGCGGCGCCTGCTGGACCGGCTGCTGCGTCGATGACCGCGTCGCGCCGCACGTACGCGGTCTGGGAGCTGACGCTCGCGTGCAACCTGGCCTGCGGGCACTGCGGTTCCCGGGCGGGCCAGGCGCGGCAGGCCGAGCTCACCACGGCGCAGGCCCTCGACCTCGTCGCCCAGCTCAAGGAGGCGGGCGTCGACGAGGTGACGCTCATCGGCGGTGAGGCGTTCCTGCGGCGGGACTGGCTGACGATCGCCGCCGAGATCACCCGCCTGGGCATGGCCTGCACCCTGACCACCGGCGGCTACCGCATGAGCGCCGCGATGGCCCGGGGACTGCGGGCGGCCGGGGTCGAGCAGTGCTCCGTGTCGGTCGACGGGATGACGGACACACACGACCGGCTCCGTGGGCGCGCCGGCTCGTGGGACTCCTGCTTCGTCACGATGCGACGCCTGCGCGACGCCGGCATCGCCGCGACGTGCAACACGCAGATCAACCGGCTCACGGCGCCGGAGCTACCCGGGCTGTACCTCGCGCTGCGCGCCGCCGGGATCGTCGCCTGGCAGTGGCAGCTGACCGTCCCGATGGGCAACGCGGCCGACCGTTCGGAGATCCTGCTCCAGCCGGTCGAGCTCCTCGACGTCTTCCCGATGCTCGCCCGGGTGGCGCGCCGAGCCGCGGCGGACGGCATCGGCATCCACGCCGGGAACAACATCGGGTACTACGGCCCCTACGAGCGGCTGCTGCGCTCGCCGGGCGGCACCGCCTTCTGGACGGGGTGCCAGGCCGGGCTGACGACGCTCGGCATCGAGGCGGACGGCACGATCAAGGGCTGCCCATCGCTGCCGACCGAGGACTACGCGGCCGGCGACATCCGCGAGCGGCGGCTGGCCGACCTGCTGCGGGACGCCCCGGCGCTGGCCATCAACATGGCCGCCGGAACCGCCGCGTCCGCCGAGGGCACCTGGGGATTCTGCCGGTCCTGCGAGTACGCCGACGTGTGCCGGGGCGGCTGCACCTGGACGGCGCACACCTTCTTCGGCCGGGCCGGCAACAATCCCTACTGCCACCACCGGGCACTCACCCACCAGCGGGCGGGTACCCGCGAACGGCTGGTCCAGATCGCTCGCGCTCCAGGCGTCCCCTTCGACCACGGCCTCTTCGAGATCGTGCGGGAGGATCTCACCGCTGGGTGGCCGGCCGAAGAACGTCCCCGTCTCACCGCCGAGGACATCCTCTGGCCGCCGGCCTGGGACAACTAGTCGGGACAGCTGGCGGGTGGTCGGGACAGCTGGCGGGCTCGGACCATCTCGCTCGAACCGTCCCGTCCCGGCCGACCGACGAACACTTGATCGAATATCGGACGTTAAACTCGGCGACGATGCGCCTACTGTTGATCCGCCACGGCCAGACCCCGTACAACGTCATCGGCGCCCTCGACACCGGTCGCCCGGGAGCCGGGCTGACCCCCCTCGGGCAGGCGCAGGCACAGGCGATCCCGGATGCGCTCCGTGATGACCCGATCTCGGCGATCTACGCCTCTGTCCTGGTCCGCACCCACCTCACGGCGGCTCCTCTCGCCGCGGCCCGCGGCCTCACGGTCCACATCGAGGAGGGACTCGAGGAGATCGTCGCGGGCGACCTCGAGCTGCGCACCGACAAGGAATCCATCACGACGTACCTCGAGACCGTCGGCGCGTGGATCCACGGCGACCTCGACGTCACAATGCCGGGCGGGGAGAACGGCCACGCGTTCGTCGCCCGGTATGACAACGCCATCGCGAACATCGCGGCGGCGCACACCGCCGGCGACACGGTCGTGGTCATAAGCCACGGCGCCGCCATCCGGACCTGGGTCGCCATCCGCGTCGGCGCGGTCGGGTCCGCCGACGAATGGCTGTTGCCGAACACCGGAATGGTCGTCCTCGACGGCGGCGTCAACACCGGCTGGAACCTCACGCGGTGGCAGGACAAGCCCCTGGGCGGCGTCACTCCCCCGGACGTCGCCGCGCACGACGTCACCGGCGAGCCTGTCGGCGAGGCCATCGCCGAGATCAGCGGTACCGGGTAGGCACACGGTACCGGCGCACGCGCCGCTGGCGACGCGCCGCGGACGCGCGGCGCGTCGCCAGCGGCGGGATCGTCAGGCCACCGTCAGATTCACCACAAGCGTGTGCCCGCCACCCGGCCGGTACATGTTGAAAGTGGTGTGCGGGTGGGTCTGCTTCGCGCCTATGTCGCACCGCACCTCGACGTACGCGTTGTCGGGCAGCTGGGGGTTGGGGAAGAAGACGGAGAACCGCCCGCCCGCCCCCACGGTGGCGCCATGCGACTCGCCGGCCTGGAGCCGTCCGCGCCGTCCGCGGGGATGATCCGCCACGGAGGCCGTCGACTGTTCGATCTGGWCCCGCAGCGCGAAACTGGACGTGTCGTGTGGTTGCGCTCGGGTAGGCAGCCGCAGGTGACCGGACAACTGATCTCACTCGCACCACGGAGGTCGAGCCGCATACAAGTGCACACTCACTCACCTCCGAACCGATTCAGGCCGCCACGAAGGACAKAACAGGCATGGAGAAGGCCAGATCCTGGCTCGATCTGGTAGCGAGCGTTCGCTCATGCTGCTACGTTCCGCCGGGAGGACGGCTCGCTCGCGTCGGCCGCGGGCCTGGGCCGCGCGGTGGCCGCGGACCACACCGCGTTCGACGATGGAACGTGATCCCGGATGAGCTCGGCCGGACGCGCCAGCGTGGCCTGAGCGTCAGGCCCGTCCGGATCAGCACCCAGTAGTGGACGCCCCACCCGGGCCTTCGAGGAGTGAGCGGCATGGCGATCCAGAGCATCAACCCCGCGACCGGCGCCGTCCTGAAGASGTTCGACCCGCTGGGTGACGGCGAGATCGAGGCCAGGCTGGCCCGGGCGGCCGCGACGTTCGCTAGCTACCGGCGCACGACCTTCGCCGAGCGCGCCGGCCTGATGCACGCCGCGGCGGACCTGCTCGACGCCGAACTGGACGACATCGCCGTGACGATGACGGCCGAGATGGGCAAGACGCTCGCCTCCGCCAGGGCCGAGGCCGCCAAGTGCGCGAAGGGCATGCGCTTCTACGCCGAGCACGCCGAGGCGTTCCTCGCCGACGAGCCGCTCGGCGACCCGTCCGCCATCGGCGCGAGCCGGGCGTACGCCCGCTACCAGCCGATCGGCGTCGTGCTCGCCGTGATGCCGTGGAACTTCCCGCTGTGGCAGGTCACGCGGTTCGCCGCGCCCGCGCTGATGGCCGGCAACGTCGGCCTGCTCAAGCACGCCTCCAACGTGCCGCAGTGCGCGCTCTACCTGGAGGACCTGTTCGCGCGGGGCGGCTTCCCGGCGGGCGCCTTCCAGACCCTGCTGATCGGCGCCCGCCAGGTGGAGGGGGTGCTGCGCGACCCGCGGGTCGCCGGGGCCGCGGTCACCGGGAGCGAGCCCGCCGGCCAGTCGGTCGCGTCGATCTGCGGCGACGAGATCAAGAAGACGGTGCTGGAGCTCGGCGGGAGCGACCCCTTCGTCGTCATGCCGTCGGCCGACCTGGAGCGGGCCGCCACGGTCGCCGTGACCGCCCGGTGCCAGAACAACGGCCAGTCCTGCATCGCCGCCAAGCGGTTCATCATCCACGACGCCGTCTACGACGAGTTCGCCCGGCTGTTCGCCGAGAAGATGGCCGCGCTGACGGTCGGCGACCCGATGGCCGACGGCACCGACATCGGGCCGATCGCCACCGAGCAGGGCCGCGTCGACCTGGAGGAGCTGCTGGCCGACGGCGTCGCCAAGGGCGCGACCGTGCTGTGCGGCGGCACGTCGCCGAAGGGCCCGGGCTGGTTCTTCCCGCCGACCGTCGTCGCCGACGTCACCCCGACCATGCGGCTGCACCTGGAGGAGGCCTTCGGCCCGCTGGCCACCCTCTACCGGGTGCCGGACATCGACGCGGCCCTGGAGATCGCCAACGCCACGTCCTTCGGGCTCGGCTCGAACGCCTGGACCAACGACCCGGCCGAGCAGGACCGGTTCGCCGACGAGCTGGCCGCCGGCGCCGTCTTCATCAACGGCATGACGACCTCCTACCCGGAGCTCCCGTTCGGCGGGGTGAAGAGGTCCGGGTACGGGCGGGAACTCGGCGCCGTCGGGATCCGGGAGTTCTGCAACCAGAAGTCCGTCTGGGTGGGCTGACCCGAGGCTCCGCCGACCCAGGGCTTCGTGCTTGACCTGGAGCGTGCTCGAAGTTGGAGACTGGTCAGGTGCCATGCGGGGGCGCTCYGACAGCGGTGTCGGCCGATCCCCCGTCCTCAGAGAGGATTCCGCTCAGGATGCAGTTCACTCAGCTCGGCCGTTCCGGTCTGTCCGTCTCCCGCCTGTGCCTGGGAACGATGAACTTCGGCCCGTTGACCAACGAGGTCGACGCACACGCGATCATGGACGCGGCGCACGAGTACGRCATCAACTTCTTCGACACCGCCAACGTCTACGGGCTGCGCTCGGCCGGGGTCTCCGGCCACGGGGAGGGCGTGGGCTCCACCGAGGCGATCATCGGCCGCTGGTTCGCCGAGGGCGGCGGGCGCCGCGAGCGCACCGTGCTGGCCACCAAGGTGTACGGCAGCATGGGTGACTGGCCCAACGAGGGCAGGCTGTCGGCCCTCAACATCCGCCGCGCCCTGGACGCGAGCCTGGCCCGCCTGCAGACCGACCACATCGACCTGTACCAGTTCCACCACATCGACCGCACGACGCCGTGGGACGAGATCTGGCAGGCCATCGACGTCGCCATCACCGCCGGCAAGATCCTCTACGTCGGCAGCAGCAACTTCGCCGGCTGGCACATCGCCCAGGCGCAGGCCGCCGCCGCGCGCAACGGGCTGGTCGGCCTGTCGAGCGAGCAGCCGATCTACAACCTGATCACCCGCGACATCGAGCTGGAGGTCCTCCCGGCCGCCCAGCACTACGGCCTGGGCCTGCTGCCGTGGTCGCCGCTGCAGAGCGGGCTGCTCGGCGGCGTGCTGCGCAAGGAGCGCGAAGGCCTGCGGCGCCTCGAAGGCCGGGCGGCGCAGACCCTCAACGCGAAGCGCGCGCAGATCGAGGCCTACGAGGACTTCGCCGCCGAGCTCGGCCACGAGCCCGGTGACGTCGCGCTCGCCTGGCTGCTGCACCAGCCCGCCGTCACCGCCCCGATCGTCGGCCCGCGCACCCGCCAGCAGCTCGACGACGCCGTCCGGGCGCTCGACGTGCGCCTGGACGAGAAGGCGCTCGCCCGGCTTGACGAGATCTTCCCCGGCTACCGGACAGCTCCCGAGCACTTCGCCTGGTAGGAGCGCGCCCGGCACGACCATCGCCCCCGAGGGGCGCCGACGGCAGCCGTCGGCGCCCCGAGCGACCTGTCAACAGGCGGCTCGCGAGTCGATCATCAGATCTGGGCGGTAATCACTTGTCTGGTACGTTGCGGGACACGGGCGGGCACACGCTGGCGGAATCGAGTACCGGCTGAGCTGGCCCAGAGGCGGGTCGGTGTCACGCGTGGCGTCAGGACATCGTTTCCCTCGTGTCGGCAGGAGAGGCTTTCGGCCGTAAGGGCGAGCGGACGGCCCCGTGAGCAGTGGAGCCGACGACGGGGCCCGCCCGTCCGAGGCGGCGGCCGGGGCCGGGGTGTTCGCGGCCGACGCGGAGGTCGGCCGGGGCCTGGCGGCGGTGGACTGGTCGGCGACGCCGATCGGTGAGCCGTCCGGATGGCCGCAGAGCCTGCGGACCGCGGTGAGCATCCTGTTGTCGTCGCGCTTCCCGATGTGGATGGCGTGGGGCCCGCGGCTGACGTTCTTCTGCAACGCCGCCTACCGCCGCGACACCCTGGGGCAGAAGTACCCGTGGGCGCTGGGCCGCCCGGCCGGCGAGGTGTGGGAGGAGATCTGGGACGACATCAGCCCCCGCATCGACCGGGTGCTGGCCACGGGCCAGGCGACCTGGGACGAAGCGCTGATGCTGTTCCTGGAACGTTCGGGATATCCGGAGGAGACCCACCACACCTTCTCCTACAGCCCGCTGCGCGACGACCAGGGCGCGGTCGTCGGGATGCTGTGCGTGGTCATCGAGGACACCCGGCGCGTCATCGGCGAGCGGCGCATGGCCACGCTGCGGGATCTGGGCTCGGATCCCAGCGTGCTGCGCACCGAGCGGGAGATGCTGGAGTTCACCGCGGACCAGCTGGGCCGCAACCAGCGCGACCTGCCGTTCACCCTGACCTACCTGTTCGACGACGGCGACGACGGCGGGRCACGGCTGGCGGCGGCGACGGGGATCGCGAGCGGGCACCCGGCCGCCCCGCGGCACCTGCCGACATCCGGCGGCACCGGGGTGTGGCCGGCCGAGGCGGCGGCCCGGGGCGAGCCGGTACTCGTCGACCTCGGCGGCTCAGCGCCCGACGGCTCGGCCTGGGGCGCGCTGCCGTCCGGGGCCTGGCCGCGGCCGCCCAGGCGGGCGCTGGTGGTGCCGCTGCCGCGGCACGGCGGCGCGTCGGTGGGGTTCATCGTGGCCGCGCTGAACCGGTACCGCCCTCTGGACGAGGGCTACCGCGGTTTCGTCGACCTTGTCGCGAGGCACGTCGCCATCGGGGTCCTCAGCGCCCGCAGCTACCGGGCCCAGCAGCGGCGGGCCGAGGAGCTGGCCGAGCTGGACCGCGCCAAGACCGCCTTCTTCGCCAACATCAGCCACGAGTTCCGCACCCCGCTGACCCTGATCACCGGGCCGGTGCAGGAGCTGCGGGCCCGTCTGGCCGACGCCGATCCCGCGGTGCGGGAGGAGGTGGAGGTCATCCACCGCAACGGGCTGCGCCTCGGCCGGCTGGTCAATGCCCTGCTGGACTTCTCCCGGATCGAGGCCGGCCGGATGCGGGCCAGCTACGAGCCGGTCGACCTGGCGGCGGTGACCGGGGAGCTGGCCAGCGTCTTCCGGTCGGCGGTCGAACGGGCCGGGCTGAGGTTCGACGTGGACTGCCCCATGCTGCCCGAGGCGGTCTACGTCGACCGCGGCATGTGGGAGGAAATGATCTTCAACCTGCTGTCGAACGCGGTGAAGTTCACCTTCGACGGYACGGTCGCCGTCCGCGTGCGCGCCGAGGACGGCCACGCGGTGGTGACGGTCGCCGACACCGGCGTCGGCGTCGCCGCGGCGGAGATGCCCCGGCTGTTCGAGCGGTTCACCGCATCGAGCACGCCCGGTCCCGCTCCAGCGAGGGCAGCGGCATCGGGCTGGCTCTGGTCAGGGAGCTGGTCGGCCTGCACGGCGGCACCATCACCGCCACCTCGGCGGAGAACCAGGGCACCACGTTCACGATCCGCCTGCCCTTCGGCCGCGCCCACCTGCCGGCCGACGCCGTGGACGGGGCCACGGCGGCGGTGACGACCTCGGCGGCGGTGACGACCCGGCGAGCGCCGAGCCGTTCGTGCGGGAGGCGCTGCGCCGCTCTCGTGGACTCGCTGCAGGAGGGGTTCTTCCTCAGCGACGCCGACGGCACGGTGATCGAGGTCAACGCCACGTTCGCCAGGATCCTCGGCTACGGGCCCGACGGGGTTCCCTACCGCCCGCCCCTGCCCTGGTGGCCCGACCCCGACACCGACCCGCTCGCCTACCAGCGGGTCCACCGGGAGTTCGCCCGCATGGTCGCGGGCGCCAGCGGTGCGGCCGATCTCCCGCTGGTCCACCGGGACGGGCACCGGGTCTGGCTGCGCGCCGCCTTCAACCGGGTCGACGATCCCGGCGCCGGCCGGTACGTGATCGTGGGCACGGTCCGCGACATCACCGCCGAGCACTTCACCGTCCAGCGCGACACCGCCCTGGCGGCGCTGGCCGAGCAGTTGGCCCGGGCCGACACGGTGCCCGATGCCCTGGCCGCCGCGGTGACCGAGCTGCGCCGCGCCTGGTCGGCCAATCGGGTGATCATCGCCGCGTTTCCCGCCACGTCCGCCGGACACCGCCCGGAACCGGACCTGATCCACACCAGCGAGCACAGCCAGTGGTCCGGGCTGGCACCGGAGCTGCGAGAGCTCCTGTCCGCGCTGCGCGAGGCGCCGTTGCTGACGCCCCAGCTCGACCGGCCCGGATCCGCCGGGATCACCGTGGGCTATCCCGGCGGCGTGCTGGTGGTGTGGATCGAGCTCGGTCAGCGGCGCCCCGCCGGCGCGGAGGACCACGCCCTGCTGTCGGTGCTGGCCGGCCGGCTGGGGCAGGGCGTGCAGCGGGTGTACGAGATCGACCAGCAGCGCGAGGCCGCGGTGGCCCTGCAGCACGCCATCCTGGGGCCCGCGAGCCTGCCCGGTGGGTTCGCGGCGCGCTACCAGCCGGCGATCCGCCCGTTGCAGGTCGGCGGCGACTGGTACGACACCGTGCCCCTGGCCGAGGACCGCATCGGCATCGTCGTCGGCGACTGCGTGGGCCACGGGCTGGACGCGGCCGCGGTGATGGGCCAGCTGCGCAGTGCCTGCCGCGCGCTGCTGCTGGAACACGCGAGCCCCGCGCGGGCGCTGACCGGCCTGGACCGGTTCGCCGCGCTGCTGCCGGGGGCCGAGTGCACCACCGTGTTCTGCGCGATGCTCGACCCGGCCAGTGGCGAGCTGGTGTACAGCACCGCCGGGCATCCGCCGCCCATCCTCGTGCGCGCCGACGGCACCACCTCGACCGTCGACGGCGGCCGCGGCATCCCCCTGGGGCTGCGCCTCGACCAGCACCGGGACCAGGACAGCCTCGTCATCCCGCCGCGCGCGACCCTGCTGCTCTACACCGACGGACTGGTCGAACGCCGCCGCCGCCCCCTCGACGAGGGCATCGCCCGCGCCGCGGGCACCGTCCACGACGGCCGCGCCCTGCCGGTGGAGGAGCTGGCGAGCCACCTCATGGCCGTCCTCACCCCCGAGGGCGGCTACGAGGACGACGTGGCGCTGCTGCTCTATCGCCCGCCGGGCCCGCTGGAGGTCGACTTCGTGGCCGCGGCCAGCGAGCTCGCCCCGGTCCGGCACACCGTGCGGGCCTGGCTGCGCCGCTGCGACCTGAACGCCCAGCAGATCAACGACCTGCTGATCGCCATCGGGGAGGCGTGCAACAACGCGGTCGAGCACGGCCACCGTGACCACCCCGCCGGGGTGATCCGGCTGCGCGCGGCCGCGCTCGCCGACCGACTGTGGGTGTCCGCCGCGGCGGCAGAGGCCACCCCGGTCGTCGTCGACCTCACCGCCGTGGACTACCTGGACAGCGGCGCGATCAACGCGCTGTTCGTCCACGCCGAGCACCTGCACCTGATCTGCAACCCGATCCTGCTGCCGGCCCTGCGGATCAGCGGGCTGACCGAGCTGGCCACCGTCGAGAGCCCCGACACGCGGCCCT
The DNA here is from genome assembly GCF_001983105.1 of Pseudofrankia asymbiotica. Lineage (GTDB taxonomy): Bacteria > Actinomycetota > Actinomycetes > Frankiales > Frankiaceae > Pseudofrankia > Pseudofrankia asymbiotica. The sequence continues at coordinate 108,372 of NZ_MOMC01000045.1, read as the reverse complement.
GACCGCGGCCGGGGAACGGCGGCGAGACCGGCTTCGTGCCCCTGAACACGATCTGACGACGGTCGACGCGCGGCCGCGGCTGCTGGTAGGCCCGTCTCAGTTCCAGGTCATCCCAGCGAACGACGGACAGGTCCGCTCCCGGTCCGGCGATGTTCACGATGACCGGGTTCGCGCCCTTCTCCAGCAGGTCGACAAGCCCATGGCTGAGGACGAACCTGCTCAGGTAGAACAGCGCGAAGTTCTCCTCGAGCCCCTCCGCGGTCTCCCGGCGCACCGAACGGTAGTGCCGCGCGCCGAGCACCAGCACGTCCAGCGCGTCGAACCGCTCCCGCAGCCGCGCCAGGACGTTCTCGTTCTCGCTGACGAGGCTCAGCTCCGCCCGGATGAACGAGGCCCTCCCTTCGGCCCCGTCCCGCCGGGCGGTGTCGAGAAAGGCCGGCCCTTGTCCGCGTCACGGCCCACGACCACGACCCGGTCGCCGCGGCCGAGCAGCGCGGCGGCGAGGCCCCGCCCTATCCCGTCGGCGCCCACCGGTTATCACGATGGTTCTCATCCGCTTTCTCCTGTCGCGGCGGCGGGCGTGGGCGCGCTGACCGGGCTCGGCTCGCGTCGCGGCAGGAGGACGCTCGCGGCCAGGACGACCGCGAGCGCGGCCATCGCGAACCAGTACACCCCGTGGAAGCCGGCCACAGGCTCCGCGCCGTCGTTCCCGACAGTGGTGAGGATGAGGGTGACGACGGCGACGCCGATCGCCGCGCCGAGCTGGTTGAGGATGTAGAGCACCGAGCTGCCCTGCGGCACCGCCGCGGCGGGCAGCGTCCGGTACATCGATCCCATCGTCGGCGCTCCGACGAAGCTGAGGCCGGCGCCGAGGGCGAACGCGGCGAGCGCCGGCCACACCTCGCTGGTCTGCCCGCTGATCCGGGTGAACCCGAGCTCCGCGAGCAGGGCGACGACCGCGCCGCCCCGGACGAGGGACCGGGCTCCGAACCGGTCCGAGAGCCGGCCGGACAGCGGCATGGCGATGACGGCGGCCAGGGCGAACGGCGCCACCAGCAGCCCGGACGCGAGCGTGCCCCGCCCGTGCTCCTGCTGGTAGTACAGCGGCAGCACGAAGAGCGTCGCGAACATCGACAGTCCGACCAGGGTCATGATGCCGACGCTCGCGGAGAACCCGGCGCTGCCGAACAGCCGCAGGTCGATCAGCGGCGGCGTGCGTCGCCGGGCGGCGGCTCCCCGCAGGGCGTGCAGCCCATATCCGGCGAGCAGCGCGGCGGCGAGGGCGACGGGGACGAGCACCTGCCAGGCCACGACGGCGGAACGGTCGGCGGCCTGCGTGAGGGCCAGCACCATGGCCGCGAATCCCGGGCCGAGCAGGCCGACGCCGACGACGTCGAGGCGGGTGCCGTTGCCCGGGGCGCGCGGCGGGTCGGCCGGCACCACCCGTACGGCGCCGAGCAACGCGACCACCCCGATGGGGAGGTTGATGAGGAACATCCACCGCCAGGAGAAGCTCTCCAGGATGATCCCGCCGAGGATCAGGCCGAGCACCGGACCGGCCGACAGCACCATGCCCATCAACCCCATGACCCGCCCCGCCCGGCCAGGACCGGCGGCACGGGCCAGCAGCGTCAGCACCAGCGGGTCGAGGACGCCGGCGGCGAGTCCCTGGAACACCCGGAAGACGATCAGACTGCCGACGTTCCAGGCGAGCCCGGTCACCGAGGCGCTGGCCGACCGGCTGGCCCGCCTGGCCCTGGCCGGCCAGCTGCGGACGGCGGATCCGGCCATAGCGGCCGAGCAGCTCGCCGCCCTGCTGACCGGCTCACTGGAGGCCCGGGGCCGGTTCGGCACCCGCGCCATCCCCGACGACGAGAAACGGACCATCGCGCGGACGGCCGTCGACACATTCCTGCACGCCTTCGGCGCGCGGACCCCGACGGCCACCTGACACGGACGGCTACCCGCTGGGCCAACGAGATCGTCAGAGGATCGCGTCCAGCGCGGCGGCGGACAGCTGGGTGGACATGTAGATGACGCCGAAGGCGACGCTGTTGCGAATGGCCATGGCCAACCCCGGGTCGCTGACCGCCAGGGGCAGCCGCAGCCCAGAAAAGCGCACCGCGGCACTGGCGGATGTCATCGGTTCCTCGAGGCGTCGCACGGGAGCGCCGGTACGGCGGAGCAGATCCGCGAGCCTGTCCTCCTCCCAGGCATCCGCTCGAACCCAGCCTGGCGTCGCGCCCGAGCCTCGTTCGACGACGAGGAGGCCGGGCTCGGGGCCGCGCCCGTGCTGGGCGAGCCTGAGGAGCGCGAGCTGGCGGATGTCGCCGACCGGAATCACCAGCCGGGGCTCAGCCGGATCACCGTGCACGAGCGCGCCGTCCCGCAGGGCCAGCTCCTCGCGACGTTCCCTCCGCCGCGTCCGCCAGGCAAGCGCGACGATCGCCATCAATTCGGGAATGGCGACGAGCACCCCAGGCCTGACAACGCCCAGCGCTACGGCGGTGACCTGCAGGAAAGCGAGGACGACCAGGATCGCGCCCCCGATCCGCACCCGGCGGCGCCAGGAACGGTCGGCGTCGGGCGACCTACGCACCACCGTGCCCGCCGTCAGGGGTGGAGCAGGCGCCGAGAACAAAGGCGTGGGTGGCATCGCGGGCGTCGCGGGCACGGACGGCTCTGGCACGGTGCGGATCGTTTCCGGTGCCGAGCGTCAACAAACCCCGTCCCACGGCCGGGCTGTCCCGCGGCCGGCGATCCCAGCCAGGGCGCGAATCTGGTTGTGATCACTGGTACTTCGGTGGGCTCCCCTGCCCAGATCGAGGTCGCGCGGAGAGGTTGCCCGCGAGGCCTCGCCATTCTCCTCGACGTCAGGCGACCAGGCTGGGCTAGAAAGTGCGCATGAGGCGCGCGAGCGCACGGCGGACGTGGACGTGGACGTGGACGTGGCCGCGGACGTGGCTGCCGCCTGGCCGATCGTCCGGTGATGAGAGGAGCTGTCGCTGTGCGGTTACTTGAGCCAGAGCTGGCCTTCGCCTTCGAGGCGCAGGTCAGGATTGCCGAGCCGGTACAGGTCACCCGCGAGCCGGAGGAGCTGCGGTTCATCCCCATCACCGGCGGTGTGGTCACTGGCCCACGGCTGAACGGTGAGGTCCTCCCGTATGGCGGGGACTGGGCGGCCACGCGGCGCGGGGAGACGACGCTGGATGCCCGTTACCTGCTGCGCGCGGACGACGGCGGAATCATCGACGTCCACAACCGGGGCATCGGGTATGTCGGTCCCGAGGCGATGGAGCGGCTGCGGGCGGGCGAGCCGCTGAACGAGGCCAACTTCTACTTCCGGACCTCACCGGTGTTCCGCACGGACGCCCCCGCGCACACCTGGCTGACCTCCACGGTGTTCATCGGCATGGCCCGCCGTGAGGACGGCATGGTCTGCATCCGCTTCTTCGCACTGAGCTGACGGTCGCACTGAGCTGACGGTCGAAGGGGCAGCGGTCATCGCGGCCCACTCCCCCAGCACGGCGCCCACCGTGCACCAAACGGCCGCGAGGCTCAGCCCCGCCAGCCGTCCAGCCTCGCGTCATGCCTAATTGCCATACTTGTCGCGTCGATTGCCCTCGGACGGACCCGTGGTCGCATCCCGCATCACAGGAATACCACGTCATCGATGGTTCTTCGCGGAACTGGCCACACGACCGGCGCGCGACACCGCCGACGAGGTCCGGTTTGGGCGGTGTACCGTGTGCGCAGATTCTTCCGCAAAGCAAAGAAAAGGAAACGTCGCATGCCCATGGTGCCCCATCGCCTGTCGACGGTATTCGCTGTCGGAACCCTCGCGGGACTCTTCGGACTGACGGCGGCCTGTTCGAGCGGCGGCGATAACACCGCTGCCTGCACGTCGATGCAGAAGTCTATCCAGGATCTCAGCACGACCAGCATGTCGCAGGTCAGCGATCCGACCGCGATGGCGAAGACCTACCACGACCAGGCGGCCGAGATCCGGACCACCGCCAACGGCGCGAGCGGCGACGTGAAGAGCGCCGGCCTGCGGGTCGCCGAGGCGATGGACGGTCTGGGCACGTTCGTCGAGGGCCTCGCCAGTTCCACCTCCACCACCCCACAGATGCCCGACAACACCCCGCTGATCACCGCGGGAACCGCGCTCCAGAAGGCCTGCACCTGATTTTCGATTTTCGTCGGAACGCGTTGGGCCGTCACCGTCCGCCCATGGGATCGGCCGGCCGTCCATGGACCAGCAGACGTAACACCGCCGGTCACGGGGCGGGAGCCGCCGTCCATTCCGGATCGATGCAACCCACGCTCGTAGGTTTCGACATCTCCCGGATCCAGCACGTCGGTACTCTTTCGCGGAAAGCAGCGGCGGTCCAGGCTCGCGGAGCCGGGATCTCCCCATTGAATTGGGATGTGCGCAGGCCGGCGGGCGCCAGAACCACAGACCCGCCCGCCCGTCCACGTTCCGACAGACCCGCCGGCCCGTCCACGTTCTAACTGTCATTGCCGGACGAGCGCCGATCAGGGAAAGCCAGCCAGGAGCCGTCAGCCGGAGGGGCGGAGATCATCGCCGGGTGGCGGCGGCGAGGTCGTTTCCGATGGGCTCCACTCTGTGGCGCCAGTGGGCCGGGTGCCGGGGTCGTGCGTCCTTGGGGTTCTAGAACGGGCAGGGGTCGCCGGCCGTAGACCGGCTTCCCAGCGGGTTCTGGGTGGTGGTCTGGGTGCCGTGTGGGGTGCTGGCGGAGTTGATGGTCCAGGTCCGACCGTCTTCCTCCGGGAGAGGGGCCTCCTCCTCGTTGGAATTGCTGTCGGCGTGGTGGGTGCGGCCGGAGGGGGTGGTCCAGGTGAAGAGGCCTCGTTGGGGTTGGTGGAGTCGCCGTCCTGGGCTGTGGTCAAAGACTTCATTTGTCGCTCCACGCAGACGACTGCGAACTGCGGGTTCGCAGCCTGAGAGCGGAAAATCGATTCTCTGTCTGATCGTCTGGCGGGAGAACCGGAGCAGCGCGCCAGGCCGCACCCAAGATCCCACCAGATCACTGGGCCGTTCATGATCTGGTGGGATCTTCGGAGTCCCAGCTCCGAAGATCCCACCAGATCATCGACTGTCCTGGTGGCCTCCGCTGCCGGCGGGCTCGTCGCCGTCAACGCCGTGTTCTTCAATCGAGAAGAAGCGGCCTGGCGCGGTAGAGATCAACACTTGGTCTGCGCAGCCACACCCAACACCACTCTCGATTTTGGGCAAGGCCTCCACCTATGGCTTGGCGGAGACGACTACGACCTGCGGGTTTGCCTCGAATGGCCGCCCGGTCGAGCGAGCGTGCCGGTGATCTTTGACCACGCGGMTGCCAGCACCCCCGGGCGGTTCAACTCCTTGGTGCTGTGCTGTCGTGCTGGTTGGTCGGGCGGTCGGGGTCGGGCTGTTGACGGCCGCGTCGAGCTGCGCGCGACACGCCTGGTGGACAATCGCCCGTATCTGATCCTCGGTAGGTGTCCCCAGGTACTCCCACTCGTCGGCGAGGAGGTACAGCCGGCCCGATGGGGGGTTGGTGACCGGCCCATCTAAGTAGGGGTCGACCATCCTGTAGACCTCGCCGAGGACCCATTGTTCGGTCACGCGTCCCTGGGCGTGTGGTTCGGCGATGGCGGTGAAGGCGGTCATGGCGGCMGCGCGTTCCCGGCCTGGCTTCGCGGTGTCGAGGTCGGACCTGTCCACGCCGCAGTCGACCAGTGCGCCCCCGAGCAGGTCGTGGACGGCACGGGGCGCGTCCGCTGAGTCCAGCGAGGTCACCCAGGGCTTTGCCGTCGTAGCCGGCGATCAGCCAGCGCGCGGCCCAGAACGGGACCCGCTCCATCGGCACAGTGCCGAGCACCCACCAGACGGCGACAAGCCGCGGCGACGGGGGTTGGTCCGGCCAGTCATCCACGCCCGCATCATCCCGACGCTCGCCCTGCCCGTCGCCCCAATCAGCCACGGCGGCGGACCCACGACCACGGCCCACCTCTGCACGAGTGCAGGAATGACACCCTCAACCCTGGTCAAGGCCTCGATTTGTTGCTTGGGACTGTTTCAAGATCGGTCGGGTGGCCTGGGGGGATCGCACCCCGGGCTCCCTCAGATCCCGGCGTGACGATCTCTCTTCCAGGTGCGGCGCCCACTGCGATGCGTAGATGTAGAGGTAGTCACCGGGGCCGGCCTCGATCCACACCTTCTCTCCCTCCAGGAGGGCGACGCGCGGGTTGCCCCTCTACGAGGTAGATGCGGCCGTCGGAGCGGCCGTCGCGGTGGTTCGCCGACCCGCCACGAAGGCGACGTGCGTCTGCCCCATCCGCGGGTCGGCGGAACCGACCGGGCCGCCGGAGATCAGCTCGACCCGGCGCATGCCAGCCAGCCGCACCGGTGGCACCGACCACATCGGCCGGTCTGGCCGCGCTGGCCACATCGGCCCGTGTGCGCAGACCGGCCACGCACAGCACAGCCAACCCGGCCAGCACAGCCAACCCGGCCAGCACAGCCAACCCGACCAACCCGGCCAGCACAGCCAACCCGACCAACCCGGCCAACACAGCCAGCCTGGCCAGGCCTGCCAGGCCGATCCGACGCAGCCCCAGTCGAAAACCATGATCTCGCGAATCAAGCAACAATGTCGACAGGGAACGTCGAAATATGACACCGGACCCGATGCGCCACGCGAAAGTGAGCCCCAGGCGATCGCATCGGGGCCGCACGCTGCGGGGTCGCTGGCTGTCGAGTCGTCCGGACTGGGTCGACCCGCCCGTGCTCGTCGATGCGGCCTTTGTTATTTTTCGCCTCATAGGCCCCTTGCCATGTGGGTCGTCCCACGGCGAGAGGTTGAGGCATGCGCGCAGACGATCTACTGGCGACGGCGGTGGACAGCACCGGGCTGTCCGACTTCGGCGACGACGAGCTCTTCGGTGGGGACGGGTGGCGGGACGGGCTTGCCCGACTGATCGACGATCTTCCCGGGGCGCGGTTCAACGAGCTGGGGCACCTGGCCCTCGGGCTCGAGATGGGCGCGTACCTCAGCCGCCGGCTGCGGATCGTGGACTACCACCGCGCCAACCCGCGGATCCGGGATCGCGACATCGCACCGCCAGTGATCATTATAGGACAGGCCCGCACCGGCACCACGCTGCTGCATGACACCCTCGCCCAGGACCGTGCCCATCGGGCGCCGATGACCTGGGAGGTCGAGCAGCCGGTGCCGCCGCCGCGGACCGAGACCTACGAGACCGACCCGCGCATCGCCGAGGCCGACGAGCTCTACGGCGCCACCGATGCGCTCATCCCGGGCTTCCGCACGATCCACCAGCTCGGCGGACGGCTCGCGCAGGAATGCGGCCGCATCATGGGCACCGCGTTCATCAGCACGATCTTCCCCTACCAGTACCACGTGCCCGGCTACATGCACTGGTGGCTGCACGACGCCGTCAGGGACGGCCATATCGCGGGTGCGTACGTCTGGCACCGTCGTTTTCTCGAGGTGCTGCAGAGCGAGCACCACAGTGAGCGGTGGCTGATCAAATGGCCGTCGCACATCTGGACGCTGCCGCAGCTGATGGCGCAGTACCCGAACGCCCTGCTCGTGCAGACCCACCGCGACGTGGCGAGGCTGGTCGCCTCGAACACCAGCCTGTCCGCCGCGCTGCGCAGCCTGCACTCCGATCAGGTCGACCGGGAGGAGACCGCGGCGCTGTTCGCCGAATTTCTCCTCGACGGGGTGGAGCGCTCCCTCGATGCCCGGCTCGACGGGACCGTGCCTGCCGACCAGGTCATCGACATCCAGTTCGCCGATCTCATGGCCGACCCGATGGCGGCGGTGCGGGCGATCTACGACCGGTTCGGCTTCGAGCTGAACCCCCAGAGCGAGGCCCGGATGGCGGACTTCATCCGGGGCAACAAGCGGGACACGAGCGGGCACAGCTACGACTTCGCCGACACCGGGCTGGACCTCGCCGAGGTCCGCGCCCGCACGGCCAGGTACACCAAGTACTTCAACGTCCCCGAGGAGGACGTGTAGCCCTGTAGATGACGTGGTCGTCTCACCTCGGGGACTCCGCACCCGCGGGCCGCGTCCCGGTCAGACCAGGCCGTGGTTCGGTGGCAGCACGCCGTTGATGATGTGGTTGCCGTTGTGGACGTACTTCCAGCGCGCCGGGTCGTGCAGGGTGTGCGTGCGGGCGTTACGCCAGTGGCGGTCGAGGTCATGCGCGGCGTCGGACGCCGAGGCGCCCATCAGGCCGAAGATCTCGCTGGCGACCTCCACCGCGACGTCGCCGCCGAACGCCTTCGCCTCCGCCACCGCCAGTGACGCCGCGCCCGCGGCCTCGGCGCTCGGCCGCGGCCCGGAGGCGACCGCCGCGTCGAGCGTCTCCGCCGCCCGGCGCAGGAGCGCCTCGGCCGCGTGGACCTTGGCGCCGAGCTGGCCGAAGCGCAGGAGCACGTGCGGCTCGTCGGCCGCGCGCTCCTGCGCGGCCTCGAACCACGGCCGGGCCTTCTCGCGCACGAACCGCGCGCCGTCGGCGAGTGCCGCGCCCGCGATGCCGACGTCGATGGCCGCGTGCAGGATCTGGCCGAACGCGCCGGACACCTGCGGCCGCTCGAACGCCCGCCAGTGCGCCACGACGTTCTCCGGCGCGACGACCACGTCGGTGAGGCGCGTCGTCCCGCTCATCGTCGCCCGCTGCCCGAAGGCGGTCCAGTCCTGCAGCACGTCCACGCCGTCCGCGCCGCGCGGGACGTACGCGACCACCAGCCGGTCCTGGGCGTCGAGGGCGAAGACCGGGATCCACGTCGCCGTCAGCGCGCCCGTGCAGTAGTACTTGGTGCCGTTGAGGCGCAGCGTCCCGTCGGCCGCCGGGAGCAGCCGGGTCCTCATGTCCATGACATGCTTCGTGCCGCGCTCGGAGAGGGCGTTGCCGAACCGCGCGCCCGCCAGCACGTCGCCCAGCAGGCGCCGCTGCTGCTCCTCGGTGCCGTCGTGGCGCAGGACGGAGACGAACACGTAGTGGTTCTGCGGCACCTGGGCCACCGACGGGTCGGCGGCCGCGAGCCGCCGGAAGACCTCGACGAGGGTCACGGTCGACACGTCCGCGCCGCCGAGACGCGCCGGCACCGTCAGCCCCAGCAGCCCGCCGCGGCCCAGCGCCGCGAGCTCCTCGACCGGCACCCGCGCCTGCCGGTCACGCTCGGCCGCGCCGTCGCGCAGCGCCGCCGCGAACGCGTCCGCGATCTCCAGGGCCTCGGCGTCGGAGCCGACGACGTGCGCTCCACCGGCCACCGTGCCCGCCGCCCGGCCGTGCTCTGCCCCGGTCCCGGTCTCGGCCCCGGTGTTGGTCTCGGCCCCGGTCTTGGTCATGACGCCACCGCCGGCGTCCCGCCGGCGTGCGGGGCCAGGCGGCGGACCCGGGGGATGACGTGCTCGGCGAACCGCCGCATCTCCGGCTCGAACGGCTGGAACTGCAGCATGAACGTCTCGATCCCCTCGGCGTGGAAGTCGCGGATCCGCTCGGCGACCTGGTCGTAGGTGCCGACGAGACCGGCCGCGGTCCCGCCGTTGGTGCCGATCGCGGGGAACTGCGCGTGGGTCTGGAACATCACCGCCCTGGTGTCGATGTGTCTGAGCATCTCGGCCACCTTCGGCTCGTCCCTGGCCGCGATCTCCCAGGCGAACGCGAGCGCGTCGCGCGCCTCGGCCTCGGTCTCGCGCGCGATCACGAACGCCGACAGCCCGAAACGCAGCGGCGGCTGGCCCGCTCGCGCACGCCCGGCGACGTCGGCGACGATGGCACGCACCCGCTCGATCGGCTGGCCGTTGATGAAGAACAGGTCCGCGTGGCTCGCGCCCAGCGCGCGCGCCGGCTCGGACTCGCCGCCGAGGTAGACGCGCGGGCGGTCCCGGAACCGGTCCTCCGGGCGCAGCAGGTAACCGTCGACGTCGAAGTGCCGGCCGTGGAACGTCGTGCGCCGGCCCTCGAGGAGCGAGCGCGCGACCGTCAGCCACTCGCGGCCGTAGGCGTAGCGCTCGTCGTGCTCCAGGAACGGCAGCCCGGCCTTCTCGATCTCGGGCTTGTACCAGGCGTTGACCAGGTTGATGGCGAACCGGCCCTGGCTGATCTCCTCGATCTGCAGCGCCTGCTTGGCCAGCACGACCGGGTGGTACAGGAACGGCTTGATCGCCGTGATGATCTCGATGCGTTCCGTCGCCTCGGCGAGCGCGGCGGAGGCGGTCCACGCCTCGAGACCGTCGAGCTCGTCGCTCCACGGGTTGATCGTGTGCTGGGCGACCAGCGTCGTGTCGTAGCCGAGCGCCTCGGCCTCGAGGATCTGGCGCCGGTTGCGCCGCCAGCTGGCGTCGACCGGGTCGTCGGGGTGGTGCAGCGAGGCCCAGGTACCGCTGATCAGCGCCCAGACTCCGAAACGCAGCGGGTGCCGCGCACCGGCCGCCGGTGCGTGCCCGCTCATCGGCGCCCCTCCCCCACGAGCGTGCCGTAGCCGAGCGCGGCGTCGCCGCCCGGCAGGCCCGCGGTCCCCCGCAGGGCCGGCAGCACCAGCTCGCCGAACCGGTAGGCCTCCTCCAGCAGCGGGACGCCGGAGAGGATGAACGTCGAGATGCCGACGGCCTGGAAGTCACGCAGCCGGCGCAGCACGGTCTCGGGCGAGCCGACGATCGCCGTCGCGGCCCCGGGGCGCACCAGGCCGAAGCCCGACCAGAGCGCCTCGTCGAACTCCAGCGCCCGCGGGTCGGCCGGGATCTGCCCGCCGTGCAGCGCGAGCTGGTGCTGCTGGACCTGCGAGTCGGTGCCCGCGAACGCCCGCTGGATGGAGGCGACGACGGCCGGGTCCATGGTCCGCAGGATGCGGCCGGCCTCGGCCCACGCCTCGTCGTCGGTGTCGCGGACGACGACGTACAGCCGGATGCCGTAGCGCAGGGTCCGCCCGAGCTCGGCGGCGCGCGTCGCGACCCAGCCGATCCGGTCGGCCGTGTTGGCCGGGGTGTCGCCGTAGACGAGGTAGGTGTCGATGTGGCGGGCGGCGACCTCGACCGCGGCCGGCGACGCGCCACCGAACCACAGCGGCGGCGTCGGCTTCTGCACGGACGGCAACGCGATCTTCCCGTTGCGCACGGTGATGAAGTCGCCCTCGACGTTGACGACCTCGCCCGCGACGGCGGCCCGCCACGCCGGGATCCACTCGTCCGTGTAGCGGTAGCGGTCGTCGTGAGCCAGCGCCGAGCCCATCGAGGCGAGCGTCGCCGCGTCGCCGTTGACGATGTTCAGCAGGACGCGCCCGCGGGTGAACTGGTCGAGCGTGACGGCCATCTTCGCGGCCAGCATCGGCGACAGCAGCGGCGGGTGGACGGCCAGCAGGAAGCGCATGYGCTCGGTGTGCGTGGCGAGGGCCGCGGCCAGGATGTGGACGTCGTGCGGGCCGGTGGCCAGCAGGGCGCCGTCGTAGCCGAGGCCGTCGATCGCGCCCGAGAGCTGCTTGAGGTAGGCGAGGTCCACGTCGCGCACGCCGCCCGGTGACCACGGTRCGCGGCCGTCGGGAGCGGTGAGGTACCAGAGCACCTCGGTGCCGGATGCGGGTCCGGACGTGGGTGAGGATCGGGTCGCGGGCGGAGTCACGCGCCAAACTCTACAAAACCGCTGGTTAAGGTATGGATTCATCGCGCGCGGCCCGAGCGCCGTGCCCACGACCAGAGGACGAACCCCAGTGCCCCGATCCCTGCGCGGCCTGATTGCCGCCATCCTCCTGCCCGTCGCCATGATCGCCGTCGTGGCGTGCGGCTCGAGCGACGAGGACGGATCCGCGACCGCCGCCACGGCCGGCGGCGCCAAGCCGCTCAGTGTCGCGTTGCTCACCAGCGGCCTCACGAACGACGGCGGCTTCAACCAGTGGGCCGCGCAGGCCCTGCAGAAGCTGCAGTCGGACGGCAGGATCACGCTGCAGGTCCGCCAGCAGCTCAGCGACCCCAACGCGGCCGAGCCGGTACTGCGCCAGTTCGCCAGCCGCAGGTTCGACCTGATCATCGGGCACGGCATCGACCTGTCGGCCTCGGTGCTCAAGGTCGCGGCGCAGTTCCCCGACGTGCACTTCGCCACGACCGGTGACGCCACCCTGGAGCCGAAGCTGCTGCCCAACGTCGAGGGCTGGACCTACGACTTCGGCCAGTTCGGCTACGTGGCCGGCTTCGTCGCCGGCACCGTCAAGGACGTCACCAACGTCGGGATCGTCAGCGGGCCCGACATCCCGTTCGTGCAGGCCGGCCTGAAGGGCTTCGTCGCCGGGCTCGCGTCGACCAACCCGTCGGCGACCACCGCGTCGACGTTCACCGGCGAGTTCTACTCGGCGCAGAAGGAGCAGGAGGCCGTCCGCGGCCTGGTCGCCAAGGGCGCGCAGCTCGTCGCCGCCAACACGGCCGAGGGCAACGGGGTGGCGCCGGCGGCCCAGCAGGCGGGCGTCCCGACCGTCGGGGCCGCCGTCGCCGGCAGCGCGGCGGCCAGGCAGGTGAACATCACGTCGCCGAACCTCGACTTCACCTCGGTCTACGCCGGCTACCTCGACCGGCTGAAGGCGGGCACGTTCGGCAAGCGGTTCGAGACCGGCACCCTGGCCAACAAGCAGATCGGCATCGACCCGGTGAACACCGCCGCGTCGGCCGGCGTCCCCGCGGACCTGCAGGCCAAGGTGGACGAGCTCTCCGCGAAGCTGTCGTCGGGCGAGCTGAAGCTGCCGAGCTTCTCGTGAGTGCCGCCGGCGAGGTCCTGGTCGCCGCCGACGCCGTCGTGAAGCGCTACGGGCGGACCGTGGCGCTCGAAGGCGTCAGTTTCGACGTGCTCGCCGGCGAGGTGCACGCCGTCGTCGGCGAGAACGGCGCGGGCAAGTCGACGCTCGCGCGGATCCTCGCCGGCGCCACGGCGCCCGACGCGGGCGAGGTGCGCCGCGCCGCGTCGGTCGCCCTCGTGCCGCAGACCCTGTCCCTGGTCGGGGCGCTCACCCTGGCCGAGCACGTCGCGCTCGGCCAGGGGATCGGCCAGGGGATCGGTCGGGGCCTCGGACGGGGGCTGGGCCGCTTCTCGGCGGGCGCGGCGCGGGCCAGGCTCGCCGACGCCGCGGCGCGGCTCGGCGCCGCGCCGCCGGCGGACGTCCCGACCGAGCGGCTCAGCCTGCCCGAGCAGCAGCTGGGCGAGCTCGGCCTCGCGCTCGCGCTCGGCGCGCGCGTGCTGATCGTCGACGAGCCGACGTCGAGCCTCGGGCCCGCCGAGGTGGAGCGGCTCGTCGGCGCGCTGCGTGCCGTCGCGGCCGGCGGCGGCGCGGTCGTCCTCGTCACCCACCGGGTGGGCGAGGCGCTCGGCGCCGCGGACCGCGTGACGGTCCTGCGCGGCGGGCGCCGCGTGCACCATGGGCGCGTGGACGAGTTCGACGCCGACACGCTCGCCACCCACATGGTGGGCGAGGTCCCCTCCCCCGCCGAGGTCACCCGCGCCGCGCCGGGGGCGGAGCGGCTCGTCGCCGACGGCGTGGACGCCGGCCCGCTGCGCGGCGTCCACCTCGCCGCGCGGGCCGGCGAGATCGTCGGCGTCGCGGGCATCGCCGGCAGCGGCCAGCACGTCCTCGCGGAGGTCCTCGCGGGCCTGCGCGCGCCCGAGCGCGGGACGGTCGCCGTCGACGGCGTGCCGATCACCGGCGACCCCCGGGCCGCCGTGGCCGCCGGCGTCGCGTACATCCCCGAGCGCCGGGCCGACGGCATCGTCCCGGGGCTGCCCGGCAGCGACAACGCGATCCTGCTGGCCACCCTGCGCGACCGGTCGCTGCGCCGCCGCTGGACCGGCATCCGCGACCGGCGGGCCGAGCGGGCCAGGGCCCGCGAGCTCTTCGAACGCTTCGACGTGCGGCCGCGCGACCCGGCCCTGCCCGCCGGCACACTCTCCGGCGGCAACCAGCAGAAGCTGCTCGTCGGGCGTGAGCTCAGCGGCACACCGGGCGTCGTCGTCGCGCACGGCCCGACGCAGGGGCTCGACCTGCGCGCCGCGACCGCGATCCGCGACGACCTGCGCGCGGCGGCCGCGGGCGGCGCCGCGGTCGTGGTCCTCTCGACCGACCTCGACGAGATCCTGACGATCGCCGACCGCGTGCTGGTCCTCAGCGCTGGCCGGATCACCGACACCTTCACCACCGACGACCGGCCGGACGCCGCCCGTCTCGGGCGCGCCATGGCCGGCCATCCCACCGCGGAGTCCGACGTATGAGCACCTCCACCCCGTCCGGCGGCACCCCGTCCGGCGGCACCCCGTCCGGCGGTGCCGCGCGCGGCCTGCTCGACCGGGCGTTCCCGCCGCCGCGCCTGGGCGACGAGGAGCGCGGCGTCCTCGACCGCCTGCAGGTCGCGCTCGACGAGCGCGTCGAGCCGGCCGCCGCCGAGCACGACGCCCGGGGGCGCTACCCGGCCTCGTCGATCGCCGCCCTCAAGCCGACGGGCATCACCTTCGCCTCGCTGCCGCGCGATCTCGGCGGGATCGCCGCGTCRCACCGGCTGACGCTGGAGGCACAGGTACGGATGGCCGTCGCCGACAGCTCGGTCGCGCAGATCTTCCGCGTCCACGAGGACTGCGTCCGCGAGCTGCACGTCACCGCGGGCCCGGCGCTGCGGACGCGGCTGGGCGAGCTGCTCGCCACCGAGCGCAAGGTGGTCGGGCTCGCCGCCGCGGAGAACGGCCGGCGCGTCGACAGCCCGATGACGACGCTCGCGCGCCGCCGCGACGACGGCTCCTACGTCCTCGACGGCACCAAGATCTACACCACCGGCGCCGCCGGCGCGGACCTGATCGCCGTGGCCGCGTTCGACCCGGTCGCCGGAGCCGAGGACCCGATCGCGGGCATCAGGACCTTCCTCGTGCCGCCCGGCGCGCCGGGTGTGCGCGTCGCCTACGACTGGGACGCGCTCGGCCAGCGCGCCACCGAGTCGGGGACCATCACCTTCACCGCCGTCGAGGTCGAGCCGCCGCTCGGCGGCCTGCTCGCCACCGGGCTCATGCCGCACTCCGGGCCGCGCTTCCAGGCCGGCTTCGCCGCCGAGCTGGTCGGCCTCGGCGTCGCCGCGCTGCGCGCCGCCGCGCCGTTCGTCCGCGACCGCAGCCGGCCGTGGCCGTCGGCCGACACGGAGCGCGCCTCCGGCGACCCCACGGTGCGGGCGCTCACCGGCGAGCTGACGGCCGACCTCGTCGCCGCCTACACCGCCGTCATCGCCACCGGCGACCTGCTCGACGCCTTCGAGGCCGGCGAGATCGACCGCACGCAGCTGGCCGTGCCGATCTACGCGGCCAAGGCCACGGCCAGCCGCGCGGCGCTGCGCGCGACCTCGGAGATCTTCGCGCTGATGGGCACCCGGTCCGCGAAGCGCGAGCTCGGCTTCGACCGGTTCTGGCGCAACGCGCGCACGCTCTCGCTGCACGACCCGGTCGCGTGGAAGCACGTCGAGATCGGCCGCCACGTGCTCGAGGGCTGGGAACCCGAGCCTGGGCTGTACCAGTGAGGCTCGCGCCCCCGCGGCTGCCGTCCGTGCCCGCCCTTCGCTCGCTGGCCTCCGTGCGCTCGCTGGCCTCCGTACGCTCGCTGCGCTCGGGCGGCGCGGTCGCCGCGGCGCTGCTGGCCGCGCTCGTGCTCGGTGGCGTGCTGCTGAGCGTCGCGGGCAGCGACCCGCTCGACGGCTACGACGCGCTTCTCACCGGCGCGTTCGGCTCGCGATACGGCCTCGGCGAGACGCTGGTACGCGCACTGCCGCTCGCGCTCATCGCGCTGGGGGTGACGCCGGCGCTGCGCGCCGGCGTCTTCACCATCGGGGCGGAGGGCCAGCTCGCGGTCGGCGCGCTGGCCGCGACGGCGACGGCTGTCGGGCTCGGTGGCGGCGCCCCCGCCGTCCTGCTCCTGCCCACGGCCGCGGTGGCCGGCGCACTCGCCGGGGGCGCCTGGGCGGTCCTGCCGGCGCTGCTGCGCGTGCGCGCCCGGGTCAACGAGATCCTCTCCACGCTGCTGCTGAACTACGTGGCGCTCGCGCTGCTGAACTACTCGCTGCGGACCTGGCTCGGCACCTCGACCGGCGACTCCACCTTGCAGAGCGATCCGCTGCCCGCCCCCGCGATGCTGCCCAACCTGCTGACCGGCACCCGGCTGCACTGGGGCGTCCTGGCCGCGCCGCTGGCCGCCGCCGCGCTGGCCTGGTGGATGCGCACCCCGCGGGGGCTGGCCTACGAGGTGCTCGGCGCCAACCCGGCGCTCGCCGCGCGGGTCGGGGTGCGCCGCGGCCGGGCGGTCGCCGGGGCGATGGTCGTCGCCGGCGCCGCGGCCGGGTTCGCCGGCTGGCTCAAGGTCGCGGGTGTGGACGGCACGCTCTACCCGAGCGTCAGTGGCGGCCTCGGGTTCAGCGGTGTGCTTGTCGCGCTGCTCGGCGGCCTGCGGCCGGCGGGGATCCTCGTCGCGGCGCTCGTGTTCGGCGCGCTGAGCGCGGGCGCGGACGGCCTGCAGATCGACACCGGCGTGCCGGCCTCCCTCGCGACGGTGATCCAGGGCCTGCTGCTGTTCTTCGTGGCGATCGGCTTCGAGGCCCGCCGTCGCCGCAGGGGGGTGGCGTAGCGATGGACGCGGAGCTGATCCTCGCCGGGGCCGTGCGGCTGGCGACCCCGGTCGCGCTCGCGGCGCTCGGGGAGGCCGTCGTCGAGCGGTCCGGCACGATCAACCTCGGCATCGAGGGCACGATGCTGGCGGGGGCGCTCGCCGGTGCCTACGGCGCCTCCGAGGCCGGTTGGGGCGCCGGCGTCGCGCTGGCGCTCGGAGTCGGCGTGTTCCTCGGCCTGGTGACGGCGCTGGCGACCCTCTGGGGCCGCGCCAACCAGCTGGTCGTCGGGCTGTCCATCACCCTCGCCGCCACCGGCGCGGCGACCTACCTGTACGAGCTGTGGCGGCCCACCGGCACCGAGGCGCCGAACATCCCGCTCGCGCCCACGGTGCACGTGCCCGGCCTGCGCGACATCCCCTTCGTCGGGCCGGCGCTCTTCGAGCAGTCGGTCTTCAGCTACGCGGCCGTGGTCCTGGCCGTCGCGCTGGCCTGGTCGCTGCGGCGCACCGGGGCGGGGCTCGCGCTGCGCGCCGCGGGCGACGACCCGGCCCGCGCGGCGCTGCGCGGCGTGCCGGTGCGGGCGACGCGGACGGCGGCGCTCGCGCTCGGCGGCGCGCTGGCGGCCCTCGGCGGAGCGGTCATCACCGTCGGCTACCTCGGCTCGTTCGACGCCAACGTCACCGCGGGGCGCGGCTACGTCGCGCTGGCCGCGGTCATCATCGGACGTTGGTCCCCCTGGGGCGCGCTCGCCGGCGCCGGCGTGTTCGCGCTGTTCGACTCGGTCGCGATCCAGTCCGGCGCCGCGATGGCCGTACCGGTCGAGGTGCTGACCGCACTCCCCTACCTCGTGACGCTCGCCGTGCTCGTCGTCGTCGCGCGCGGCGGCCGCGGCCCGCGGGCGCTGGGCCAGGCGCTCCCGGAGGACGCCTAGCCCGTCCGCCTGCCGGGGCCAGGGGCGTGCGGCTCAGGTCACGTGGGTGAGCTCGCCGCGCAGGTTGGCGAGCAGCTCCACCGTCCTGGCCCAGTCCAGCGGCTCGCCGACCGGGCCGACGACCAGCTCGGTGACGCCGGCCGCCGCGTACTCGGCGACGGCCCGCGCGACCGTGTCCTCGTCGCCGGCCACGACCGTGTCCTCGACGCCCGAGAGGCCCTGGCGCTCCAGCACGGCCCGGTAGCCGGGGAACTGGGCGGCGAACCCGACCTGCTCGGCGACCCACCGCCGGGTGGCGTCGGGATCCGCGGTCACGCTCGCCACCACCGTCGCCACGATCCGGGGAGCCGGCCGCCCGGCCCGCGCGGCCGCCTCGGTGATGGCCGGGACGATGTAGTCCCCGATCATCTTCGGGCCGGTCCACACCGTCACGGTTCCGTCGGCCAGCTCACCGGCGATCCGCAGCATCACCGGCCCGAGCGCGGACAGCAGCACCGACGGCGCCGGCGTGTTCGGCGCGTCGACCGCGCCGACCGCGGTGAGCGTCTCCCCGTGGTAGTCCACCTGCTCGCCGCGCAGCAGCGGCAGCAGCGGCGACAGGTACTCGCGGACATGGCGAGTCGGCTTGTCGTACGAGTAGCCGAACATGCCCTCGATGAGCGGTGGATGGCTCGGGCCGATCCCGAGCGTGAAGGGCTGCCCGCTGACCGCCTGGACGGTCAGCGCCTGCCCCGCGAGCGCGATCGGGTGCCGGGGGTAGGTCTGCACGATGGCCGTGCCCAGCGCGAGGCCCGGTGCCGCCTGCGCGCTGAGGGCGGCGACCGTGAGCGCGTCCCAGGAGAAGATCTGGCTGAAGTAGGCGCTGTCGAGGCCGGCCGCCGCGGCGGCCCGGACCTGGTCGACGAGCGCCTGTGGGCTCGGGCCGACCCCGTTGACGTACAGACCGATCTTCACGATCTCTCCAAGGTGAATCGGACGCTCCGGTTCCGCTATCAGGTGGACCGTAACATGAACTTCCAGTTCCGTTTCGTCGAGGGGTTCGCCCGAGGGGGTCGCCGTCGTGCGCACCGACGCCCGCCGCAACCGCGAGCTCATCGTCACTACCGCGAGCAGGCTGCTGACCGAGCGCGGGGCCGCGGTGTCGATGGAGGAGATCGCGCGCGCGGCCGGCCTCGGCGTCGGGACGCTCTACCGGCACTTCCCGGACCGGCGGACCCTCCTGGAGGACATCGCCGCCGACGCCGTCGGGCAACTGCTCGCGGCGGGCCGGGCCGAACACGCCCGGGGCCTGACCGGGTGGGAGGTCCTGCTCCAGCTGGTGCGCCGCTGCACGGACCTGCCGCTGGCGCTGATCAAGGAGCTGGCCGGCGGCCAGCCACCGCGCCCCCCGGTCCAGGAGCTGGTCACGGAGCTGAACGCGCTGTTGGAGCGGACCGCCGCGCAGGCACAGCGCGAAGGGTCGCTGCGGGCCGACATCCCGCCCGCCGAGGTCGTCGGCCTGCTGAACGTCATGCTCTGCCGCCCGGGCGCGCGCGCCGACGACCACCTGACCACGGTGATTCTCGACGGCCTGCGGGTCGAGGGCGGTCACGCCGCCGAGCCCGACGCGCCGCCGGGCCGGCCCGACGTCCGGCCGAGAGGCTCCCGAACCTGAGACGGCCAGCGCCTCGGAGGGCACTCACGATCGGCGTCAGAAGGGACCGCCGTCGGCATGCACGGTCTGGCCGGTCAGCAGGCGGGCGGCGTCGGAGGCGAGGACGACGATCTCGCCGATCTCGTCCGGCTCGCGAGGTAGCGGGCGAACGTGTCCGCGTCGTACCGCGGGCCCTCGACCGGCGGTGGGTGTTCGGCGGCGTACGCACGGAACAGCGTCCCGAAGCGGGCGCCGAGGTCCCAGACCAGACCGGGCAGGAGCGGGCTGACCATTCTTTCCCTCCGCTCGACCAGGGCCCGAGCCTGGACGCCGAGGCGGGGGGCGTCGAACCCGGCCGGCACCGGGCCGTTCCCGACCAGGGCGGTGAGCAGGTCGTGCTGCGCCTTACCCAGGCGGTCCCGTACCTCGCCCGGAAGGCGGCGGGTGACCGCCTGGCGCGGGCCGAGACGGTGGCCGCCGCGCGAGCGGACGCGGGGGGCACGCGGTCCGGTGGCCGACCGGGAGGCGCGAGCCTCTTCGACCGTGTTCCGGATCAGTGCCAGCTCGGCGGCGATCTCCCCCGCGGGTGGGTAGTCACGGTCGCGTTCGAGAAGGACTCCCGGTGGGTCGCACCGCGCCGTCAGCTCCGCGAGCAGTCGCAGGCGGATTCCGGAACCGGACGGGCGTGCGTGCGTGCGTGCGTGTCGTACCACAGTCCGTCCCGCGGTTCGCCGCCGGCGACATGCACATAGGCGACCCGCTCCACCGGCAGGTCCCGCAGCAGGAGATCGGATCGTGGTCCAGGTTGATCCAGGCGGCGCCCAGGTTCGCGACGTCCAGCAGGAGGTCGACGCCGGCCCGGTCGACCAGCTCGGTCGGAAGGACACCGGAGACAGCTCGTCGCCGGTCCAGCCGAACAGGGGCGCGACGTTCTCGACGGCGAGTGGCACTGGCAGGGCGTCCCGCGCGATGCGGGCATTCTCGACGGTCACGGCCAGCGAGGTCCGCGTCAACGGCACCGGGAGAAGATGCCCGCTGTTCAGCTCACCGGACCGGCGAAACCGCGTCCGCTTCATCGCGCTGATCGGCGACGAGCTACCGGCACTGACCGCGCTGGGCACCCGGCCCGCCCCACCGGAACAGCTCGACGCGGTCATCACCGCCGGCGTCGACACCTTCCTGCGCGCCTTCGCCCTCTGGCCCGCCGCGTCAGGCGCGCTGGACACCCGGGTGTCGTCCGCCAACGTAGGTGAGGCAGGATCATGACCGTGATCTGGGGTGCCTCAGATTGACTGGCGGAGTCGCGGGCCTTGATCTGCCGTGAGATCTGAGGCAAGTCGCGGTTACCGGTGGGCTGAGAAACGGCCCTCAAGCGGCCATCTGTGACGGCTTCCACCTGCGGCAAGCTCTCACCTACGGTGCGAAGTCCTTGGCGTGATCGGCGGCCCATTCGCGGAACGTGCGCGGAAGTTCGCCTGTGATCTCCTCAACCGTGGAGGTGACCGGCAGCGGCGCGGCCAGCATCTCGGCCCACGCCTGCAGAGCCTGATTCGCGGCCTCCGGCGGCCAGCCGTCACCGATCAGCTTCTCCCGGGCGGCCTCCGGGGACAGTTCCTCGAAACGAACCGGAAGTTCGATCGCCTCGCCGATGAGGCGGACCTGGTCAGCCTGGGTCACCTGCTCGGGTCCGGTCAGTACGTGCTTGGCACCAGCATGTCCGCGGTCGAGAAGCACCCGGACGGCGACGGCCGCGATGTCGTGCTCATGGATCACTGGCCTCGACATGTCGGCGTACGGCCAGCGGACGAGCCCTTCGCGGATCTGCTGGGCCCACATCAGCGCGTTCGACGCGAAACCGTCGGGCCGCAGGAAGGTCCACTCCATTCCGGAGTCCTCGATTAGCCGCTCAACCATGGTGTGCGAGCCGAGGATCGTCGCCGGATCGTCATCGGGTACGCCTCGCGACGACAGGTAGGCGATGCGGGCGGCGTGCTGGGCGATCGTGGCGATCGCGTCCTCGGCGGCGTGGTCGGCCGCCAGCGTAGGCCAGAGCAGGAACACCGCCTCCACCCCGTCCAGCGCGTCCTTCAAACCGGCCGGTGTGGCCAGGTCGCCGCGTACGACCTGCACGCCGTCGGRCAGGCGGGCGGCTTCCGGGTTTCGCGCCAGCGCCCGTACCTCCACGCTGTCGCGCAGCAGCTGGGCCACGACGTGACCACCGACCTTGCCGGTCGCTCCGGTCACCAGGATCATCGGTACTCCATTCCTTGAGATGAGGCTGCGGTCCTTGGGCTCCTCGGCTAAGCAGGTTCGCCGCTGTTCGGCGGAGGCCGAACCCAGCGCTTGGGTGAGGTTGTGTCGGCCGCCGAGACGGTGCGTGCGGTGAAACCCGGTCCGTCGAGATTCCAGGAGATGATCTTGTGCGGGTGGATTCGGAGCACGTCGTTGTCGAACGCAGACATCAGCGGTTGCTCGACGACGAGGATCTCGACACTGCCGCGGATCTCCAGGCCGCGCCCCGTCTGACYACCCGGCCCTACCGATTCCTCGGGTGTGACTTGATCGTCAACGATGAGGGAGATCCGCGGGTCGGCCTGGACGTCGCGGAACTTCTGGCTGCGGCGCAGCGCGGGGGCCGCCTATATCGATCGTCTCGGTATCGAGGTTCATCCAGAGGGCGACTGCGTGGATGTGCGGCGCACCCTATGGCCCGATGCCGGCGAGACGTCGCAGCGGGTGCGTGGCGAGATACYGGCGCTCAACCTCGGCGAGAATCATGATGACACTCTCATACCTCAACCATGGTTGAGGTCAACTCCGTTGCTCGGCCGCGGAGCGACGCCTGGCCGCGGCCGAGATGGTGTCCGTCGCGACACGCAGCCCAGCCACCCGCCCACGCTCACCACTAACTGAGACGACGATCAACGTGGTGTGCCTCAACACAAGTGGCAGAAGCACCGGGATGCCTCAGACATGCTGGCAACGCCTCAGATCAACTGGCGAGCGACACCGGGAGATCCGGACCTCCTGTCTGACGCCAGGGCCACGAAACGGTGCCGGTGGTGCCCCTGACGTCTGCCAGGATTCCCCGTGACGCCGGACAGGATGAGTCGCCCGACCGTGCGCCGGCACCTGCTCCCCGGCGACCGGCGGAAGAGGCCACCGCCGGCCCGACCACCACGTCATCGGCTCACGGCTCACGGCTCATCGGTCCACGGTCACGGCTCACGGTGCCGATCAGAAGAGGCCGCCGCCGGCGTGCACGGTCTGGCCCGTCAGCCAGCGGGCGGCGTCCGAGGCGAGGAAGGCGACGATCTCGGCGATGTCGTCCGGCTCACCCAGGCGCCGCAACGGGTTCTGCGCGGCGATCTGTTCGAGCACGGCTGGCGGTTGGGTCGCGGTGAGCGCTTCGGTCCGGGTCGCGCCGGGCAGCACGCTGTTGACGGTGATCCCGCGTGGTCCAAGCTCCCGGGCGAGGACGCGGACGAGCTCGTCGCCCGCCGCCTTGCTCGCGGCATAGACACCGGCGCCGGGGCGGTGGGTCACGGCCGCTCCGCTGGACACGACGACGATCCGGCCGCCGTCGCGTACCCGCTTGGCCGCCTCGCGCAGCACCATGAACGTCGCCCGGGTGTTCGTGGTGAACATCTGGTCGTAGTCGGTGTCGGACGTGTCCGMGATCGGCGCGAACCGGGCGAGCCCGACGTTGCTGACCACGATGTCGATGCCGCCGTAGTGCCGCTGCGCCGCGTCGAACAGCCCGCGCAGCTGGTCCGGGACGGCGACGTCCGCCGCCAGGGCGACGGCGCGCCGACCGGCGGCCTCCACCGCGGAGACGACCTCCAGGGCCGCCGGGCGGTCCGACCGGTAGTTGACGACGACGTCCGCGCCGCCGGCGCCGAGCCGCCGCGCGATCGCGCGACCGATGCCCCGCGAGCCTCCCGTCACGATCGCGACCCTGTCGGACACGCGGCCTCCATAGTCCAGTACACCGATAGTCGATATCATCGACAAATATGGTCGAGGATGTCAACTGTCGACCAGGTAGACTTCACGGGTGCAACCCAGCAAGGCTGATCGCGATCTGGCCGCCGCGCTGTCGGCGCTGCACCGCCAGGTGGACGTCCTGTACGGGGTGATCGCCCGCCGGTTCGGGCTCACCACCCAGCAGATCGAGCTGCTCTGCCACCTGGACAGCCGCGCCCCGTCGTTCGGCGAGCTCGCGGGCATGCTCGGCTGCGACAAGACCAACGTGACGGGGATGGTCGACCGGCTCGAACGGCGTGGGCTTGTCCGCAGGACCCCCGACCCGGCCGACCGCCGGGTCAGCCGGGTGACGCTCTCCGAGCAGGGCGCGGCTCTCGCGCCCCAGATCCGCACCGCGGTGGCCGAAGCGATCACCGACAGCTGCGGCTCACTGGACACGGCGGACCGCGRCCGTCTCACCGACCTCGCGCAGGCGGCCGCGCACGCCCTCCACACCGGAAACCCGACGCCGGCGATGACATCCGCCCCGGCTCCGCCCGCCTGATCACTGGGTCCGTCCC
Source organism: Pseudofrankia asymbiotica (assembly GCF_001983105.1). Classification (GTDB taxonomy): domain Bacteria; phylum Actinomycetota; class Actinomycetes; order Frankiales; family Frankiaceae; genus Pseudofrankia; species Pseudofrankia asymbiotica. The sequence goes on along the minus strand of NZ_MOMC01000045.1, from coordinate 84,609 downwards.
GTCGGACCTGGAAACCGAACCACCGCCTCGGGAGGCGCACCATGCCGCTCCTGGCACACCTACTAGCGGAGCCCGTGGGCGCCCCAGCTTTCAGGATGCATTCTGGCGGCAACACGGCTGTAGCGGAGGCATTTGGGGCGAGAGCTGGCGGTTGGACGGGATGACCAGCAGTCCGGCAATGAGTTCACCAGCGCCGCCGACACCGCGGCGGCCAGGGCCAGGGGATGAATCATGGATCTTGAACTTGCGGGGCGACGCGCGATCGTGACGGGCGGCAGCCGGGGCATCGGGCTGGCGGTGGCCGGTGCGCTGCTCGCCGAGGGCGCCCGGGTGGTGATCGCGGCGCGCGACGGTGAGCGGCTCAAGGCGGCCGCGGCCCGGCTGGCTGCCGGCGTCGATGGCGCGGTGGTCGTCCCGGTCGTCGCGGACACCGGCAGCGACGAGTCCGTGCGTGAGCTGGTCGCGCGCACGGTCGACGAGTTCGGCGGGGTCGACATCCTGGTGAACAACGCCGCCCGCGTCGGTGGCGCGGGCGGCCCCGGTGGCGTCCGCGGCCTCGCCACGGCGGACGCCGCCGCCGACCTCAACGTGAAGGTGCTCGGCTACCTGCGGACCGCGCAGGAGGTGATTCCGCACTTCGCGGCACAGCGATGGGGCCGCATCATCAACATCGGCGGCTTGGCCGCCCGCCAGGTCGGCCTCGTCTCCGGTTCGATCCGCAACGCCGGCATCGTCGCGCTGACGAAGACCCTCGCCGACGAGCTCGGCGCCCACGGCGTCACCGTCAACGCCGTCCACCCCGGTTTCACCCGGACCGACCGGCACGATGGCACCATCACGGTGACCGAGGAGCAGCTCGCCGCCGCGGCCAAGGGCATCGTCATCGGCCGGGTCGTGACGGCGGACGAGGTCGCGGCCGTCGTCACCTTCCTCGCCTCACCCGTCGCCGCCGCCATCACCGGCGAGTCCCTCGCCGCCGGTGGCGGCACCCCCGGCCCCATCCACTACTGACCGGGCGAGATCGGCGATCTTTTCGTCAACGGCCGCGCCCCGGCCCTCCTCTTCCCGGCGCCCTCGGGTATCCGGTACGGCGGAGCAGTCGAGCCAGCCTCAACGGGCACCAAGCCGGCCGCATCGGGAATTGTGGGCGGATGAACGCCCTCAGGGTCCGGGCGGCTCGGCCGGACGACTACGACACCATCGCGGCGGTGGCGGACGACTGGTGGGGCCGGCCCATCGGGGCAGCGTTCCCGCGGCTCTTCCTCGACCATTTCCACCAGTCCAGCCGGGTCGTCGAGGACGACCACGGCCTGGCGGCGTTACTCGTCGCCTTCTTCTCACCATCTCAGCCACACGTCGCCTACATCCACTTCGTCGGCGTGCGGCCCGACCAGCGCCGCGGCGGTTGGGCACGCCGCCTCTACGAGGAGTTCTTCCACCGCGCCCGGGCGGCGGGCTGCCGAGAGGTCCACGCGATCACCGGGCCGGGCAACACCAGCTCGATCGCGTTCCACCGCCGCCTCGGCTTCGTCGTTGGCGGTCCCGTGTCGGACTACAACGGCCCGGGGCGACCCATGGTGACCTTCCGCCGACCTCTGACGGACGGGTAAGAGCGATGACACCCCAAGACGGCGCCCGGCGCGTCGTGAGTAGAGAATGAGCAGTGGTTAGGCTTTCTCGCGCGGTACCTGAGAATCCGTCCCAGGTTGACGGTGCAGTAATGGTAATGCGTCGAAGGCGAACAGACGCGGAGCGTCCTGTCAGCCGGGTCTGACCTTGCCCATGGGAGGTTCCAGTGGCCGCCGGAGTACTGATCGCGGAGAGCCTGCGTGCCGGAACGGATCTGGACGATGTTTCGCTCATCGTCCGGAAGATTCAACGGTCGGCGCCAGGGAATGTCACCGCCGACCAGCCACCCGTCTGGACGCTCGTCTTCTTCGACGTCGCCGATACCGAAGCTGAGGCCCTGGCCACGCAACTGAGCGACGCTCTGGCTGCACCCGGGTGGTATGTCGACCTTCACACCGCCCAGGACAGCTTCATCGTGTTCCCCGGGCGAGTCATACGCTACCGACGAGGGGATCCGCAGGGACGCGCCGAGGCCGAGGAATACGGCCGCGCTCACGGCATCCCCGATTCGCAACTCGACTGGCCAACCTGACGTTCCACGACCGGGCGGGCACACTGACGTCGGATGGGCGAGCAGGCAGGGCGAACACCACAGATCCCGGCGGAACATCGGCGGCGGAGCCTGGATTGAACGCGATGTGACTGTGTCTTCGAGTGCTACGGCCAGCGTCACGGCGGCCGCGTCCCCGCTGAGCAGCGAGCGCCTGCTGGACGGGGTGGACGCGGCGCCGTTGTTCACCCCGTTCTCGCTGTCCGGCGTCGAGCTCGCCAACCGGTTCGTGATGGCGCCGATGACCCGTCAGTTCTCCCCGAACGGAGTGCCGGGCGAGGACGTCGCCGGCTACTACGCGCGGAGGGCGGAGCACGTCGGCCTGGTCGTGACCGAGGGCACCTATGTCGATCATCCGTCGGCCGGGGCCAGCGACCGGGTTCCACGGTTCTACGGCGATGAGGCGTTGGCGGGCTGGCGCCAGGTCGTGGACGCCGTGCACGCGGTCGGCGGGCGGATCGTCCCGCAGCTGTGGCACCTCGGCGCCGGCCGGACGGCTGGTGATCCCCCACATCCGGAGGCGGCGGTGTTCTCGCCATCCGGCCTGCGGCCCGACGGAACGGTGGTCGGCGCCGAGCCGAGCACCGCGGAGATCGACGAGGTGGTCGCCTCCTTCGCCCGCGCCGCGGCCGACGCCCGCCGGGCCGGGTTCGACGGCGCCGAGCTGCACGGGGCGCACGGCTATCTGCTTGATCAGTTCTTCTGGTCGCGGACCAACCGCCGCGCCGACGGCTACGGCGGCAGCCTGGCGGCACGGGCCCGGATCGGGGCCGAGGTCGTCGCCGCGGTCCGCGGCGAGGTGGGACCGGACTTCCCGGTGATCTACCGGTTCTCCCAGTGGAAGGGCGCCGACTACGACGCCCGGATCGCCGAGACCCCCGACGAGCTCGCGGCGCTGCTCACCCCGCTCGCGGACGCCGGGGCCAGCGCGCTGCACGTCTCCACCCGCCGTTWCTGGCTGCCGGCTTTCGAGGGCTCCACCCGCACCCTCGCCGGCTGGGCGAAGAACCTCACCGGCCTGCCCACCATCGCGATCGGCTCGATCGGCGTGCCCACGGCCTTCCGGGGCGACGCCGAGGACCCTGCGGCGACGCTGAGCCTCGCCCCGCTGCTGGAGCTGTTCGACCGCGGCGAGTTCGACCTGGTCGCCCTCGGCCGCGCCCTGCTGTCCGACCCGGGCTGGACCGCCAAGCTGCGCGACCGCCGCCTGTCCGAGATCCGGGCCTACGACCAGGCCGACGGATCCCGCCTGACCTGACGACCAGTGCGGTGGCCGGCCCACCGCCGCATCGGCCAGCACCCACACCGGTGCCCACTGGGCGCTACCCGACCGAGCCGAGCTCACGGACCTGGGGGCCGAGTAGGGGCCGAGCCGGCCATGCGACCAGACTGCTACGCTCACGGACAGGTCACGAGCGCCAGCGTGAAGCCCCGGCTTGCTGGCCGGCAACCCTCCTTCGCGGGCGGGGTGCTCCGGGTGAGGACCCGGCTCGGCACGTGATGTGTCGGGCAAGCCGCGTTCCCAAGGAGCTTCCCGGCCGTGCCTTCATCTTTCGGCGCCACCGCCACGCCCGACGAACAGAACCCATTGCCGCGATCGGCGCGGTTCCGGAGCGCCGGTGTGGACGACGCCGAGCAGATCGCCGCTCTCCACGCCGACAGCTGGCGCCGCAACTACCGCGGCGCCTATGCCGACTCGTTCCTCGACGGTGATGTGGAAGCCGACCGCCGTGCTGTGTGGTCGGCACGGCTGGGCGGACCGGCCAACAGCGAGACGATCCTCGCCGAGCAGGACGCCCGAGTGGTGGGCTTCGTCCACGTCGGATTCGACGACGATCCGCGGTGGGGCAGCCTCGTCGACAACCTGCACGTGACCCACGACCTCCGCCGGATGGGTATCGGCACACAGCTTCTCCGCCGGGCCGCCCGCGCCGTCGCCGGGCACGGGGCCGACAACGCGATGTATCTCTGGGTACTGCGGCAGAACACCGCCGCGCAGCAGTTCTACCGCGCGCTCGGAGCCACCGCCGAGGGGACGGCGCCGGTGTCACCCCCCGGCGAGGACCCGGCCCGGCTCCACGGCGCGCCGCTCAAGCTGCGCATGGCCTGGCCGGACGTCACGAGGCTCCCCCTCGGCGATCACCAGTGACGTAGGCGTAGAGCGCTCTGATCGCAGCGGCTCGGCCAGGTCGAAGAACTCCAGCAACCGCAGCTCGCGCGGCGACAGCTCGCAGCCCGAGCGCTCGGCGATCTCCGTCCGGATGTGCCTGCTTTCGCTCCATCGCACCAGCGCCGCGACGCCGGCCTCCCGCCTTTCCAGGGACGCCTGACCTGATGCACGAGGAGAGCGCGGCACAGCGGCGCTCACCCGCGCAAGGCCATCCGTTCGCCGCCTGCCGGGACGGCGGTCGGCTACGGCGGTGACAACCAGGTCCTGGCCACCCCGGTCCGCCCGACTCGGCTCGTCGACTCGTCGGCTCGTCGGCTCGTCGGCTCGTCGGCTCGTCGGCTCGTCGGCTCGTCGGCGGGATGGTGTCCCTGCCGCTACCACCCTCAGGCCGGCCTTCTCGGCCGCGTCCCGGACCGGGACAGTCGGAAAAGGCGCTCGAAGACGTCGAGCTCGACATGCGAATCAGCTGCGAATCAGCCTCTCGACCGAAAGGCAGGACATTGTCTGTACCAGAAGTCGTCTTCGGCTTCGGTGCGCACAGCGGCATCGACGACGGGCCGGAGCTGTTGCGCCTGGCCGAACAGGCCGACCGGGACGGGCTCGACATCTTCTCGCTGTCGGATCATCCCTATCTCGGCGGGCGGCTGGACGCTTACGCCTCCATCGGATTCGTCCTCGGACAGACCAGGCATCTCGCGGCCTTCGCCAACGTCACGAACCTGCCGACCCGGCCCGCTCCCATGCTGGCGCGGACCGTGACGTCACTGTMGGCGCTCTCCGGCGGCCGCGTCGTGCTCGGCATGGGCGTGGGCGGGCTGTGGGACCGGATATCCGACATGGGCGTGCCCCATCTGTCGCCTGGCGACGCCGTCGGCGCCTTCGAGGAGGCGATCGTCCTGGTCAGGAAGCTGTCCGGTGGCGGCCCGCCGGTCACCCACCGTGGCCGCTACTACCAGGTGAACCAGATCGAGCCGGCTCCGGTGGCCGCCGCCCCCGTGTGGACCGGATCGGTCGGCCCGAAGTCCCTGGCCGCCACCGGACGCGTGGCCGACGGCTGGATCCCCGGCCACGCGGCGGACTGGCTCAGTCAGCGCTACCGGGAGTCGCGGCCGAGGGTCGACGAGGCGGCGGCCGCCGCGGGCCGCGACCCGCGCGAGATCCGGACGGTCTTCAACGTCCCAGGACGCATCACCGACCGGCCCACGGCCGCCACCCGCGACCGTGACGGCCGCTGGACCGGCGGCGGCGCCGACCAGTGGGTCGAGGAACTGACCGGGGCCGTGCTCGGGTATGGAGCATCAGGCTTCCTGCTCTTCTCGCCCGGCGGTGGCACGCCGGACGCTGTTTCCGTCGCCCGCTGGGCCCAGGAGATCGTCCCAGCGGTGCGCGCGGCGATCGCCAAGGAAAACGGCTAGAGATCCTGGCGGGAGCACGCTACACGGCGACGAGACCGCGCGCGGCTGCCTGCGCGCGGACGGCGGGGATCACCTCCCGGGCGAGGATCTCCTGGTCGGCGACGGTCGGGACGGCGAGCAGCAGCGCGGTGAAACCGGCCGCCACGATCTCGACGAGCTGCTTGACCACGGCCGGAACGCCGCCGCCGACCGCCTGGGGGCTGGGCCGCGCGACCGGGTCGAGACGCACGATCACGTTGCAGGCACACGTGATCGCGGCCGGATCACGGCCGGCATCGCGCGCGGCGGCGAGCACGGCGGGCCGCATCTGCCGGGCGCGGTCCAGACCGATCCGGCCGATCGAGGGCAGCCAGCCGTCGGCCAGCTCGCCGGTGAGCGCGAGCGCTCTGGGCCCGTAGGAGCCCAGCCAGATCGGGATCGGGTGGTCCGGCAGCGGGTCGATGCGGGCGTCGTCAACGGCGAACTCCTGGCCGTGGAGGGTCGTGGACTCGTTCGCCCACAGGCCGCGGATGATCCCGATCGCCTCCCGCTGGCCGGTGATCTTCTGGCCGGGCGTCCGTTCGGTCAGGCCGAAGGCGTGGAACTCCTGGTCGAACCCGCCGCCGCCCAGCCCGAGGACGAACCGGCCACCGGAGAGCCGGTCCACCGTCTCGGCCGTCTTGGCGACCACCGCCGGCGGCCGGTAGGGCAGCGCGAGGACGTTGGTGGCCAGCTCGATGCGGCGGGTCTTCCCGGCGAGCCAGCTCAGCGTGACCAGTGGTTCGACGGTCGTGCTGTTGCTGTGCAGGTGGTCGCTGAGGCTGAACAGCTCGAATCCGAGTTCGTCGGCGCTCTGCGCGAGGTCCAGGGTTCGCTGGGCGGTCAGCCCGGCGACGGCCCCGCCGGCGCCGAACACGAGCCGGGACCCGAACAGGCCACTCATACCGCGCCCCCGGGGATCCCGGGCCGGCACCGGGGGTGGCCCGGGATCCGCGCCGACGGCGACGGCGCGGGCCGGGTCCGCGGACCAGGCCGACCAGGAGCCGGGGTAGAGCGCGGCGCCGTCGACCCCGATCAGTCGAGGGCGAGCGCGGACAGGTCGGTGTCGACGTCGACCCAGACGGCCCGGGGCAGGTGCCCGGCCAGGTAGGCGTCGCGGCCGCTGCGACCGTCGAGGTACCAGCGGACGTCAGCCAGAACCACCTCCTCACGGTGCTCGGCGAGYCAGGCGGCCGACACCACGGGTGGCACGCCCAGGTCGGAAGGGAGCGCGGCCTGGGCACCCGAGCCGGGCCGCACGGTGGTGAGGCGGGGCGTCGCGGTGGAGCCGGGTTTCACGGCGGCGCGGGGACGGCGGCGCGGGGACGGCGGCGGCGGTCGTTCAGGGCGAGCACGTCGGCGAGCAGCCGGCGGTGATCCGCCCGGCGGGCACGTCGAGATCCACGTCGGCGAGCGCCGCCTCGAACCCGTGCTGGACGCGGTCCGAGCGTGGAGCGTGGACTTGGCAGCACATCAGGCAGCCAAGTCAACGCGGTGACGAACGCCTCACGCACGGCTCGTGGGCCAGCACTGACCGCCACGTCTACGCGGTGACACCCCCGTCGACCACGAGGTCGGCGCCGACAGCGAAGCCCGCGTCGTCCGAGGCGAGGTACAGCACCGCCGCGGCGATCTCCTCAGTCCTGCCGACCCGCCCGACGGGAACGGCGGCCTTCGACCGCTCGGCGCGCTCCGCCTCACTCTCCCCCGGCAGCAAGGACACCTGCGTGTCGGTCGCCCCGGGGCTGACGGCGTTGATCCGCACACCCTCGTGGACGTGGTCGAGCGCCGCGTTCCGGGTCAGCGCGCTGACCGCGGCCTTGGTCGCGACATAGGCGCCGAGGTTCGACCGCCGGCGATGGGCGCCGAGGTTGGATGAGACGTTCACGATCGCGCCATCGCCGTGCGCACGCATGTAGGCGATCTCGTGCTTCATCGACAGCCAGGTACCGGTGAGGTTGACCTCGACCAGCCTGCGCCAGTCGTCCTCGCGGACGTCGGCCAGAGGAGCCACGCCAGCGAGAACCCCGGCGTTGTTCACGGCGACGTGCAGGCCGCCGAAGCGGTTCGCGGCCCGTTCGACCATCCGGGACACGTCCGGCGAGCGGGTGACATCGGCTACCACGTACCCCGCCCGGCCTCCCGACGCCTCGACGAGCCCGACGGTGCCCTTCAACGGCCCGGCCGAACGCCCGGCGACGACCACCGCCGCCCCCTCTCGGGCGAAGCTGAGCGCGATCGCGCGACCGATGCCGGATCCACCCCCGGTGACCAGTACGGTCCGGTCAGTGAAACGTCCACTCGCCATAGGTGCTCCCTGAAGTAGGTCATGCCAAGGTTGCCGCGTCTTCCGCGGGGCGCGGTCGTCTTTTTAGACCGTTCGATCCAGATCTTGCTCGGACTACGACCACACGACGACAGGCCGGCCGGTGCCACGGGCACGACCAGGGCGCGGACAGAGCGACAGATCGCGGGCGGGCGCGGGGGTCGGGTGAGGCCTGGCGGGTCAGGCGAGCAGTGAGAGGGCCTCGTGGGCGGCGTCCTGGAGACGCCCCGTCCCGCCGGAGGTCCTGCCGACCACTCGCATGCCCTGCATCAGCACAAGGAGCATGCGTGCCAGCGCTCTGGGGTCGGATTCCACGCGTAGCTCACCCTGGGCGCGGGCACGCAGCAGCGCTGAGGTGAGCGCGGTCTCCAGGACGTCCCAGCTCGCGAGCACTTGCTGTTGCGCCACGTTGTCGTGCGAGGCGAGCTCCACGGCTGTGTTGGTGACCAGACAGCCACGCCRGCGCTCGTCCTGGCTCGCCTCGGYGGCGAAGCGCTCCACCAGCGCCCGCACACCGGGCAGTGCCGGGCCCGGCCACGACAGGTCCGCCATCAGGCGCATGTCGACCCGATCGCGGTACCGGGTGAGCGCCTTCATGTACAGGTCGCTCTTGGAGCCGAACGTCGCGTAGATGCTCGCCCGGGCGATGCCGAGGTGCTCGACGAGATCGGCCATCGACGTCGCCTCGTAGCCACGGCTCCAGAACAGCTCGAGCGCGGCGTCCAGCGCCGCGTCAGGATCGAACTCCTTCGATCTACCCACCCGGCCAGCGTACCGATATAGGAACGTTCAGTCTAGAATTTTTTCCTTTCACCATGGTCCGATCACCGCAAGGGCGTCGCGGAAGCGAGTCGTAAAGGCGGAGACCACGGCGTCAGGCCTCATGGACGGGCGCAGAAGCCCGCCGGCGACGGACGTTGACCTTGACGTGTGCGTCAGGGCTTAGCGTCGCCGCCGTGTCGACGACTCGGACCTCGCCTCAGGTCCTGCTTGCCCACCGTCCGGAGGGGACGCCCATCCCCGCGGACTTCCGCCTGGTCGAGGTGGACGTCCCGCCGTTGGCCGAGGGGCAGGTGCTGGTACGCAACGCGTACCTGGCGCTGAGCGCGGCCATGCGGACGTTGATGTCGGACGAGGATGTTCCCCTGCCGATGTACCGGGTCGGGGAGGTGATGCAGGGGCCGGCGCTCGGCGAGGTGGTCGCGTCCACCGACCCGGGGTTTGCGCCCGGGGACCTGGTGCGGCACCGGTCGGGGTGGCGGGAGCACGCGTGGGCCCCGCCTCCGGTTTCCTGCGGCTGGACCCGGACCTGTACCCAGATCCGGTAGCTCACCTGTCTTCGGGGCTGACCGCCTACGCCGGCCTCATCGCCGCGGGACGCCTGGCGGCTGGCGAGCCGGTACTGGTCACCAGCGCCGCCGGGTCGGTCGGCAGCGTGGCCGGCCAGCTCGCCCGGCTGCTGGGCGCGGGCCAGGTGATCGGTACCGTCGGCTCGGCCGCCAAGGCCGACTATGCCACCGGCGTCCTGGGCTATGACCAGGCCCTCGACTACCGCCGCGGTCCCATCGGCGATGCTCTGGGCGCCGCGGCCCCGGACGGCGTCGACGTGGTCTTCGACAACGTCGGCGGTGCGCAGCTACGCGCGGCGGTCCACGCGGCCCGGCCCCGGGGCCGGATCGTGATCTGCGGCGCGCTGGCCCACCAGGCCGCGCACGAGCCCGCGTCCCTGACAGTGGACACGATGACCGTCGCGGGCAAGCGCCTCACCGTCACCGGATTCACCGCCGCCGACCATCCCGGCCTCGCGGCCGAGTGGCCGGCCCGCTTCGCGGCAGCTGTGGGACGACCTGATCCGCCTGATGAGGGCGAAGGCGCCCGTGGTCATCGACTACAGCTTCTGGAACCGCGCCACCCGAGACCGGTACAAGGCCACGATCGAGAGCCACGGATGCCGGTGGGAACTCGTCCGTCTGAAGGCCGACCTCGGAACACTCCGGCGCCGGCTCGCCCTCCGCAACCGGCGCGACGGCGCGAACAGCGTCACCGTCTCCGACCAGCTCCTGGAACGCTACTTCGCCGACCTCCAGGAGCCCGTGGGTGAGGGTGAACGCGTCATCCTCCAGGAATGATCCGCGGAGTCCGGTGATCTGGCGTCTCCGGTCGGACGGTCTGGGCGTCGATCAGTTCACGAGCACGATCCTGCCGAACACCTCACCGGCGTCCAGCTTCTGATGGGCCAGCACGGCCTGCTCCAGGGGCAGCAGTTCGTGAACCACCGCGTGCAGCTCGCCGCGGCCCGCGGCGGTGAACAGCTCGGCGGTCACGGCGCGCCGGGCGGCCTCGGTCATGGTGTCCGTGCTGAAGGTGGCGAACGACATCGACTTCTGGAACGCCGCGAACAGGTGCGCGGCGAAGTCCGCCGGTGGAGGGCCCGCGACCGCGCCGACGGCGACCATGCGGCCGTTCGGGTTGAGCCTGGCGAGGAACGACGGCAGGTCGGGGCCGGCCACGACGTCGATGATGACGTCGTGGCCGGCGGGAGCGTCCTGGGCTTCGTCGCCCCGCCCCTCGCCGGCGCGGTCCAGCACATGGGTCGCGCCGAGCTTGCGCAGCCGGTCACCCCGCTCGGGCGACGACGTCGTGACCGCGACCGTGCCCGCGCCCTGGCGGGCGGCGAGCTGGACGGCCATGATCCCGATGCCGCCGGACGCGCCGCGGACCAGCACCGACTCGCCCGGCGTGAGGTGGGCGTGGCGAAGGCCGAAGTGGGCCACCCGCCCGCAGCTGCCCAGCGTCACCGCGTCGGCGGCGGAAAGGTCGGCCGGGAGGGGGACGAGCGTCTCGGCCGGCGCGATCGCCCGCTCGACATAGCCGCCGCCCAGGCCGGTGAACCCCCACACCCGCTGACCGACCCAGGCCGTGTCGACGCCGTCTCCGACCGCGGCCACGGTGCCCGCCACCTCGCCTCCGAGGATGTGGCCCTTCTCGAACCCGTAGGCGGCGACAGCGCCGCTTCGGATCATGACGTCGACGCCGCCGACACCGATCGCCTCGGTGGCGATCAGTACCTGCCCGGCGGCGGGAACCGGGTCGGGGATCTCGATGACGGCGAGGCCCTCGGGTCCTCCGAACGCCCTGATCGCAACTGCCTTCACGGTTGCCTCCGGTTCTGGGATGTGTCTGGGCTGGTCGGCCGACCGTAACGGAGCACCCCGTCCGTTTCGCTAAAGTGAGAGCGGTGACGGCCGAAGTGATATCGACACCGAAGTGATATCGACACCGCGGTGATGCCGATGCTTCGCTCGGACGCCCGCGACAACCGCGCGCGGATCCTCCTCGTCGCACGCGCGGCCTTCGCCGCGGAGGGCCTCGACGTGCCGATCCGGGAGATCGCCCGGCGGGCGCAGGTCGGCGTCGCCACCGTCTACCGGCACTTCCAGACCAAGGAGGCCCTGCTCTCCGAGGCCTTCGGCGAGCAGATGGCCCTGTGCTCGCAGGTCGTGGGCGAAGGGCTGGCGGCGGCCGACCCGTGGACCGGGTTCTGCCTGGTGATCGAGAAGCTCATGGAAATGCACGCTCTCGACCGGGGCTTCGCGCGCGCGTTCACTTCTCAGCTTCCCTCGGCGGTCGGCCTGGCCGAGGACCGCGATCACACGCTGCGTCTGCTGCTCGAGCTCGTGCGGCGCGCGAAGGAAGCGGGTTCGCTGCGCGGAGACTTCGTCCTGGAGGACATCGTCCTGGCGCTGATGGCGAACGAGGGTATCCGCGCGGAGTCACCCGGAGTGAGGGTCGCGGCATCGCGCCGCTTCGCCGCGCTCATGATTCAGTCTTTCCAGGCGAGCCCCGTGCCGACGCCGCTCCCGCCGGCGGTCCGCCTGCCTCTCACCAGAGGCTGAGACCTTCCCGTAGATCTTGTCTAGACGGCTTCCTTCTCACCTGGCCGTCGGATCGCTGGGCGTGACGRCCTGGGCGGCAGCGATCAGGTCCAGGAGATGAGGGCTGTGGTCGACAGCCCGGTGGACCAGAGCGGTTTCTATCTTGATGGGAGGGCTGGCCAGGCGGCGGAAGGCAATCCCCGGTAGGGCCTGCCTGGCGAGAAGGTAGGCCTGGTCGGGGTAGAAGACCGTCCAGCTGGGGCCGCCGGCGGCGATCAGCGCCAGCATGTCCTGGTCGTTGCTGGCGGGCGCGTGGCCGGGTTCGAATCCCGCCTCGCGGCAGGCACCGAGYACGGCGTCGACGAGCAGTGGGTTGGCGTCGCGCGGTGGGAGGCGCACCGGCAGCGAGGCGAGCTCCGCCAGGCGGACGGTGCGGCGCCGGGCCGTGGTCACGCCGGCGGGCAGCGCGGCGACGAGCAGATCGGCCCGGACATGCACATAGCGAAGGTGACGGGCCATCTCGCTGTCAGGGCGGCGGCGGACGAAAGCGGCGTCGAGGTCTCCGCCGGACAGGTGCGCGATCCGCTCGCGTTCGGCGAGCCTGACCAGGTCGACGGTGATGTTCGGCTGGCGCCGCGCGAAGTCGCGGAGCACGTGGGTCAGATAATCACCGAGGCCGGCGCTGGTGCCCAGGCGCAGCGTGCGGACGGTGGGGGCACCGAGTTCGCGGGCCGCGGCCTGGGCCCGGTCGGCGGCGGCGATCGCCTCCCGGGCGTGGTCAAGGAAGACTCGACCGGCATCGGTGAGCGCCACGCGCCGGGTGGAGCGGTCGAGCAACGTCACACCCAGCTCGCGTTCCAGGCGGCGGATCTGCTGGCTGACGGCCGGCTGCACGATGTGCAGCTGCTCGGCGGCCCGCCCGAAGTGCCGGCTGTCCGCCACGGCGACGAAATAGCGCAGCTGCCGAAGCTCCATGTCCGCGCCCTCGATTCATCACGAGTCGTGATGAGACTAGAGGATGGTTGCTCGTTGAAGGCGAACGGCCAGGCTGGTCGACTGGCCCGGTGGCGCGAGTCCGGCTCGATGACGCCGAAACAGGCGCCCGCGCGGCACCCTCCCAGGAAAGGGCCCTTCCTATGACCACCGAGACCACACGCGCCGCCGTCGCCGACTATGTCGCCGCGCTGCGGCGAGGAGACGTCGACGCGTTGCGAGCCAGCTTCGCGCCGAAGGCGACGTGGACCATCCGCGGCGACCTGCCGGTCGCCGGTACCTGGACCGGCGCCGACGAGATCCTGGACGGGTTCCTCGCCCAGGTCGTCGCGACGCTGGACCCCACGGTGCCCGTGACACAGACCCTGCACCGCATCATCGCCGACGGCGAGCATGCCGTCGCCGAATGGACGAGCCACGCCCAGGCCCGCGACGGGACACCCTACGACAACGACTACGCGGTGGTGTTCCAGGTACGCGACGGGCTGATCACCTCGGTCACGGAGTACTGCGACACCTCGTATATGAAACGCGTGCTGTTCGAACAGTGAGCGCCCTCATCGGGACACCGCCGTCATCGGGACACCGCCGTCCGCCGCCCGGCCTCGTCGATGACGGCGGCGGCGTCGGCGACCTGGCCGCCGGTGAAGGCCGGACGGCCGCCATAGGGGTCCTCGTCGGTCCACAGCGTGGTCGGCACCGCCCGCCGGACGACGGGAATCACCTCGGTGGCGAGGCGCTCGAGCATCTCCAGCTGCTGCTCGTGCGGAATCATGGTCGGCAGGCTGAACGCCTGCAGGTCATGGCCGAACCCGGCGTGGAAGTACATGATCTTGTCGATGATCTGCTGCGGGCTGCCGACCAGCACCGGGCCCTCGGCGATGGCGTGGTCGATGTCGTGGAAGACCATCTCGTTGCCCGGGGTGTGGTTGCCGGGCCGGTTGAAGAACTCGACCATCTTCTCGTACGTAGGGCCGAAGTGCTCCCGAGCCTGCGCGGTGGCGTCGGCCAGGAAGAGGAAGCCGGCGCCGGCCGCGACGTAGCCGTAGCGCGGGTCGTGCCCGTGCCGCGCGTACTCCTCGCGGTAGTGCTCGATGAGGACCGTGTAGTTGTTCCGGGGCTGGATAGCGTTGGCGCTGAACAGCGGGTCACCCCACCGGGCCGCGAGCGCGGCGGAGGCCAGAGTGGTGGCCGAACCGTGCCAGACGCGCGGCGCGCCGGCGTAGGGGCGCGGCAGCGTGGTCGCCTCCCGCAGCCGCGGGCGGAACCGGCCGGACCAGGTCACGTTCTCCTCCCGCCACAGCCGCCGCAGCAGCTCGTACTTCTCGGCGAGCGCGTCCCACTGCGTCCCGGCCTCGATGCCGAACAGGGGCAGTTGCCGCAGCTCGTTGCCCTTCCCGATGACCAGTTCGAGGCGGCCGCGGGAGAGCTGGTCGATGGTCGCGTAGTCCTCGGCCACCCGCACCGGGTCGAGGATGGACAGCACGCTCACCCCGGTCTGGATGCGCACGCGCGAGGTGGTCGCCGCGATGGCGCCGAGCAGGACCGTGACCCCGGACGAGAGAACCGGCCCTGCGTGCCGCTCGCCGATCGCGACCGCGTCGAGGCCCAGCTCCTCGGCGCGGCGGGCGGAGGCCAGCGCCTGCGCGTACCGCTCGGCCGTGCTGACGAGCCGACCGGTCACCGGGTTCTGGATGTTCGGCAGGATGTCGAGCACCTGGAATCTCATGTGCACCTCCTGAGCGGCGGGGTCACAGGAGGCCGTGGCGGGGCGGTGGCGTTCCGCGCAGCAGCCAGCGGCCGATGTGCTGAAGTTTCCAGCGGGCGGGGTCGTGCAGGGTATGTATGGGTGCGCGCGTCGCGCCAGTACCGCGACAGGTTCGCGGCCTCCARCGCCGAACGGCCCCGCGGGCAGCCCGCATCTCATCACTCGTCTCYCGCTCGGCCGGCGAAGCCCAGGACTTCACCCTCGACAACTATCATCTTCTTCACTGATCCAGTGAAGAAAGTTGGATCCAGGTCACGCCGTCTCCTTCCGCCCGATCCCTCCGCCGAGCCGCCGGGGTATACCCCCGTTGGGCCACGGGCGCTCGGCCCGCTGGAAGGTGCGCGGTGAGCGCGCCGGGCGGGCCGCCGCCGCGGGTCAGCCGCCTGTCGAGGTGCGTCCACGCTGGGGGAATGAACCATCCAGCTCGTCCCGCTTGCCGCCCGGTTACGCGAATGACGCGATCGGGCGTGATCGAAAGCCGCCTTCCGTTCATCGATCCGTCACAATGGTCGGAACGGGTCCTCACGGACCAGCACCAGCCCGCGGTCCTGGAGGGGAGCGGGCCGAACGCAGGGGGTGTTGTGCCGACGAGCCGGACGACCCGGGACCGACGGAAGTCGTCATCCGGCCGCCGGACGGTACCGAGGCCCACGGCCCCACCGAAGCCGACGCCGGAGGCACGCCGGTTCTGGCGGCTGCCGGAGCACGAGCTCGACGAGCTGGTCGCGCTAGCCCGCCAGGTCGACCGGGTGGAGCTCAAGCTGACCGTGCCACACCAGGCCCACGACGCGGCCTGCGCGGCCCTCGGCGTCCAGTTCCGGCACGCGCCGAAGCATCAGGTCTACTACTTCGACAGCCCGGACCGGCTGCTGCAACGGCACGGCGTCATCATCCGCGCCCGCGGCCGGCGGGACCAGCCGGACGACGCGGTGGTCAAACTGCGCCCGGCCGTACCCGCCGAGATCTCACCATCCATGCGCGCGTCGAAACGGTTCACGGTCGAGGTCGACGGAATGCCGGGCAGCTATGTCTGCTCAGCCGCGCTGAAAACCCACCTTGGCTCATCCGACCTCGACCGCGTCGTACGCCACGGCCACTCACCACGCCGGCTGCTGTCCGCCACCCAGCTACGGCTGGTCGGCGCGCGGCTGTCCGCGGCCGACGTCGACCTGGCCGACCTCAGGGGCCTGCGGGCGATCGGCCCGGTCAGCGTCCGCCGGCGCACGCTGCGTCCGGACGGGTGTGACGTGCCGTTCCTCGCCGAATGCTGGACCTACCCGGACGACACGCGGCTCATCGAACTGTCCACCCGCTGCCGCCCGGCGGACGTGCTGTCGGCCGCCGCGCGCACCGCCACCGTGCTGACCGCCCACGGCATCGACCTCACCGGGCCGCAGCAGACCAAGACCATCGCCACCTACCAGTACTTCGACCCGTCGGCGACCGTCCCGTAGGCGACCGGCGGCGTCGCCGCGATCCAACCGCCGCTCAGCCCTCCGTGGCGGCGAGAAAGCGGCTGATCGCGGCGGCGAGCTCGGCCGGCTGCTGTTCCTGGATGTTGTGGCCCGTCTCCAGCTCCACGACCTCGGCCCGCGGCACCCGGACGCGGAACTCCTCGACCACCTCCGGGGAGAGGAACCCGTGCCGGCCGCGGATGAGCAGCACCGGAACCGTCGGGTCCGCGAGGCCCGGCCACAGGTCGCCCAGGTCGATGCTGAACCGCGCGCCCGGCGGCGGGCTGGCGAGGTGGTGCTTGAACACGACCGTGCCGTCGTCGCGGACCCGGGTGTTGAGCACGACGCCCCGGGTCAGCGCCGGCCGCGACGAGCCGATGCCGGCGGCGAGGGCCTTCTCCACGATCTCCTCGCGGGAGCCGAACACCTGTGGCCCGGCCAGGAAGTCGGTCACCTGCGCCGCGTCCTCGAGCCGCTGGTTGGGACTGGCGTCCACCAAAACCAGCCGGCGGACCAGGTCCGGGCGCGCGTGCGCCAGCGCGATCGCGGTATGGGCGCCCAGCGACTGCCCGATGACGGTCTGCGGCGCGCCCGGCGCGGTGGCGTCGAGGACGGCGGCCACGGCCCGCGCGTTCTGCCACGGGGAATAGTCGAAGTCGTCGCGCCAGGCCGAGTCGCCGTGGCCCGGCAGGTCCAGCGCGAGGGCCGGGCGGCCGAGGGCAAGCAGTGTCCCGTCCCAGGTGTGGGCGTTCAGGCCGCCGCCGTGCAGCAGGGTGAGCTCCGGCGAGGCACCCCACAGCAGCGCGCTGAGGGCACCGTCCGAGGTCGTCACATCGACGCGGCGCACCGTCGGAAGTTCGGGCGGGGCGCCTACCTCGGCCGCCTCCTCCGCGAGAAAGCCGAACTCTGCGGGGTCGTGACCCATCGTCGTCCTCTCGTCGTCACCTGGCACGAGGGCCTGGGGCGGGGGTGCGCCAGTCCCGAGGGGGGCAGGCGCCGGCGCCGACCACCACAGGACTGTCCCCTCACGGGTGTTGTCACACCCGAGCCGCGGCCAGCCGTCCCAGGCGCTGGGCTCCACCCGTCACCGTCCGGCCACGCGGTCGACCCGGCGCGGCCCTGCCCATCCCACCACCCACCGCGCTCCTGAGGCCCGCGAGCCGTGGTTCTGTTTCGCGGGCGCTACGTCCGCATGGCACTTTGTTCATAAATCCGGTGGGGATTGCGGAATTGGTGGCGTCGGGGTTAACGTCGGACTGTCGCATGGCGGCGGTTCGTCCAGGGAGGTGTGAGTGCCGGTGATCCGCGAGTCGATGCCTACCAGCCGACCTCCCGCCGCTGTGCCCACGTTCCGCGCGCACGTTCGCCGGTACATCGACCTGGGGCGCGTCGCCGCCGCGCTCTGTTGATCTGACGGCCCACCCGTGACCCGATAACGGCCGACAGCCGCGAAGGACCAGCCAGGCTTCTCGTGGGCAGAGTCCGGAGCGAGACTTCTCGTCGCTTGCCTCGCCTCGCCTCACTTCTCGCCTCTTCTCGCCTGCCGCGCCGCGACATTCTTTCCTCTCGACCGAGGTCCGCCCAACCAGGCGATCCCTGGTGCGCGCATTTCGACGCTGAACGCGAACGGCCTCACCGTCGACCATGAGCGCCGGGTCTTTCTGCGCTTCCTGAACGAGGTACTGGCGACCGCGCCGCGGTGCGCTGATTTCAGACCGATCGCTATCGATGTGGCAGCTGTTGCATCCCAGCCAGAGGGGGTTACGGTGACCGCCGTCCGTACCGCGCCTTATGAAGTCCGCCAGGCCAGYCCTGTACTCGGGGCCGAGATCGTCGGAGTCGACCTGGCGGGTGGTGTCGACGACACCACGGCCGAGGCGCTACGCGAGGATTTCTGGAAGCACAAGGTCCTGGTGTTCCGCGGCCAGGACCTCTCGCCGGACGCGCACGTGCGAGCCGTGCAGATCTTCGACGAGCCGTTCGACCATCCCCAGTGGCTCTACCGCCACGAGGACAACCGGCTGGTGTACACCTTCAACCTCGAGAAGGCCGGCGCCGCGTCGGCGTGGCACGTCGGCGGCACCTGGCGCAACCCGCCGTTCAACATCGAGTCCCTGACCTACCAGGTGGTGCCGGAGGTCGGCGGCCACACCCTGTGGGCCGACCTGCAGGCGGCCTACGACGGCCTGTCCGAGCCGTTCAAGGAGCTGTTGGAATCGGTCAGCGCCGTGTACAGCGCCTACCCCGGCGACGGGACCTATGACCGGCCCGCGGTGACGGAGACCGTGGAGCACCCGGTCGTGCGCACCCACCGGCACACAGGCCGCAAGGGGCTCTTCATCAGCTCGCACGCCCTGCGCCTGACCGGCATCGGCCAGGCCGAGGGCGAGGCCCTTCTGCCGTTCCTCGTGGCGCACGCCTCCTCCCCGAACTACACCGTGAGCTTCGGCTGGAAACCCGGCGACTTCGTGCTCTGGGACAACCTGGCCACCTGGCACTACGCGGTGAACGACTACGACGGCCCGCGCGTCTACCGCAAGGTCATCGGCGGCTGACCCGGCTCCGGCGTGTTGGGGCTCTGACCGGCTGACGCGACCGAGCCGCTTTCATGATCTGGTGCGATTTTGGGAGTTCCAGCGCCGAGGATCCCACCAGATCATGAGCGACCGGGCCGTACAGGCCAAGGCGCGCGGCGAGGCCCGGCGCGGCGCGACGAGGCATGACGAGGCATGACGCCCGGCGGGTACGTCTCCTCCAGCGAGGAGACCGGCGACTTCAACGGGGAGACCGGCCGCTTTCCGCATCAGCCCGGCCGGAATAGCAGCGAGGGCTCGCGGCACCGCCGCTGGCGCGCCTGACGAGGAGGATGACCGTGTCCCAGACGGCGAGTGCCATCCATGCCGGCCCCACCAGCACCGCCCGCCCCACCAGCACCGCCCGCCTCAACATCACGGCTGGCCTCACCGGCTATGCCACCCCCACCGACGTCGACACGTACGGCGCGTACACGATCAGGCGGGACCCGGCCGACCCGCGGCCCCTGTACCGGTTCACCGGGCGGATCACCGCGGACGGGTCGAGCGGCTACCGGGCCGAGCCGGGGCGCTACCACATCTACTCCGGCTGGTTCTGCCCGTGGGCGCAGCGGATCACCCTGCAGATCGCGCTCAACGCCCTGGAAGACCTCGTCAGCGTGTCCTACGTCGACAACAGCCGTGACGCCCGCGGCTGGGCGTTCCGTGAGACCTACGGCCCGGACCCGGTGAACGGCTTCACCCTGCTGCGCGACGCCTACGAGGCGACCGAGCCCGGGTTCGACGGCCACGTCTCCGTTCCCACGCTGTGGGACCGCGAGACCCGCCAGGTGGTGAGCAACGACTTCATCACCCTCGGGATCGACCTCGCCACCCGGTTCGGCGAGTGGTCCAACGACGCCGGCACCTATCCGGAGCACCTGCGCGCCGAGATCACCGAGCTCGACTCCTGGATCGGCCCGGCGGTGAACCGCGGCGTCCACCAGGCCGCCCACGACAAGACGGTCCGGGCCACGCTGCTCGACGCTTTCGCCAGGCTCGACGGCCGCCTCGCCGACGCCCGCTACCTGGTCGGGAGGCAGCTCACCGAGGCCGACGTCCGGCTGTGGGTCTCGCTGGTCCGCTACCGCGGCCGTACCCGCGACCTGGACCGCCTCCCGCCGCTGTCGGACTACCCGAACCTGTGGGCCTACGCCCGCCACCTCTACCAGCTCCCCGCGTTCCAGGCGACGACCGACTTCACCACCTTCTCCGAGGTCGCCGCCGTCCTCCCTGGCTGGGACACCGCCCTGGGCAGATAGCGCCTCCCCGCCGACGACCGGCTGGCCCGCGCTCGCCGAGTCGCCGCTGGACGAGTCGCCTCAGTGGGGTCAGCTGGTCGTCTCGATCGCGGCGTCGACCGCGGCACGCGTCCTGGTGACGAGATCATCGGCGGCGGCGGGGTCGACGACCCCGTAGCCGCGGCGGCCCGAGAGCGCCGCGGCCACCACGGTGAGATCCGGATGACGGCTGGCGACCCAGCGCGCTCCCTGCCGCTTCGAGCCCCAGGTCTCGGTCTCGGCGTACCGCCAGCTCCGGCACGCGTTCAGGACGCGGTTGGGTGTCGCCGGCTCGCTGGTGTCGTGCCACGAGAGCGAGTCGAGGATCGCGCACAGCTGCCAGGTCCGGGGGACCTCCGCCAGCAGGTCCGCGGGCGGCGGTCCGTGCAGGGCCCGGCCGAGGGCGCGGCCGATCGCCAGGTCGAGCAGGAACCAGTGGCTCGGCTCGGTGGCGGGATCCGTCGAGACGTGGCGGTCGATGTCCGAGCCCGTGTTGAGGTTGAGCTGGTAACGCGGGTGGCGAGCAGACGGCGAGACGTCCTGGACGTCGTAGCAGACGAACTCGAGATGGCGGGCCGGGCACGGGAACACCGCGTGGTCGAGCCCCTCGACGAGCCGGGTCAGCTCGGCCGGTTCGAGGGCGCCGTCGATGACCGCCTGAACGTCGATGTCGCTGGGCCCCGGGTCGTAGTCGCCGTAGGCCCCCGAACCGAACAGGTAGACGGCGACCAGTCGCTCGGCGAACAGCTCGCGGAGTAACTCGGTGATGTGGCGGAGATAGTTCGTCTCCCGCTCAGGCAACACGGCGGCCCCGCCCGTCCCGTTGTCGGTCGGCGGATCCGGTCACCGGCCGTCGGACAACCAAACAATGCTCTCCGGTGGACGTTGTCATGGACCTCGCGCCGGCGATGGCCAGACGTCGAGACAGCTCCACGAGCGCAGCCAACTGTCCGGATTGACCGGAAGGCGCCGCCGCCCGGCCGGCCGACCGGCCAGCTCGGCAAAAGGGCCTCCCTCCCCCGGACCTGCCGTCCGCCACCGTCCTGTTCGGTTCGCGTCCTCGCCGGGTTCAGTGGGCGGCCGCCTGGGCCGCGGCGGCCGCGTAGCGGTTGGCGGGCCGGGCGAGGCCCAGGAGCCCGCGCAGGGTGTTCGCCTCGTACGCGGTGCGGAACGCGCCGCGGCGCTGGAGCTCGGGAACCAGGGCGCGGGTGATGGCCTCGAGGTCGTGCGGGACGGCGCCGGGCCGCAGCCGGTAGCCGGACAGGCCGGCGCGTCGCCAGCCGAGCAGCAGGTCGGCGAGCTCCGCCGCGGTGCCGGTGAAGACGAGGGCGTCGCTGGTGTACTCCTCCCCCGCCGTCTCGTCGAGGCGGTCCCGGCGGGCGGCGGCCGCCGCGGCGGTGTCGTCGAGGAAGACGACGAGGTCGCCGAAGACGTGGATGGTCTCGCCGGCCCTTCCGGCCGTTTCCTGCTCCGCGCGGACCTCGGCCACGATCGCCGCCGCCGCGGCCTCGTCCGGCGGCGTCACGTACACGATGTCGGCGGCGCGGGCGCCGAGCCGGTACGGGATGGTCGCGTGCGCGAGCGCCGAGACGACCGGCTGGCCCTGCGGCGGGCGCGGCACGATGGAAGGCCCGCGGACCTTGAACCAGCGGCCCTCGAAGTCGATGTAGTGCAGCTTGTCCCGGTCGACGAACCGGCCGGTGGCGACGTCGCGGATCTCGGCGTCGTCCTCCCAGCTGTCCCACAGGCGGCGCACGACCTCCACGAAGTCCGCGGCCTCGTCGAAGGACTCGGCCACGACGGCCTGCACCTCGKGCTTCTGGTAGTCGGCCAGCCGGAACGGGCGAACCGTGCGCCGGCCGAAGTGCGAGCTCTCCGGCGGGCGTGACGTCTGGACCCGCCAGCCGGCCCGGCCCTGGCTGGTGAAGTCGAGGGTGGCGATCGCCTTCGAGACGTGGAACGGCTCGGTGTGGCTGACGGTCGCCGTCGGCACCAGGCCGATGTTGCTGGTCAGCGGAGAGACCCGGGCCGCGATGAGCACCGCGTCGAGCCGGCCGCGCACCTGGTCGGTCCGGTCGTCCGGGCCGCCGAAGCCGGCTGACTGAAGGCCGAGTGAGTCCTCGATGGTGACGAGGTCGAGCAGGCCGCGTTCGGCCTCGAGAACCTGGCCGAGCCAGTAGCCCGGGGTGAGCAGCTCCGTCGGCCGCGCGTCGGGCTCGCGCCAGGCGGCGGGATGCCACCCGGCGCCGTCGAGCGCGACGGCGAGGTGCAGCGGGTCGGTGGTCGCCGGATCTGCCATGGGGAGCTGGTCTCCTTCTCATCGGCGTCGCGTGCTGTCGGCTCGTGGGCGGTCGGCTCGTGGGCGGTCGGCTCGTGGGCGGTCGGCTCGTGGGCGGTCGGCTCGTGGGCGGTCGCGCCTGGGCCGGCCCGCGGGTCCCGTCGGTGTGGGTGCGGGCCGAGCGGTCAGCGGCGGCTCCATTCGTCGGCGAGCAGCTGGTAGGAGCGCACCCGGTCGGCGTGCTGGTGGGTGATCGTGGTGATCGCGAGCTCGTCGGCGCCGGTCGCGTCGCGCAGCTGCTCCAGCCGGTCGGCCACGGTGCGCGGCGAGCCGACCAGCTGGGTCCGCACCCGGTCGGCGACCAGCTCCCGCTCCTCGTCCGTCCAGGTGCGCGCGAGGGCGTCCTCGGGAGCGGGGAACGGGATCGCGCCCGAGCCCGCGCGGATGCCCAGCACCCACGGCCCGTAGCCGGCGGCCAGCCGCTGGGCGGTCTCGTCGTCCTCGGCCACGACGACGTCGGCGGACACGGCCACCAGCGGCCTGTCGAGCCGCGCCGAGGGGCGGAACGCGGCCCGATAGGCCTGGATCCCGTCGAGCACGGTGCTCGGACTGTGGTGGTAGGAGGCCGCGAAGGGCAGCCCGCGCTGGCCGGCGACCTGCGCGCTCACGCCGCCCGACGCGCCGAGGATCCAGATCTCGACGTCGGCGCCCTCACCCGGGCAGGCGTGCGCCGGGAGGCCGCCGGGCGAGCGGTAGGTCCCCGCGAGCAGCGCGAGCACGTCGTCGATCTGCTCGCCGTACTCCGGGGCGTGGGCGCCGGGCTGCTGCAGCAGCGACAACGTCAGCGCGAGCCGGTCGGAGGCGAGCAGCCTGCCGATGTCGAACTTCTTCGGCAGCAGGAGGCCACCCGCGGTGTACTCGTCGGCGGTGTGGTCGGCACCGCCGAGGGACGCGACGTAGTTGGCCGCCGCGCCGGCGGCGTCCGCGCCGGCGGCGCTCGCGGCGGCGGCGCTCGCGGCGGCGGCGCTCGTCGCGGCTCCGGACGTGACGAGCTCCGCGCCCGCGGGCGCCGAGCCGTTGTCGCCCTTCGGCGCGGGCCGGCTCAGCGACCGGCCGATGCCCAGATCGAGCCGGCCGGGGAACGCCGCGTTCAGCAGCCCGATCTCCTCGACGACCGACAGCGGGGTGCGGTGCCCGATCTGGACGCCGGCCGAGCCCAGGCGGATCGTCTTCGTCGCGCCGCCGACCAGAGCGATGGTGACCGCCGTGGAGGCGCCGATCACGCCGCTGGCGAGGTGATGCTCCGCGAACCAGTAACGCCGGTAGCCGAATGCCTCGGTCTGCCGGGCGAGGTCGACCGCGTTGCGCAGCGCCTCGGCGTGGGTCGCGCCCGCGCTGACCGGGATGAGGTCGAGAACGGAAAGCGGAACATCGGACATGGCGTGCCTCCTGTGATTGCGCGCTGCTCGGTCCCTCGCGGCGCGCGGGTGATCGCGTGTCAGTCCCCGTTCGGTCTGCGTGGTCGAACAGCCGGTGGGCTCATCGGGGCCGCCAGCCGAGCGCGGGGGCGACGAGCGTGGAGACGTCGTGCAGGATCTGCTCGTAGTCGGCGCGGCCGAACTCGTATGGCAGCTCGATCCGCAGCTCGTTCACGGCGGTCACCGCCGCGTCCGCGCGCAGCCGTTCGACGATCTCGGCGGCGGGGGCGACGAGATCCAGGGCGAACAGCGTCCGCCGGTCGCCATGGGCGGCGAGCGTGCGCTCGTAGCGGCTGGCGGCGTAGGCGCGGTAGCGCTCCCGCGTCACCCGGTCGGCGCTGTCGAGCGGGACGATGACGCGGCCCAGCGCGATCCGGCCGGGCCGGTCGACGCCGACCAGCCGGCGGTACTCGCCGATGAGCGCGAGCTGCGCCGACACGAAGTCGTCGCTGCCCTGGCCGTCGGCGACGAAGCCGTCGATGACGTTGCCGGTCAGCAGGTTCAGTCCGTGCTCCCCCGCCCAGCGCGCCGAGCGCAGGCTCGCCCCGCCGTACCAGACCCGGTCGGTCAGCCCCGCGGCGTGCGGCTGCTGGCGCGGGCGCTGCACGTTGCCCGGCGAGTGGATGACCGTGTCCTCGTCGCCGAGGTAGCCGCCGCGCAGGATCTCGACGAGCCGGGCGATCCGGTCGTGAGAAAGGTCGTAACTGCGCCAGTCGCCGTCGAAGACCAGGTCGCCCATCAGGTCCGCGTGCGGCGGCCTGCCGGCGCTGAAGCCGGGCTGCAGCCGGCCGCGGGAGAGCACGTCGACGGTCGCGAGATCCTCGGCGAGCCGGAACGGGCTCTCGTAGCCGATCTGGATCACCGCGGTGCCCAGCTCGATCCGCGAGGTCCGCTGGGTCGCGGCGGCGAGGAACACCGCGGCCGACGAGACCCCGTGCTCCAGGTGCCGCTGGCGAATCCACCCGCCGTCGAAACCGAGCCGCTCGCTGTACTCGAACAGCTCCAGTGTCTCCTCGAGGCCCGCGTACGGGTCGTCGTCCGGATAGTTCCCGGGCGTCAGAAACGCCAGCGACGCCAGCCGGCCCGGCGAGCCGGCCGGCCCCTCGGCCGCCGGTGCCGGGTGGCGGGCCTCCGCCAGGCCGCGGACCTCGGCCAGGCTCACGCCGTCGGCGACGGCCGGCGCGCTGGCCGGTGCACTCGTCATCGTGGCTCCCTCGTGAACGGTGGCGGGCCGGTCCGCCGCACGGTGGTCAGGCGGGCTGGCCGGTGGTGGCGGCCGCGGCCAGGGCGGTCGTGGGCTGGTCGGTGGCGTGGGCGGCGCCGGGAATGGCGTCGAGCAGGGCGCGTGTGTACTCGTGCTCGGGATGGGCGAACAGCCGCGCGGTGGTCCCGGTCTCGACGACCCGGCCGGAGCGCATCACCGCGACCCGGTGGGCGATCTGACGGACGACGGCCAGGTCGTGCGAGATGAACAGGTAGGCGACGCCGGTGTCGGCCTGCAGCTCGGCGAGCAGCTCGAGCACCTGGGCCTGCACCGAGACGTCCAGCGCGGAGACCGGCTCGTCGCAGACGACGAGCTCGGGGGCGAGCGCCAGCGCCCGGGCGATCGCGACCCGCTGGCGCTGCCCGCCCGAGAGCTCCGCCGGGCGGCGGTCGAGCACGGACGCGGGCAGCGCGACCCGGTCGAGCAGGTCGCGGGCCCTGGCCAGGCGGGACGCGCGGTCGCCGACGTGGAACACCCGCAGCGGTTCGTTTATCACCTCTTCGATAGTGAACCTTGGGTCCAGGGACGCGTACGGGTTCTGGTAGATGAGCTGGGCCCGCCTGCGCAGCGCCCGCAGCCGCCCGCCGCCGGCGCGGGTGATGTCGTCGCCGTCGAAGGTGATCCGCCCGCCGGTCGGGTCCACCAGCCGCAGCACGAGCCGGGCGGTCGTCGACTTCCCCGAGCCCGACTCGCCGACCAGCGCCAGCGTCTCGCCGCGGCCGACGGTGAGGCTGACGTCGTCGACGGCGCGCAGCACGCGCGCCCCGCCGGCCGTCCTGGGCAGCGGGAAGTCCTTGACCAGGTTCTCGACCACGACCAGCGGCCGGGCGCCGGCCTCGCCCGCCGTGGTCTGGTCAGCGGTCTTCGTGAGTGGCGCGGGCGGGTGGGCGGCGACGGGCGGTCGCCAGCCGCGGGCCGCGGCCAGGCTGGGGGCCGCGCGCAGCAGGCGGCGCGTGTAGGGGTCGCGCGGGTCGTCGAGGATCTGCCCGGTCGGGCCGGTCTCGACGATCCGGCCGCGCGACATCACGGCGATCCGCTGGGCACGGTCGGCGGCGACGCCGAGGTCGTGGGTGACGAGCAGGACGGCGGTGCCGARCTCGGTCGTCAGCCGTTCGATGTGATCAAGGATGAGCCGCTGCACGGTGACGTCCAGGGCGCTCGTCGGCTCGTCGGCGATGATCAGGCTCGGCCCGGCGGCGATCGCGATGGCGATCAGCGCCCGCTGCCGCATCCCGCCGGACAGCTCGTGGGGGTACTGCCGGGCCCTGGTCTCCGGGTCCGGCAGGCCCGCCCGCTCCAGCAGGCCCACCGCCGCCCTGCCCGCCTCCCGGCGTCCGGCGAGGTGGTGGATCCGCAGCACCTCGGCCACCTGGTCGCCGATGCGCTGCACCGGGTTGAGCGAGACGGCCGGGTCCTGCGGGACAAGCCCGATGCCGGCGCCGCGGATGGCGCGCAGCCCGCTCGCGCCGAGCCCGACGAGGTCGTGGGCACCGAACCGTACGCTGCCCGCGTCGATCCGGCCGCCGGGCGGCAGCAGGCCGATGACGGCGTGCGCCGTCGTGCTCTTCCCGGAGCCGGACTCGCCGACCAGCGCGACGATCTCACCCGGGCGGATGTCGAGGTCGATGCCGCGGACGGCCGGGACAGGCCCGGTCCGGGTCTGGTACGAGACGGACAGCCCGCGGATCGCGAGCAGGCTGTCGTCCGTGGAGGTGGTGGGTGGGGTCTGGCCGGCGGTCATCGCTGCGTCGCCCACTCGCCGTCCAGCGCCCGGGCGATCCGGTTCGTCGACAGCACAGTCGCGACCACCGTCAGGCCGGGCAACGTCGTCAGCCACCAGGCGTTGGCCAGGTAGTTCCGTCCGCTGGAGATCAAGGTTCCCCATTCCGGCGCCGGCGGCGCGGCCCCGTAGCCCAGGAAGCTCAGCGCCGACACCGCCAGCACCGAGACACCGAAGTCGAGGGTCGCGAGCACGAGCACCGACCCCATCGCGTTCGGCAGCACGTGCCGGCCGAGCACGCTGTACCAGCGAGCGCCGATCGAGCGGGCCGCCTCGACGTAGGTCGCCTGGCGCACCTTGAGCACCTCGGCGCGCATCACCCGGGCGAAGCTGGCGACGCTCGCTATCCCGACCGCGATGGCGACCTTGACGGTGCCGTAGCCGAGGGCGGTGACCAGGGCGAGCGACATGAACAGCCCCGGGATGGACAGCAGCACGTCGACGACGCGCATGATGACGTCCTCGACCCAGCGGCCGACGAAACCGGCGACGAGGCCGAGCCCGCCGCCGATGACGAACGCGACGGCGACGGCGATGATCGTCGCCTTCAGGGACAGCGCGGCGCCGTGCACGACGCGGGCGAACACGTCACGGCCCAGCTCGTCGGTGCCGAACCAGTGCTGGCCGCTGGGTCCTTCGAACCGCCTGGCCGGAACGCCCAGCAACGGGTCGCGGGAGGTGTAGAGCGCCGGCCAGAACGCGGCCAGCACCACCAGCACCACCACGATCACCGCCAGTACCAGGCCGGGCCGGTGGAGGAGGAACCGCCCCAGCCGGGGCAGGTCCACACGGCGGCGCGCCGTCGCCGGTTCCCGCCACGCCCCGACGACCTCGGCAGCCCCAGCAGCCCCAGCAGCCTCGGCGGCCCCAGCAGCCTCGGCGGCCCCGGCACCCTCGGCGGCCCCGGCACCCTCGGCGGCCCTGATGGCCCCGACGGCCGTGGTCGGGCGGGTCACAGCGCGCTCCCCGCCGCCGGCTCGACGGCCGGCGTCGTTAGGGCGCCGCCGCCCGCAGGCGTGTCCACCGTTCCGCTCCTCCTCCTGGACGGGCCGCGGCCGCCGGAGCCGACGGCGATCCTCGGATCCAGGAGCGGATACACGAGGTCGATGACCAGGTTGACCGTGATGAAGACGAACGCGCCGAAGACGACGACGCCCTGCACGACCGGGATGTCCTGCGCGGTGACGGCGGCGGCGGTGATCCGGCCGAGGCCGTTGCGGGAGAACACCGTCTCGATGACGACGGCGTTCGCCATCAGCTGGCCGGTCAGCACGCCGGTGATCGTCAACGCGGGCAGCACGGCGTTGCGCAGCGCGTGGCGCAGGTGTACCCGGGCCCGGCCCGCGCCCTTGGCCTGCGCCGTCTGGGCATACGGCTCGGCGAGCGCGGTGAGCAGGCTCTTGGCGAGGATCTGCGCGATCATCGCGCCGGGCAGCACCGCCAGCGTGACGGCCGGCAGTATCAGGCCGCGCAGCCCGTCGTTGCCGAAGGCGGGAAACAGCCGGATCCGGAAGGAGAACAGCTGGACGAGCATCAGCCCGACCCAGAACCCCGGCACCGACACGCCCAGTGACGGCAGCGAGAGCAGGGCCTGGCGCAGCCACCGCTGGTTGGTGTAGGTCGCGAGCAGGGCGATCGCGCCGCCGAAGGCGATTCCGATGGCGAGGCCCAGCCCGGTGAGCGCGAGCGTCGGCGGCAGCGCGTCGAGCATCACCGAGCTGACCGGCCGATTGGTGGACACCGAGACGCCGAAGTCACCGCGCAGCGCCTTCGTCAGGTAGTGGAAGTACCGCACCAGCACCGGCTGGTCGAAGCCGTACTGGTGTTTCAGCCGCGCGATCTGCGCCGGGTCGATCCCCTGCGAGTCCGCCCCCGCACCGGCCAGGGTCGAGACCGGGTCGCCCGGGAGGAGGTCGAGCACCAGGAACGTCACCGTGTACGCCGCCCAGAGCACGACGACCGCCTGTACGAGACGGCGAAGCACGTAGCGCCACATCTTCTCCGCCGGCTCCCCTCATCCTTCTTGCCTTGTCCGCTGGTCCGTCCGCTGGTCGGTCCGTCCGCGCGCTGCCGGCCGGGTCGTGGCCGGGTTGTCGCCGACCTGCCGGCGCCAGCCAGACGGCCGCCGACTGACTGGCGATCTCGTCGGTCAGCTCTTCCAGGTGTCGTGCAGCTGGACGCGGGTCGACGCCTCGAACTTCAGGTCATGGACGTTCTTGCCGACGCCGAGCTCGGTCTCGAGTTCCACCACCGGGGTCACGTAGGCGTTGTCGACGACCAGCCGCTGGGCCCGCTCGACGAGCGCCGCGCGCTTCGTGGCGTCCGGCTCGGCGGCCTGCTGGGCGAGGACCGTGTCCAGCTCGGTGGCCGGGATCTTGTACGTGTTCAGGCCCTTGGTGGAGTACTGGCTGCGCAGGATGTCCGGGTCGGCCCGGGTCAGGTTGCCCCACAGCACGTCGAAGTCGCCACCGGTCAGGATCTGGGTGATCTGCGCGATCTGGAGCTGCTTCAGCTCGACCTGGACGCCGACGGCCTTGAGCTGCTGCTGGACCAGCTCCAGCGCCGGCTGGTTGGTGGCGGCGTTGGCGAACCAGGTGATCGTCAGGGAGAGCGGGGCGCCGTCCTTCCGCCGGATCCCGTCCGCGCCGAGTCTCCAGCCCGCCGCGTCGAGCAGCGAGCCGGCCTTCGCCTTGTCGAAGGCGAGGCTCGCGCTCAGGTCGACGTAGCTCGGCGTGGTGTGCGAGAGGATGCTCGTCGCCGGCTTGGTCCCGGTCGGGAACACGGTGTCGACGATCTGCTGCCGGTTGATCGCCAGACCGATCGCCTTCCGCACGTTCGGATCGGTGAAGGGCGCCTTGGCGTTGTTGAAGCTCAGACCGAAGGGCACACCCGGGTTGGCCCGGGCCTGCAGCTGGGCTCCGCTGCCCTCGAGCGCCGCCTCGTCGGCCTGGGCCACGGCGCCGATCGCGTCGACCTGGCCGGACTGCAGGCTGGAGGTCCGCACGCCGGCCTCGGGCACCACCTTGAACTCGAGCGCGTCGAGGTACGCGTCACCGGACTTGGCGAACAGCGAGGAACCCCAGGCGTAGCCGGTGCGCTTCCTCAGCGAGATCGACTGGCTGGGCACGTACTTCGACAGCACGAACGGCCCGGAGCCGATCACGCCGTCGCCGCAGCGCTCCTGCGGGGTCTTCTGCACACTCGCCGCGGACACGATGCCGAGCGAGAACGTCGAGGTGGCCTGCAGGAACTGGGCGTTCGACTGCTGGAAGTCGATCTCGATTGTCTGGTCGTCGATCACCTTGCCGCCGGCGTAGCCGCCCAGGTAGCCGGCGCCAAGCTGGGCGAGGGCGCCCAGCTTGGGGATCGCCTCGAAGTTATCCTTGACCACCTGCGCGGTCAGCGGCGTGCCGTCGCTGAACGTGACGCCGGGCTTGAGATGGAAGGTGAACGCCTTCGCGTCCGCGCTGATCTCCCAGCTCTGTGCCAGCCAGGGAACGATCTTGCCGGTATCGGGGTCCTGGTCCGTCAGCGAGTCGACGATCTGGCGCGTCGAGTAGACCGAGTCGTTGCTGCCGACCTGCTGCGGGTCGACGCAGCCGACGTCCGAGCCGACCGCGAAGGTCAACGTGTTACCGGGCCGGGCCGCCGCACTCGCGGGCCCGCCGTCGGCGGACGAGCCGTCGGAACCGCAGGCGCTCAGCAGCGTCGAGCCGACGGCGAGCGCGGCCACGGCCACGGCCCACCGGGCGGGTGCGAACTGTCTGGATCGATTCACGACGGTCTCTTTCTCATTGATGTCCGGGTGTCCGGTGACGCCTGTCTTCCGGGTTGACCAGGGCGGCTCGGCACTCCGTCCCCCGCTGGCAGGCGGCGCAACACTAGCCAGATCGCCAATTTTTCGTCAATCCCGGTGAACAAAGTGATAAATATGAGAAACGGCCATGTCACAGGCGAGGTCGGGCCCCGTCCGCGTCGCCGGCAGCCGCTGAGGTCGCGACAGCCCCTCCCGGTCCGATCCCCCGCTCAGGTGGTCTGGACGGTCGGGGGATGCCCGTTCCACGTGACGAAGCAGGAGGATGTGGCCGCGCCGTCGCGGCTGAAGTCGACGCGCAGCCAGCCTTCGGCCTCCCAGGCCTGGACCCGCCAGTCCGGTTCCGGGGTCGCGGACACCAGCCGTGCCGAGGTCTCGGTCAGCTCCAGCACGACCCGCCCGCCGGTCAGCTGGTAGCCGCGGACGGCGGCGCCGCTCGAGGCCGCCGGGGCCGACGCGGGCGGTCGCGAGACCTGCCCGCCCGCGGATCCCGCCGGGCCGCCGGCGGCGGTCGCCCCGGCCGCTCCGGGACCTGGGGCGCCGTCCGCCGGCCCGGTGGTCGCGGGCGTCGACGCGGATGTGCCGGGCGACGCGGTCGCGGCGCCGCCGGGTGTGGGCGCGGCGGCGCTCGGAACCGAGGAAGCGGAAGGGGAGACCAGGGGCCCGACCGGGACGGCCCGCGGTATGCCCGCGGCCGTGTCCAGCGGGAGCACCCGCTGGACGCCGAACCAGGAGACCAGCACGGCCAGGCCGGTGCCGATGGTCCACAGGGCGAGGCGGCGCAGCGTCCTGGCCACGTCGGCATGGTACAGGGCGGACATATCGGCCAGCGGGCGCTGGCTCTACGGTACGGCGGTATGGCGACAGTGCTCGTGGTCGAGGACGATCCGTCGGTGCGGGCGGCGCTGGTCCGTCACCTCACGGCCGCCGGGCACGCGGTGCGCAGCGCCGGCGCGGCCCTGGACGCGATGCGCGAGATCACGCAGGTCGGCTGTGACCTGGTCGTGCTCGACCTGGGGCTGCCCGACCTCGACGGCGCCGCCGCGCTGCGCATGCTGCGCGGCGTCACGGACGTGCCGGTGGTGGTCGCCACCGCGCGCGACGACGACGCCAGCATCGTGCGGCTGCTCAACAGCGGCGCCGACGACTACCTCGTCAAGCCGTTCACGCCGCAGCACCTCAACGCCCGGGTCGCCGCCGTGCTGCGCCGGGCGGGCCCGGCCGGGCGGGACGCCGCGAGCCGGGCGACCGCCGCGAGCCCGCCGACGCGGGTCGGCGAGCTGGTCGTCGACGTCCGCCGCCGGACGGCCACGCTGGCCGGCGCGCCGCTCGACCTCACCCGCCGCGAGTTCGACCTGCTGGCCTACCTCGCCGCCCGCCCCGGGGTGGTGGTGACGCGCGACGAGCTGCTCTCGGCGGTGTGGCACCAGGCCTACGGCGGCGGCCAGACCATCGACGTGCACCTGTCATGGCTGCGGCGCAAGCTCGGCGAGACCGCCGCCAGCCCGCGCTACCTGCACACGGTGCGCGGGGTCGGCGTGAAGCTCGAGGCACCCACGGCATGAGGCGCGAACTGATCCAGGTCTCTATCGCGGTCACGTCGATGGTGGCGCTGGCCTTCCTCATCCCGCTCGGGCTGATCGTGGCCCAGACCGCGCGCGACCGCGCCTTCGTCCGGGCGGAACGGACGGCCGCCGAGCTCGGCCCGGCCCTGGCGATCACCACCGACCCGTTCGCCCTCGGCCGGGCGCTGGCCACCACCCGCGACGGAGCCGACGGCATGGCCGCCGTCCACCTGCCGGCCGCGAACGGCGCGCTGACCACGATCGGGCCGTCGCGGGTGACGCCGGACCAGCTGGCCGGTGCCGCGACGAGCGGGCGGTCCGCGGTCCTCGACGCGCCGGGCGGCTCGGTCCTGCTGCGCCCGGTGGCCGTCAGCGACGCGCGGATCGCGGTGGTCGAGGTGTTCGTGCCCGCCTCGTCGATGAGCCAGGGAGTGCGCACGGCCTGGCTGGTGCTCGGCGGGCTCGCGGTGGCCCTGGTGGCGATCTCGGTGCTGGTCGCCGACCGCCTGGCCAGCCGCACCGTGCGCGCGACCCGAGGGCTCGCCGCCACCGCCCGCCGGCTCGGCGCGGGCGACCTCGACGCCCGGGTGCCCCTCTCGGGCTCCGGGGTGCCGCCGGAGGTACGCGACGCGGCCGTCGCGTTCAACACCATGGCCGATCGGATCCGCCAGCTCGTCGCCGCCGAGCGCGAGCTGGCGGCCGACCTGTCGCACCGGCTCCGGACCCCGCTGACCGTGCTGCGCCTCAACACCGCGGCGCTGGCCGACGCCGGGCCAGCCGACGCCGGGCCGGCCGACCAGGTCCAGCAGGCCGTCGAGCGGCTGGAGCGCGAGGTGGACCACATCATCCGCGCGGCGCGCGACCGCGGCGCCGGCGGGCCGGCCGCGGCACGCTGCGACGCGGCCGAGGTCGTCCGCGACCGGGTCGGCTTCTGGTCCGCGCTCGCCGAGGACCAGGGGCGCCCCTGGCGGCTGGCCGGGGCCGAGGGCGGCCACGACAGCCACGACGGCGGCGGCTACGACTACGGCGCGCCGGTGCCCGTCGCCCGGGCGGAGCTGGTCGCCGCGCTCGACGCGCTGCTGGGCAACGTCTTCCAGCACACCGGCGAGGGCGTCGGGTTCGCGGTGACGCTGCGGGCCGTGCCCGGCGCCGTCACCATCGCGGTCGCGGACGCGGGTCCTGGCATCGCCGACCCGGCCGAGGCGATGCGCCGCGGCGCCGGTGCCGGCGGCGCCGGCTCCACCGGGCTTGGCCTGGACATCGCCCGGCGGGTGGCCACGTCGACCGGCGGCGAGCTGACGGTCGGGCGGTCCGCGCTGGGCGGCGCCGAGATCCGGCTGCGCCTGCGCACCACCGCCGGCCCCGGCGCCGGCGCGGGGCGGACACGGCGGCGGGCACGGCGAGGGCGGCACTGGCCCCGGGCCGCCCTTTCCTAAGCGAGTCCTAAGAGACCTTCTCGGCTGCCTCAGGCCAGGCGGCGCCGGCCATCGCGCTGGCTAGCGTCCGCCGCGGGGGTTCCCAAGGAGGTCATCAACACGATGTCGTCGAAGCAGGGCCGGCACCGCCGACGCCGCCGGCAGATCATCTCCGGCACGGCGGTCGCGCTCGCGGCCGTGGCCGGGCTCGTCCTGGCACTCACCATTCCCGGTACCGCCTCGGCGTCGGTCCTCGGCGCGGCCTACACGCGGACGGCGGCCTGGGAGACCGGCTACTCCGCCCAGTACCGGGTGACGAACACGTCCGGGTCGGCCCGTGGGTTCACCCTCGAGTTCGACCTGCCGGCCGGCGCGCGGCTCACCTCGCTGTGGAACGCCGAGCACCGGGTCGACGGGCAGCACGTCACCGTCACCCCGCCATCGTGGCAGCGTGAGCTCGCCCCCGACGCGGCGGTCGACGTGGGCTTCGTGGTGAGCACGCCGGGCGGCGTCGCCGACCCGGCCGGGTGCCGGATCGACGGCGGCCCCTGCGTGCCCGCCGGCGATCCGGTGGAGCCGACCTCGGCGCCACCGGTCACCACGTCCGCCCCGCCGGCCTCCGCCCCGCCGGCCTCGCCGTCCTCCGCTCCGTCGCCGACGGCGTCCGCTCCGGCCACGTCCACGTCGGGTCCGGCGGCGACCACCGCGCCTCCCGCCACCACCTCGCCCGGCGGCGGGTCCGGCGGCGGGTCCGGCCGCTTCGCGCCCTACGTCGACACCTCGCTGTATCCGCCGTTCGACCTGGTCTCGGCCGCCCAGGCCACCGGGGTCAGGACGTACACGCTGGCGTTCGTGCTGGCGGGCGGTGGCGGCTGCACCCCCAGGTGGGGTGGCGTGTCCGAGCTGAACCAGGACGGTGTGCCGGGCCAGATCGGCCGGCTGCGCGAGCTGGGCGGTGACGTGCGGGTCTCGTTCGGCGGCGCCAACGGAACCGAGCTCGCGGGGGCCTGCGGCAGCCCGGCCGCGCTGGCCACCGCCTACGGCCAGGTGATCAGCGCCTACGGGCTCAGCCAGGTGGACTTCGACATCGAGGGCTCGTCGCTGTCCGACACGGCGGCGAACGACCGGCGCGCCCAGGCGATCGCCCAGCTCCAGCGGGACGCGGCGGCCCAGGGCAGGCGCCTCAACGTGTCGTTCACGCTGCCGGCGCTCCCCTCCGGGCTCACCCAGACCGGCGTGGCGCTGCTGGAGAACGCCCGGCAGCGCGGGGTCACGGTCGACGCGGTCAACGTGATGGCGATGGACTTCGGCGACGGCGTGGCGCCGAACCCCGACGGCCGGATGGGCGGCTACGCCATCGACTCGGTCACCGCCACGCAGGCCCAGGTGAAGGGCGTGTTCGGGCTCTCGGACGCGCAGGCCTGGTCCCGGCTCGCCGTCACCCCGATGATCGGCGTCAACGACGTGCGCACCGAGGTTTTCCGGCAGTCCGACGCCCGCCAGGTCGCCGCGTTCGCCGCGCAGCACGGCCTGGCCTGGTGGTCCATGTGGTCGCTGACCCGTGACCAGCCGTGCCCCGGCGGGCCGGCCGACTTCGCCCAGCCGACCTGCAGCAGCCTCGCCCAGCAGCCGCTCGAGTTCACCCGGATCCTCGCCGCCGGTTCCAGCGGCTGAGCAGGCCCCGGCCGCGGCCGCGCTGCCGCCGCGGCCGGCGTCGACGGTGGCCTCCTCCGTCCCCCTCCCGGGGCGCCGTCGACACCGCCGGCGGCGTCGGCACCAGCCGTGTCGACGCCGCCGGCGCCCACTCCGGTGCCGGTGCCATCAGCGTCGCCGGCACCGGCACCGACGGCGCCGCTGGCCCTGACGGCCCGGTCGGCGCTGGCCGAAGCCCTCGCCGTCACGTCACCTTGAGGAGACCGTCATGCTGAACCGACGCGCCCTGCTGACCGGCGGCGCGGCCGCGCTGGCCTGCGCCGGCGTGGGCGGTGTCGCCGCGGCCACCCGCCCCGACGGCGCCCGCCGGGCCAGCCTGCTCGCGGCCACCCAGGAGGTGGTCGACATCCCGGCCCACACCCCTGGCACGCCGCTGCCGCTGCCGCTGGTCATCGTCAACCACACCTACCGGTACGCCAACCGCGAGATCTGGTTCTACGTCGTCGGCACCGATCTGGGCACCGGCCGGCAGGTCTACGCCCGCGCGGACGGAAGCGTCGCCGAGGTCGCGCTGGGCGCGGACAGCGGCGGTATCGCGATCCCGCTGGTGGCCGACGGCGACACCGTGGCCGCCATCCCCACCGGGATGTCCGGACGGATCTACGTCTCGATCGGCGCGAGGCTCGACTTCCGGATCGTCGCCGACGGGGCCGGCAGACCAGCGTTGCAGTACCCGGCCGGCTGGGTGCGCGACGCGCCCGGCCACGCGGTCCTGCACGACTTCGTCGAGTTCACGCACAACGCGGCTGGCATGTTCTGCAACACGACCATGGTCGACATGTTCAGCGTCCCGCTCCTGCTGCGGCTGCACGGCGACGGCGACCAGACCACCGGCCAGGTCGTGCCCGGCGGCCGAGACGCCATCTTCGCCGCGCTCCGCGCCAACCCGGCGTTCGCCCCGCTGGTGACCGGCGACGTCCGGGTGATCGCCCCGGGGCACGGCATCGAGGCCGGGCTCTTCCCGGCCACCTACTACGACCCCTACATCGACGCGGTGTGGAGCCGCTACGCCTCGGGAGGGCTCACCGTCGACGCCGCCGGACGCCGCGTCACCGGCCGGGTCGCCGGYGGCGCGCTGACCTTCGACGGCGGGGTGGCCCCGTTCCGCCGGCCGAGCACCCGCGACGTCTTCTTCTGCGACGGCGCCCTCGCGGCCCCCAACGACGGGGTCACCGGGCCGGTCGCCGCCGTGCTCGGCGCCGGGTTCAACCGCTCGACGCTGCTGACCGGCGCCGCGCAGCCCGCCGGCGACCCGGGCACGTACTACCGGGACGCCGTCACCAACCACTACGCGCGGGTCCTGCACGAGCACACCGACAACGGCCGCGCCTACGGCTTCGCCTTCGACGACGTCGCCGCCCAGGCCTCCTACATCGAGGACCACACGCCGTCCCAGCTCACCCTCGTCCTGACCCCCTTCTGACCCGTGCCCGTGCCTGTGCCCCGGCACGGGGCCGGAGCCTGGTCAGCGGGCGTGGCACTCCACGACCAGCTCCCGGTCCTGGCAGCGCCGGCGTGCCGTTGGTGCTGTTCGGTCATCGCATGGGCGCGTCCGTCGCCCACGAGACGGCCCGCCGCCTGCGGGAACGCCGGCCGGGCCTCGTCCGGCTGCTGGTCGTGTCCGCGCGCTGCGCGGCGGCGGTCGCGAGCCCCGGCCAGGAGCACCTGCTGTCCCGCGAGCGGTTCGTCGAGGTGCTCCGCGCCCAGGGCGGCACCGACGAGTCGATCTTCAAGCGCGAGGACCTGCTGGACTACCTGCTGCCCATCATCCGCAGCGGCTACCGGCTGATCGAGACCTACCAGCCGCCGCGGGACGACCGGCTGCCGGTCGACGTCCTCGCGTTCGCCGGGGCGGACGACCCGACGGTCCGGGTGGCGGACGTCCTGGCCTGGGCCGAGGTGACCGGAGCCTCCTTCGACGGAATGGTCTTCCCCGGCGGGCATTTCCACCTGCGCGAGAACCCGGCTCCGGTCATCGAAGAACTCATACGCCGCCTACGACTCATCGATGACACTGCCGCCCCACCTGACGGTCGACCAGCGGTCCAGGTCACGTAGGCCGCGCGGGGCACCGTTGGGACGTCCATTACCCGTTGGGAGGCGGGTTCACCATCGCAGCGTCTCGACCGGGCCGAGCTCCGAGAGGTCCAGCGGGTCGTTCCGTAATCTCAGCGAATACGACTCAAGGGTTGTCGGGTCCACGCCGAGGTACAGAAAGCGGCCGGTGGGATCTGGGCAGTGGTCGGTGCGAGGCGGGACCGGGGCCGGGCACGAGTGGTGGCGGATCACGAAGCTCCCCGTGAGCCCAAGCACGATGACCTGCCCGCCCGGATCAGGCGGGATGAAACCGTGATCTCCCAGCGCGGCCGCCGCCTGCCGCGTCGTCCGGACCACCTGAGCTGTCGAGACATCCGGTTCACCGTTGTTCGACGCGGCGTCCTTCGCGAGTTTCGTGAGCGCCATGGTCGTCGGGTCGGCCGCGGGCGGGGTGGTGGATACGACGACGGTCGGCACGCTCGACGCGGCGGGGTGCGGAGACGCCGCGGTGCCGGAACAACCGGCGACCAGCAGACTCGCGATCAGTATGGCGGCGCGGCACCCCACGCGGCTCGGCGCGGTAGGCCCGTGCCCGTCCATCCCAGCCCTCCCGCCCGCCGATCCGACGTCCGGGGATCCGACGTCCGGGGATCCGACGTCCGGGGATACCGACGCGGCCCGAACCCTTCCGGTTCCGATACGCCCGGAACTACCCGGCCGGGGCCGGGGAGGTGAGGCCGAGGGAGGCGATGAGGTCGCGCATCTCGTCGCGGTAGACGGTCGCCGGATCGTGCATGAGGGTGCGCAGGTGGCCGTAGATCTCGAGGGCCATGAGGCCGTGCATGCGGCCCCACACGCGCAGGGTCAKCGCCATCGCGGCAGGTGGAAGACTCGGGAAGTCCTTCTGGATGTGGGCGACCAGGCCGGGGTCGAAGTCGGTCCAGCCGTACTGCCGGTCGTTCGGTTGAAGCGCGCGAGCAGCCGGCCAGGCGCCGGCGACGAGGCCGATGAGCCCGGTGCAGGCGCGCAGCTCGGCGTCCTTCGCGGGGCCGTCATCGGGTGCGTGGTAGCCGGGTACCGGGTCGCCGTAGATGAGCCGGAAGCCTTCGGGGTTGGCGAGGGCCCAGGCGCGTATCGCCTGCGCCCAGGCCATGATCCGGCCGCCCGGATCGCTTTCCGGCACGGCGTCCCTGGCGGCCTCGAGGGTCTGGATGGCGGACGTGTAGACGTCGCCGATGAGCGCGGTGATCAGGTCGTCGCGGGTGGCGAAGTAGCTGTAGATCGCGCCGGCGGTCATGCCCATCTCGCGGGCGATGGCGCGCAGCGAGATCGCGTCGGGGCCGTCGCCGGCCATGAGCTTGAGCGCGATCGCCTTGATCTCGGCGCTGGTCTCCGCGCGCAGCCGGTCGCGGCGGCTCATGGTGTGGTCGTTCACCCTTGACAGTCTACGGCGTTTGGCTACTGTACGGCGCATCAACTATGAACGCCGTGTAGTAAATCTTCTGCGTGTAGAGACTGGGAACCATGGGACGAGAACGACTTCGCCTCGCGCTGCTGGCCGTCACCCAGCTGATCGTGGCGCTCGACTACAACATCGTCTATGTGGCGCTGCCCGACATCGGGGACGCGCTGGACTTCAGCCCGCGGTCCGTGCAGTGGGTGGTCAGCGCGTACGCCGTCGGGCTCGGCGGCCTGCTGCTGTTCGGCGGGCGGGCCGTGGACCGGCTCGGGCCACGCCGGATGTTCATGACCGGGCTGGCGCTCTATGGCGTCGCGTCGCTGGCGGGAGGCCTGGCGCCCGGTCCCGGGGCACTCGTCGCCGCCCGCGCCGTCCAGGGGGCGGGCGGGGCCCTGCTGACTCCAGCGACGCTCACCCTCATCTACCGGGGGTTCGCCGAGGGGCCGGCACGCAACCGGGCGCTGGGCGTCTGGGGTATGGCCGGCAGCGCGGGGCTGGCCGCCGGATCGCTGCTGGGCGGGGTGCTGACCAACTACCTGGGCTGGGAATGGGTGTTCTTCGTCAACGTGCCGCTGGCGCTCGGCTGCGTCCTCGCCGGGCCACGGCTGCTGCCCACCGACCCGGCCCGCACCTCCGGTGGGTTCGACGCGCTGGGGGCCGCGCTGGCCACGGCGGGCGCGGCACTGCTCGTGTTCGGCCTGGCGTCCGGCCCGGAGGCCGGATGGGTGTCGGTGCGCGGCGCCGGTGCGTTGGCCGTCGGAGTGGTCCTGCTCCTGCTGCTACTGACGGTGGAGGCCCGCGCCCGCGATCCGCTGATACCCCTGCGGCTGGCGCGGGGCCGCAACCTCGCCACCACCATGATTGTCATCGCCGCCTTCCAGGGCACGCTCGGCGGCGGCTTCTACATCCTCACCACCTATCTGCAACCCGTCCGTGGCTACAGCTCGCTGCGGGCGGGGCTCACGTTCCTGCCGCTCACGCTCGCCTGCATGGTCGCCGCCATCAGGATCACCCCAGCGCTGCTCAACCGCTGGGGAATCCGCGCGACGCTCTCGGTGTCGACGATCGGCACCGGCGTCGGCATCGCCGTCATGGTCGCGGGCACCTCCACCGAGGGCGGTTTCTGGACCCTGCTGCCCGGCAGCGTGGTGTGGGGCCTGTTCGGCGGCGTCGCCTTCGTCACGCTGTTCGCGTCCGCCGGATCCGGCGTGGCGCCCCACGAGCAGGGCGTCGCGTCGGGACTGGCCAGCACCGCCAAGGAGGTCGGCGGCGCGCTGGGCCTCGCGGTCTTCGTCGCGATCGTCACCGGCTCACCCGACCTGCTCCACGGCCTGCACGTCGCCGGCTGGACGGCCGCCGCCGTCACCGTCGCCGGCGGCCTGATCTCGCTCGCCCTCAAGCCCTCCCGGCCGGCCCCCGATGCGCCGCGGACCCCCGTTCTGGAAGGAGCCGGCGCGTGAGCACCACCGATCCGAGCCGCCAGAAGCGCCGCTGGACAGCCGCTTGGACCACCTCGCCGCAGCGTCCCGGGGCCGGCTTCGGCCCCAACTGGTCCGAGGAGGGCTTCGCCGGCCAGACCATCCGCCAGGTCGTCCGGCTCGGCATCGGCGGCGAGGCGCTGAGAATACGGCTGTCCAATCGGTATGGGGCCCTGCCTCTGCGGGTCAGCGGCCTTGTTGTGGCGGCCACTGTGGGTGGGGCCGCGGTAAAGCCCAGCACCTCGCGGGAGCTGACCGTGGGCGGCAGTACGACCTTCACCGTCCCGGCCGGCTCCGACCTGGCCACTGACGGAGTCGCCTTTCCCGTCGATGCGCTGGACTCGGCGACCGTCACGGCATACCTGGCCGAGCCATCCGGGCCCGCGACCTACCACGCCCAGGCACTGGCGACGACCTTTCGGGCGACGGGTGACCACCGCGCGGACGCGGACGACGCGGCGTTCACCGAGACGTCCGAATCCTGGTACTACCTCGGCGGCGTCGACGTGGCCGCGGCCCACGACGACGGCATCCACGGCTACGGGATCCACAACGACGGCATCGTGGTGTTCGGCGACTCGCTCACCGACGGAACCGGCAGCACCCCGGACACCAACCACCGTTTCCCCGACCAGCTCTCGCGGCGGCTGGTGGCCGCGGGCACGCCTCGCGCGGTGCTGAACCAGGGAATCGGCGGCAACCGTGTCATCGTCGACTCGGCCTGGCTCGGCGACCGGGCCACCACCCGGTTCCACCGCGACGTGCTGGCCCAACCAGGGGTGAGCACGGTGGTGATCCTCGCGGGAATCAACGACATCGGGATCAGCGAAATGGCGCAGGACTCGCCGTTCCCGGTCCTCGCGCCATACACCGAGGTCTCCGCCGAGGAGGTCATAGCCGGACACCGGGACATGGCCCGGCGGGCTCGAGCCGCGGGCCTGCGCACAATCGGGGTGACGCTGCTGCCGATACGCGGCTCGGCGTTCTCCACCCCGACCAGCGAGGCCAAGCGCACCGCGGTCAACGCCTGGATCCGCGGGCCGGGTGAGTACGACGCGGTCATCGACCTGGCCCTGGCGATGGGCGACGCGCTCGACCCGACCCACGACTCCGGCGACCATCTGCACCCCAACGACGCCGGCTACCAGGCAATGGCCGACGCCATCGGCCTCACCCTCCTGTAGCCGCACGGTAGCCATCCTGGCCCGCCACCTCGACCGCCACGCGGATTCCCCGGGCGTGGGCCGGCGCCGCGCCCGCCGACTGTTCGCCCACTCCGGAATGACCTTTTCAGGATTCGTGAGTCAGTCAGACGTTGCGCGTCACCCGAGGCGCGCAACGTCTGACCGATCTTGAGAAGGCCGTTCCGAAACGAGCGGACGTCGCCAGAGGCGGCAGTCAGACGAGCTCGACCGCGACGTGGGCGAAGCCGCGCACGTTCGCCACGGTGACCTTGCGCGGGCCGGACTCGTGGTCGACGGCCACAAGGTCCTCCTCGCCAGCCTCCGCGCCGAGCGTCCGCAAGCGCTCATGATCGCCGCGGGCATGTTGCCGCGGTCGCGATCTGGCTCGATTCACGACTGCGGCGACACGGTAGTGGTGATCTGCCGGCCGCACCCTGGCGGAGGCGGGAGCCCTCGCGTCCGGTGACGAGTCCCTGACCGAACCGACCAGCCCGGAGACGTCCCGCGTCACTCCCGGAGGCGTACACGCTCG
The DNA here is from genome assembly GCF_001983105.1 of Pseudofrankia asymbiotica. GTDB lineage: Bacteria > Actinomycetota > Actinomycetes > Frankiales > Frankiaceae > Pseudofrankia > Pseudofrankia asymbiotica. The sequence goes on along the minus strand of NZ_MOMC01000045.1, from coordinate 42,561 downwards.
GCACACCCGTCTCGCCGGCACGGGTAAATGAGCGAAACCGTTTCCACATTAGGCAACCCCGATAAATAAACTCAATGTTTACCGGGAGTTTGCCTGCACCCGTTTATCTTGACGGCGGCGTGGGTCGATAGCATTGCGCCCGATATCGATCCATAGCGGGGGATCCAGAGCGCGGCGGCCCGTGCAATGCCGGGCCGCTGTGACATGGGCAACATTCGGCACCGGGTCTTCCGAGGCGGCGGACACGAGATTCACAAAGCCGAACGGCCGCCGTTGTCGCTCAGAGGAGCTGGCCCGCGATGTCGCTTCCACTTCGTCGGCGAACGCTCAGGGCCATCGCGCTGGCGGCGAGCGCCGGCGGCCTCGCTGCCGGGCTGGCCGCCTGCGGTCCCTCGGGCGGCGAGGCGGCTGGCAGCGCGGGCTGCGGGACAGCCGTGCCGGGTGTCACGCCCACCGAGGTCAAGGCCGGCATGACCTGGAGCGACACCGGCCCGTCGGCCAGCGGCACGCGTGCCTTCCGCGCCGGCGTGGACGCCCGGCTCGACGTCGCCAACGAGCAGGACGGCGGCGTCTTCGGCCRCAAGGTCACCTACGCCTGGCGGGACGACCAGGGGGACCCGAAGCTCAACGTGACCATGGTCCAGGAACTCCTCGACCAGGAGAACATCTTCGGATTCATCTACGGGTCCGGCGCCGGCGAGGATTCGGCCAGCCTGTTGCAGGAACGCGACGTCCCGGTGACGGGCCTGGCCAGCGACCCCAGCTGGCAGGGCAAGAACAACATGTTCTCGTGGTTCTACACGGGAAATGGGTCCAGCACCGCCTGGGGCAAGTACGTCTACAAGCAGGGCGGGTCCCGCGTGGCCGTCTTCGCGATCGACGGGAGTTCCACCAGCGGGGACTTCACGCGGCAGTTCGTGGCGAGCCTGAAGGCCAAGGGCGTAAACGTCGTCAAGACGTTTCAGACGACCAGTACCGTGATCGACTACCGGAGCGTCGCGCAGCAGATCAAGGCCGCCGGCGCCGACGCGATCGGCGGGGTACTGCCCCCGGACATGGCGGCCACCCTGCTGCCGGAGCTCCGCAGGGTCGGCCTGTCACTGGGCGGCAAGCTCAAGGTCGTGCTGTTGCCCTCTGGCTACGACAGCAGCAACCTGGCGAGGTACGGCCCGTCGCTGGCCGGCGTGTCGATCTTCACCAACATCAAGCCCTTCGAGCTCAACTCTCCGGGGCAGCAGAGGTTCACGCAGGCGATGGGCACCTACTCCCCGGAGATCCAGCCACCGACGCAGGACAGCGCGGTCCAGGGCTGGCTGTCGGCCGACCTGTTCCTGCGGGGCCTCAAGGAGGCCGGTCCATGCCTGACCAGGGAGTCGTTCATCTCCGGTCTGCGCGGCGTCAAGAACTACGACAGCGCGGGAATGACTCCCGAGGACTCCGTCAGCCTGTCGACCAACTACCAGAACGTCTCGATCTGCTACGACGTCATCCGGGTCAGCAACGCCGGTGACAGGTTCGAGCCGGAGACCCAGCCCGAATGCGGCGTCAAGATCACTCCAGAACGGATGAGCACCCTGCTCCAGCAGCCCTGACCAGCCCCGGCTCGGGTCTGGGCCACGGTCCACCCGTGGCCCAGACCCGGACCATGCCGTCCTCGGCGATACCCCTCTCGGTGGGAACCGAGCCGCCGTCAGCCGAGCCGCCGTCAGCGAGCCGCCGTCAGCCGAGCCTGGTTCCGTACACGTGGTCAACCGCCATCGTCATGAGCACCCTGCGGTCGGACACCATCGCCGCGCGGTACTCGTCCCAGGCCGGGTGCTCGCCGGCGGCAAGGCGGTAGTACTCCACCAGGGCCTCGATCTCCGGGCCCAGCGGGTCGGTTCCCGGCCCGGTGAGCGTCACGCCGCCCTCGGCGGTGGCCCATGCCCTGCCGTCGGGACTGGTCACCTCCAGCGCCGCCCGTGGATCCCGGCGCAGGTTCGCCGTCTTGGCGCGCCCCTCGGTCATCGACACGTAGAGGACGCCGGCCCCCCGGTCGTAGTAGGGCAGGACGGGGGAAAGCTGCGGGCGGCCATCCGACTTGATCGTCGCGAGGACGCCGAGCCGGCTTTCCGCGAGCAGCGCGTGCGGGTCGAACGACGTGGCGGTCATGCTCGGTAGAAGGAGTCCGACCATGCGGCGCATTCCGCCCCGCCGAAGTCCCGGCCGTCCTACGCCGAGTTCCGGGCCATCGCCCCCGCCGTCACCGACAGCGTCTCACCGGTGACGTAGCGAGCGTCGTCCGAGCAGAGGTAGGCCATGGCACCGGAGATGTCGGCCGCCTCGACCCACGGGACCGGAATGGCATGGCTCGAGCCGTAGGCGGCCGCGGCGTCGGCCACCGTCGGGTTCTCGCCCGGCACCATCTCGCGCAGCATCTCCCGGCTCAGGATCATCGGTGTGTCGACCGAGGTCGGCAGGACCGCGTTGACGGTGATGCCCTGCGCGGCGACCTCCAGGGCGAGCGTCTTGACCAGGCCGATGACGCCCCACTTGGCGGCCGCGTAGTGCCCCAGGTAGGGCTGACCGGTGCGGCCGGCGAGCGACGAGGTCGCCACGATCCGGCCGAACCGCTGCTCGACCATCGTCGGCAGCACCGCCCGCAGGGTGTTGAAGACGCCGGTGAGGTTGATGTCGATGACGTCGCGCCACGTGTTGTCGGTCATCCTGGCGATCGGGCTCTTGCTGAGGACGGCCGCGTTGGCCAGGCAGAAGTCGAGGCGGCCGAGTTCCCCGACCGTCTCGGTGACCGCCCGGTCGACCTGAGCCGGATCGCGGACGTCGGCGACGATCGTCACGCACCTGCGGCCGAGGTCCTCGACCAGCTTGGCCGTCTCGGCCAGCTCCTCGCGCGTCCCGAGTGGGTAGACGATGGACCCGGGCTGCCCAGGCGCGTCGAAGATCGCCACATCGGCGCCCTCCGAGGCGAACCGCAGCGCGTGCGACCGGCCCTGGCCGCGGGCTCCCCCGGAGATGAAGACGACGCGTCCGTCGAACCGTCCCATGAGTGAACTCCCGTCTCGTGGATCAGAACTCGCTGGTCAGGCCGGTCCAGCCCGGTCGGCCCGGTCGGCCCGGTCAGGCCGGTTTCGTGACCGGCGCCGCGCCCGCGGCGTCGCCGCGGGCGCCCGACAGGGCGAACCCCCGGTAGCCGTCGGCGGCGCAGTCGTCGCATGCCTTGCGGTAGGCGATCATGCCGCCGATGTAGGGCATGAACTGCCGGGGCTTGCCATCGATGTTCGCGCCCAGGTACCAGGACTTCGCGTGGAGATAGAGGGTGTGGGTCGCGACCTCGTGCACGTGGGCGGCCCACTCGTCCTGGGCCTGGAGGTCGGCCTCGATCCGGGTCAGGCCCCGCTCGCGCAGGTGGGCGAGGCAGGCGACGACCCAGTCGACGTGCTGCTCGTTCGCCCGGATCACGTTGGCCAGCACCGACGGGCTGCCCGGCCCTGTCAGGGTGAACAGGTTCGGGAAGCCGGCGACGGCGATGCCGAGAAGGCTGCGCGRCCCGCCGGACCATCGCCGCGCGAGCGAGTCGCCGTCCGCGCCGCGCAGGTCGATCCGGGTCAGCGGGCCGGTCATGGCGTCGTACCCGGTCGCGAAGATCAGCACGTCCAGGTCGTACGACGCCGCGTCGGTGTCGATCCCGGTCTCGGTGATCGTCGTGATCGATTCGTGCCGCAGGTCGACCAGCGTGACGTTGTCGCGGTTGTAGGTCGCGAAGTAGCCGCTGTCGAGGCAGATCCGCTTCGAGCCGATCGGATGGTCGGTCGGGATGAGCGAGGCCGCGGTGCCCGGGTCGGCGACGATCTCGCGGATCTTGCCCCGGACGAACTCCGCCAGCGTCTCGTTCGCTGTCAGGTCGCGCCCGGTGTCGCCGTAGGTGCGCATGAGCTCGGTACCGCCGACGGCCCAGCGGTGTTCGTACTCCTCGGCGCGCCGCTCGGGCGGGTCGGCCAGGGCRGGGCGGCCGGTCCCGACGTTGTACACGCCCGCGTCGGTGGCGTTGCCCGACGCGAGAAGTCCCTCGTAGTCGCGCTGGGCGACCCAGATCTCGCGGCTGGACATCGGCCGGTTGCGCGCCGGCAGGCTGTAGTTCGGAGTGCGCTGGAAGACCGTGAGGTGGGCGGCCTCGGCGGCGATCTCGGGGATGGCCTGGATGCCCGAGGAGCCGGTTCCGATCACCCCGACCCGCCTGCCCGCGAGGTCGACGCCCTCGTGYGGCCACCGTCCGGTGTGGTGGGTGGGGCCGGTGAAGCGGTCGTGGCCGGGGATCTGCGGCACCTGCGTCGCCGAGAGCGCACCGACCGCCGCCACGAGGAACCGGCAGCGTAATCGCCGGCCGTGGTCGGTCTCCACGGTCCAGGTGTGGTCGCCGTCGTCGTAGCGCGCGGAGGTGATCCGCGTGTCGAAGGTGATCATCGGCAGCAGGTCGAAGCGCTCGGCGACGTACCGCGCGTACCGCAGGATCTCGGGCTGGCCGGCGAACCGCTCCGACCAGGCCCACTGTGCGTTCAGCTCGCGGGAGAAGGAATAGCAGTAGTCGACGCTCTCGACGTCGCAGCGGGCCCCCGGGTAACGGTTCCAGTACCAGGTGCCGCCGACGCCGCCGCCCGACTCGAACGCATGGGCCGAGAAGCCGGCTCCGCGAAGCGCGTGGAGGGCGTACAGGCCACCGAACCCGGCCCCGATGACGACGACCTCGTAGTCAAGCGCGGCCTCGGGCGTGGGGCCGGGTACCTGCACGGGGTTCACGTCGGCCGAGGAGTTCACGCCGGCCGCGAGGTTCAGGTCGGGGGTCATCCGGTCACGCCGCCATGGTCGCTTGGCGCGGTCTCGGTCGTCGTCGTCACGCCGCCCGCCCCCTCTCCTGTTCTCGTCGGTCCKGACGATTCCGAGCCCGGCGGAGAGCAGCCTGAGCGGGCCACCTGACCCAGGCGGTGACGCCAGATCCACCGGCGTCGGCCGCCCCGCCCGGCCTCCCCGAGACTCGATTGGATAACATATACCATCGTGACCCTCGAATCCGCGTCTCACGAGTCCGACGGCGGCGGAGCGGCCAGCCGACCACCGCTGGTGGTGCTGGTGCACGGGACCCGCGACCAGGCGTCGAGTTTCGACCCCGTGGCCGCGGCTCTGGACGGCGTGGACATCGTCTCCTACGACCGTCGCGGGTGGGGCGAGAAGCCGGTCTGGGACGGAACGCCCGCCGATCTGGCCGGCCATGCCGACGATCTACTCATGGTCCTCGGTGATCGCCCGGCGACAGTCGTCGGTCACAGTTGGGGTGGCAACGTCGCTGTCGCGGCGGCCGTCCGCCGGCCGGACCTTGTCCTTTCCGTCGCCCTCTGGGAGACGGCAATGCCATGGGCTTCATGGTGGAAGGGGAACCATGGCCAGCTCATCCTGGGCGCGATCGCGTCGGTGAAGGAGAAAGTGCCGGGCACCCAGCGCCAGAACCGCGAGCGACGACTGTTCCTTGCGGAAGCGTCGGCAACACTGTCTCGGCCGTTTGATCTGGACCACCTCACCGCCAGGTGCATCGCCGGTTACGGCACGGCCACCCAGCCCCCTTTCGGCCCCGGCATGCGAGCCTTCGCGGAGCTGATGAGGGCCGACGTGTTCGAGCTGCCGGACGCGAACCACATGGCCCACCGCGAGAACCCGGAAGGCTTCGCCCAGTTCGTGCGGAGCGCGATCGCCCTGGGCTGACCGCGGCCGATCGGCACGCCGGGTCCGTAGGCGTTCCGCGGAACGCCCACGACGGGTACGTCGACGCCGCGCGGGGGCTTGGCGGGGCGGGTTCTGATCCGTAGCGCTGACGTCCGCCGCGCGCCTTGACATCGGGCGTCGCGGAGGATCAGGCCGGCCCGGCGCTGGTGCACACCGGCCGCGTCCACGACGGCGCCGGGCTACAGACAGGCGGTGTGTACATCATTCGACGGGCCTACCCGTCCGGTGCCGCTCGATGGGTCTTCACAGCCGATCAGGAGGCCACAGCGCTCGACGCCGACACGGAATTCGGCTACGTCGCGTTCAACACCGGCGAACTGGTCATCCTGCGCACCGACAGCGGCGAGGAGCAACACCGGGTGGCCCTCCACGTCGACGGCCACCGAGTCGTGCCGCTCTCACTGGCCAGGTACGGGCGGGACCGCCTCGCGGTCGGCACCCTCGACGGACGCGTTCTCGACCTCACCGTCACCGCCGCGCCCGCATGACCAACACTGGCCACAACCGTCACCGATCAGGATCGGACGCGCGGCGGACAGATCAGACCGTGGCGGGCGTGGCCGCCGCCGTACGGTTGTCCAGGTCGGCGAACATCGCGGTCGTCGCCTGCACAGCGGCGGAGTCCGGTCCGAAAACGATCAGCGGCCGGGGCGACGATAGGTCCGGCCGATCCGTTGACACGGATGTCGGCGCCGGACTGTCGGTGCCGCGGACGCGAACCTGATGTGACGTGGCGAGGGCATATTGCGAGGACATCTGTGATCTTCCCGGTTCCCGATGGGATCAGCACGCCCGCGCTCGTGGTGGATCTTGATGTCGTCGATGACAACATCAGCCGGTTGGCCGCCGCCGCCGCGGCCGGCGGGTTCGCGGTACGTCCCCATGCCAAGACGCACAAGAGTCCGCGGCTCGCCGACCTGCAGCGCAGGGCGGGAGCCGTCGGCCTGACCGTGGCGACCATCGGTGAGGCCGAGACGTTCGCGGCGGCCGGGTTCGACGACCTGTTCATCGCCTACCCGGTGTGGGCTGACGCGGCCAGGGCGGAACGGCTGCGGCGGCTGGCCGACCGCGCGCTGGTCGCGGTCGGCGTCGACTCGGTCCCGGCCGCGCGTCGCCTCGGCGCGGTGAGCGCGCCCGTCGAGGTGATGATCGAGGTGGACAGCGGTCATCACCGCAGCGGAGTCGCGCCCGGCGCCGCCGCCGAGGTCGCCCTCGCGGCCGCGGACGCCGGTCTGCGGGTTCGCGGGGTGTTCACCTTCCCCGGGCACGCCTACCATCCCGACGCCCGGTCCCAGGCGGCGCGCGACGAGGAGACCGCGCTCGCCGTCGCCGCGCGGACCGTCGCCGCCGCGGGCCTGACCATCACGGTGCTCAGCGGCGGGTCGACGCCCAGCCTGGCGTACTCCCGCCCCGGGACGGTCACCGAGCTCCGCCCCGGGGTCTACGTCCTCAACGACGCGCAGCAGCTCGCGCTCGGTTCGTGCACCGCCGACCAGATAGCGCTGGCCGCCGCGACGACGGTGGTGAGCGCGCCGGCTCCCGACCGGTTCGTGCTCGACGCCGGCAGCAAGATCCTCGGGGCCGACCGTCCCGCCTGGGCACCCGGGTTCGGCCACCTCCCGGAGTTTCCGGATGCCACCGTGACGTCCCTGTCGGAGCACCATGCCGTGGTCACCGTCGCGCCGGGCGGCCGCGTTCCCCCGATCGGGAGCACCACTCTCCTCGTGCCCAACCATGTCTGTGCCGCCGTGAACCTGGTCGATCACCTGGTGGTCACCCGTGGCGGCGTCGTGGCCGGCCACTGGCCGGTCACCGCCCGCGGCGCCAACCTCTGACCGGGACGACGGTGGTCGGGGGTGTGGCGGGCCCGGGCGACGCGCGGCGAGGGTCTGCGAGGATCCGCGCGCTCACCTGCGCGAGTCCTCGTCGCTCCGTCGTGGCATGGGCGGCCCGGTCCGGGGACGGCCCGCGTCCGTGATCGCCTCGTAGGCGTCCGGGTAGACGGGCAGGATGTCGCCCAGGTCGGTCACGGCGAGGATGCGCCGCACCCCCCAGGGCGGGGCGGCCACCCGGAGCCAGCCGCCCTCGGCCCGCGCCCGTCGCTGTGCCCGCGCGAGCAGGTCGAGTCCGCTCAGATCGGCGAACTCGACCTCCCCGAGATCCACCACGATGCGGGCGCAGCCGCTGTCAAGCAGCGCGTCGAGCCCTTGTTCCAACCGAGGCCGGGTGGCCAGGTCGAGCTCGCCGCGCACGTGGACGACGCCGACCGGTCCCACCTTGCCGGCGTGGACCGCCAACCACATTGTCCCCCTCCGCCATCGGCTGATCTCTTCGACCCGACGCTGGTGACCGGGTCATTCGGCGTAGATCATGTCAAGAAATACCGCCGCTGTAGGCGCGAAGTCGGGCGCGCCGTGGCCGCCGCCGTCGACCGGGGAGTAGTACTCGTAGGTCCGTCCGGAGCGCACGACGAGCTCGACGGTCTCGTCCCGCAGCCGCCGCGCCTCGGCCACTCGCCCCGACCTTCTCAGGCCGTCGACGAGAAGCCAGTTCACCATCGGCCACACCGGTCCCCGCCAGTACCGGCCCGGGTCGAAGGCGGGGGCGTCGAAGGGCAGGCTGGCCGGTCCGTACCGTCCGGTCCAGCGTGCGTCGAAAAGCTGTCCGGCGAGGCGACCGGCCTGTTCGGGCGGCAGGACGCCGGCGTACAGGGCGAGGAAGCCCGCCACCGTCTCGTCCGGCAGCAGCCGCCCGGTGCGGGCGTCCTGGTGGCGGGGAAAACCGCCGGCCAGCACGTTCCTGAACGCGTCGCGCGTGGTGCGCATGGCCCGGAGAAGCCCGGTGGGGAGCTCCAGTCCCGCGTCGGCCGCGACCGTCTCGAGCTGGCGGTTCGCCCGCACCAGCACCGCGTTGAACCCGACGTCCCGGATCGACGGCAGCCCGGCAGCGCGGAGCTCGTCGAACCGGTAGCGGACCGCCCGCAGCCGGCCGGTGAGCTCGTAGAGCGTGAACAGCTCGTCCGCCGCGATCCGCTCCTGGGCGGGCACCGCCTTGTTGTCGCGGCGAAGGCCCTCGAGCACGTCGAGGTCTCCCGCGTCCCTGACCGCGCGCACCTTCGCGGGCGCGAGGTCCCGGACGGCGTCCGACCACGGCGGCGTGTCGTCCATGCCCGACTCCCACGGATGCACGACCGAGACCAGGCCGGTGTTCTCAGGATCCCGTTCCCGGTAGAGCCATTCGTGGTAGGCGACCAGGCCGGGCAGCACCCGCCGGTAGAAGGCCAGCCGCCGACGCGCCGGCATGGCCGCGCCGACGCGGGCGACCGCCTCCGCCACCAGCGGCGGCTGGGTGACACCGCTGGTCTCCACCACCGGCGGCGCCTCGACCGCGTCGCGCACGCCCCACAGCCCCGGGTCCGCGTGGTAAGGCTCGCCGATGGCCGGACAGAACCTGATGTGCGGCAGCATCCCGCTCGGCCACTGCCCGACGAACAGCGACAGCACCTCGCCGGCCGCCCGCTCCACGTCCACATGGCGAAGACCGATGGCGACAAAACAGCTGTCCCACAGCCACTGATGCGGGTACAGCCGCGCCGACGGCCGGGTGAACCCCCCGCCGTCGTTGGCACGCAGCACGTCGAGGGCACGGGCCCGGGCCGTCTCGACGCCAGGGCCGGCGGTCTCACGCGTCTCGGCGCGGTGACCGGGCCGCGCCTGCGCGGGCGGAGTGATCGCGGGCGGAGTGATACCGCGGCGCTCGGACGGCACCCCTTTCTGTACGGCCCGAAACGGGCCGGTCCCCAGCGAGGACGTGTCCTCCGTCGTCGTCACGGTGCCGTCCCCTTCGCCGATTCACCCCAGCTGCGAGGTTCGTCCCCGAAAGACCGCGACACACACCTCCTACCGCGCCACCTGTCTCAGCACCCCCTGTCCGGTAGCTCTCTGTCACAGATCTTCTGGTCTCAGCGCCAGGTCTCGCGTGGGGACCGCTCCCGCGTCCCACCGGCCGCGCGTCTCACCGGGATGTGGGACCGCCACGCTTCTCACCAGCCGGCAGGCGGACGTGGCTGGCCGCCGCCAGCGGCGCGCGCGGCAGGCCCCGGACGGTCGGGGCGACGCCCGTCGCGCGTCTCCGTCATGGTCTTCCGCCGCCTCGCTCGCCGGCGACCGCCAGCCCCGTGACCCCGGTCCCTCGACGACAGGCCGCCGGCGCGACCAGCGCGACCAGCGCGACCAGCGGAGGACGGAACCATTCCGATGCCGAGCGTTCACCCAAGCGGCGAAATGGTTGTTATCCGCAACCGCCGAATGTTCGATCAAATACCGGACCTGTGCCGATGCTGAGCGTTCGCCCAAACGGCAAAATGGTTGTTGACCGCAACTCACGCCGTGTTGATCCAGTCCGCGGCGGCCCCTTACCCCACATTCCCGGTCCCGCCCACCATCCCGCGGAGCGAAGCCGGCACTGGATGCCAGTGACGGAAGGCGCGCGGGCGGTGACGGGCACAGAACGGGACAAATCCGCGACGGGCGGATCGGGCCGAGTGCGACCGGCCGCGCGGTCGCGGTGTCGATGGAACTCCTCTCCCACCTCACCTCAGCCGGAAACGGCCCGCACCGCTGAACCCGGCCGTTCCCCGCCGGGCGACCTCCTATCCCACATCGCGGATCCCTCACGCCCCCGGCGGGAGGGACCCGCGGGGGCGAACGCCGCCGACGGCACCAAAGTGCCATCGGCGCTCGGGCTCGTTCGTCGGGGTCACAGCCCTGTGAGCCTTCCGGGTCCGCGCGAAAAAGTTGCCCCTGAGGCGCGCCGCCTCGATGCTCGCGGAACGCGAAGATCACAGCGGCGGAAGCGCGGGCCGCGCCGGTTGTCTTCGGGGTTTCTCAGGTCGGTAAACGACGCGCGGGCGCCGGTGTAGACCGGCCCTGGAAGGAGAGGTGCCCGTCGGGAAGTCCGCTAGGAAAAGATAAGAATCGATACCACCACCGGACGCCTTATTTCGTCCGCACCGCCGTTTCGGACCGTTACCACCAGGGCCACGTCGACCAGCGACCAGTCCGCGACCGCGCACGACAGGACAAATACCGGCGACGCCCCGACGGAAACAAGGGGCCACCAGCCGATGCGCCCGGACCAAGGGCAGATCACCATTGGCGGCGAATGCCCGTGTCACCGGGCGCGCCGACCACATCGAATGGTGTCACCCGCATTACCGGCGATGGCTCACCTCCACCACACATCGAACACGTCGGCCACCCGATGGGCCGTTGGCTGACGCGAGGCGCGGCCGGCGATACGGGGCGGCACGGGCTGGCATGGCACTGACCTGGCCGGTCGCGCGGCTCGGGACCCGGCCGCCGCTCCCCGGCGGGCCGAGTCCGGCCGGATGCCGTTGATCGGGCTCGGACGCCCAGAAGAGCACGTCATAACGCCGTTCCGAAAGACCAGCCACGACGTCTCCGTGCATTATTTGCACCGCCGGCTCGGTGGCCTCCGTGCATTATTTGCACCATCGTTCCGTGCGAATTTATTTTGTATACGATGACATCGGGAGCCCTGTTGACAGCGGGACAACCGGATGCTATCCATATGTCCGGTATCACACGGGCCCGCCGGCTCGACACCGTTTCTAGCCGGTGCATACGCGCCAGCTCGGCTGGCTATGCCGGGCCGCCTTCTCGCTTTCTCACCAAACTTCTTGAGATGGTTCGCGAATAGCCGGCCATCTTTTTCATGCCGCCATCCACCCGGCCCTGCCCTGCCCTGCCCTGCCCGCACGATTTGGCGTTGGATCCAGCACCTGGTCCAGCGCTGTCGTGATGAGGTCACCGCAGGGCGTAGGCGTGTGTCGGGGCCAGGCATGGAGGCGGAGACCGCAACGCGCGACAATTGGAGGCGAACATGTCAGACGAGGCATCCGCGGTATTACCCGAGCCGGCACCATCCGAGCCGGCACCATCCGAGCCGGACAGCCCGACATCGTCCAGCCGCTTCAGCCGCCGCGGGTTCATGGGCGCCACCGCCGCGGGCGCGGGAGCGGTCGCGTTCGGCGGGCTGGTAGCCGGCGCCACGCCGGCGCGCGCGGTGACGACGACGGAGGTGACCGCGCGGGCCGTCGTCGTCGGCACCGGCTTCGGCGGGGGCGTGACGGCGCTCCGGCTGGCCAAGGCCGGCGTGACCACGATGGTCCTGGAACGCGGCCTGCGGTGGCCGACGGGCCCGAACTCGAACACCTTCGCGACCCTCGCGAACCTGGACAGCCGGTCGGCCTGGCTGTCCCCCTACGCGCCGGTGCCGGGCGCCCCGCCCTTCCCCCTCTGGCCGCCCTACACCGGTGTTCTCGAGGTCATCAACGGCAACGGGATCACCGTCAACTGCGGCGCCTGCGTCGGCGGCGGCTCGATCATGTACCACGGAATGACGCTGCAGCCGAACGTGGCCGAGTTCGCCCGGTCCATGCCGCTGGCCTCCGGCTTCTATCCCGAGCTCAACTCGAAGTGGTATCCCACCGTCGCCTCGATGCTGGGCATCTCCACCATTCCCAACGACGTTCTCAACTCAAGCCCGTACGCCTCCTCCCGGATCTTCCTGAACGTCGCCCCCAAGGCGGGCCTCCAGACGTTCCGGGTGCCGCTGCCGGTCGACTGGAACTTCGTGCGCGGGGAGCTGAACGGCCAGTACAACGCCGCCTACACCAACAGTGACATCGCGTTCGGCGTCAACAACGGCGGGAAGCACTCGATCGACGTCACCTATCTCGCCGCCGCGGAGGCGACGGGCAAGGTGCAGGTGCAGACGCTCCACGTCGTCCGTGACATCAAGCTGGGCGCCAACAAGAAATGGGTGCTGTCGGTCGACCGCATCGACACCGCCGGAGTCATCCAGGAGCACAAGAACATCACCGCGAGCGCGGTGTTCCTCAACGCCGGCTCGCCGGGAACGACGCGGCTGCTCGTCAAGGCGAAGGGCAAGAACCTCATCCCGAACCTGCCGGACGCGGTCGGCACCCAGTGGGGGAACAACGGCGACCGCATCTACTCGTGGACCGGCATGAACGATGACCCGGGCATGAAGGAGGGCGGTCCGGCGGCTGTCGGCGGCGTCGATCCCTTCAGCACGATCCCGCTGCGGATCGTCCACGCTGGCGCGCCGCCGGCCGCCCTCACCGGCGGACGGTTCATGACCGTGGTCGGCTTCGGCATCGTCCCTGGGGCCGGCACCTGGGCCTATGACTCGGCCACGGACGACGCCAAGCTGACCTGGCCCACCAATGCCGACGCCGCGCTCCAGACGTTGATCCGCAACAAGATGAACGCCATCGCCCAGGCCGGCGGCGGCACCGTGACCGACACCAACGCGACCCAGGCGTCGACATGGCACGCTCTCGGCGGCGTTCCGATGGGATCGGCGGTAGACCTGTATGGCCGCGTTCTCGGGCAGAGCGGCCTCTATGTCCTCGACGGTGCGCGGATTCCGGGCTCCACCGGTGCCTGCAACCCGTCCATGACCATCGCGGCACTCGCCGAGCACAGCATGGCGCGGATCGTCAGCCAGGACATCGGGAGGATCTTCTAGACGTCGAGCGGGTGCTCTGAGCGGCGCGCCGGTCCCCGGGCGGCGACTGCCCGCCCGCGGGACCGGCGCGCCGCGGCCCGGTGACGCCGATCGCCCCACCGAGGGCGACATGGTCGGAGGTTCGCCGAGCTTCGCGGTGGCACGGACCGCGCTGGCACGCCGGACCGGTGCGCCGGCCAATGACCTCGCCGGCCACCCCGGCGGCCTGGTGGTCGGGAATCGCCACCCGGCCGGGTTGACGGCGGGCGCGGCGGGAAGGTGCGCAGACACGTGGGCACAGCCATCCGGCACAGCCTTTCGGACGAGGAGCTGATTCGATGCCGAACCCGGAACGTGATCTCGACTTCCGTAACCCCGATGCGCTCGCCGAGGCCGAGGAGGGCCGGCGCAGCGACGAGTCCGTGACCGGAGCGGACGGTGGCCCGATCGACGAGGACGCGATGCGCGCCGCGGACGGCCTGACCACCACCCCGGAGGAGGACGCCGCCTACCGCGAGCACATCGAGCGCGGCGCCCACCAGCGGGGCGAGGGCGCGCCCGCCGTGTGACGACGACGGGGTCGTCTGGCCGACGGCTGGCGCATGTCCCGCCAGGGCGGTTCACGAAGCGGTGACGGAATACGCGGGGTTGGTGGCGGCTCGCCCAGACCATGGTCTGGCGTTGGCATCGAGCCGGGTGGCGAGAGCCGCCACCAACCCTCGGCCAGTCAGCCAGTAGTGAGCCGCGGCAGGGGCCGGACAGGCCGTGGCGGGAACCGGTTGGGCCGGGCCAGGCGGGGAACGCCCTGTCGTGAGGCCGTCGGGGGGATCGTCATGTCCGAGACCGACATTTGCGGGCGGATGCTGTGCGACGCCCGCAAAGCCGCCCTCGACCCGGAGGAGGCGGTGTCCTGGCTGCTGTCGCTGGCTCGCCGCCATCTGATGATGGAGCTGTCCTGGGTATCCCGACTGACCACCGAGGTACAGACGATCGAGGCTCTGCACGGTGACGCGGAGTCGTTCGGGATCGGCCCCGGGACCACCACCTGCTACACCGACTCCTACTGCTCGCGGGTCCTGGACGGACGGCTACCACCGGTCATCCCCAACGCGCGGACGGACGAGCGGACCGCTCCCCTCGCGCTGACGCGCCGGTGGAACATCGGGGCCTACATCGGCGCTCCGGTCGTGCTCGACGACGGTCGCCTCCACGGCATGCTGTGCTGCCTGAGCCACGACGCCAGGCCGGAGCTCTCCAGCCAGGACGCGCGTTTCCTGGCGCTGCTGGCCGAGGTGCTCGCCCGGTTCATCTCGCATCTCGCGCACAAGCGCGAGGACCGTGACCTGCTGGTCGAGCGGATCACCACGGTGATCCGCGACCGACCGACCATGATCTACCAACCGGTCGTCGCCATCCGAACCCGGCAGATCATCGGCGCGGAGGCATTGGCGCGCTTCCCCCCGGGATCCGGCGGCCCGGAGGCGTGGTTCACCGCCGCCGCGTCGGTCGGCCTGCGCACCGACCTCGAGCTCGCCGCGATCGTGAACGCGCTCGCCGTGCTGCCCGTCCTGCCGGACCACCTGTGGCTGTCGGTGAACGCGTCCCCGACGGTGGTCGCCTGCGGCCGGATCCACGACGCCATGGCCGCGGCGTCGTACGGCCGGGTCGTCATCGAGGTCACCGAACACGAGTGCATCGAGGACTACGAGGCGGTGCGCGCCGCGCTCGACGACCTGCGGCGGCGAGGAGCGCGGATCGCGGTCGACGACGTGGGCGTCGCCAACGCCGATCTGAACCGGCTGTTGCAGCTGACCCCGGACATCCTCAAGATGGACCGGGAGCTGACCTCGAGGATCGACGCGGATCCCGCCCGCCAGGCTCTCGTCGCCGCCCTGGTCAGGTTCGCCAGCGAGATCGACGCCCAGGTTCTGGCCGAGGGCGTGGAGACCGCGGCCGAGCTCGCCGTTCTCGCCGACCTCGGTGTCGACCACGCCCAGGGCTTCTACCTCGGCTACCCGGGGCCGCTGCCACTCCCGAAGCACTGCGCCGCCTGAGTGGTGCCCCTCCGGGGCGAGGCGCCTGCGCGGACGACGTCCACTCGCCGGCTATATGGTGACGGACGATGACCTTGCCTCCTGAGGAACTGTTGCCGACGACGCGACGCGCGCTGCTGCATCGGCTGGCTGTCGGGCAGGCGGACGGGCGTACGCCCTCGCTGGTCGGCGCGGTGGTGCGCGGCGGACGACTGGTCTGGGCCGACGGCCGCAGCATGATTGACGGGCACAGCCCGGACGCCGACGTCCAGTACCGGATCGGCTCGATCACGAAGACCTTCGTGGCGGTGCAGGTCATGCGCCTGCGGGACGAGGGCGCGCTGGACCTCGCCGACCCGCTGGACCGTCACCTGCCGGGCACCGGGGCCGGGGCGCTGACAATCGCTCAGTTGCTGGGCCACACCTCGGGCCTCGCGTCCGAGACCCCCGGCCCCTGGTGGGAGCGCACGCCGGGAACGCTGCGGCCCCGGCTCGCCGATGTGCTCGACGAGCCTCCGGTGCGGCACCCGGCGGGCCGCCGGTTCCACTACTCGAACCCCGGGTTCGCGCTTCTCGGCGCGCTGGTCAGCCAGCTGCGCGGGCAGCCCTGGGGCGACGTGCTGCACTCCGAGGTGCTGGCGCCGCTGGGCCTGGCCAGGACCACGCCGCTGCCGCGGGCCCCGCACGCCGGCGGCTTCGCGGTGCACCCATGGGCGGACGTGATGCTGCCGGAGCCGCTGGAGGACACCGGCGTGATGGCGCCGGCCGGCCAGCTCTGGTCGACCGCCGCCGACCTGTCCCGCTGGGCCGCGTTCCTAGCCGGCGGCGCCGAGAATGTCCTGCGCGCCAGCACCCTCGCCGAGATGCGCCGGCCCGCGTCGGAACCCGACGATGACGAGGTCGACGAGTCCGACGACTGGTCCGCCGGCTACGGGCTCGGCCTGCAGCTGCGCCGGCATGACGGCCGGCTGCTGCATGGCCACACCGGCTCGATGCCAGGATTCCTGGCCGCGCTCTGGGTGAGTGAACGGGACGACGTCGCCGCGGTCGTCCTGGCGAACGCGACGTCCGGGCCGCCGGTCGGGCAGATCGCCGCGGACCTGATCCGGATCGTCACCGAGCACGAACCGCGCATACCGGAGCCGTGGCGCCCGCTGCCGGCGGCCGATCCGGAGCTGCTGGCGCTCACCGGCCTGTGGCACTGGGGTCCGTCGCCGCACCTGCTGCACCTGCGCGCCGACCGGGGGCTGGAGCTCATCCCGCAGGGCCAGACCGGCGGCGGCTCCCGCTTCCGGGCCGAGGCGGATGGCACCTGGACCGGGCTGAACGGCTACTACGCGGGCGAGAGGCTGCGTGTCATCCGGGCGGCGGACGGCACCGCCAGGCATCTGGACATCGGCAGCTTCGTGTTCACCCGCACGCCGTACGACCCCAACGCGGACATCCCCGGCGGTCTCGCCCCAGACGGCTGGCATACCTACTAACCCGTCGGGCTAACCCGGCGGACGAACCCGGCGGGCCGCCCCCGCGGCCGCTCATGATCGCCGCGAACGTGTTGTCGTTGTCGCGATCCGACTCGATTCACGACCGCGGCGACACGATGGTGGTGATCTACCGTCGCGGGCTGGCGGGCGAACGGCGGCGGGGACGGCCCCGGCCAGGGCGTGACCGTGCCCTGCCGACCACCGGGCGGATCGGCGGTCGGCAGGGCGGTCAGGGCGCCGGCCCGGGTCAGCTCGCGGCGGCCGGCACCTCCGCCGCGGGGGCGGCCTCGCCGTCCTTGTCCTTCTTCCCGGGCTGCTGCGGCACGCCATGGACGCGCTCCAGCTCGATCTCGTCGGCGTCCGGCACCCGCGGCGCCGGCTTCGTCAGGGCGAAGGCGACGCAGACGGCGGCCAGGAGCAGGTAGCCCAGCGCGACCTGGCCGTTGGCGTTCCACTCGACCTTCTCGCCATGAATCAGGCCGATGAACGAGAGCACGGCGCCGATGGCCGAGAAGATCGCGGCCGAAACGAACCGCTTGTCGATGATGAAGGCGACGATCGAGCCCAGCACCAGGCCGGCCAGGATCGCCCCCTCGCCGAAGATCATCAATCCCTTGTAGATGACTCCCGCCTGGTTGATCTTGTCGTAGCCCACCTGGGTCGCCGAGGTGCCGGCGGCCGACAGCACGTTGTCCATCAGGCCGACCGCCCACGAGGCGATGTTGGGCAGGAGGGCCGCGACCACCGCCGGCGCGTGCGCCCGGGGCGAGACCTGGAAGGCCTGGGCGCCGATGAGCAGGCCGATGTAGAGCAGGATCGGCACGATCGCCGGCAACGGGAGAATCGAGCCGAGGAGACTGAACAGGCTGAAGAAGCACAGGATCGCGATCATCACGCCGGTGGYCAGCGAATAGCCGGTGCGGCCGCCGGCGCCCTTCCAGCCGGGGTGGCCGATGTAGACGGCGGGCGGGAAGGGTGAGCCCAGGCAGGAGCCGATCACGGCACCGAAGCCGTCGGCCAGCAGGACCGCGCGCAGGTTGTAGTTGTCACCGGCCGAGGCGGCGCTCTCCACGTTGGTCATGGCCTCGGTGAAGTTGTAGACGCCGAGGGGGATGGCCGTGGCCAGCAGCGGCGAGAGGTCCTTCAGCCCGGAGAAGAGCATGTCGAACCGGAAGTCGGGCACGGCCAGCGCGATGTCCTTGGCCGCCGAGGTGACGTCCGGGGTGTGCATGAAGCCGCCGATCCAGCCGATCGCGGTGCCCACCAGCAGCGCGACCGCCCCGATCGGCAGGTTCCAGGGCAGCTTGATGTCGGTGAGCAGCCCGACGATGAGCAGGGCGAAGACCGGCAGCGCGATCCAGGCCGCCTCCCACATCTGCCCGACCGGCCGCATCGAGATGAACGCGACCGAGATACCGGCCAGGGTGCCCAGCATGGCCGCCCGGGGCGCGTAACGGCGGATCGTCGGGCCGACGAACGCGCCGAGCATGACGATCACACCGATGATGAAGGCCCACGCCATGCCGGCTTCCCACGCCTTGAACGGGTCCTTCGTCTTCAGGTAGATCGGCAGCATGATGACGAAGGTGACGATGAACATGTGCGGCACGCTGGGGCCGTACGGCATCGCCGTGACGTCCGACCGGTTCTCCTTTATCGCGAGCCGGCGGGCCAGGTAGGTGTAGTACAGGTTTCCGAGGATCAGCGCGATACCGAGGGCGGGCAGAATCGTGCCGAGCACGTCCCCCTTGGGAATCGCGATGACGCCGATGCACAGCCCGGTCAGCACCAGGACGTTGACCAGCACGTTGATGCCGAGCCCGAAGAACGCGTTGAGGTCCCCCCGGACCCACAGTGGCGGACCGGCGGTGGCTGTGCCGCCCGTCCCTGGAAACTTCACCATGACAGACTCCTCAATGACGGTGGGCACAGCCGCGGCGCGGCTGCCCGGGTACCGGCCTGCGGCGCGGGCCGGTCGTGGTCCGCCCGGCATACGGCGGCCGGGTTTCCTGCGATGCCGGCCGGTACTGACCGGCCGGTCCTTTCACCGACCGCCGGTCATGTGACGGCTCGCCGTCGGTCCCTCGGCGGCAGGGCCACGGCCCGTCGGCGGGAAGGCAACAGTCACTGCGCGGCCGACGCCGCCAGGAGGGGCGCGAGCGCGTCGATGAACGCGGCCGACGGCGCGACCCAGCCGAAGATGCCGCCCTGGGCGGCGATCATCTCGAGTGCCACCCGCTGGAACTCCGGGAAGTAGCTGCCGACGCAGTCGGACAGGACCAGGCACTCGTAGCCGCGGTCGTTTGCCTCCCGGACCGTCGTGTGCACGCACACCTCGGTCGTGACACCGGTGACGACGAGGCATCTGATGCCCTTCTCCGCCAGGATGTCGCCGAACGCGGTGGCGTAGAAGGCGCCCTTGCCTGGCTTGTCGATGACAATCTCGCCCTCGATYGGCGCGAGCTCGTCGATGATGTCCTGGCCATACTCGCCGCGAATGAGAATTCGCCCCTTCGGCCCGACGTCGCCGATTTTCAGGGTCGCGTTGCCCCGGTTCAGCTTGGCCTCGGGAAGGTCCGAGAGGTCCGGCTGGTGGCCTTCCCTCGTGTGAATGACGGTCAGGCCGGCGGCGCGGGCCGCGGCGAAGACCGCCGTGAGCGGTTCGATGGTGCTCCGCAGCTGGGAGACGTCGTTGCCGAGGCTTTCACCGAAACCGCCCGGCTCCATGAAGTCGCGCTGCATGTCGATGACGACGAGGGCCGTCGTGGCTGGGTCGAAGGTGAAGTCGTATGGACGGGCCGGGACGGTGAATGGTGCGCTCGTCATGCCAGGGGTCCTGTCGTCGGCGGAGACGGGGACGGTTCGCGGGTTGACCCGGAGAAACTGAACCGGCCGGCGCGCCCGTCGGCGCACCTCGCGGGTCGCCGGGCGGGCCGGGGATCGCGCCGGGGCAGGGGCGAGCCGGCCGGGAAGGCCGGGTTCGGGTCTTCTACGTGCGGTTTGACGGGGATTCGGGGCTGGATACCGCGGGTGCTAGCTGCCTTCGACGACTGTCGGGCCGTCCGGTTTCGGCCCGCGTGTCCCCGTGTAACGCAGTAGTAAATGACGTATACGATTTCGTATCCGGCGCCGTATACAGATCTCCCCGAGGCGGCCTCTCGACGCGGAGTCATCTCGCGGGCATGGCACCGAGCTGGCGGCGTCCCGCGGCCTGCCCTGGCGCGCCACGAACACCGCGGACACCGCCGGCCCCGCCGGCCCCGCCGGCCCCGCCGGCCCCGCCGGCTGCCCAGCCGTGCACGATGGCCAGTCGGTTCGTCACCGACGCCGGGTTCGCCGTCGCGAACCCGGCACGCGGCCGCACGGCGGCCACGGATACCTCACGGAGCTCGGTTTGGAGAAGATCGTGCGAGACCTGCGGGTGCACCAGATCCTCGAGGGCACCGACGAGATCACGCGGGTGACCGCGTCCCGCGCGATGCTGGCGGCGGCCCGATGAGCGCCGCCACTCCCCCCATCCCCGCCACCCGTGCGCCAGCCGACGGCGCGCCGGCGGACGGCGCCGACGACGTGATCCGCCGCGTCGAGGGTGCCGTCGGCCGGCTCACCCTCAACCGGCCGAAGGCCATCAACGCGCTGACCCACGGCATGGTCCTCGCGATGACCGAGGCGCTCGTCGGCTGGGCCACCGACGACTCGATCACCTGCGTGGTCGTCGACGGGGCAGGCGAGCGCGGGCTGTGCGCCGGCGGCGATGTTCGTGCGTTCTACCGCGACGCCCGGTCCGGCGGCACCGGGTCCGTCGACTTCTGGGCCGACGAATACCGGCTGAACGCGCTCATCGCCCGCTACCCGAAGCCCTACGTCGCGCTGATGGACGGCCTGGTGATGGGCGGCGGCGTCGGGATCTCCGCGCACGGCTCGGTCCGCGTCGTCACCGAACGGTCCAGGATCGCCATGCCGGAGACCGGCATCGGGTTCGTGCCCGACGTCGGCGGAACCTGGCTGCTCTCCCGGATGCCCGGCGAGACCGGCACCCACGCCGCGCTCACCGCCGCCACCCTGACCGGCGCCGACGCGATCACCGCGGGACTCGCCGACCTCCTGGTCCCGGCGACGCGGCTACCGGCGCTGGTCGGCGCCCTGGCGGCAGGGACGGAACCGACCGAGGCCGTCACCGCGCTGGCCATCCCCGCCGACATGGGAGACCTCGCTGCCGAGCGCGGCTGGATCGACACCTGCTACGCCGCGGACAGCGTCGAGGAGATCGTGGCGCGCCTGCGCGCGAGCGGCGAACCGGCGGCCGCCACGGCGGCCGACGAGATCGAGGCGAAGTCGCCGACGGCGCTCGCTGTCACCCTCGCCGCGCTGCGCCGGGCAGCGACACTCCCGGACCTGGACGCGGCACTCGTTCAGGAGTTCCGGGTCTCCGTCGCCTGCCTGCGCCACCATGATCTCGCCGAAGGAATCCGCGCCCAGATCATCGACAAGGACCGGAATCCACGCTGGACGCCGAGCACGCTCGCCGACGTCGACGCCGCCCTCGTCGCCCAGTTCTTCGCCGCCCCGGCGCGCGGTGACCTCGACCTCGCTCGGAGCCTCGCCTGGGCCCGACGGCCGATGGTCCGATGACCGATCGCCGCCTTCGTCGAGAAGCGCGGGACAAAGTTCCGCGACGCCTAGACGAGTAGGTCCGAAGTCTGGGCTAGCTGTGGCCGGGTGCGGAGAGGCTTTCCAGGGTCGCGTCGTGACGCGCCCCTGGAAGCCTCCTCCGGATCGACCTGGGTCATGGTTTCTGGGGCTGGCCGTCATCCCCCCATCGGGTGTGGTGCCCAGGGCGACGGCCTTCGCCCCCACAGGCCATGGTCAGATCCCCTGAGGCGCGGCGGGCCTCTCGGTCACGCCGGTTGAGGGGCCGCGTTGGCGGGATGCCCGCCGCCCCGGGCCCTGGATCGACGCGGGCCGGCCCCAGAAGTCCTCGTCGCCGTGCCTCAGAAGTCCTCGTCGAAGGAGATCGAGCCCTCGACGGCGACCTGGTAGGAGGAGACGCGGCGTTCGAAGAAGTTGGACAGCTCCTGCACGTCCTGCAGGTCGAGGAACGAGAACGGGTTGGCCGAGCCGAACATCGGCGCGAACCCGAGCTGGCCGAGGCGGCGGTCGGCGACGTGCTCCAGGTAGCGGCGCATGTCCGGCACGGTCATCCCGGCGATCCCGCCCGCGAGCAGGTCCTCGGCGAAGACGGTCTCCGCGTCGACCGCCTCGGCGAGCATCCGGCGCACGTCGGCCTCGAACCCGGCGTCGACCAGGTCGGGTTCCTCCGCCCGCACCGCGGCCACCACGTCGAGCGCGAACTCCATGTGCATCGACTCGTCGCGGAACACCCAGTTGGTACCGGACGCGAGCCCGTGCAGCAGGCCGCGGGAGCGCAGGAAATAGACGTAGGCGAACGCGCCGTAGAAGAACAGTCCCTCGATGCACGCGGCGAAGCAGATGAGGTTGAGCAGGAACGCCCGCCGGTGCTCGCGCGTGCGCAGCTGGTCCAGGTCACCCAGCGAGTCGATCCAGCGGTAGCAGAACCGTGCCTTCGCGCGGATCGACGGGATGTTCTCGACGGCGGCGAACGCGCGGGTCCGCTCGTCCGGATCGGGCAGGTAGGTGTCGAGCAGCGTCAGGTAGAACTGGACGTGCACGGCCTCCTCGAACAGCTGCCGGGAGAGGTAGAGCCGTGCCTCTGGCGCGTTGACGTGGCGGTAGAGGTTGAGGACCAGGTTGTTGGCGACGATCGTGTCGCCGGTCGCGAAGAACGCGACCAGTCGGTTGACCAGGTGCCGCTCGGCGGGGCTGAGGCGGTGCAGGTCGGCGAGGTCGGAGTGCAGGTCGACCTCCTCCACGGTCCACGTGTTGCGGATCGCCGCCCGGTAGCGGTCGTAGAAGGCCGGGTAGCGCATCGGCCGCAGCGTCAGGTTCATGCCCGGGTCGAGCAGCGTCGGCCGCGTCTCCGGAACCTCGGCGGCGAGCCCGGCCCGGGTGGGCATGGCCGGTGCCGGCACCGACGCCGGCATGACCTGGCCGGGTACCGGATGGACCGACGGGGAGGGTACGGGCCGGGCCGGGGCGGGCGTCGTCACTGGCAGGCCTCGCAGATCTCGGGGTTCTCCAGCGAGCAGGCGACGGCCGCGGCGGCTGAGGCCGCGGCGGCTGAGGCCTTGGCGGCCGAGTCCTCGGCGGCTCCACCGCTCGTGCTGTCCCCCGGGGATTCCTGGGTCGGGATGGTGTACGCGGTGGCGGCCGCCACCGTCGCCTGCTGGATGCGGGTCGCGGGCCGGGAGCGCAGGTAGTACGTCGTCTTGAGGCCGCTCGACCAGGCGTACGAGTACATCGACGACAGCCGGCCGATGTTCGGGTCCGCCATGAACAGGTTCAGCGACTGGCTCTGGTCGACGTACGGCATCCGCGCGATCGCCAGGTCGATCAGGGCCCGCTGCGGCAGCTCCCAGGCGGTCCGGAACAGCGCCCGGATGTCGTCCGGCAGCTCGCCGAGCTCCT
The DNA here is from genome assembly GCF_001983105.1 of Pseudofrankia asymbiotica. Lineage (GTDB taxonomy): Bacteria > Actinomycetota > Actinomycetes > Frankiales > Frankiaceae > Pseudofrankia > Pseudofrankia asymbiotica. The sequence continues at coordinate 19,169 of NZ_MOMC01000045.1, read as the reverse complement.
GCACCGAGCCCTCGGCGGCCTTGATCCGCTCCCGGACCGGCGCCGTCCACAGGCCGCGGTGCCGCAGCTCCTCGACGAGGTAGTTGTTGATCTGCAGGAACTCGCCGGACAGCGTCTCGCGCTTGAACACGTTGGACACCTGCGGCTCGATGCACTCGTAGCAGCCGGCGATCGACGCGATGGTCGCGGTCGGCGCGATCGCGAGCAGCAGGCAGTTGCGCAGGCCGTGCTCGGCGATCCCGGCCCGCAGCGCCGCCCATCGCTCCGGCTGCGTCGGCGTCACGTCGAAGTGGTCCGGGTGCAGGACCCCGCGCGCGGCCCGGGTCCGCGCGAACGCCGGATGCGGCCCGAACTCGCGGGCGAGCTCGACGGACCGTTCGAACGCGGTGAGCGCGATCTCCTCGGCGAGCCTGGTGGACAGCTCGCGGGCCGCGGCCGAGTCGAACGGCAGCCGCAGCGCGAAGAAGACGTCCTGCAGGCCCATCACGCCGAGCCCGATCGGGCGCCACCGCGGGTTGCTCGCGGCGGCCTCGGCCGTCGGGTAGTAGTTGATGTCGATCACCCGGTCGAGGAACGTGACCGCGGTGCGCACGGTGGCCCGCAGCATCGCCCAGTCGATCCGGGCGGCCGGGTCCGCCACCGGACCCGCCGACGCCGACCGCGCGGTGTCGGCGGCGGTGCCCGCCGACTCGGGCGCCAGCACGTGCCGGGCCAGGTTCACCGAGCCGAGGTTGCACACCGCGGTCTCGCCGTCGCTGGTGACCTCGAGGATCTCGGTGCACAGGTTCGACAGGTGGATGACGTTGCCCGGCTCGGCGGTCTGGTTGCCCGTCCGGTTCGCGGCGTCCTTGAAGGTCATCCAGCCGTTGCCGGTCTGCGCGAGCGTGCGCATCATCCGGGTGTAGAGGTCGCGCGCGGGCAGCTGGCGGACGTGGCGTCCCGCCGCCTCCGCCGCCCGGTAGGCGCGGTCGAACTCGTCGCCCCACAGGTCCGTCAGCTCGGGGACCTCGTCGGGGTCCATCAGCGACCAGGCCTCGTCGGCGTGCACCCGGCGCATGAACTCGTCCGGGATCCAGTGCGCGAGGCTCAGGTTGTGGGTGCGCCGGGCGTCCTCGCCGGTGTTGTCCCGCAGCTCCAGGAACTCCTCGATGTCGGGGTGCCAGGGTTCCAGGTACACGCAGGCGGCGCCCTTGCGCCGGCCGCCCTGGTTGACGGCGGCGACCGAGGCGTCGAGGGTGCGCAGCCACGGCACGATGCCGTTGGAACGGCCGTTGGTGCCGCGGATCAGCGCGCCGCGAGAGCGTACCCGGGAGAAGGCGATCCCGATGCCGCCGGAGAACTTCGACAGCCGGGCGACCTGGCCATACCGCTCGTAGATCGACTCCAGCTCGTCGCGCGGCGAGTCGACCAGGAAGCAGCTCGACATCTGCGGATGCGCGGTGCCCGAGTTGAACAGCGTCGGGGAGCTCGGCAGGTAGGCGAGCGACGCCATCAGCCGGTACAGCTCGGCCGCCTCGGCGACGTCGCGGGACAGCCCGCAGGCGACCCGCAGCAGCCAGCGCTGCGGCGTCTCCACGACGAGCCGGGTACGCGGATGACGCAGCAGGTAACGGTCCTGCACGGTGCGGATGCCGAAGTACTCGAAGGCCCGGTCGGCGTCCGGGTCGACGAGCTCGTCCAGCTCGGCGGCGTGCGCGGCGACGAAAGCGGCGGTCGTGTCGCCGACGAGGCCAAGGCGGTGGCCGTTCGCGACGCCCTCGCTGAACGAGGTGATGCCCTGGCCTGCGACCTCGCCGGCGATGAGCCCGGCGAGCAGGCGGGCGGCGAGCCGTGAGTACTGCGGCTCCTCACCGATCAGGTCCGCGGCGGTCTGCACGGCGAGCCTGTCGAGCTCCTCCGTCGTCACGCCGTCGAAGAGCCCCCCGATCGTGCGGGTCGCCACCCGCAGCGGGTCGACCCGGTCGAGGTCGTCCGCGCGGCGCGCCACCGCGCCCGCGATCCTGGTGACGTCGACGGGTTCGAGCGTGCCGTCGCGGCGGCGGACACGCGTCGCCTGGGTGCCGGTCGAGCCAAAGGACATGTGGTAATGATCTTCTTTCGCGTGTCCGGCGGCCCTCAGGCCAGGGCCTGCTGTCGGGGACGATTCGGTGACGGTCACGTCTCTCCTCGCGCGAGTCCGCTGGTCGGTCTGGCCGGTGGCACGACGGAGGAGGCCACCGGTTCGGGGACGCTCGGGCGCACGGGAACCTGACGGTCCGTCCCCTGACGGCGACGCAGCGCGGCCGACTACCCGCGCGACAACGCCAGGCCACGGGCGTGACCAGCGAGGTGCCCGTGCCCGGACGAGCTCCGGCACGGTGATCCCGGCCCTCCCTCGAGGCCGTCGGACCGGCCGCGCGCGTGTTCGCGCGCGGCACGCTGGCAGGTCTTCGGACTCGCGGGCTCCCGCCGGCACCGGTGGCGCCGACGGACCTACTGGCCGTCGCTTCCCAGGCACGCCATCGCGCCCAGTGCTCCTGACGGCGGTCGTTCCCACATACCGCTGCGGGGCAGTCCCGGACTCCCACCGGGTTCCCTCTTACGACGGCCGCCCTTGGCGGGGCGGCCGAACCAACGAGCCACACCCTACATATGAGAATCACACGACTGCAACTAGCCCACATGTTGTGTCGCGGCTCGCGTCGCGACCGGACACCGGGGGACGATCAACTACCGGATCCGACCACATCGCGACGGCCCGACCCCCTGCCGACGGCACGTGGAGCGCCGTTCTCGCCCGGCCACGCCGGCCGCGCCACGGGTCCGTGACGCCCGCCGTTCCCGACCCGGGTTGACCCGGCGGTGTCCGGCGGCGTCTACTGTGACCACATCTCTGATATATCAACTCACGAAAGGGGTGGACGTGTCCGCCGGACGCGACGACCAGCTCACCCTGGTTGCCTTCATGCAGGCCTCGAACGTGTCGGTGTACTCGGGTTCGTGGCGATACCCGAACTCGGCGCCCGACTTTCTCGACCTGCGCTACTACCAGCGGATCGCGCGGACGCTCGAGGACGGCACGTTCGACCTGATGTTCTTCGACGACCGCCTCGCGATGCCGTCGATCTACGGCGGGTCCCCCGACGACGCCGTCCGCTACGGTGCCCGCCCCGTCAAGATGGACCTGACGGCCGTGCTGGGTGCCGCCGCCGCGGCGACGACGCACCTGGGCCTGGGGGCGACCTACTCGACCACGTACTACCCGCCGTTCCATGTCGCGCGGACCTTCGCGACGCTTGACCACCTCAGCGGCGGCCGGGCGGCCTGGAACGTCGTCACCTCGGTGAACGACGCCGAGGCGCGCAACTTCGGCGTCGAGCAGCACCTCGCCCACGACGAGCGCTACGACCGCGCCGAGGAGTTCATCGAGATCGTCACCCAGCTCTGGGACTCCTGGGAGGACGACGCCCTCGTCCTGGACCGCGCCGCGGGCGTCTTCGCCGACCCGGCCAAGGTCCACGAGATCAACTACGAGGGCAAGTACTTCAACGTGCGCGGCCCGCTCACGGTGCCCCGCCCGCCGCAGGGGCGCCCGCCCATCATCCAGGCCGGCCAGTCCGGCCGAGGCCAGCGCTTCGCCGCCCGGTGGGCCGACCTGATCTTCACCGCCGACCCGAGCCAGGCCGTGGCCCTCGAGCACTACAAGGCCCAGAAGGATCAGATCGGGGCCGAGGGACGCGACCCGGGCGCCGTGCGCATGCTGCCCATGGTCTACGCCGTGGTGGGCGAGACCGAGGCGATCGCGAGGGAGAAGGAGAACATCTTCCTCAACGAGCTCGTGCACCCGTTGGCGTCGCTGACGCTGCTGTCCGAGCTCACGAACCACGACTTCTCCGGCTACTCGCTCGACGACGAGATCACCGACGAGCTCATCAACTCCATCTCCGGTATCCGCGGCCTCGTCCAGGGGGTGAAGCGGCATCTCGGCGGCGGGAAGCTGACCCTGCGCACACTCGCCAGCCATCGGGCCTCCCTGCTGCAGGGTCCGCGGTTCGTCGGCACCGGCGAGCAGATCGCCGACCAGATGCAGGAGTGGTTCGAGTCCCGCGCCTGTGACGGCTTCGTCCTGGCCGCGACGCACTTCCCGGGCGCGTTCGAGGACTTCGTCCGGATGGTCGTGCCCGAGCTGCGCCGCCGCGGCCTGATGCGCTCCAGCTACACCGGCTCGACGCTGCGGGAGAACCTCGGCCTCGCCCGCCCCGTCAGCGGCTTCGCGCAGCCGGGAGCCTGATCAGCGGGGCTGTACCCGGATCCGGACGAGCACAGCAACCGCTCGGCGTTCGGATCCGGGTACAGCCCCTAACGGCCTTCCGCGCCGACGGTTCGACCGGCGCACTCGCGGGCGCGGCGCTAGCTGGCGACGCTGGTGCCGGGCAGCGGGCCGGCGTCGCCAGCGCCAGCGCCAGCGCCAGCGCCGGTATCGGTACCGGCGGCGGGCTGGTCGCCGAACATCCGGGCGACGAGCAGCCGGCCGGCGTTGATCACGTGTTCTTCCGAGACCCGGCGGGCGCGGGCGGCGTTGCGGGCCGAGAGCGCGTCGACGATGTCGTCGTGTTCCCGCAGGGCGCAGCCCACCTGCTCGGGAACCATGTCGAAGAAGGACCACGGGATGATCCGCCCGGTCTGGCGGATCAGCGCGATGAGCCGCACCGAGTCGCTGGCCCGGTTGATCGCCCGGTGGAACAGGAAGTTCGGCATCTTCGGGTCCCCGCCGGCCTCGACGGCCACGCGGACGCCGTCGGCGAGCCGCCGCACCTCGTCGAGAGCCGGCACCGAGATCCGCTCCGCCGCCCAGGCCGCCGCGGAGCCCGCGAGCTGGGCGCTGAGGGCGAAGTTGTCCTCGACGTCGCGCTGGCGCAGGCCGATGACCGTGACCCCGCTGCGGGGGGCGACGTGGACCAGCCCCTCGAACTGCAGCGTCAGGCACGCCTCCCGGACCGGGGTCCGGCTCGTGCCCAGCCAGGAGGCGGTCTCGTCCAGGTCGATGCGCGTCCCCGGGCCGAACCGGCCGCTCATGATCTGGTCGCGCAGCACATCGGCCACGCGGTCCCGGGCGGTCGCCCCCAGCCGCAGCCGGCGAAGGCCCGTTCCGTCGGTGTCTCCCGCCGAAGCCGGGACGTCTGTCGCCACCGCTCGCTCACCCTCGATGACTCCGCCGGTAGGCGGATGTAGGTGGCCCGACGCTGACACGGCAATCAGCGTATATCAGAGAGGGATGTCTCTCGCCGCTCCACGGGGCGGGTCGGTCGGCGCGCCGGCCCCGAAGCCGGCTCCCAGGTCCGTCGACGGACGGACATCGGGGATCTCAGGCGACGTCCCCGATGAGATGGAACCGGCGCCGGAAGTAGACGGCGGGATGATCCTCGCCGACGGAGGTCCGCTCCACCCGGCCCAGCAGGATCGAATGATCACCCGCCGGCTGCACCGCATGGGTGACGCAGCTGAACGTCGCGCTCGCCCGGTCCAGGACAGGTAGGCCGTTCTCGTCCGAACGGAAGCCCGCGTCCGCGAACTTGTCCGCTCCCCTGGTCGCGAAGCGGACGGCGAGGTCCGCGTGCTCGGGATGCACCACGTGCACGACGAACCGCTCGGCCACCGCGAACACCGGATGGCACTCGGCCTTCGCCGCGAGGCAGACGAGCACCAGCGGCGGGTCCATGGAGACCGAGCAGAACGAGCTGGCGGTGAAGCCCCACCAGCGCCCGGTGTGGTCGGCGGTCGTCACGATCGTCACGCCGCTGGGGAACAGGGCCATGGCCTCGCGGAAGAGCCGCGTCGCGTCGTCCGCCATGTCCGTACGGGGAGCCTCTGCCGCACTTGTCACCAGAGCAGCGTGACCGATTGATATATCAGATGTCAAGAGACCGAACCGCCCGCCGACCGCCGCGGCGCCACAGCACGGGCGATCAGCGGGCCCGACGCCAGGCGGAGTCGGAGAGCAGGCGTAGTCCGTTGAGGCCGACGAGGACGGTGGAGCCTTCGTGGCCGGCGACGCCCAGCGGCAGCGGGAGGGTCCCCGCCAGGTCCCAGGCCACGAGGCCGACGATGAAGACCGCCGCGACGACGAGGTTCTGGACTACCAGGTGGCGGGCCTGCCGGGCGAGCGCGAGGACGGCGGGGATGGTGGCGAGCTCGTCGCGGACCACCACGGCGTCGGCCGTCTCGAGGGCGAGGTCGGAGCCGGCGCGGCCCATCGCGACGCTGGTGTGGGCGGCGGCGAGCGCGGGGGCGTCGTTGATGCCGTCGCCCACCATCAGTACCCTCCGGCCGGCGTGCCGCAGTTCGGCGAGGACGGTGACCTTGTCCCGCGGCAGCAGGTCGGCGCGGATGTCGACGATGCCGAGTTCGGCGGCGAGGTGGGCGGCGGCCGCCGGGTTGTCGCCGGTGACAAGGACCGGTGCCGCGCCGGTCACTCTGGTCAGGGCGGCGACGGCGGCGGGCGCGCCGTCGCGCGGCCGGTCGGCCATGCCGAGTACGCCGACCGGCGCGCCGTCCAGCGCGACGACGACCGCGGTGCGGCCTGGCCCTTCCACCTCGTTCGCCGCCGCGACGACGGCCGGATGGCTGGCACGTCCGCCGGGCAGGCGCGCGGGGCTGCCGACCGTCACCGCGTGGCCGTCGACGGTGGCGGTCACGCCGGTGCCGGCGATCGAGACGAAGTCCTCGGCGGACGGCACGCGCAGGCCGCGGGTGCGGGCGGCGCGGGCGATGGCGCGGGCCAGCGGGTGCTCGCTGGGATGCTCCGCCGCCGCCGCGAGGGTCAGCAGGCCGTCCTCGGTCAGGCCGGAGCCCGTCAGCGGGTGGATGTCGGTGACTCGCGGGGTGCCTTCGGTGAGGGTCCCGGTCTTGTCCAGGGCGACCGCGTCCACCTGGCCGAGGCGTTCCATGACGAGCGCGGACTTGACCAGGACGCCGTGACGGCCAGCCGTGGCGATCGCGGCCAGCAGCGGGGGCATGGTGGCCAGCACGACCGCGCAGGGCGAGGCGACGATCATGAAGGTCATGGCGCGCAGCAACGTCGGCCGCAGGACGGCGCCGGCCAGCAGCGGCACGGCGAACAGCGCGACCGTGCCGGCGACCATGGCGAGGCTGTAGCGCTGTTCGATCCTCTCGACGAGCAGCTGGGTCGGCGCCTTGGTCCTCGAGGCCTGTTCGACCATGGCCACGATCCGGGCGAGTACCGAGTCGGCCGGGTCGCGCTCGACCTTCACCCGCAACATGCCGGTGCCGTTCACGGTGCCGGCGAACACCTCGTCGCCGCTCTCCTTGACCACGGGCAGCGACTCGCCGGTGATCGTGGCCTGGTCCACCTCGCTGGCCCCGCCCAGGACCCGGCCGTCGCCGCCGACGCGCTCGCCCGGGCGTACCAGGATGGTGTCGCCGACCGCCAGCTCGCCGGCGGGCACGGTCTGCTCGGTGCCGTCGTCGGCGAGCCGGCTGGCCGTGGCCGGTGCCAGGTCGAGCAGGCCGCGCACGGAGTCCGCGGTCCGGGCGGTGGCGATGGCCTCGAGCGCCCCTGACGTGGCGAAGATGACGATCAGCAGCGCCCCGTCGAGCACCTGTCCGACCGCCGCCGCTCCCAGCGCGGCGACCACCATCAGCAGGTCCACGTCCAGAGTCCTGTTCCGCAGCGCCTGAAGACCCGCCCAGCCCGGGCCCCAGCCGCCGGTGGCGTACACGGCGGCGTAGAGCGGCGCCCATGTCCAGGCCGGGGCGTGCAGCAGGTACGGCGGCAACGCCAGCACGAACAGCGCGAGCGCGGCGGCCGCCCAGCGGCTCTCACGCACGGCGAGGACCCGGGTGCGGCGCCTGGGTACCGGCCGGTCTCCGGCGGCGCGGGCGGTCGGCGCCGAGCGGCCCACTGTGGGCGGCAACAACATCGGGGGTCCTTCGAGTAGGCCGCGCTGGACGACAGGTCCGCCCCACCGTACAGGAATATATGAACAACAGTTCATATGTTCATGGCGGGCGTACCCTGGTCAGGTGGGTCACGGAGCCGCACCGCCAGCAAGCCGCGTCCCGCGCCCCCGTCTGGACGCGGCCAGCGCCGCGAAGGTCGCCACCACGCTCCAGGCGCTCGCGACCCCGTCGCGGCTGTTGATCCTCGCCCGGCTACGCGAAGGGCCGCTTGCCGCGACCGAGCTGGCCTCCGAGGTCGGGATGGAGCAGTCCGCCTGCTCCCATCAGCTCCGCCTGCTGCGGCACCTTGGCCTCGTGGTCGGCACCCGGACCGGCCGCTCCGTCGTCTACGCCCTCTACGACAACCACGTCGCCGAACTCCTCGACCAGGCCCTGTACCACGTCGAGCACCTCGGCCTCGGCCTCCCGGACGCCTCCCCCGAGGCCGGACGCGAGCCGGCGACCGCCCCAGGTGCCTGAGGGAGCCCCGGATGCCTGAGGGACAGGCGTGACCGCATGATCGAGCACACGGTGCGCGTCCACCGCAGCGAGGAGCGGCTGGCCCGGGACGAGCAGCTCGCCTGGAAGATCGCCGCCGTCGCGACCGACCCGGTGGCGGTGACCGCGGAGGTCACCGAGATGGTCATCAACCGGGTGATCGACAACGCCGGCGTGGCGGCGGCGGCGCTGGCCCGCGGGCCGGTCGCGGCGGCCCGGGAGCAGGCGCTACGGCACGCCCCGCCGGCCGGGCGCGCGGGCGCCACGGTGTTCGGCCTGCCGCCCGAGACCCGGGTCTCACCCGAGTGGGCGGCCTGGGCGAACGGCGTCGCGGTGCGTGAGCTCGACTTCCACGACACGTTCCTCGCCGCCGAGTACTCCCATCCCGGCGACAACATCCCGCCGATCCTGGCCGCGGCGCAGCACGTCGGGCTCGGCGGGCGCGAGCTGCTGCGCGGCATCGCGACCGGCTACGAGATCCAGGTGGCGCTGGTCCGCGCGATCAGCCTGCACAAGCACAAGATCGACCACATCGCGCACCTTGGGCCGTCGGCCGCCGCCGGCATCGGCACGCTGCTCGGCCTGCCCACCGAGACCGTCTACCAGGTGGTCGGCCAGGCGTTGCACACCACGACGACGACCCGGCAGTCCCGCAAGGGCGAGATCTCCAGCTGGAAGGCCTACGCGCCCGCGTTCGCCGGCAAGATCGCCATCGAGGCGGTTGACCGGGCGATGCGGGGCCAGGGCGCGCCGTCCCCGATCTACGAGGGCGAGGACGGAGTGATCGCCTGGCTGCTCGACGGCCCGCGGGCGCGATACGTCGTCGGCCTGCCCGGCCCCGGCGAGCCCAAGCTCGGCATCCTGGACACCTACACCAAGGAGCACTCGGCCGAGTACCAGAGCCAGGCGCTCATCGACCTGGCCCGCCGCCTCGGCCCGCGGCTCGGCCCCGACCTGGCGACGGCGCGCTCGGTCGTCATCCACACCAGCCACCACACCCACCACGTGATCGGCTCGGGCGCGAACGACCCGCAGAAGTACGACCCGACAGCGAGCCGCGAGACCCTCGACCACTCGATCCCGTACATCCTCGCCGTCGCGCTGCAGGACTCCGGCTGGCATCACGAGCGCTCCTACGCGCCGCGGCGTGCCGCCAGGCCCGACACGGTCAAGCTGTGGCGGAAGATCACCACGGTCGAGGACCCGGACTGGACCCGCCGCTACCACGCGACCGACGCGGCGGAGAAGGCGTTCGGAGGGCGGGTCGTCGTCACGCTGGCGGACGGTTCGACGGTCGAGGACGAGATCGCCGTCGCCGACGCGCACCCGCTCGGTGCCCGGCCGTTCGGGCGGTCCGAGTACGTGGCGAAGTTCCGCCGGCTGGCCGAGGGCGTCGTGCCGACCGACGAGCAGGACCGGTTCCTCGCCGCCGCCGTGCGGCTGCCGGAGCTGCGGCCGGACGAGCTCGGCGAGCTGACCCTCGTGCCCGACTGGCCGCTGCCCATCGGGTCCGAGGGCGGGCTCTTCTAGTTGGGAGGAGACCAGCGATGCTGCATGCCCGGACACCGGCGGCGGACCGGCGGGTGGCGCTGCGCGAGGCGCTGGCCGCCTCCCGGAGCGGAGACAGCGGGCCGCTGCGCTTCCCGGGCGCCTTCAACCCGCTGTCCGCCCTGCTCATCCAGCGGCTCGGGTTCGACGGTGTGTACGTCTCCGGCGCGGTGCTCTCCGCCGACCTGGGCCTGCCCGACATCGGGCTGACGACCCTGACCGAGGTCGCCGGGCGGTCCGGCGCGATCGCCCGGGTGACCGACCTGCCGGCGATCGTCGACGCGGACACCGGGTTCGGCGAGCCGATGAACGTCGCCCGCGCCATCCAGGTCCTCGAGGACGCGGGCCTCGCCGGCTGCCACCTGGAGGACCAGGTCAACCCGAAGCGGTGCGGCCATCTCGACGGCAAGTCGGTGGTCGAGACCGCCGAGATGGTGCGGCGGGTCCGCGCGGCCGTCGCGGCCCGCCGGGACCCGAACTTCGTCATCTGCGCACGGACCGACGCGCGCGCGGTCGAGGGCCTCGACGCGGCCGCCGACCGGGCGAGGGCCTACGTCGACGCCGGCGCGGACATGATCTTCCCGGAGGCGATGGCGGACCTCGACGAGTTCGCGGCCATCCGCGAGGCCGTGGACGTGCCGCTGCTCGCGAACATGACCGAGTTCGGCAAGAGCGAGCTGTTCACCGCGACGCAGCTCGAGTCGGTCGGCGTGAACCTCGTCATCTACCCGGTGACGCTGCTGCGCCTCGCGATGGGCGCCGTCGAGGACGGCCTGCGCCGGATCAGGGACGAGGGCACCCAGGCGGGGCTGGTGGACCGGATGCAGCACCGGGCGAGGCTCTACGAACTGCTCGACTACGCCGACTACAACGTCTTCGACGACGAGATCTTCAACTTCCGCCTCTCCGACTGATCTCCACGTGAGGTGCGGCACCTGCGCGGCCCATGAGCCTTGCGGCCCGCGACGACGGCCTCTAGGCTCGGCGAGCCGTGGTGCTCGGGAAGCCGGTGTGACGCCGGCGCGGCCCTCGCCACTGTGAATCGGGTGCTTCGACCTGTCCCCGTGAGGGGAGCCACTGGACGCCATCACGTCTGGGAAGGTGTCAGGTCGCGGCGGTTCGAGGCCGRACTTCGGTCCGGTGCGAACGACCCGTCAGCCAGGAGACCGGCCACGGCACCGAGTACCCATCCACGAGGTGTTGGAGAGGCGGTCCGCGTGAGCGTGCCCAGGTTCGTTCGTCGAACGTCGGCGGCGCTCGCCGTGATACTCGCGTGTGTCGGGCTGGCTTCCTGCTCGACGCAGGCGGACGAGTCCTCGCCAGGCGCGAGTGCGGGGACGGCGGCGAAGACACTGACGATCGCGACGAGTTTCGCGGTCGACGACCTTGACCCTGTCGAAAACGGATACTGGGGCAACGAGCTGGGCTACGGCGAGCTGCTCATGAAGCCCCAGAACGCGGGCACCGTCACCCCGTGGCTTTTGAAATCGCTGACGAGCACCTCACCGACCACATGGGTTCTCACGCTCAATCCGGGAATCACCTTCCAGGACGGTAGGCCGCTGGACGCGGCCGCGCTGGTCGCGTGCATGGAATACCAGCTGAAGGAGAACTCGTCCGCCGCCGCGGCCCTGCCCGGCGCGACGGTCACCGCGACGGGCGCCGACCAGGTCACGCTGACGACGAGCGGCCCGGTACCGAATATGCCGTTCATCCTGGGCGACGAGTCGTTCTTCATCATCTATGACCAGGCCGCCTACGCGACGGCGAAGGGCAGCCCGGAGAAACTGATCGCGGCGAAGATGTACACCGGCCCRTACGTCGTCACCGGCAACAGCCCGCAGGTCATGACGATGACCCGCAACCCGAAGTACTGGGACGGCACCCCGGCCCTGGCGTCGGTCACCGTGAAGTTCACCGAGGACGCCAGCGCCCGCATCCTCGCGGTGCAGCACGGTGAGGCCGACCTCGCGCTGTACCCGCCGACCACGTCGGCCAGGACGCTGAAGGGCCGCACCGACTCCTACTACGTCACCGRCACGCCGAAGGGCCCGACGCTCCAGCTGTTCCTCAACGAGCGGACCGCACCCTTCAACGACCTCGCCGTGCGTAAGGCGGTACAGGCCGGCATCGACTACGACCAGCTCGCCAACCAGGTGATGAACGGCCTCTACCAGCCGGCGACGGGCATGTACGTCTCCGCGGCGCCGTACGCGGTCGCCACCCAGAAGACCGACGTCACCGCCGCCAGGAACGCCCTGACCCAGGGCGGATGGACCCAGAACGGGTCCGGCATGTTCACCAGGAACGGCGCACCGCTGAAGTTCACCATCGACACGTACGCCCAGCAGCCCGACACCCAGACCCTGGCCGTGGCGATCCAGGCCCAGCTGCGGGCGATCGGGATCGACGTGGCCATCAACCAGGTCCCCGACATCGACGCCGCGCAGGAGGACCCGACCGGCTGGACAGCCGTACTCGAAGGAAACGGGATGGTCTCCTTCGCCGGCGACCCGATCCCGCCGCTACGCGACTACTTCCAGACCAAGGGCCCGAGCAACACCACTGGTATCAGCGACCCCGCCCTCGACGGGCTGATCGAGCGGGTCTCCACGGCGGTCGACGAGAACCAGCGCGACGACCTGCTGCGCCAGATCCAGCGCCGCATCGCCGACAACGCCTACATCGTCTTCACCGGGCAGCGGCTGCCGGCGGCGGTCGCCGGACCGGCCTGGAAGGGCTTCAGGGTTCCGCCGGCGAACCTGTGGGTCGACGCCACCACCGCGCCCACGAGCTGACCGTGCTGGCCGCTCTCGGCAGGCGGGCGGGGCAGGCGCTGGTCACCCTCTGGGTGACCAGCGCCGCCGTGTGGGCCATGCTGCTGACCGCGCCGGGCGACCCCGCCCGCACCGTGCTCGCGGCCCGCGGCGTGGCCGAGCCGAACCCCGCGCAGATCGCGGCGACACGCGTACAGCTCGGTCTGGACCAGCCGGTGCCGGCGCGGTACTGGCACTGGCTGACCGGCGCGGTCCACGGCGACTTCGGCACCTCCTGGCAGACTGGCAACCCGGTCATGAGCGACATCGGCGCCCGCCTCGGGGCCACCGCGCGCCTGACCCTTGTCGCGATGCTGATCTCGCTCGGGCTGGCGCTGCTGCTCGGCCTGACCGCCGGCGCCGTGCCGGGCGGGTGGCTGGACCGCGCGGTGCGGGCGGTCACCCTGGTCATGGTCGTCACCCCGGGGTTCCTGATCGGGCTGTTCGTGCTCAACGTGCTGGTCGTGCGCCTCGACCTCGGGGTGGTGATCGCCGACGGGTCCTGGTCCACGGTCGGCTGGCCGGCGCTCACGCTGGCGCTCGGGTCGGCCGGGTACTGGGCGCGGGTGCTGCGGGCCAGCCTGCTGGAGGCCCGCTCCGCCTCGTACCTGCGGGTGAGCGCCGCCCGCGGCGCCTCGGCGTGGCGGCGGCTGTGGGTGCACGTGCTGCCCAACGCGGCGGGACCGTTCCTGACCGTCGCCGGACTGGGCGCGGCCGGGCTGCTCGGCGGGGCGCCGATCGCCGAGACCGTCTACAGCTGGCCCGGCGTCGGGAAGTACGCCGTCCAGGCCATCGACGCCCGGGACCTGCCCGTCGTGGTCGCCTACACCATGATCGCGGTCGTCACCTACGTCGTGGCCAGCCTGGTGGTCGACCTGATCGTCGCCAGCATCGACCCTCGGCTGCGCCCCGCGCGGGCGCGGCGCCGCCCCGCCGACACCGCCGACACGGTCGACACGGTCGACACGGCAGCATGAGCATCCTGTCACCGGGGCGGCGCCTGCCTACCGACATCGATGCCGGTACCGCTCTCGCCGTGGCGGGGCTTGGGCGCCGACTGATGGCGCACCACGGGTTCCGCGCCGGAGCCGCCCTTGCCTCGCTGATCCTGCTGGTCACGGTCGTCGGGCCGCTGTTCGCCCGCGACCCGAACGCGACCGACTACGCCCACCAGCTCCTCTCGCCGCGATCCGGCCACTGGCTCGGAACGGACGCGGCGGGGCGTGACGAGTTCGCCCGCACGGTCGCCGGGATCCGCACCTCGCTCGGCGCCGCGCTGCTGGTGTTCCTCATCAGCACCGGCCTCGGCCTCGTCGCCGGGACCGTCGCGGGCCTGCGCGGCGGTGTGGTGGATCTCGTCCTGAGCCGGATCATCGACCTGCTGCTCGGACTGCCCTCCCTCGTGCTGGCCCTCGCCGTCGTCGGGGTGCTCGGGCCCGGGTTCGGCCATCTCGTGCTCGCGATGGCGGTCACCGGCTGGGCCGGGCTGGCCAAGCTCGCCCGTGCGTACACCGTCGGGGCCCGCACACGCCCGGACGTGATCGCCGCCCGCATGGCCGGCATCCCGATGTACCGCGTCGCGGCCGGGCACGTGCTGCCTGGCGTGCTCTCCCAGGTCCTGATCGCCGCGACCCTGCTGCTCGGCGACACCATCCTCGGCCTGGCCGGGCTGTCCTTCCTCGGGTTGGGCGTCCAACCCCCCACCGCCGAATGGGGCGCCATGCTCAACGACTCCCRCATGGATCTCACCATCGCGCCCTGGCTGCTCGTCGGCCCCGGCCTCGGCGTCATCGCCGCCGTCACCGCCGCCACGCTGATCAGCGACGCGCTGCGCGACTGCACCGACCCCRCCCGCGTCTCATGACGTCTCCCGACTCTCCCACCTCCCTCGACGCGCCGACCGCGACGCCGACCGAGACGCCGACCGAGACGCCGACCGGGACCGCGGAGATCACGCTGCGGATCCGGGACCTGCGCCTCACCTACGGCAACGGCCATCGCGCGCTCACCGGCGTGGACCTCGACCTGCGAGCCGGCGAGTGCCTGGCGCTCGTCGGCGAGTCCGGCTGCGGCAAGACCAGCCTGGCGCGCGCCGTCCTCGGGCAGCTGCCCGCCCATACCACGGTGACCGGATCGATCGAACTGTGCGGCGAGCAGATCCTGGGTCTGCCCCGACGGGCGATGCGGCGACATCTCGGTGACCGGATCGGTTACGTCGCCCAGGACCCCTACGCCGCCTGCGACCCCCTGCGCACCATCGCCCACCACGTCACCGAGGCCTGGACCGCGAAGGGCCGACGCCCGCCCGACGGCGCCGTCGTCGGACGGCTGGACGCCCTCGACATCCGCGACGCCGGGTCGCGGCTGCGGGACCGGCCGCACCAGTGGTCGGGCGGCATGCTGCAGCGGGTCACCATCGCGGCCGCCACCGCCCACTCCCCCGCCCTGACGATCGCCGACGAGCCGACGAGCGCCCTGGACGCCGACCTCGCCGACGGCGTCCTCGCCACCCTGCGCGCCGCGAGCCCCACCCTGCTGCTGATCAGCCACGACCTGCGACTGGTCGCCGGTCACAGCGACCGCGTCGCGGTCATCGCCGACGGCCGCGTCGTCGAGACCGGCCCCACCGGCCAGGTGCTCGAACACCCCGACCACCCCTGCACGCGCGGCCTGCTCGCCGCCTCCACCGCCGTCCGCCTCCCCGCTGCGTCCTGCGCGCCCTCCGTCGAGAAGGGCCCGCCCGCCACCGAGGTCGAGAAGGGCCGGCCCGCCACCGAGGAGGGGCAGCGGCCCGCCGCTCGACCGGTGCTGGCCGCGGCGAACCTCACCCGCTCCTACGGCGACGGCTCGCGGACGGTGCGCGCGGTCGAGGACGTCTCGATCACCATCGGCGCCGGCGAGCTCGTCGGCCTGTTCGGGCCGTCCGGCTCGGGCAAGTCCACCCTGCTGCGGCTGCTCTCCGGGACCGAGGCGCCCGACTCCGGCACCCGCCACTACACCGAGGCCGAGCTGCCGGGCCCGCCGCCGGGCTACGTGATGCCGATCTTCCAGGACCCGGTCGCGTCGCTGGACCGGCGCTGGCCCCTGTGGCGGACGATCACCGAGCCGCTCACCCGGCGACGACGGTGGTCGCGGGCCGAACGCGTCGGACTGGCCCGTCAGGCACTCGCCCAGGTACGCCTCGCCGACCTCGATCCGACCCTGCTGCCCGGCCAGCTGTCCGCCGGGCAGTGCCAGCGCGTCGCCATCGCCCGCGCGCTCATCGCCCGGCCCGCGCTGATCGTGGCCGACGAACCCACCGCCAGCCTCGACGTCACCACCGCCGCCGGGATCGTCACCCTGCTCCGCGGCGTCGCCGAGCAGGGAACCGCGCTGCTGGTCGTCAGCCACGACCTGCCGCTGCTCACCGCCCTCGTCCACCGCACGGTGCGACTCGAGCGCGGGCGGATAGTCGACGTCATGACGACCGGCGTCCCATCATGAGCGGCGCGGGCATGCCGCCGCCCACCCCCGACGAGCTGACCAGGCAGGTGCTGGCCCAGCTGCCAGGTCAGCTCGGTGACGTCCTGCGCCCGGCCCCGTCGGACAACCAGCTGGTCGCCACCCGGGTCACCGACCACGACTGGCTGGCGGAACAGATCAGGCTCCGCGCCGGGATCTGGAACATCGACGACCAGCACGTCCTGGCGACACTGTGGTGGTACTCGGCCAGCGCGGTCCTGCTCAACCCGTCCCTGGCCAGCCTCGCCCTCACCGGCCACAGCCTCAGCCCCCGCCTGGAAGACCTCGTCCTGCACCACACGCCCTCAAGCCGGTTCCGCGGCTCCCACTCCACCGCCGTCCTCGACGGTGGCATCGACCACCTGGCCGCCGAGCTGAGAGCCAGCCTCGCCACGGCGATCGGCGCCGTCGCCGCGTTCACCAAGGGCCGCCCGGCGCCACTCTGGGCGATCGCCACCGACGCGATCGCGGGCCGGCTGCTCTGGGCCGGGCAGGCGACCGGGCGCGTCGAGCACGCCACCGCGCTGGCGGCCGGCCTCGTCGCCCGGATCGGTCCGCCCCTGCCGCGCCCTCGCTACGCCGACGTGGAGGTGGGCCACAACAGGAGCCACAGACTCGTTCACCGCGCCTCCTGCTGCCTGCTCTACCGCGTCCCCTCCGAGACCATGTGCACCGACTGCCCTCGACGCGCCGCCGTCGACCGCGCCCTGGGTCTCAGCACGGCGGCGCCCCCGCTTCGTCACGGCGAACGCGGGCCGTAGTACTCGGCCCACGGCCATCCGTGGTCATGGCGTCCTCGGCCGGACGCCAGCGAGCCCGGCGGGCCGCGCAGTCGCGGCCCGCCGGGCTCGGTCCAGGTGGGTACGCGCCGTCAGGATGCCGGCGAAGGCGTGACGACCGCCGCTGGGCGGCTGGCCGACGCGGGAGCCTTCGCCCTGGCCGTGACGCGCTCGGCGAGCGCGCCGAAGGCGAGACCGATCGTCGCCCACATGATCATCTGGGCGATGAGGGAGTACAGCCGGAACTTGAACAGGACGTCGGCCGGGAAGCCCGGGTACACGATCTTCCCGTCCGGGTCGAGCAGCGGCTGCGGGGTCTCGGCGGCGTGCCTGCCGTACTGGGACTCGTTGAGCGGGAAGTGCCCCAGGGCTGGCAGCAGCGCCATCGCGACGGAGATGACGACGACGAAGCCGAGCGCCGCGAGCAGGCTGCCGTACCAGGTGCCGAAGCGCCTGGCGAGGTGGTAGCCGGCCACCACGGCGAGGATGAGCGCGACGACGGAGATCCCGACCATGGCCAGGTAGACCGCGCTCCGGTCGCCGATCGTCTCGCCGTGCCCGACCGCGGGTGGGTTCGCCGGGTACTTCACGAACGGGACGGCGTAGAAGCCCAGGAAGCAGGCGGCGGCGAGCAGGGCCGCGAGCACCCGTGGCCGGATACCGGGAAAGCGCCGGGACACGACAAGGTAGGCGACGACGAACAGGCCGGCCATCGCCAGGCCGAACAGGACCATGCCGGTGGCGATACCGAGGTTGCGCTGCAGCCCCCGGCTGAAGATCTCCGCTTCTTCGCCACCGACCGTCAGGCCCGCGGCCCTGTCGAGCTCGTTCTGGGCGGCGTCGCGGCCCGCTTCGTAGTCGATCGCGTTCTGGATGAACGGTTCGGCGAAGATCCGGGCGAAGACGAATGCCAGCAGGCCGCCGAGAGCGCCGACGCCGAGGGCACGGAAAACGAAACGCGATTCCATGACGACTCCGGCTTCTCAGTGGCAGGGGAAGCCGAGGAAGTGCCGCGCGTCATGGACGAACTCATGGATGTGGCTGTCCTGGCCGAACAGCGACGTCGCACCCTGGTCGATACCGATGAAGTAGTACAGCAGGAGCGAAAGAACGAGGACTCCGCCGAGCCACAGCGCCCGCGCGCTGACAGGTGAGGAGATCGATTGGTCCTGCGCGTCGACAACAGGCGCACTGGTACTCACGGCAGCCCCCTTCGGGATCACGCGTCCCTGAACATTCGGACTGGACCCGCGGGTGGGTCTGACTCTCAAACGTCCGCCCGGACGGGCGGACAGTTTGATCACAGTGGCGCGACCGCGCCGGATTCACACCGGCTTCCACCCACAGATCGTGTTCGCAGTGTGCGGGGCATGCCAGACCCTGTCAATGCCCTATCAACCAGGTCACACGACCGATACCGGCCTCGTCCAGGGAGGGCCAACGCTGAGACCCTCCGACGGACGGACAGGCAGGCGGAACGACGACGGTCCCGCCACACCACGCCACACCAGGCCCCAGCCATTTCAAGGGCAAGGACGCGATCATGACGGCGGTCGCCGTCGAAGGCTTCGCCGAGATGGCCGAGGCCCTGCGCGCGGCCTCGCACCAGCGCGCCGGACGCCGACCACGCCCTAGTGCGCTGACCGCGAACGTGTGCCGGGGTGGGTCAGGCGGCGTGTGGTCGTGGTCGTCCCCATCGTTGTTGGCGTTCGGAGCGGACGCGGGCGCGTTCGCGGCGTTGGGCGGCCAGGACGGAGGGGTCGCGGGYGTGGGTGTTGCGCCAGCGTAGGTATGCCTGTAGGTGGCGGGCCAGCGCGGGGTGGTTGGGGTGGTTGGAGTTGTTCATGACGAAGGACCGGACCGGGCCGAACTGGGCCTCGATCGGGTTGGCCCAGGAGGCGTAGGTCGGGGTCAGGCACAGGTGCACGTCGTTGCGCGCCGCCCAGCGCAGGATCTTCGGGGTGGTGTTGACCGACAGGTTGTCGCAGATGACGTAGACCGGGGCGTTGTCGGGGCGGGCCGCTCGGATCGACTGGAAGGCGGCCAGGGTGTTCTCGGCGCTTTTGTGGGTGCGGACCACGCCCCAGAG
>NZ_MOMC01000044.1 GCF_001983105.1 Pseudofrankia asymbiotica | reverse complement strand
TGTCACGCCTTGACGGATGCGCCGTCGGCGGCGGCCCGTGCCCGCTCTCGCGGTGAGGTTTTCGTCAGGTCGGCCGCGGTATTGACGGCACCGTGAACACGTATATCCCGCGCATGACCGCAAGCTACTGCGCCGAGATGTGAAGGCCATGTGGCCGCAAGGACGGTCTCCGGTGTCCCGGACGTGTCATGCCGGGCGTCGCTCGGCTCTCCTCCGCGGCCGAGCGGGGGTTGCAAGGTTGGAACAGCGGGTCCAGCCACCGGTCCGGCACACCCGGGCCGCTGTCGGCCACGAGCAGGGCCACATGTCGGCCGTCGGCGCGCGCGCTGACCCAGGCTGATCTTGGCCCCTTACGGCGGGCACCTTGTCCGTCCTCAGGGGCCAAGCTCAGCCGCTGCTGAGTCACTCCGGCGACTAAGATCCGGTCGAGGCGTCGGTCCGTTGGGAGGGCGCGTGACCACCGTTTCGTTGTTTGTCGCTGTCTTTCTCGCGTGCGCGGTCGAGGCGGTGGAGGCGACGACGATCGTGCTCGCCGCCGGCACCGCCCGTGACTGGCGGTCAGCGGCGCAGGGCCTGTTCTGCGGCCTGTTCGTGCTCGTCACGATCGTCGCCGCGCTCGGGCCCGCGCTGAYGGTGATCCCGTTGACCGCGCTGCGGGTCGTCGTCGGCACCCTGCTGCTGGTCTTCGGGCTGCAGTGGCTGCGCAAGTCGATCCTTCGTGCCAGCGGACACAAGGCGTTGCACGACGAAAGCGCGCTCTATCAGGAGGAGCTGGCCGCCGCCCAGGTTGCCGCTGCGAGTAGCCGGGGTGTCGTTCGCGACTGGTACGCGTTCACCCTGTCGTTCAAGGGTGTGGTACTCGAAGGGCTGGAGGTCGCGTTCATCGCGGTCACATTTGGCTCCAACCAGCACGACATTCCGATAGCTGCGATCGCGGCCGTTGCCGCGGTCGTCGTCGTGGCCGGCGCCGGGCTGGCGGTGCGGGCGCCGCTGGCCCGGGTGCCGGAGAACACGATGAAGTTCGTCGTCGGCGTCATGCTGACCGCGTTTGGCACCTTCTGGGCCGCCGAGGGCGCTGGCGGCAACTGGCCCGGCAAGGACGGCGCGCTGCTCGTCCTCGTGCCGGCGATCGCCCTGTTCTCGCTCGGCCTCGTCGGCCTGCTGCGCCGGGTCGGCGCCGCGACGGGCGGATCGGTGCTGCCCGGCGCCACCGCCCCAGCGACGAAGGTGAGCTGACCGATGACCGCGAAGATCCGCAACTTCCTTGCGTTCTGGTACGACTTCTTCGTCGGCGACGACTGGCGGGTCGCCATTGGGGTGGTGCTGGCGGTCGCCACGACCGCGGCGATCCACACCGCGATCCCGGCATGGTGGCTGCTGCCGCTGACGGTGGCGGTGCTGCTCCCGTTCACCGTCTGGAGAGCGATCCGCCGCTGACCCGAGGTCGCCGGTCGACGCTCTGGGCTGAGGGTCAACCCGCACGGCGACGCTCGCCTTGGCGTCCGGCAAGGCCGGACCGGCGCGGCGCCGGCGAGCACGCCTCACACCTCACCGAACGTCGCTTCGAACACGCCCAACACATGCAGACACACGCCTACCGCCATGGGGCCTGATCCACCCAACCCGCGCCACGCGGCTGGTCGTACTCAGGCCTGGACCCCGCAGCCGCTCCGACCTCCTGGGAAATCCGAGTTGTCACCCTTCGCTGACCGACACCGACCGGGTGGCCGGTTCTTCGAGCCAGGCGATCGCGTTGTCTCTGCGCGTGCCGCGGCCCCCGGTCTCTGGCCAGCTTGAGGACGTGGGTCTCGTGGGAACGCTTTCCCGGTCGGCTCGATGCTCTGTCGGTGTCTGCGCGCGTCAGCCTGGCAGCTGAGGATGTTCGCCAGCGCCGGCGCGGGTTGGGCTGTCGTGGCTTGCCGTCCAGCTGGCGAGGAGGCGTAGGGCGTCGTGGGAGGGGAGTCGGGGGGTGCGGTGTAGGCGGTGAGGGTGAGTCCCTGGTCGGCTTCGAGGGCCATGGCTTCGTACATGAGGTCGAGGGTGCCGACCGCGGGATGGTGGAACCGCTTTGTTCCGCTGCGGTGGAGGCGGACGTCGTGGGCTGCCCAGAGGGTGCGGAAGTGGTCGCTGCGGGTGGAGAGTTCGCCGATGAGGTCGGTGAGGGCCTTGTTGTAGGGGTCGCGCCCGGCTTCGGTGCGTAGCAGCGCCACGGTGGTGTGCGCGGACTCGTCCCAGTCCGGGTAGAGATCGCGCGCGGCTGGGTCGAGGAACCGGAACCGGGCGAGGTTCGGCGGCTGGCCTGGGGTGCGGAAGACCGGTGTGTAGAGCGCGCGGCCGAGGGAGTTGGTGGCCAACATGTCGAGGCGGCCATTGCGGACGAATGCCGGGGTGTTGGTCATTCCGTCGAGGATGAGCTGGATGGCCGGGCGGATCTGCTGTGGCGGGCGGCGGCGGGCCGCGCGGGCGGGGCTGGTGGTGGCGGCGCGGGCGAGCTCGAACAGGTGGAGCCGCTCGGCCTCGTCCAGGCGTAGAGCGCCGGCGATGGCGTCCAGCACGGTTTCGGAGGCGCCCGCGATGTTGCCCTTTTCCAGGCGGGTGTAGTAGTCGGCGCTGACGCCGGCGAGCATGGCGACTTCTTCGCGGCGTAGCCCAGGGACGCGTCGGTTCCCGCCGTAGACCGTCAGGCCGGCCTGCTCCGGTGTGATCTTGGTGCGGCGGGTGAGGAGAAAGTCCCGCACCTCGGACCGGTTCTCGTTCACGCACTCCACGCTAGGACCTGTCCGGGGCCGCAGGGGGGTTCTGTCGGAACCCGGAAGAGCGCGACCTGCCGGGTCGGCGTCGGTCGGCCTTGCATGGATGGCATGACCGCTTCGACCGAGACCTGGGCGCCCGCCGCCGCACGGGAAGAGCGATCAGTTGCCGCGTACTCGCTGGCGGCGGCTCTGCTGGGGTTCTTCGTCGTGACGTTGGACGCGGTGATCTCGTGGCCATCGGGTTGGCTGCCGGTTCAGCCCGGGTGGCGATGCTGATGGTGCCGGTGGGGCTCGCTGGGCCGTTTGTCATGCCGCCGGTCATGGCACTGCTGTTGCGCGCGGTTCCGGCCCACCAGGCGGGTATCGCCAGTGGTGTGTTCAACACCAGCCGGCAGGTCGGCGGTGCGCTGGCGGTGGCGGTCTTTGGTGCCCTGCTGACCAGAGACGCGACGTTCCTGGGCGGCATGCGGACAAGCCTGCTGATCGCCGCCGGCGTCGTGTTGGCTGCCGCCGTCGCGGTGTCTCTGCTGATCCGACCCGAGGCGGGGCGATTCGAAGCACAGAGAGAAGGAGGCGCGTCATGAGCGCGTGGATGACCAGTGAGCTGGATGCCCTCGGCGGCGCCGACGAGTTGACGATCACCACTTCTCGGCCCGACGGCACGCTGCGTGGCTATGTCCCGATCTGGGTGGTGCGGGTCGGTGACGAGGTCTACGTCCGCTCCTACCGGGGGCCTGACGGCTCGTGGTTCCGCCACGCCGCGGCTCAGGGCGTCGCGCACATCCGTGCGGCCGGCGTGGACCGCGACGTCGCCGTCACCGCGGCACCGTCCGCGCGGGAGTCGGTCGACCGGGCCTACAGCACGAAGTACGCCCGCTACGGCGACAGCTACCTGCGGCCCATGGTCACCGACACCGCGGCCGGCACCACCCTGCGGCTCACCCCCACCGACTGAACGGAGAACGGCCGTGCCACCAACCACCGAACCGTCCGGCGCCGAGAAGATGTTCGGCGACTTCGCCCCGGCACTCGTCGGGTTCACCGATGACGTGCTGTTCGGGCAGGTCTGGACCCGCCCCGAACTGTCCCCCAAGGAACGCAGCCTGGTCACCGTCGCCGCGCTGACGACGTCCGGCAACACCGACCAGCTGGTCTATCACCTTGGCCTGGCCCGGCAGAACGGCGCGACCGAGACCGAGCTGATCGAGGCGATCACGCACCTGGCGTTCTACGCGGGCTGGCCCAAGGCCATGGCCGCGATGGCCGTCGCCAAGCAGGTCTTCCGCGCCACCTGATCTCACCAGCACCACCGGCCCACCTCCGCGGCACCCGACAGGGAGATCAGATGAACATCGAACCGAAGCGGCCGACCGTCAAAGGACCGGCCGCGTGGTTCACCGGGGACGTCTACATCGACCCGATCGCCGCCCGGAAGCCCGAGCCCTCCCGGATGGCCTGCGGCTGCGTGCATTTCACCCCGGGCGCGCGCACCGCCTGGCACTCCCACGCCGTCGRCCAGACCCTCTGCATCACCGAGGGCATCGCCCTGCTCGGCACCCGTGACGGCACCGTGATCGTGGCCCGGCCCGGACAGGTCGTCTACACCCCGCCCGGCGAGGAGCACTGGCACGGCGCGACGCCGACCGACTTCATGGTCCACCTCGCGCTCTACGAGGGCACCGCCGACGGCGACGGCGCCACCTGGCTCGAACACGTCACCGACGAGCAGTACGCCGCCGCCGACGCTCTCACCGCCCCAATCTGAAAGGAACACCCACCATGCGTGGCGCAGTCATCTACGCCCCCGGCGACGTCCGGTTCGAGGACCGCGACGACCCGACGATCGTGGACCCGACCGACGCGGTCATCCGCCTCACCGCGAGCTGCGTCTGCGGCTCGGACCTGTGGGACTACCGGGGCATCGACTCCGTCACCCAGCCCACACCGATGGGTCACGAGTACGTCGGCGTCGTGGAGGAGGTCGGCGACGACGTCCACACCCTCGAACCCGGGCAGTTCGTGGTCGGCTCGTTCTTCGCCTCCGACAACACCTGCCCGATCTGCCAGGCCGGCTACCAGTCGTCCTGCGTCCACCGCGAGTACGTCGGCGCCGGCGGCGCCCAGGCCGAGTACCTGCGGGTCCCGCTGGCCGACGGCACCCTCGTCGCGACCCCGGACCTTCCGCCGGACGACCTGGTGCCGAGTCTGCTGGCGGCCTCCGACGTGCTCGGCACCGGCTGGTTCGGTGCCGTCGCCGCCGAGGTGACCCCGGGCACGACCGTCGCCGTCGTGGGCGACGGCGCCGTCGGCCTGCTGGGAATCCTCGCGGCCAGCCAGCTCGGTGCCGAGCGGATCATCGCGATGAGCCGCCACACGCCCCGGCAGAAGCTCGCCCTGGAGTTCGGCGCGACCGACATCGTGACCGAACGCGGCGACGATGGCGTCGCCCGCGTCAAGGACCTCACCGACGGCCTCGGCGCGGACTCGGTCATCGAGGCCGTCGGCACCCAGGAGTCGATGCTGCAGGCCATCCGCTGCACCCGCCCCGGCGGGCACGTCGGCTACGTCGGGGTCGCGCACGGCGTCGCGCTGCCCGGGGAGGAGCTGTTCTACTCCCACGTCCACCTGCACGGCGGCCCCGCCCCCGTCCGCCGTTTCCTGCCCGACCTCATCGATCGGATCTGGAACCAGCGGATCGATCCTGGCAAGGTCTTCGACCTCGACCTTCCCCTGGCACAGGTCGCGGAAGGCTACCGGGCCATGGACGAGCGCCGGGCGGTCAAAACCCTGCTGCGCCCATAGCCCACGCCCAGTTCTTGTTCTACCAGCACCGCGTCGACCCCGAGGTCCCCATCGAGGACGTCGCCGGCGTGGTGGGTGAGCTCGTCCAGGCCGGAAAGGTCCGCCATTTCGGCCTGTCCGAGGCCGCGGCGGCGACGATCCGCAAGGCGCACGCCGTCCACCCGGTCACCGCCGTACAAAGCGAGTACTCGCTGTGGACCCGTGATCCCGAGCCGGAAGTCCTGCCCGCCAGGGCGATACCTCGGCCGCCCCGGGTTGTTCGGCCGCAGACCGAATGACCAGCAGACGCGCGGTGAGGACGCGACCGTGGCCGTTCCGTAGCCGGACTACAGAGCCTGGCCTGACCTGGTGCGTCTGGTTCGATCGACGGACTGGTCGGAGGACGGGGACGTCTCGCCGCCAGTTCCGAGGATGGCGGCGATGGTTTCACCGCAGAGGGCCCGGACCCGTGCCGGGTCGGCGGCCGGGGGCTGGGTGAGGGAGAGCGCGGCGATGCCGCGGGCCATGCCCGAGATCATGAAGGCCGCCGCGTCGGCGTCGAGGTCTGGCCGGATCGAGCCTTCGCGCTGGCCGGCACGGACGGTCTCGGCGAGGTCGTGAAGGGTCTGGCGGTCAGCCTCGGCGATCGCGGGCAGCGACGCCTCGGAGGGGAAGGTGGCTCCCCACATCACGACGACGGCGCGTTCCTCCGGAGTGGCCGGGGCGGTGAAGACGTCGAGGTAGGTCTCGATGGACATCCGCAGCGTCTCGAGCTGGGAGAGCCCGTCGAGGTGCTGGTGCGCCTGGTCGAGCGCGTTCGCGGTCGCTTCGAGGGTGCGTTCCTGGGMCCGTTCTGCGAGCCGGGTGACCAGGGCGTCCTTTGATCCGAAGTGGTAGGCGGGCATCTCGCGGCTGATGCCGGCGCGGGCGCCGATGCCGCGTAGGGAGGCGACCTGCTCACCGCACTGCCTCTCGACCGAGTCGTCGGCCTTGAGGTACCCATCCGCTCCCAGGCGGACGCCGGCCTCGGACCGCACGAGCGAGTCGGCCAGTCCGTCAAGGCAGCCCGCGACCTCCTGGCCCAGGCAAAGCACGCGGCCGGCCAGAACTGAGGTGGGATGACGGAGAGCGATGATCGGTAGGCGCGGGACAGCTCTCGCCGCGGCACCGATTCCACGCCCCCATCGCCCATTGGACTGGAGGCATCGCACCGCGACGAAGACTCTTGGGCTCATCGGTACCGGCATGATCGGTAGCGCGCTGGGCCGCCTCGCCGTCGCTGCCCGCCCGACCCCAGAGACAGACAAGTTGAACGACAAGCTCAGGCGGCGAGGCCGTGCCGGGCGGTGGCCTTCTCGTAGGTCACGACCAGCTCCCCGTCGTGGGCGTCGATGCGCACGACACCGCCTTCGGAGACCTCGCCGCGGATGAGCGCGCGCCCGACCCGGGTCTCGACCTCGTGGGCGATGTACCGGCGTAGCGGGCGGGCGCCGAACACCGGATCGAAGCCCTTCTCGGCGATCAGCCGGCGGCCGGTCTCGGTCAGTTCCAGGCTGATCTGGCGTTCGGCGAGCCGGCGTCGCAGATCCTCGAACTGCAGGCCGACGATCGTCTCGATCTGCGGCAGGGCCAGCGGCCGGAACAGGACGATGTCGTCGATCCGGTTGAGGAACTCCGGGCGGAAGTGCCCGCGCAGCTCCGCCATCACCCGGGCCTCCACCTCCGGCCTGATCTGGCCGTCCGCGTCCATCCCGTCGAGCAGGTACTGCGAGCCGAGGTTCGAGGTCATGATGATGACGGTGTTGCGGAAGTCGACCCGGTGGCCCTGGGCGTCGGTGATCCGGCCGTCGTCCAGGATCTGCAGCAGGACGTTGAACACGTCGGCGTGCGCCTTCTCGATCTCGTCGAAGAGCACCACCGAGTACGGCTTGCGCCGGACGGCCTCGGTGAGCTGGCCGCCCTCCTCGTAGCCCACATAGCCGGGGGGAGCGCCGACCAGCCGGCTGACGGTGTGCCGCTCCTGGTACTCGCTCATGTCGAGGCGGATCATGTGCTCCTCGGTGTCGAAGAGCGCCACCGCCAGGGTCTTCGCCAGCTCCGTCTTCCCGACGCCGGTCGGTCCGAGGAACACGAAGGAGCCGATGGGCCGGCGGGGGTCCCGGATCCCGGACCGGGCCCGGATGATCGCGTCGGCGACGAGCGTGACGGCCTCGTCCTGGCCGACGACCCGTTCCCGCAGGATCTCGTCCAGGCGCAGCAGCTTGTCCCGCTCGGTCTCCTTGAGCCGGGTGACCGGGATACCGGTCCAGACCGCGACGATCTCGGCGATCTCGTCCTCGGTGACGACCTCGCGCAGCAGCCGGTGCTCGCCCTGCTTGGCGGCGAGCTGTTCCTCCTCGGTGGCGAGGCGCCGTTCCAGCTCGCCCAGCCGGCCGTAGCGTAGTTCGGCGGCCCGGTTCAGGTCGTACGCCCGTTCGGCCTCCTCGGCTTCGTGGCGGACGCGTTCGAGCTCCCCGCGCAGCTCTTGGACCCGGCGGATCGCCTGGCGTTCGGCCTCCCACTGGGCGCGCATCGCGTCCGCCTCGGCTCGCAGGTCGGCGAGCTCCCGACGCAGCTGATCCAGCCGCGCCTGGCTGGCCGGGTCGGTCTCCTTGGCCAGGGCCGCCTCCTCGATCTCCAGCCGGGTCACCCGGCGGCTGGTCTCGTCCAGCTCGGCGGGCATCGAGTCGATCTCGGTCCGCAGCCGGGCGCAGGCCTCGTCGACCAGGTCGATCGCCTTGTCGGGCAAAAATCGGTCGGTGATGTAGCGGTGGCTCAACGTAGACGCGGCGACGAGCGCGCGGTCCTGGATCTTCACCCCGTGGAAGACCTCGAACCGCTCGCGCAGACCGCGCAGGATCGAGATGGTGTCCTCCACGCTCGGCTCGTCCACCATCACCGGCTGGAACCGCCGCTCCAACGCGGCGTCGGACTCGACGCGCTTGCGGTACTCGTCCAGCGTGGTCGCGCCGATCATGTGCAGCTCGCCGCGGGCCAGCATCGGCTTGAGCATGTTCCCGGCGTCCATGGCCCCCTCGGCCGCGCCGGCGCCGACCACGGTGTGCAGCTCGTCGACGAGCAGCAGGACCCGCCCCTCGGCGGCCTTCACCTCGGTCAGTACGGCCTTGAGCCGTTCCTCGAACTCGCCCCGGTACTTCGCTCCGGCCACCAGCGAGCCCATGTCCAACGCGAAGATGGTCTTGTCGCGCAGGCCCTCCGGCACGTCCCGGCGGACGATTCGCTGAGCCAGGCCCTCCACGATCGCGGTCTTCCCGACGCCCGGATCGCCGAGCAGCACCGGGTTGTTCTTCGACTTGCGGCTGAGGATCTGGATCACCCGGCGGATCTCCGCGTCCCGGCCGATGACCGGGTCGAGCTTGCCGGTCCTCGCCAGCTCGACGAGGTCCCGGCCGTACTTCTCCAGCGCCTCGTAGGCGGCCTCCGGGGTAGCGGAGGTGACCCGCTGGTTGCCGCGGATCCGGGTGAGCGCTGCCAGGAAGGACTCCCGGGTGACGCCGTGCTCCTTCAGCCGCTGGCCGGCGGTGGTGGCGGTGCCCTCGTCGGTCAGCGCGAGCAGCAGGTGCTCCACCGACACGTACTCGTCCTTCAGCCGCCCCGCCTCACGTTCGGCCGCGTCGAGCAGCCGGGACAACCGCTGGGTGACGAACACCTGGCCGGGTGCGGCTCCTGGGCCGGTCACCGTGGGCCGCCGGGCCAGGTCGGCCTCCAGCTGGGCGCTCAGCGCGGCGACGTCGGCCCCGGCGTCGTTGAGCAGCCGTGGGATCAGCCCGTCGGGCGCCGCCAGCAGGGCGGCCAGCAGGTGCTCGCCGTCGACCTCGGTGTGCCCGAGCGCGGTCGCCCTGGCCTGGGCCGCGGCCAGCGCCTCCTGGGACTTCTGGGTCAGCCGGTTCATGTCCATGGTCGTCCGTTCCTCGCGTTGGCGGCTTCCTGGCTGGCTTCCAGCGTCGACCGCACCCGCGCGGCGGTGCTGACGCCGAGGGCGGCTTCCAGCGCGTCGATGCGGTCGAGCAGATCGAGCACGAGGCCGATGGCGGCGTAGTTCAGGCAGAGACCGGCCCGCAGCCGCTGGATCCGGGCGATCGTCGCCGGGGTGTCCGGAGGGAACCACAGCGTGCCGGCGGCGTCGCGGGAGGCGTCCAGCAGACCGAGCACGGCGAACCGGTGGACCAGTTCGGGATGCAGCCCCGCCCGGTCGGCGACCGTCTCCAGGGTGAGCCATCTGACGATGCCGAACCGTGGGCGGGCGTCGCCGCTCGCGCCCGAGCCGCCCGCGCCGCCCGCGGAGCCGCCGCGCGGGCGGCGGACCCGCACCAGTGGGTAGCGGCGGGAGGCATCGGGTCGGGACGCCCCGCTCTCCTGCTGGGAACGGATGCTCATCTCGCCTCCTTGGCGGTCACGCCCGGGCCGGGTCCGCCGCGCGTCGCGGTCATGGTCGCGTCGGCCACCCCGCCCGATCGCGTTCCGGTCATGGCTCGCGTCTACGTCCTCGGGTCGAACGTGGAGACCGCCGCCAGTTCCTCGAACAGGGCGCGTTCGCGGTCGGACAACGTCGCCGGGACCAGCACGCTGACCTCGGCGTAGAGGTCACCGGGGGAGCCCCGCGGGTCAGGCATGCCCTCGCCGCGCAGGCGCAGCCGCCGTCCGGACGACGAACCTGCCGGGACGTGCACCTTTACCTCGCCGCCCGGAGTCGTGACGGGGACGGTCGCCCCGAGCGCCGCCTCCCAGGGCGAGACCGGCAGGGTGAGGTGGATGTCCCGCCCGGACAGCCGGTAGCGCGGGTGCGGCGCGATCCGTACCCGCAGGTAGAGGTCCCCGGCCTGGCCAGCACCGCTGGCCCGTCCGCCCTGCCCGGCCAGCCGGATCCGCTGGCCGTCCACCACCCCGGGCGGGATGGTCACGGTGTAGCGGCGCGCGCCGTCGGGACCGGCGAGGGTGACCTGGCGGCGGCCGCCCCGGTAAGCCTCCTCGACGCTCAGTTCCAGCTCGGCCTCCTGATCGGCGCCGGGAATCGGCCCGGTCGCCCCGCGGGCGCCGCGTCCCGCCCCGAAGAGGTCTCCGAACAGGTCCTCGAAGCCGCCACCTCCACCACCGCCGAAGCCCGGCGTCACCCGGACCCGCTGGCCCGAGCCCCCGCGGCCGCCCCCGAAGCCGGCGCCCTCGAACCCAGCACCTCCGAACCCAGCACCTCCGAACCCAGCACCGGCGCCGGCGGCCACCCGTTCCTCGTAGTCCTCGGGGATGCGGCGGAAGTCCGGCCCGAACCGGTCGTACCGGGCCCGGGTCTTCGGGTCCGACAGCGCCTGGTAGGCGTCGTTGATCTCCTTGAAGCGTTCCTCCGCCGCCGGATCCTTGTTCACGTCCGGGTGGTAGCGGCGGGCGAGCTTCCGGTACGCCTGCTGGATCTCCTCCGTGGTCGCGTCGCGGCTGACGCCGAGAGCCTCGTAGTAGTCCCGGGCCACGGCGTCACTCCGAGGGCTTGCTGACGGCCACGCCGACCGGGCGCAGCTGCCGTCCGGCGTCGCCGTAGCCGGGCCGGACGACGGCGACCACCGTCCCCGGCGGCTTGCCCGGCTCGTCGACGAGGCTCACGACGTCATGCCTGGCGGGGTCGAAGGGCACGCCGACCTCGTCGTGGCGCGGGTAGCCGAGCCGGGCCAGTACGTCGACGGCCTGGTCGCGCACGGCCCGCACGCCGGTCAGGATCGACTCCGGATCGGCCCCGGCGTGCGCCAGCGCGAGCTCCAGGTGGTCGAGCACCGGCAGCCAGGCAGCGGCCGCCCGCGCCCGCTCGGCCTCCCGTTCCTGTTCCACCTCCCGTGCGCACCGCTTGCGCTGGTTGTCGAGGTCGGCGAGGGCCTGCCGCCAGCGGGCGGTGACCTCCTCGATCCGATCGGCGAGCGCCGCCGGCTCGTCTGGCGGCTCGGCTCCCGCTGGCTGCTCCACCGGCGGTGGTCGACGGGCAGACGTCATCGCTCAGTCCTCCGCTCGCTCGCTCCTGCGCTCAGCCCCGGTCGAAGTCGGCGTCGATGACGTCGTCCGGCCCGCTCGACGGCGACTGCCCGCCGCCGGCCGGTCCACCGGGACCCGGCTGGCCACCGGCGCCCGGCTGACCACCGGGACCGGGCTGGCCGCCCCCGCTAGGCTGGACGCTGGCCAACGCCTGGTAGATCTGCTGGAGATCCGAGCTGAGCGACCGGATCCGGTCGAGCGGCGCCTCCTCCTTGACGGCCTGCCGCGCGTCCGCGACGAGCATCTCGGCGCGGGCCTTCTCGTGGGGCGGCGCGGCGTCACCGAGATCGCCCAACCGGCGCTCGACCTGGTAGGCGACCGAGTCGAGTTCGTTGCGGGCGTCGATCGCGGCGCGCAGCGCCTCGTCCTCGTTCCGGTGCCGCTCGGCCTCGGCGATCATCCGCTCGACCTCGCTCTTGTCGAGCGTCGAGCTTTCCGTGATGGTGATCTTCTGCTCGGCTCCGGTGTCCTTGTCCCGTGCGGTGACGTTGAGGATGCCGTTGGCGTCGATGTCGAAGGTGACCTCGATCTGGGGCTCCCCGCGCGGGGCCGGCCGGATGTTCTCCAGCCGGAAGCGGCCGAGCGCCCGGTTGTCCGCGGCGCGCTCCCGCTCGCCCTGCAGCACGACCACGTCGACAGCGGACTGGTTGTCCTCCGCGGTGGTGAACACCTCCGACCGCCGGACCGGGATCGTGGTGTTCCGCTCGACGATCTTCGTCATCACGCCACCGCGGGTCTCCAGGCCGAGCGACAGCGGGGTGACGTCAAGCAGCAGCACGTCCTTGACCTCGCCCTTGAGCACCCCTGCCTGGATCGAGGCGCCGAGTGCCACCACCTCGTCCGGGTTGACGCTCATGTTCGGTTCCTTGCCGTCGGTCAGCCGCCGGACCAGCTTCTGCACCGCCGGCATCCGGGTGGCGCCGCCGACCAGGATGACCTCGTCCAGGTCGGCCGCGGTGACCTTGGCGTCCTCCGTGGCCTKGCGCACCGGTCCCATGGTCCGTTCCAGCAGGTCGGCGGTGATCTGCTCGAACGTCGAGCGCATGACCGTGGTCGTCAGGTGCGTCGGCCCGGACGCGTCGGCGGTGATGAACGGCAGGTTGACCTGGGTCTGGGTGACCGAGCTCAGCTCGACCTTCGCCTTCTCCGCGGCCTCGAAGAGCCGTTGCAGTGCCTGTGGGTCCGCGCGCAGATCGATACCGCGGTCGCGCTGGAAGTCGTCGGCGAGGTGGTCGACCAGCCGCCGGTCGAAGTCGTCCCCGCCCAGGTGGCTGTCGCCGGCGGTCGAGCGCACCTCGACCACCCCGTCGCCGACGTCGAGGATGCTCACGTCGAACGTGCCGCCGCCGAGGTCGAACACGAGCACGGTCTCGTGCTGCTTCTTGTCCAGCCCGTAGGCCAGCGCGGCCGCGGTCGGCTCGTTGATGATCCGCAGCACCTCCAGGCCGGCGATGCGGCCGGCGTCCCGGGTGGCGGTGCGCTGCGCGTCGTTGAAGTAGGCAGGCACCGTGATGACCGCCTCGGTGACCTTCTCGCCGAGCTGCTTGGCTGCGTCGTCGGCGAGCTTGCGCAGCACCAGTGCGCTGATCTCCTCCGGGGAGTAGAGCTTGTCCCGCACCTTGAAGCGGACGGCGCCGCTGGGGCCGGGCACGACGTCGAAGGCGACCGCCTTGGATTCCTCGCTGATCTCGTCGTAGTGCCGCCCGACGAACCGCTTCGACGAGTAGATCGTGCCCTTCGGGTTGAGGATCGCCTGCCGCCTGGCTAACTGACCGACGAGGCGTTCCCCGCCCTCCGTGAACGCGACCACGGACGGAGTCGTCCGCGATCCCTCGGAATTTGGGATGACCCTGGCCTCACCGCTCTCCCACGCGGCGATCACCGAGTTGGTCGTGCCCAGGTCGATACCTACTGCCTTGGCCATGAGACTGCTCCCAGCTAGGAGCGAACGGAAACGGCCAGAAGCCGAACGTGCCACCACGGACCRTCCGAAACATCCCGGCTAGGGGTGTCCTGGCTGAGCCAGACGACGCCGGCCACACCGCCCGATATCTGCCCGACGGGTGCTACCCGCGGGTATTCACCGTTCATTGCCCTGCCCGGTCCGGCGGCATCTCAAAACCGCCGGCGACGCCCGCACCACCGATATACATGTACGCGGGAATCGATACTCGTGCGACGGCTCGCGCCGCCTGTGTCGATCAGGGCGTCAGCACGACCTTGACGCACTCCTCCTCCTTGTCGCGGAACGTGGAGTAGCCATGGGCGCCCATATAGCCGGTGGGCAGGATGTCGGACAGGAACAGCACCTGCTCGTCAGGCAGGTCTTCCTCGATCTTGATGGGTCCGACGTCGGCGAACGGCACCCGGGCGTACTCGGCCTGACCGCCGGGATAGCMGCCGAGCATGTGCGAGTAGCCGAAGATGCCAGCCACGGGGTGGCCGAGGATCTTCTCCGCCAGCGCGGCGTTGGGGTTGGAGTTCTCGCACAGCGAGTAGTCGCCGGCGAGGCAGGTGTTGCACTGCCCGCAGGCGATGGGGAACGGGACGACCACGCGGTCACCGGCACGCAGGTTCCGGACCTCGCGGCCGACCTCGACGACCTCTCCCATGAATTCGTGGCCCAGCACGTCGCCCTTCTTCATAGTGGGCACGAAGCCGTTGTAGAGATGCAGGTCGGACCCGCAGATGGCGGTGCTGGTGACGCGGACCACGGCGTCCCGGTTGTTGAGGATCTTGGGATCGGGGACCTGTACCACGTCGACCTCGCCCCGGYCGAGCCAGCAGTTCGCTCGCATGTATCCGCCCTCCGTTCCGTTGCGACAGATCAGGTGCCCTTTCCGGGTGTCCGGGCCTACCTGGCGCCCTGGGCCCACCGACAGCGACTCGGCGCCGTACGCCTGGGCGCGTTCAGTCCAGCGGCCGGGCGGGACGTTGGTCGAGCAGGTGCACGGCGGACCGGGCACCGGTCGGAGATCCTTCGGATCGGACGACCTCGCCGGTCTCCATCAGCTGCTTGAAGCGACGCAGATCGTCGGCGATCTGCTGCCCGGGCTCCTCGCCCAGCAGCTTCGCCACCGCGGCCCCGGGCGCTCCCGCGGGAACGTCGTACTCCAGCTCGACGTGCACCTCGGTGCCACGTTCGCCCGGCGCCGGGACGAACCGCACCGTTCCGGCATTGCGCACGTCCGCGTCGCCGACCGACCGCCAACCGATCAGTTCACCCGGACGGTCCTCGACGATCTCGGCGTCCCACTCGACCGCCCCGCCGGCGGGACCCTTTGCCTTCCAGTGCGAGTGGCCGTTCGACGTCCGCACCGAGTCCAGGTGGTACATGAACGTCGGCAGCTCCTCGAAGTCGTGCCACGCGCGGTAGAGATCGTCGGGGGTACGGCGCACCGTGGTGCTTGATCGTGCCCGCGTCGGACCGGCGGACGGGCCGCCGGCGTGCCGCCGGGCCGCGACGACATCGACAACGGTGACACCCGTGACCACACCCGCCGTGATGGCCTGGCGGAGCAGGCGCGGCGGGTCGTCGCGATGCCGCAGGGCGGCGATCGCCAGGACGGACAGGTCGATCGCGTCACCCGCGACCCGTCCCCACAGCCAGCGCCCCGGCAGCCTGCTGCCGAGCACGCCGACACCGCTGGCGATCTCGCGTGCACCCAGGGCCCTCGACACCGCCCGGCTCGCCGCCGTGTTCTCGGTGCCGGCGACCCGGATCACTGCCGCGGGCGCACCGAGGCCGAGGCTGAACAACCCCAACGCCTTCGCCAGACGGTCCTGGCCGATCGCGCCGGCACCGACGTCCCGGGTACCGGCCTTGCGGGTGTCCCGCGTGAGTCTCATGAGCCGACCTCCCAAGCACCGCATTGGGCGGGGCAGGGCTCGACGAGGCGGCGGTCGGACCGAGGTCAGGCTTGGCTGCCCTCGGCGGGGGAGAGCCGGCTGTGATGGTCGTCGGTCAGCCGCCGCGAGAAATCCGGGGCGTCGCCTCGGGACGCCACCGCCGTGGAGGCTGCCCGCCTTCCGCGGACCCAACCGATGCGGGCACGACCACAACGCTTTCGCAAGCCACCGAGCCGGACCCGGTCGTCCTGGTCTGTGACCCAGGCTCGTCGAGCCCGCGGCTGGTGCTGGCCGGGCCGGGGGACCGGGTCGTCGCCAGCCGTCACGTCGAGCAGCCGCCCGGATCGCCGGCCGCGGCCGCGGCGGTCGACGAACTCATCGGCGACGTCGCGTCGTGGCCGGTGCGCGCCGTGGGCTCCGTGTTGGTCATAGAACCCCGCGAGGACCTGGAGCTCGCCCGCGAGACCCTCGCCGTGCTCGCCGATCTCGGCACGCTCGGCGGCCTCGTGCCCCCGAAGGCCGGCGGGTTTGAGCCCGTGCACAGCGCGCACCCCAGCAGGTAGCTGCCCCGATGAGGAGTGCGTATCGGGGTGCGTCGAGGTCGGGTACTCCCGAGCCTGATGAGGAGCTCCTCATGGAGACGAGCCGTCTACGAAACCTGTACGACCTGCCCGGGCCGTTCGTGACCGTGTACGTCAGTACCGATCCGGTCCGGGAGAACGCCCCCCGCCTCTTCGACCTGAGGTGGTACGACATCCTCGCCGATCTGGAGCACCAGGGCGTCGACGCCGGCGCCCGCCAGGCGCTGATCGCCGAGCGGGGGGACTCCCGTTATCGGGAGGGCGGGACCCGGGTCCTGGTGGCCGCGGGGGAGGGGCGGTCCGCGCACGTGCCCTACGCGCGGTGGCTGCCGGGAGGTTCCGACTTCGACCTCGTCGCGGTCGGCCCGTTGCCGCACCTGCTGCCCGTCCTCGACTGGGCTGACCGGCGGGTTCCCCACGTGGTCGCCCTGGTGGACCGCCTCGGCGTGGACGTGCTCGCCTACACCGACGGGCCGCTGCCCTCGGACGGGAGGTCCCAGGACACCACCCGACCGCCCTGGCACAAGGCGCGCGCGGGCGGATGGGCGCAACGGCGCTACGAGAGCCATGTCGAGGAACACTGGAAGCTCGGGGCGAAGTCCACCGCGGATCTGATCGTCCGCGCGGTGCGGGACGTCGCCGCCGAGGTGGTGATCCTCGCCGGTGATCCGAAGGCCCTTTCGCTGGTGCGCGACGAACTACCCGTCGACGTCGCCATCCGGGTGGTGATCGTGCAGGGCAGCCGCGCCCGGGACGGATCGGACGACCACCTGGCCAGCCGGGTCACCGAGGTGCTCGCCGAGCACCTGGCCCGCCGGACCGCGGACCTGCTGGCAGAGTTCCACCGGTACCGCTGCCGAGCCAGGTCCCTGGTCGGCGTCGCGGCAGGGACCGCGCCGACGCGCCGCGCGGCGTCTGCGGATGCCGAAGCCACGCCACGTTCGGCTGGTTCGGCCGGTTCCGGGCAGGTGGCGGGCGAGGCGGGACTGTCGGGTCCGGTTGCCCTGGACGCCGCGGACGGCCTGCATGCGACGGTCGAGGCTCTGCGCCGGGCACAGGTGAGCCACCTGCTGCTGGCCGAAGGGTTGCCCGCGGGTGGTCCGGCGTGGATCGGACCGCGGGTCAACGACATCGCCGCTGATCCCGCCGACCTGGCCGAGGTGACGAGCCCGATCCGTGCTGGGCAGGTGGACGCGCTGGTCAGGGCCGCCCTGGGGACCGCCGCCGCGGTGCACACCGTGCCGGCCGATCGACCGGAGTCGCCGACCGGCGGCGTCGGCGCCCTGCTGCGGTACACCCTCCCGGCATCCGCCTAGAGGTCCGCCTGGAGGTCCTCGGTGGCCTGAGCGCCGGGCCTGTCCTTCGGTGGTCCCTGTCCTTCGGTGGCCTGAGTGCCGGGCTTATGGCCCTGCCGGGCTTATGGCCGCGGTCAGCGCGCCGCGCTTCCGGTCCGCTGGAGATGGTCGTGGAGCATCTGAATGGCGGCGGCGCCGTCGCCGACGGCGGAGCCGACCCGTCGGGTGGCGCCGTGCCGGACGTCACCGGCGGCGAACACCCCCGGCCGGCTGGTCTCCAGACGGTGCGGCGGCCGGTCGAGACGGCGCGCGTGGTCGCCCCTGGCGGCCGAGGCGGCGTCGGCTCCGGTCAGGACGAATCCGTCGGCGTTCAGTGCGACAGTGCCACCCAGCCAGTCGGTGCGAGGCCGCGCGCCGATGAAGACAAAAAGCATGTCGACGGGTATCGACTCCAGCTCGCCAGAGCGGAGGTCCTCGAGGACGAGCGCCTGCAGGCAGCCGTCTCCCTCGGCCCGCCGGATGTGGGTATTGGTGTGGACGATGATCCGCGGATGACGACCGATCCGGTCCACCAGATACTTCGACATCTTCTGCTGGAGATCGTGCTCGCGGGCCAGCAGGTGTACGCGCGGCGCGACCTCCGCGAGAAACACGGCGGCCTGCCCGGCCGAGTTGCCGCCGCCCACCACGGCGACGGGACGATGGACGCACTGCCGGGCTTCCATGAAGGTGGCCGCGTAGCACACGCTGGCTGCCGCGAACTCGCCGAGTCCGGGCACGTCCAGCTCGCGGTAGCGAGCACCGGTCGCGACGACGACGGTCCGGCTGACGATCTCAACCCGCTGGCCGTCGAGTTCCAGCGACGCGGCCTGCAGCTCGCCATCCGGAACCAGCGACACGGCCTCGGCAGGCAGGTTGATCTCGGCGCCGAACCGGCGCGCCTGGACGGCGGCCCGCTCGGCGAGCTCCGCGCCTGAGATTCCGGCGGGAAAGCCGAGATAGTTCTCGATCCGGGAGGACGTCGCCGCCTGGCCGCCGGTGGCGGTCGCGTCGAACGCGGTGGTGCTCAGGCCGTCCGCGGCACCGTACACGGCCGCGGCGAGCCCGGCTGGCCCCGCTCCGATCACCAGCAGATCCCGCACCGCGCCATCCGGGCGCGGGGTCGTCAGCCCGATCGCCTGCGCCAGCCTCGCGTTGCTCGGGTTGCGCAGGACCTTTCCGTCCCGCCAGATCACGACCGGTGTGTCCTCAAGGGTCAGGCCGAGAGCGCGCAGGGCCTCCTCCGCCTCGGTGTCCTCCTCGAGGTCGACGTACCGGTGTGGCAGCCGGTTGCGGGCGGCGAACTCGCGCAGCCGCCGGGTGTCCGCGCTGAAGTGGGAGCCGATGATCCGGAATCCCGCATCGAGGCCGATGAGTATCTCCCGTCGGATGAAGAAGGCCCGCACGATCAGGTCGCCGAGTTGGGCGTCGTGCTGCAGAAGTTCCGTAAGCCGCTCCACTGGCACCGCGAGGATCCCGGTGTCCGCGCCGGCGACGGCGGTGTAGAACGCCGCCTGCCCGGCCAGGAGGCCGAGCTCACCGAGGAAGCGCCCAGCTCCGTGGACGAGGAGCCGCCGGGGCTCGTCGCGGCCAGAACCCGTGATCACCTGTACGGAACCTCGCAGGATGACCACGAACCGGTCGCTCGGTTCGCCCTCCCGGATCAGCACCTCGCCGGGCGCGACGTCCCGGCGGTCGCCTCGGGTCGCGAGGGCCTCGATCTGGTCGGCCGACAGCCGTGGGTACGCGCCGTAGGTGTCCGGAGACTCGGTGACCGCGGCCGTGTCCGTCCTCGTCATGAGCTTCTCCGATCCGGATGCGCCGCGAGTGGACTCGGGAACCTGCGACCGCGGCCATACATGGCCCTGCCGGTGTGCCGCTGCCGGACCTCCGCCGTTCGCGACGTCCATCACCGCATCTCGGCAGCGATCCGAAACCCGGTCAGACGACACACGGGGGCGATGACGGACACCGCGTCTCGCGTCACGCCGGGCCCACCGGCTCGAAGCCGCGGGTACGGGCCGGGGCTACCCGCTTCGTCGACCCGTACACGTCGGCTGKGTACGTCCTGCCGGACTACGACCGAGACCGTCGGGTACGTCGAGCCAGGTCATGCTGACGTCGCGCATTCGGCTTTGTCCGCGTGCCCGCCATAAAGACGCAGGTGCTCCGAACGTCGACAGAGGGAACAGCTCATGTCCACGTCTTCCACCGTCCGGAACAGTCCGATCGCCAGCATCAGCCCGTACAACAACGAGGTGATACGCGAGTTTCCTCCCATGAGCGAGCAAACCGTCGACCATGCGGTCCGAGAGGCACATCGGGCGTTCGAGACCTGGCGCGGTGTCAGCGTTGGCGAACGGGCCGCGCTGGTCGGTCGGGCCGCGCGGCTGATGCGTGAGCGCAGCGAGCACCTCGCCCGGCTGGTGACTCTTGAGATGGGTAAGCTCATCCGGCACAGCCGCGTCGAGATGGACCTTTCCGCGCGGATCCTGCAGTACTACGCCGACAAGGCCCCCCGCGCTGCTCGCCGACGAGCCGTTGGATCTCGAGGACGGCTCGGCCACCGTCATCAATGATCCGCTGGGGGTGATCCTCGGCGTCCAGACGCTGATGGACCAGGTCCGCGACGCGCTCGACAAGGGAGCGACCGCGGTCGTCGGCGGCGGGCGCGTCGACCACCCCGGAGCGTTCGTGCAACCCACGGTCCTCGTCGGCGTGACTCCGAACATGCGTGCCTTTCGCGAGGAGTTGTTCGGACCGATCGCGGTCGTCTATCGGGTACGAGACGATGACGAGGCGGTCTCCTTGGCGAACGACTCGCCTTACGGTCTCGGTGGTGCGGTGTTCGGCAGCGACATCTCCCGGGCGCGTGCGGTCGCCAGCCGGATCGAGAGCGGGATGGTGTGGATCAACCATCCGACGTCCTCCGAGCCGGAACTGCCGTTCGGCGGCATCAAGCGGTCCGGCTACGGCCGGGAGCTGTCCCACCTCGGTATCAAGGAGTTCGCCAACCGGAAGCTGCTCGTGACGATGGGGGCGGACACGCCGATCACCGACGCTCTGGGCTGATGCCCGTAACGCGGAGTTTTCGGCGCAAGCGTTCCCGGAAACATYGCCTCCGCAAGGCATCGCTCAGTGCGCCTACTACTGACGACCGACAGCGCCTACCATAGGGACGTCAATCTTGTATCATCCTGTCAAACGACGAGAAAAGAGCTAAGGAATGCCCGAGCATATAGCGGAGCTGATGAGCCGGGCGCTGGGACTTGCCMGCGACGCGGTGGCCGCTGGCGACCACCCCTATGGCTCGGTGATTGTGCGGGATCAATTGGTGCTCGGAGAACGGAATCGAGTGGTGAGCACCGCCGACCCGACCGCGCACAGCGAGACCATGGCCGTGCGCTCGGCCGCGCGGGAGTGGGGGCCGCACCGCGTCGCCGGTGCGACACTCGTCACGACGTACGAGCCCTGCCCCATGTGCCTCGGCGCGGTCCTGGAGGCGGGCGTGGCCACCTTGGTGATCGGTGTGCGGCGCGAGGTCGGCGCCCCACCGCTCGGCGGATACACCGTCGAGGCGCTGCTTCACCTGTTGGGCCGCTCCGCCGACCTGCGAGTGGAGTCTCTTCCCACTTCAGAGGTGTCCGTCTTCTATCAGACCGCCGGCTGAGCCCGCCGCTGGTCCGGATCCGTTCACGCCGGATCCGGACCAGCGCGCTGGGCGCGGTGCGGTGCTCGGCGCACGACAGTCACGCTCGAACGGCCACTTCTCGGCCCACGCCCAGGTCCCGCGCCCGAGAGGCGACGAGCTCGGCCGTGGCGAGGTCCTGCAGACCGACGCCGACCGAGTTGAAGACGGTGATGTCATCATCGCGGGCCCGGCCGGAGTGCTTCCCGATGACGAGGTCTCCGAGCTCGACAAGATCGCATTCCCGCAGGCTTCCCGCCGCGACAGCCGCGGAAATGTTCCCTGACTCGTGAATGGCAACGTCGGCCGCGTCGACCACCACCAGGTCCGCGCGCGACAGAACATCCTCCGCCAACTCGCGGAAGTGCGGGCGCGGTGGTGATCCAACAGCGTTGATGTGCGTCCCGGGTCGGACGTCCGCCGCTCCCACCATCGGCTGGACCGACGGGGTCACTGTGCAGACGACACCCGCGCGGCCGAACACCTCCGCCGGCGTGCTCGCCGCGTGCACCGATACTCCGCGCGGCACCCGCTCCGCCAGTCTCTCGACGCGGGCCCCGGTCCGGGACCATGCGACGACCTCGTCGTAACCGAGGTGATGGTGAGCACGCACGTGCTCGAGCGCCAGGGCCCCCGCGCCGATCAGGCCGAGCGTGCGGCCGCTCGGCCTCGCCAGCAGACTCGTCGCGAGTGCGGTCGCGCTCGCGGTTCGAATGCGGGTCAACGCCATGCCGTCGATGAGCGCCAGGCACTCGGCGGTGGCGGCGTCGAACAGCGCGACCGTGGATCGTTGCGCGGGCAGGCCGCGCCGCCGATTGAGCGGCGCGTCCGACAACAGCTTCACCACCGCGAGCCCGCGCCAGGACGCCGTCATCGGCAGCACCGCCGCCGCCAGGAGCGGCTCGTCCGGGGAATCAGCCTCCGCCCGCAGCATCGTCGGCCGAGGCTGCGTCGCCTCACCGTTGCTCAGCGCCGCGTGGGCCGATGCGAGCGCCCGCATGACCAAGCGATGATCAAGCAACGTCTCACACTCGCCACTGGTCAACGCCAGGGTCGTCACCCATAACCTCCAGTACCCGATGACACGAGAAAAGGCTGGCCGGACGCGAGATCCACTACTTCGCGGCCCAGGGCGAGTCCTCGTTCTCGGCGAGATCGACAAGCCCCCGCGAGAACACGTTGTCGGGGTCGTAGGTGCGCTTGATCGATGCCAGCCGGTCGTACTTGTCGCCATAGACGGCACGTGCCATTTCGTCGTCCCCGGCCACGGAGGTGAAATTGATGTAG
Source organism: Pseudofrankia asymbiotica (assembly GCF_001983105.1). Lineage (GTDB taxonomy): Bacteria > Actinomycetota > Actinomycetes > Frankiales > Frankiaceae > Pseudofrankia > Pseudofrankia asymbiotica. The sequence continues at coordinate 102,633 of NZ_MOMC01000044.1, read as the reverse complement.
GTGCCGTTCCGGTACGGCTCGAGATCACGGTCGAACGCGCGGGCCCACTCCACGAGCGGTGCCTTCTCGGCCGGATACACCCAGTCGGCGCCGATGTTGGCGCTGAACAGGCCGTCGATGCCCGAGGTCGCGTCGTCCGGCCGGGCGTTGCTCACGCGGCTGCCGGCGATGATCTCGAATGGGCAGAGCAACTGGTGCGCGATGTTGGCGCTGGCGTTCAGGGACTGGCCCGGGTAGGCGTCACAGTGCCCGATAATCATGTCGATCGCGTCGTCGTCGAGCTCCTCGACCGCGGTGTGCTTCCAGTAATGCGCGATGCCGTAGCGGAACTCGTCGTCGGTCGAGTGCTGCAGGGTCACGTGCGGCATCGTCCTGAGGCTCGAGTAGATCGGCGTGCCGAGGGCGAACATCGGCGCGGTCRCCTCGGGCTCGTCCGCCGGATCGCCATAGAAGATCGTCGCGAGCGAGAGCACGGGCTTGCCGCGGTGTTCGGCCGGGAGCTGCGACCAGTACTCCGGCGCGCGCAGCAGCCGAATGTAGGTGCCCATGTTCCCGGGCGCGTCGGGACCCCACTCGCGGAACAGCCGCATGATGTCGACGCGGTCCTTCGCGCCGTAGAACACCTGGCGGATCGTGACCAGCCCCGGCAACGCCACCGTCCGATAGGTGAATCTCGTGACGACGCCGAAGTTGTGCCCGGCGCCGCGCAGGGCCCAGAACAGGTCCGGGTGCTCCGTGGCCGACACCGTGAGGATCCGGCCGTCGGCGACGACGACCTCCATCTCGTCGACGTAGTCCACCGTGGCCCCGAACATGCGGCTCAGATAGCCCACACCGCCGCCGAGGGTCAACCCGGCGACGCCGGTATGGGACACCACGCCCGCGGGAACCGCCCGGTTGAACTCGGCGGCGACCCGGTCGACATCGCCCCAGCGGCAGCCGGCGCCGACGACGACCCGCCCGCTGGCGGGGTCGAGGCGCACCTCGCGCAGCAGACCGGTGTCAATCATGACGGCGCCGTCACCCACCGCGGTGCCGGCGAGGTTGTGCCCCCCTCCCCGAACCGTGATGGGGACACGCGACCGTACGCACCAGCGCAGCGCGCTCGCCACGTCCTGCGCGGCGCGGCACCGCACGATCGCCGCCGGGCGGCGATCGATATCCGCGTTCCACACGCGTCGCAGGGCTTCGTAGGCGCTGTCGTCCGGTCCGACGACGTCGCACGAGACGACGGCGCGGAGTTCGTCGACGAGCGACGGCGCGGATGTCTGGACGGTCGAGTTCATTGCTGGGCTCTCCGGTGGGTGTTCGAGGCGATGCCAGGAGCGATGGACGCGAGCGCGGGCAGCAGCGCCAGGCCTGTCCGCCGCCGCTCGTCCAGCGCGGTGGACGGTGTGTTCGGTGTGGCCGCGGCGGCGATGCGGAGGATCTCGGCCACGGTGGCGGTGGGCCGGGCCGCGATCCAGCCCTCGCGGTAGAGGGGAACGGTCAGTTCCGCCCGGTGCAGGTCGAAGATCAGCGGCGCTTCGGCCGGGAGCACCGCCAGCACGGCCGGCCAGTCGACGATGCCCTCGCCCAGCGGGCGCAGGCGCCGGGCCATCCCTTCGGCGGTGAAGACCATGGCGGCGTCGTCGAGGAACACGGTGTGCACCCGGCGGGCCAGGCGGCGAGCCGCGACGACCGGGTCCTCCAGGACGGCCAGCAGGTTCACCGCGCTGTATCCGAGACGGACGTGCTCACCCGCCTCGTCGGCGATCGCCAGCGCCTCCGCGGAGGCCATCTCCTCGTGGGTCTTGAGCACGACGGCGATCTCAAGTTCGGTCGCGGTTGGCCCGAGGGCGGCGAGCGCCCGCGTCGCGGCCGCCTTCTGCGCCTCCCAGGCGACCGCCGGATCGTCCCGGGATTCCGGTGAGCCCACCCGCACGTGGACCGATTCCACGCCCAGCAGTGCCGCCTCCCGCAGCAGCCGGATTCGGGCCCGTGTTCCGTCGCGGTCGGACAGATCGTCGTTCGGCCAGTAGGCGGGGTTGACCGCCCCGAGATCCACCGTGATGGTCAGACCCGCCTCGGCCAGGGCCGCGCCGATCGCGCGCAGTTCGCCGGGTGGATGGTCCCGCCCGATCCACCGCGGCGGATTGACGTGCACGTTCGACACGTTCACCGCCGCCGCGGCGCGTATCAGCTCCTCCGCCGCGCCGGGGACAACCGGGAAGTCGCGGATGACGATGCCGCGCACCCTCACGATGCCTGCCGCTCGCCCGGTCCTTCGAGCGCGATGCCCGCCTTGGCGGCACACTCGCGGACGTGGTCGCACGACGAGCGGACGTACTGCCACGCGGCCTGCTYGTCCCACACCGAGGCTCGGTACTCCTCGTACGACGCGACCTCGCCCGCGGTGACGCGGTCCTCGTAGCGCTGCAGCATCTCGAGGAACGCGGCCAGTTCCCCGGTGGTCAGGTCCGGGTGGCCGGCCAGCCACTCGGGGTCGTACAGCGAGATCGTCGCACCCGGGATCGTGCCCTCGATCCCGTTTCCGCCGGCGCCGCCGAAGGGGCGGACCTCCAGCGACAGGTTCAGGTCCGGGTTGGCCCCGTGGAGAATCGGGATGATCTCGGCCAGGTCGACGACGCCCTGGCCGTTGGGGCGCAGCTGGCAGTCGAGCCCGTCGGGGAGCCGGACGAGGTCGTAGTCCTTGATGTGGGTCTGCCGCACGTACGGCGCGAGCCGGCGTGCCGCCMACGTCGGGTGTTCCAGCCGCTGCAGCACGTTGCCCGTGTCGAACGTGACCCCCACGACGTCCGGCCCGACGGCCTCGACGATGCGCACCAGCTCGAACGAGGTGATCTCCTCGTGGGTCTCAAGGTTGATATGGATCCCGAGATCGCGAGCGATCGGCGCGAGGACGGTGAGGAACCTGACCGTGGCCTCCAGCTGGTCGGCCCAGGTGACGTCGGTACGGAACCGGTCGTAGGCGAGCCGACCACGGTAGGGCTTGAACGTCGCGGTCTCGGCCCAGAGCTCGGTCACGCCGACGCCGGCCGCGGCCTCCATCACCCTTCGGTAGCCGAGGACGGTGTCGCCGGCGCCGAGAGCGCGCATCTCGGGCGACTCCGGGATGTTGTACGGGTTGACCCGGCCGAGGCCGGCCTCCAGGTACATGCCGAGCTCGTCGGCGCGCTGGCGCACCGCACGCAGCTCACCGGCATCCAGCGTCGCGGAGACGTGCAGCAGGTGCCGGAAGAACAGGCCGGCCAGGTTCTCGGACCTGGCCCGCTCCAGCTGGCGCAGCGGCGAGTGGTCGCCGGAGTCCGGGAGCTTGAGCGCGTCACTGCCCAGTCTCATTCGTGGTTGCCTTCCGCGTCGTTACCGCCGGGGCGGGGCTTGGGCGGTCGGGAGCCCGGGCCCGGACGCACCGGATCGGGGTTGGGCACCGCGTCGATCAGCGCACGGGTGTAGGCCGCCCGTGGTGCCTGGAACAGCTTGTCGCGGCTGGCCTCCTCGACGATCCGGCCCTTCTCGAGCACCGCGATCGAGGGGCAGAGGTACTTCACGACGGCGAGGTCGTGGGAGACGAACAGAATCGACAACCCGGTGCGCGCCTGGGTTCTCAGCAAGAGGTTGAGCACCTGTGCCTGCACCGAGACGTCCAGTGCCGAGACCGGTTCGTCGCACACGAGCAGGCTGGGCTCCACAGCGAGGGCACGTGCGATCGCGATGCGTTGGAGCTGGCCGCCGGAGAACGAGACGGGGTGCCGCGCCATCGCGTCGGGCGGGATGCCGACGGCGTCGAGGAGTTCCGCGACCCGTTCGCGACGTCGCGCGGCCGACCGCTCGAGCCTGTGCACGAGCATGCCCTCGCCGACGAGCTGCTCCACCGTCATACGCGGGCTGAGGCTGCTGGCCGGGTCCTGGAAGACCATCTGCACCTGGCGTCGGTAGGCCCGCAGTCCCTTGCCCCGCAGGGGCAGGGCGTCCCGCCCGCGGAACAGCACCTCGCCCTCGTCGGGCTTCTCGAGGCGCATGACGCAGCGCAGCAATGTCGACTTGCCGGATCCCGACTCGCCGACCAGACCAAGCGTGTCCCCTTCGGGGACTCGCAGGTAGACGTCGTCGAGCGCGACGACCGGGGGCCGGCCGATCGCTCTGAACGATCTGCTGACGCCACGCACGTCCAAGATCATGGAGCCACCTTCCGGTCCACGGCCTCGCTGCCCGTCACGAGGTGGCACGCGACCTCGTCACCGTCCGGGCCAGCGGGCGACAGGGGCGGCACAGTGGTGGCGCACGCGTCGACGGCGACCGCGCACCGGGGATGGAAGGCGCAGCCGCTGGGCCGCCGCGCCGGACTCGGCATCACGCCGGCAAGCGCCAGCAGTTCGCCGGGGACGGTATCCAGGCGTGGGACCGCCGCGTGCAGGGCGGCGGTGTAGGGATGCCGCGGCGATCGAAGAAGCGACGGCACGCTGCCCTGCTCGACGGCACGCCCGGCGTACATGACGACCATCCGGTCGGCGAAGTTGGCGACGACGCCGAGGTCATGGGTGATCAGAAGCACGGCCAGTGCGCGTTCCTCGGCGATGCGGCCCATCAATTCCAATACCTGTTGCTGCACGCGGACGTCCAACGCCGTGGTGGGTTCATCGGCGATGAGCAGGTCCGGTTCGGCGACAAGTGCGATCGCCATCACCACGCGCTGGCGCATGCCGCCGGAGAACTCGTGGGGGTACGCGCGCATGCGACGGTCGGCGGCGGCGATACCGAGCTCGTCGAGCATCCGGCGGGCGCGTTGCCAGGCCGTTCGCCGGCCGACCCCGTGGACGATCAGCGGCTCGGCGACCTGGTCGCCAATCGAACGCATCGGGTGCAGAGCGGCCAACGGGTCCTGGAACACCATCGAGATCTGGCTGCCACGAACCTGAGCAAGGTCGCRCTCGCTCAGGGTCAGCAGCTCTCGTCCGTGATGGCGGACCGAGCCCGTGAGATCGAGCTCGCCGTCCAGCCGCAACAGGGCGCGTGCGGTGACCGACTTGCCGGAGCCCGACTCGCCGACGATCGCCCATCGCTCGCCGGCTCCGATCGCGAACGACAGCCCGTCGACCAGCACCGGGCCGCCAGGCACACGGATCGTGAGGTCGTCGACCGCCAGCAGGTGAGGCTTCGTCACCGCGCCACCTGCCTCGCGCGTGCGGCGGCGGCACGCTGCCGCACCGCCGGGTCGGTGCGTAGATGCAACATGTCGCCGAGCAGGCCGAACGCCACGGCCGTCACCGCGATCGCCAGGCCGGGGAACAGCGCGATCCACCACGCGGTCGACACATGCCCCTGTGCCGTGGCGACCATGGCCCCCCACTCGGCGGTGGGCGGCTGAGCCCCGGCACCGATGAACGACAGGCCGCCGACCGTGATCACCGTATTACCGATGTCGCTGGCCCATTTCACCCAGAGAGCGGGCAGTGCGTTGGGCAGCACGTGGCGAGTCATCAGCCGAGTGCGGGAGACGCCGAGTGTCCGCGCGCCCTGCACGAACGGCATCGCCATCGTCTCGCGCACGATCCCGCGCAGCAGCCGGGCGGTCATCGGCCAGCCGGTGAGAATCAGCGCCGTCATGACCGTGAGCACTCCGGCGCCGAGCGCCGCGGTGACCGCGAGCGCGAACAGCAGCCCCGGAAAGGCGAGCACGGCGTCCGTGAGGCGCATCAGCGCCTCGTCGAGCCAGCGCGGGCCGACGCTCGCGACCGTGGCGACGACCGTGCCGAGCAGGCCGTAGCCGAACACGATGACGGCCGCCGCGCCGAGGGAGGTCCGACAGGCGACGATCACCCGCCAGAGAACGTCCCGGCCCTGGTCGTCGGTGCCGAACCAGTGCTGTCCACTCGGCGGGTGAAACGCGTTCCTGATGTCCGAGAGGTAGATGTCCGGTGCCACCAGCGGTCCGATCAGCGCGGTGAGGACGATCAGGGCCACCAGCGTGATGGTGGCCTTGTCCAGCGGAGTCGACTCACGCCTGCGCAGCGACCACGACAGGCGGGGCGGTCGGCGCAGCCGGCGCAGCAGCGAGYGCCGCGCGAGGGGAACCAGCTCGCCGGTCACGACAGCTCCGCCGTACGCAMGCGTGGATCCCGGACCAGCTGGACGAGATCGACGACCAGGCTCGACGCCACCACGATCATGCCGATGACGAGGACGCAGCCCTCGACGGTGAGCGTGTCCTTGACCCTGATGGCGTTCGTCATCATCGAGCCGAGGCCGGGCCGGCCGAACACCGATTCGACCAGGATCGCCGTGCTGAACAGCGTGCCGAAGTCGACGCCGATGAGAATGATCACTGGTGTCAGCGCCGGGGGMAGGATGTGCTTGCGGATGAGGCGAGCCCGCCCGACACCGGCCGCCCGCGCGACGGTGATGTGGGGGCGCGCGGCGACCCGCAGGATCTCCGATCTGGTGACGCGATACATCAGGCCGGCCTGCGGAATCGACAGCACCATCGCGGGCAGGACCACGTGTGAGAAGGCGTCCCGCGCGGCGGCGAGGTCACCAGACAGGAGGGCGTCGAGGGTGGGGGCACCGGTGACGTGCGGGACCGAGTAGCCGACGGAGAGCTGTCCCGAGATCGGGAAGACGTGCAGCTTCGCGCTGAGCAGCGACTGGGCGAGCAGGGCGAGCCAGAACGTCGGCATGCCGGCCAGCACCATGACGGTCACCCGCCGGGTCGAGTCCCAGGCGCCTGACGAGCGCAGCGCGGAGAAGGCCGCCAGCGGAATGGCGACCGTCACGCTGATCAACACCGCGACGACCGCCACCTCCGCCGTGCTGGGAAGCTGGTCGGCGATGGYTGATCCGACCGATCCGTGGGTCGAACTGGAAACGCCCAGGTCACCGTGCAGGAGCCGCCCCAGAAAACGCAGGTACTGACTCAGGACGCCGCGGTCCAGGCCGAGCCTGGCGCGGACCGCGGCCACCTGGTCAGGGGTGGCCCACTCCCCGGCGGCGACGCGGGCCTCGTCGCCGGGGATGGCCTTGAGCAGGACGAACACCATCGTCGCCAGGGTCAGCAGCGTGCCGATTCCACCGAGCAGTCGGCGCGCGATGAACAGCGCCGGGTGCACAAATCGGCTCATGGCAGATCCCCCTCGATCCGCGATCCGTCAGCTGCCGACGGTGATCGAGCGGTACGAGATGCCCTCGCCCGGCGATGGGATGTCCGTCCCCTTGATGTCCGATCGCCACGCCCACAGCATGCTGACCGTGTAGAGCGGCATGGTGGCGTAGTCGCCGTCGACGGTCTGCTGCACCTGCGAGTAGATCTCGCAGCGCGCGGCGGCGTCCGGGGTGACGATCGCCTTCTCGATCAGGGCGTCGGCGGCCGGGTTGGAGTAGGCGCCACGGTTGGTCCCGATCTTCTTCGACCAGAAGGTGTTCACGACCATGACGCCGGTGTCCGGGTAGGACGCGCCCTCGCCGAGCAGCATGATCGACGGGATGCTCTTCGGGTCGTCCAGCATCGTGAGGTAATCGGAGAACGCGATCGGCTCCAGCTTGAGTTTCACGCCGATCTTCGACAGGTCCGACTGCAGCAACGTCGCCGCGGCGGCGTGCTCGGGGAAGTTCGGCTGAAAGCGCATGGTGAGCGTGAGGTCCGACAGCCCGGCATCGGCCAGCACGGCCTTGGCCTTGTTCAGGTCCTGCGCGGAGGTCGGCAGGTCGGGACGGCACGTCAGGTTCGTCGGCAACGGGCCGTTCGCGATCGTCCCCTGGTCCTTGTAGATCGTCGAGAGCGCTCCCTTGTAGTCGAAGGCGAGGCGCACCGCCTCACGCACCGCGGGGTTGGCCGTCGGCCCGGACGACGTGTTGAAGTAGATCGCCATCTGGAACGTGTCCGGAGAGGCCCCGACCACGACGTTCTTCCCGGCGAACGCGTCCTTGTCGTCGTAGGAGATCCAGCCCCCGTCGACGTTTCCGGCCCGGATCTCGTCGCGGATCGTCGCCTGGTCGTCGATGYGGCGCAGGATGATCGTCTTGGGGCGCTTCGCGTCGAAGCCCCAGAACTTGTCGGCCCGGGACATCTGGTAGGTCCCACCCGAGGCCGACGCCAGCGTGAACGGGCCTGAACCCGCGTCATGGTTGAGCAGCCAGCTCTGCGCCTGATCACTGCCCGCGTGCTGCGCGACCAGCTTCGAATCCAAAATGTAGATGCGGCTGAGCGCGCCCATGAACAGTGAGTCCGGCTGCGTCAGCTCGATCTTCACGTGCGAGTCGTCGACGGCGGTCGACGACTTGTAGGTCGAGATCTGCCCGATGATTCCCTGACCGACGGCCTTGTAGCGGTCGAGTGAGGAGACGACGTCTTTGGCGGTCAGCGGGTTGCCCGAGTGGAACGTGACACCCGACCGCAGCGTGAGATCAATGCTCGTGACATCGGGCGAGTACGTAAACGTGCTCGCGAGCTGCGGGACCATCTTGCCCTTGTCGTAGCCGATAAGGGTGTCGTACAGGAGCTGGTCGGTGTTGTCGGTCTGCTGGTAGTCGGCGCGCGCCGGGTCGAGGGTGTCGATCTGGTTGCRGTACGCGATCACTGCCGTCTCGTCGCGGTCGGAGCCGGAGCTCTGGCCGCCCGCGCAGCCGGCGAGCAGCACCGCGGCGCCGGCCCCAGCGGCGATGGCACTGGTGAGGAGGCGACCCGGCGCGGGACGCCACCGGGGTCGATGGGTCGGTACAGGCATGGTGGCCTCCGAGACGGCGATGATCCTGAACTGGCCCCGACTGTATACACTTGGCACGCAGACGCCAGATCCGTGCAGGTAAATTGTGAGTTACTTCAGCCAACGAGCGCTCGGTGGTATACAACTGATCGGAGGGTGGCCGTCGGGGCCAGCGTCCCCCAGCGCGTCGGGCCGGCCGGGCCGCCCCGGGCCGCCGGCCGCGGGCGTCCTGAGTCGTTGGATCCGTTACCGATCGGAGGCTGGGGTGTGCCGGGATGGCATGCGGTGCCGATCGAACTGGCCGACGACACCCACTGGTCGTCGGCGCCAATGGCGAAGGCGTCGGGCCTCCACCGTCGACGGTGTCGCCGATGTGGTGTGCTTTCGGCCTGGAACCGCATCAGGTCGAGACATGGATGCCGCCGGACCGGCGCGGTTCGTGGAGAAGGTCAGCGACATCGTCGGGTCCGCCTCGACCCGCCCGAGAAGGCGACCGTCCCGCGCGTCGGCGGGAGAAGCCAGCTCCGGGCACGGGACCGCGCACCACCAGGGTGACGTCGAATGCAGGAACGGAGTTCTGCGATGACTGGCTCGTCGAACAGGCGAACCGCGGGAGCACGACCAGACAGGGATGAGCCTCTTTCCGTCGTGGTCCAACGCGCCATACGCCGGAAGATCATCGTGGGTGAGTATCCGCAGGGCATGGCGCTGGCCGAGCAGCGAGTGGCGGCAGACCTCGACGCGTCGAGGGTCCCGGTTCGCGAGGCGATGCCGATACTGCAGCAGCAGGGATTCGTCGAGACGTCTCCGCGCCGCACCTCATGCGTGACCACCTGGACCGAGCAACGGATCAACGACCTGTTCGACGCGCGACTGGGCGTCGAGGTGATCGCGGTAGGGCGCGCGGCCCGCCGGGCGGGCGCGGGCATCGGCAGCGAGAACCTGGAGGCGATCCTCGTCAAGGCGCAACAGCACCTGGTCGAAGGCGAAGCCCTGGAGCTCGCCGAGACAAACAGCGCGGTCCACGTCGCCCTGGTCGCGGCGGCGGGAAACGCCCTTCTCAATGAGCTGATGCGCGTGATCAGTGGCCGGCTCGCCTGGGTCTTCTACCTCACGGCGGCGCGTGATCTCTACACCCAGGTACACGAGCATCACGCGATCACGGACGCGATTCGCAACGGGAACGACCGCCTCGCCGAATCGCTGATGTGGGCCCACATCGAGGCAGGGCGAGCACCTACCGTCGAAGCCCTGATCGGGTGAACTGGACGCGCGGCCAGGGCGACGGCCCTCTCGAGCGGCGCCGTCGGTCCGGGCTGGCGGGGTGCGCAGGTGGACGAGGTGCGTCCCCGCGCGCGACCGAGCACCGGCCTTCGGACTGGGCCGTCGCGGGGAACGGAAGTAGGCATACCGAGGAGGCACCTGGGCAGGCCTGCCGTCATCGTGGTCGACGCCTGCAGCGGGATCCGCCCAGGCGAGTGCGGCGGCCGTGGTCCGCGGTGTCGCCGGGGGGCGTGCCAAGGTAGGCGTCGGATAGGTGACCCCAGGGCGGAGGCGCAGGTCATGGCGGCCGGGATCGGCGTCACCGGTGTCGCGGGCCCCGGCGAGCAGGACGGCAGGCCGGTGGGCGAGGTGTTCACCGCGACCGCGTCCCCCACCGCGACCGTGGTCCGCCGGCACGAGCTGCGGGGGAACCGCTCCGACATCCGGCTCGCGTCGGCCATGGTGGCTCTGGCGGATTTTCTCGACGTCCTCGAGTCCGATATCCAGCGAGCCTGACCGCGCGCCTGCCGTCGCGCGGGCGTGGACACGGCCGTGCGCGGCATGCCAGCGGTTCGAGCACCAGGAAGACCATCCACTCGTTGTTCAGGGCCTGCGGCCGTGGAAGGTGCGGCGTAGGTCGMTCACCCAGGCGTCGGGATTCTCCCAGGGGATGAAGTGCCCGCCGTGGTCGTGGGCGTTGACGTTGACGTGGTTGAACCAGGCTGCCTGCGGGCCGGTCCTGAACGCCCGGACGCGTTCGGCGGCGGTGTGGATGCCGGGCGGGTTCTCGTAGGTGACGAAGGTGAGGCCGACCGGGGCCTGCACGGCTGGGGTGCGGTTGTGGGCAGGGGCCCAGGGGTAGCGGTTGGCGTTGGCGTAGTAACGCATCGACGTGGCGATGGAGTTGTTCACCCAGTAGATCGTGGCGTGGGTGAGCAGGTCGTCCCTGGTGAAGACGGACTCGATGTCGCCGCCGTTGTCGCTCCAGGCGTTCCAGCGCTCCAGCAGCCAGGCGAGCAGTCCGGCGGGCGAGTCGCTCAGTCCGTGAGCCAGGGTGGCGCCGTCGAGCATGTGCACGGTGAGGTGGGACGCCGAGCGGCGGTCCAGCTCGATGACGCGGGCGCGGATCTCGGCGGGCTGGTCGTCAGTGAGGGGCCGGTTCCGGGCGAAGTCCCAGGCGCGGGGGTCGGTGAAGAAGTCAAGCGGCAGGCCGGAGCCGATGTGGATGCCGTACAGCTCGTCGGCGTACTTGTGGCCGAGCTGACTGGAGATGATCCCGCCGATGTCGCAGCCCCCGGCGGCGTACCTGTCGTAGCCCAGGGTCTCGGTCATCAGGGTGTGCCAGAGGTCGGCGACCTTCCAGAAGTTGACGTCCGGGAAGCCGGTGAGCGGGCCGGGGAAACCGAAGCCGGGCAGGGACGGCACGAGGACGTCGAACGCGTCGGCGGGGTCACCGCCGAACGTGGCCGGGTCGGCGAGCGGGTCGATCACCTTCGACCAGTGCCAGAACGTCCACGGCCAGCCGTGGGTGAGGATCAACGGGATCGGGTGGGGGCCCCGGCCGGGCCTGCGCATGAAGTGCACCGGGACACCGGCGACGCTCACCTGGTAGTGCTCGTAGGCGTTGATGGCGGCCTCGGCCTCGCGCCAGTCGTAGCCGTCCCGCCAGTAGGCGACCAGCTCACGCAGATAGCTGTCCGGGACGCCGTAGGACCAGTCCTCGTTCCCCTCGTCCAGGGGAGGACGGGTCAGAGTGAGACGGACGCGCAGGTCATCGAGGACCTCGTCGGACACCTGGATCGGGGCGGGCTCCAGAGGGAAGGCTCGCGGGGTGGTCATCGCATGGTTCCTTACTGCACAGGGAAGAAGCGCTGTCGGCCTGGTGGGTGGTTGGGCAGCGGGCCGGGCCATTTCAGAGAGCGCGGGCAGCGACGCGGCGAGTACCTGCCGGTGATGCGGGTCGAGCTGGCTGGCAGGAGATGTGCTCCTTCCCTCGCGGCCCAGCCACCTTGGCACTGGATGAGCCTGCCCGATATCGCCAAGCGTCTCATCACCCCCACGGGYGCCGGGTCATGCCAGGGCGGACCCGTCGCGTGGACTCATCGCTCACCCACAGAGCCTGTTCGAGACCATGACCCACACCGAAGAGCACTTCCGCGGGTTCGGGTCAGTGCCACAACAGGCTGACTGTCGGTCGCGGGGGACGGTCTGGTCTGGTTGGCGCGGATGTTTTGGTTTCGTCGCCCAAGTCGGGGTACCACCTGGTTCGTCGCGGTCGCCGGGCTCGGCGGCTAGAACGGCGAACACCCGGCCTGTAGGGGACGGGCGTTCATCGCGGTACCGAGCTGATGTCAATGCGCCAGGTGAGACGGCGTCGGGCATCAGCTTCCGGGTCGCGATGCAAATCCGACCTGGAGAGAGGTGTTGATCATTCCAAAGAATTCTCGTCAGACTGGCGCCAAGGCCGCCACGGCCGCCAGCAAGACGCTGACCAGTAAGGACGCACCCAAGAAGACCAAGAAGACGGGGAAGACCGCCGCGGCGAGCGCGCTGTCGCAGGCGCCCGCGAGCACCGGACAGACCGGGGTGAAGGCTGCCTCCGCCGCCGGCAAGATCCTTGCCAGCAAGAGCGCGACCAAGGCGGAGAAGTCGGCCGCCGCCAGCACGCTGGCGCAGGCGACGTCCCGTCCCAAGAGCAAGAAGAAGTGAGGCACGGCTGCCCGGGGCCAACCCTCGGGCAGCCGCCCCACGGCATGGTGGAGCCGGGTCAGCGTTCGCTGGCGCGGGCGGAGCCGCGCTGGGCGTTCTGGGGGTCGAGGCGGCGCAGCAGCCGGGCCGCGACGACCGCGCAGATGAGGCCGATGACGGCGACGGCGGCCAGGTCGGCGAGACAGGTCACCGCCGTGTGTTTCCACAGCGGGTCGACCGGGATCCCGGGGGCGAACCGCTCGTCGCCGATCCGCTGGATCGCGATGAGATCGATCACCGAGGCGGAGGCGCCGTATCCCCAGCGGGCGGGGAAGAGCCAGGAGATCTGTTCCAGGCCGGCCTTTCCCGACAGCGGCATCATCGCGCCCATGAACACCAGTTGCGCCATCGAGACCACGACCAGCGGCGGCAGGGTCTTGTCCGCGTTGTCGACCAGCGCGGACACGACCAAGCCCATCATCGCGGAGGCGATCGCGGTGGCCGCCGTCGCGATCATGATTTCCGGCAGCGGCATGCCAGTGAGGACACCGTGCCCGGAGGTCTTCATGCCCGCCAGCGCGACCAGGGTGAGCACGACGCTCTGCACCGTGGTGATCAGCCCGAGCACCGCCACCTTGGATCCGAGATAGGCAGCCGTCGACAGGCCGATGCCGCGTTCTCGGCGGTAGATCGCGCGTTCCTTGACGAGTTCCCGGATCGAGTTGGACATGCCCATGAAACAGGCCATGAGGATGAGGACCAGCAGGATCTGAGACGCGGCGGTATTCGACTCCTCCGGACTGGTCGACATGGCCAGGCCATAGCTCGACGGCAGCGTCCGAGGTATCAGGCCGAGCACGATCGGATATGCGACCAGCAGCCGTAAATAGGCCGGGTCCGAGGCGATGACCCGCAGATATCGACGGCTCAGCGTCAGCGCCTGGGAGAGCACCGACTGCTGGCGGATGTTCTCCAACGGCGCGGGGCGCGGCTTGGGCACGCTCGCCGAGCCCCGGATGAAGTACTTCGAGTTCCGGTACCGGTGGGCAAGCCTGACCGCGCTCTTCGGGTTCTTGAGTAGCTGGAAGGCGTCCGACCAGCTGTCGCGGCCGAAGAACTCGAGCGCGTGCGCGGGGGGACCGAAGTAGGCGACGTGACCGCCCTTGGCGAGTACCAGGAGGTAGTCGCAAAGGTCGAGGTTCGCGACGCTGTGGGTGACGACGACCACCGTCCGGCCACCGTCGGCGAGACGGCGCAGCGACTCCATGACCTCCTTGTCGAGGCCGGGGTCAAGGCCCGACGTGGGCTCGTCGAGGTACAGCAAGGTCGGCTGGGTGAGCAGCTCCAGCGCGACGCTGGTCCGTTTGCGCTGGCCACCGGAGAGCTTCGAGACCTTCAGCCCAGGTAGGTCGACGCCTTGGGGTACCTCGTCGTCGAGGTTGTCCAGGCCGTCCGCCGGGCCGGCGGCGGCGTCGAGGTCGTCGAGGTCGTCAGGGCCCTCGTCGTCGTGGCCGCCAGCGCCGGCTGGATGGCGGCGGCGACGGGCGGCGACGTCGGGATCCCGACTGGGTCGGTCCGCGCGCGCCTCGCCCGTCCGGTTGGTGAGGCCGAGCTCGAGGAGGACCTCGTCAACACGCCTGGCCCGTTCCTCCTTGGTGGTCTCGGCCGGGAAGCGCAGCTGGGCACCGTACTCGAGGGCCTGCCGGACGGTGAGGGCGGTGTGCAGGATGTCGTCCTGCGGGACATAGCCGATGCGGCGACGCAGCTCGTCGTACTCGGCGTAGAGGTCGCGGCCGGAGTAGCGGACGGTTCCGACGTCGGCCGGGCGGAAGCCGGTCAGGGCGCCCAGCAGCGTCGACTTGCCGGCACCACTCGGACCGATCACGCCCAGCACGGCACGCCCGGGCAGGCGGAAGGTGACGTCGTGCAACAGCCGGGTCTCGCCGACGTCGACACACAGCCCGTCGACCTGGAAGGTCACGTCACCGTGATCGAGGTACTCGACCAGCCGTGTGGGCGCCGCGTTCTTCTCCGCGGCCGCGGCACCGGTGTGGAAGACGTGGTGCCCGATAGAGAAGAAGTCCCCGGTCCGCAGCCGTGCCCGCTCGGTTCGGCGGCCGTTGACGAATGTGCCGTTCGCCGAGTCCAGGTCGATGATCTCGACCCCGTCGGCGTCGACGAACAGCGCCGCGTGCTCCCGCGACGTCAGCAGGTCACCGACGACGACGTCGCTCGTCAGCGCCCGTCCGATCACCGTCCGGCCCGGCCGCAGCGTGTGGATGCGGCCAAGCCCCGCGTCGGTATCCGGCACGTCGCCCTCGGCCGGGGGCATCCGAGGCCCGGATCCAGAGCGCGCCTTCTTGGGCAACAGGGTCGGGCGTTCGTGATGGCGCTTGACCTCGGATCGGACGACGCCGCCAGGCGGGGCGGACGAGGCTCTGGCTGGCTTGCCCGCGCGATGCGCGGGATCGGCCATGGCCGGGTCGTCCCCGCGCCGCTCCGACGGCGCCGCGTCCCGGTCGTCCCCGCGTCGGGAGGTAGCCGGCGTCGGGGCCCGGTCGGCGACGGGCCGTGCCCCGGTCGGGTCCGTGACGGGCCGCGCTCCGGCCGGGTCGGCGACGGGCCGTGCTCCGATCGGGTCCGTGACGGGCCGTGTCCCGGTCGGGTCGGCGATGCGCAGCGCCCTGGGCGTCATCCTGACCGTCTGTTCAGGCCAGTCCGTGACGGGAGTCCTGAGCGGGTCCTGGGGGTCCGAAGGCGCCGGCCGGGACTGGTGCTGATCCCGCCGCTCGGTGGGGGGCGCGGCGAGTGGGGGCTCCCAGGGGCCAGGGGGGACCGGGACCTCCCGCGGGTCCCATGGGTCGATGGGGACGGACGGTACCGGGTCCGGCGGGACCTGCGTGACCGGGAATCCCATGGCGGGTGGGGCCGCCTGGGTGTCCCAGGGGCTGGCGGGGATCGACGATGCCACCGGTTCCCCGGAACCGGTGGGGGGCGAGGACATCCGCGGGTCCCAGCGCCCGATCGGGATGGACGTGACCGGTGGTTCCCAGGTTCCAACGGGCGTCGACACGACGGGCTGGTTCCACGCCTCAGCGGAGTTCCAGGCCTCGGTGGAGTTCCACGCCTCGGCCGGCTGCCCCCAGGGGCCGGCCTGTGGCTGCTCCGACGGATCGGGGCGCGGCTGCTGGCCGGCGGGCTCGTCGACCGAGGTGACAGACACGGCCAGCGCCGACGAGCGCGGGGAGGCCGGACTGGTGATCGGGTGCGGCACCAGGGTGACCATCGGGCCGTCCGGCGCGCCGAGCCGCAGGTGCGACTCCCCGTGGATCAGGACTCGTCCGATCCGCCAGCCGTTCTGCCAGGTGCCGAAGGTGCTGACGTCGACCGCGGTCCAGCCCTCGGGGGTGGGCTCGATGAGCAGATGACGCCGGGAGACCCGATCGTCCGCCAGCAGGGGATCGCCAGCTGTCCGCCCGATGACGCACGACTGGCCCTCTGGAACAACGGCCACGACCTCGCGCCCACTGCGGACAGTCAGCCCGGCTGACATCGTTACCCCCGCTTCCATGACCCCCCTGCGTGATGGCTTCCACAGACGTCAGAGCGCGCGTATTGCGCGGAGGCTGTCCGCGGACGAACTGTCTATCCGCGATCAATCAACCGTCGTGGTGAACCGCCGAGAATCATGACGCGTGCGCCCGCGACCAGCGCGTTCGCGTCCGTTGGCCTCAGCCGCCGCGGGCCTGACGGGCAGTGCGGAGCGGGGCCTGTTCAAAGAACGGCTTTTTCCAGCAGGATGACGCCCGGGTTGGGCTGGCCCTGGGTGGTGAGCACCGGGCGAGCATAACCCGGCATATAAGCGACCCGGAGCAACGGTTGGAGGTGCTGATGGAGATCGGTGGGGTCGCGTGGGCCATGTGGCCTTCCGTGGCGGCACGGATGCCCGCCGCGCCGCGCACCCCGCCGGGCAGACGTGTCGGGTGGAGTCGGACTTGGTCGTCGTTACGCTTCTCCCTGCCGCGCTGGCGCCGTAGGCCCGATCGTCGGGTGGCATCGGGACGCCCAGATCACGGGAATCGCGGGAAATGAGGTCGGGTAGGTGCGGATCCTGCTGCCGCCGAGCGAGGCGAAGACCGAAGGCGGCGACGGGCCGTCGCTGCGGGTCGCCGGGTTCGGCGACGGCCCGCTCGCGGCCGCCCGCGCCGAGGTGACACAGGCCGTCGCGGCCTTCTGCCGCGACGACCCGGCGGCGGCGATCGTCGCGCTTCGGCTGCCGGCCTCGCGGGCCGAGGCGGACCTGGCCGCCAACGCCGCGATCGTGGACGCGCCGACAAGGCCGGCGCTTGATCGGTTCGTGGGCGTGCTCTACGAGGCGCTGGCCCCGGCGACGCTTCCGCCCGCCGCGCGGGCCGCGGCCGACCGCGCGCTGTTCGTCTCCAACGGCGCGTTCGGCCTGATCGGCGCGGCCGAGCCGGTGCCCGACCACCGCGTCGGCATGGCGGCGGCCATTCCCGGCCTGGATGGCCGTGCCGCGCCGACGGTGCTCGCGACGTTCTGGCGCGCGAGGCTCGCCCTGGTCCTGCCGGACCTGCTTGTGTCCGCCCCGGCCGCCGCCGACGGGCGCGCCGGGGCCGACGAGGTGACGGCCGGGAACGGAAGCGCCACCAGGGCCGCCCCGCCGCCAGCCCCGGCCGCCGTCGGCGAGCACCTCGTCGTGGACCTGCGCTCGTCGGACTACGCGACCGTGCCCAGGCTTTCCGGGCCGATCCGGACGAACGCCCTGCCCGTGCGCGCGCTGACCGAGAAACTCGTCGACGGGCGCTGGGTCCGCCGCTCGCTCAGCTACCAGGCGAAACAGGCGAAGGGCCTGTTGACCCGAGCTCTCCTGCTCGCCGAAGCCGCCGGCCGCCCGGTGAAGACCGTCGACGACGTGGTCGAGGTGGCCGAGTCCGCCGGCCTGGCAGCCGAGCCCCGCGGCACCGCCACCGCGCCAGCCCTCGACATCATCACCCGCTGGAACCCGGCTGTCGGCACCGGGATTAGCGGCTAACTGGCGGCCGCCTTGGTCCGCGGCTCGCTTCGACAGCGTCGCTCCCGGCGGCACCTGCCGGCTACGGCCTGGCGGAGGCCCAACGAGGCGACGAGAAGGTCCGCGTCAGGGCCACCAGCGTCGGACGCGCAGCAGCGCCGCGGAAACCAGCGGGCCGGCCTCTTTCGCGGCCGGCGGATCGGCCGCGAGCGCCATCCGGGCGACGGAGAGAACAGCGGCGCGGCTCGTCCTGGAGGCGAGCTCCAGTGCCTGGCCCACGCCGATGCCCCGCGTGCCGGCGGGCAGGGCGGGTACCAGCGCGGTCAGGACCCGCGTCCGATCGGTGGGACTCCTGACCGAGGCGACGACCGTCATCGCCTGCTCGGCGAGGTCTGGGGGCAGATGTGGCGCGAGGGCGACCAACGTCTCCGTCCGGCGGTATCGTTCGGCGCTCCCGACGGCCCAGGCCTGAGCCAGAAGGGCGGCGGTCAGCCGTGGCGCCAGCCAGGCGAGGGCCCGTGCTCGTTCGTGGGGTCTGTCGACGGCTGTGGCCGCCGCCAGTGCTCGGCGCAGGACGGGCTCACGGCCGTCGAAGGGTAGGCGTGCCGCGAGCGCGGTGAGGAACCGCGCGCGGTCATACGGGTCGGGGAAGGAGACCATGGCGACAGCCACGGCCCGGTCAAGGCCGGCCTGTCCACGGCCGGTGTGGCCACGGTCGGTGTGGCCACGGTCGGCGGCGGCGATGTCCAGCGCCCGCGCGAGCAGGTCATCGGGTAGAGCTGGCGCGAGCGCGGCCAGCGCTCGCGCACGGTCGTTCGGCGTGTCCATCGACGCGGCGGCGGTGAACGCGCGGACCAGCAGGTCGCGGGGCAGGTGCGCCGCCAGCTCCTCCAGAACCTGCGCACGCTCGTCCGGCCGGGGCATACCCAGCGCCGCGGTCAACGCATCCGCCAGGACGCGCTCGCCGGCCGGCAGGTACGGCGCCAACGAGGCCAGAGCTCGCGCGCGGGCGCCCGGGCGGCTGATGGACGCGGCGGCGGTCAGGGCCCGCGCCAGCAGCTCGGCGGGCAGGTTCGGAGCCAACTCCGCCAGAACGTGCGCCCGCTCGTCGGGCGAGTGCATCGCGATGGCGCCCGTCAGCGCCTGGGCCAGCAGCTCGGTGGGCAGGTGGGAGGCGAGCGCGGACAGGTCCCGCGCGTGGCCGTCCGGATGGTCGATCGCTGTCGCCGCGGCCAGCGCCCGCACGAGCAGGTCCGGAGTCAGGAGGCGCACCAGCGCGGTGAGGACCCGGGCGCGGTAGTCCGGATTGGTGATGGCCGTGGCGGCGGTCAGCGCGTCCGCCGGAACGGCGCCGCGTTCGCCGGCGGGCAGGTGCCGCGCGAGCGCCGTCAGGTTCCGCGCACGGTCATCGGGATCCTCGATGGCGCTGGCGGCGGCCAATGCCTGCGCCACCACGGGCCCGTGTTCCTCGGTGGGAAGACGGGGCACCAGGCCGGTCAGCGCGCGTGCTCTGGCGCCCGGGCGGCCAATCGTGACGGCTGCGGCCAACGCCTGTGCCAGGACGGGACCGCGTTCGTCCGCTGGCAGGTGCGGCGCCAACGCGGTCAGCGCGTGCGCCCGGGCACCGGGACGGTCGATCGTCGTCGCCGCGGCCAGCGCGTCCGCCAGGACGGGACCGCGTTCACCAGCGGGCAGGTGCGGCGCGACGCCAGTCAGGGCGCGGGCCCGCGCGCCTGGGCGGTCGATCATCATCCCGGCGGTCAGTACCTGGGGCAGGAGCGTGCCGGGGAGGCACGGCGCGAGCGCGGCCAGGGCCTTCGCGCGGTCATACGGATTGGTGACGCTGGTGGTGGATTCCAGTGCTTCGGCCAGTTGTTCGGCGGTCAGGAGCGGTGCCAGCTCGGTGAGGACCCGGGTGCGGTAGTCCGGACTGGTGATGGCCGTGGCGGCGGCCAGCGCGTCCGCCAGAACGGCCTCGCGTTCGCCGGCGGGCAGGTGCGGCGCGAGCGCCGTCAGGTTCCGCGCGCGGTCGTCCGGACTGTCCGTCGCGCTCGCGGCGGCCAACGCCTGTGCCAGGACGGGCTCGCGCTCATCAGCCGGCAGGTGCGGCGCCAGCTCGACCAGCGCCCGCGCCTGGGCGCCGGGACGACTTATCGCGGCGGCGGCAGCCGATGCCCAGGCGAGAACGGGCCCGCGTTCCTCCGCGGGCAGGGACCGCGCCAACTCGGTCAGCGCCTGCGCGCGGTCGCCCAGGTTGGGAGTGGCCAGGGCGAAGGCGAGCGCGCGGTCCATGGGCCAGTGCCCGGTCTCGACGAGGCGGACGAGCAGGGCTGGTGGGATGTTCGCCGCCAGGTTGGTGATCGATCCGATGACGAGCGCGTAGCTGATCTGGCGGGCCATCCCGCGCGGGTCGTCGGGTGGATGGCGGCCGCGCGCGTCCCGCCAGGCCTCGCGGACGGCGGCGAGGTAGTCGCCTGTGCGCCCGACGGCTTCGTGCGACGCGTACCAGACGCTCTGCGCCCTGCCGGCGGAAGCTGGCGGTTCGGCGGCAAGGAGCAGATCGACGGTGGCGTAGTCGTCGGCGGCGAGCAGATGCGGGACCAGCGCCGCCAGACCGTAGCGATCCACATCATCGAAGGTCATCGTCTGACGCAGCCCCGGCAGGCTGTCGGCCAGTCCGCCCCAGCGCTCGAGCAGCCAGCTCGCCACCTGACGGTGCAGGTTCTCCCGCCGCGCGCCGGCGAGCGCGGCGCGTGCGTACTGGAAGACCAGGCCGTGCAGGGTTACCGCGCCGGACACCGCGTCGATCCGGACGAGCGACTGCCGGGCGAGCATGTCGAGCAGGTCCTCGGCGTYGAGTTCGTCGAGGTCGCCCGTCGCCCTCCAGAGGCCGACCACGATCTCAGGCGGGACGGCGCCGCGCCCCTCGAACACCGCCAGTTCACGGAACCGCTCGGCCTGGATGTCGGGAAGGGCGTTCACCGAGGCGTCCAGCGCCGCGCGCAACGTCGGGTACGGGTAGTCGGGGAAATGGCTGTTGATGGCTGCCAGGTCCGCCCGGCGAAGCCGCTTGGCGACGGTCTCCCAACGCCGCCCGGTATAGACCATCGCGCCGACCAGCGCCAACGCGAAAACCAGGCCGGCGCATCGCTGGATGATCTCCTCCGCGGCCTCTGGCAGATCGGCCACCTCACAGCCGGCGTAGGAGGCGAGCACCCGCCGGGATATCTCCTCGTCCGCCGTCTGCAGTGTGTAGACCGTGGCGTCCCCGAACATGGCGTCCCACGAACGCGCGGTCACCAGCAGCCGTACACCGGCCGGCACCCGGAACGCTTTCAGGATCGCGAYGTCCCACACGTCATCCAGGACGATCAGCGCGCGGGCGCCGACCAGAAGCCCCCGTAACCGCCCTGTCCCGTCCGCCGTTTCCACGACCGGCCCGGGATCGCCGAAGGCGGCCAGAACGCCCGTGAGCCTGCCATCCACGTCCGGACGTTGGCCCACATCGACCCACACCACCCCGTCCGGGAACGCCTCCGCCACGGCCGAGTCGTGCGCCAACGCCATTGCCAGCGTCGACTTCCCCGCGCCCCCCATCCCGACGACACCCACGACCTGCCCCGCCCGCCGGTCGCACAGGATTGCGCGCATGGCCGCGGCGTCGGCCTCCCGGGCGACGAAGCGCGCGGGCAACACCGGCAGCAGGTCCCGCGACGGGACCAGCCGAACCCGCCCGCCCGCCAGACCTCTGCCAGCCGCGAACACCGGATTGGCCGGGAACCAGCGCGCCGCCGCGGCGAACAGCAGGCGCCGCCCGTCCTTCACCAGACCACGGCCGAGCAGCGCCGAGACCTCGTGCCAGAACTGGTCCGAACTCAACGCGTTCCACGCGGGAACGCGTTCCGGCGACCACCCCGCCGCCACCAGTACCTGGCGGGCCGATTCCGGCGTCAGGAAGCTTTGCGCGAACTCCCGGATTTCTGGCTCCGACAGGTAGTCCACCCGGCCGCTACCCCCATTCTCGGCCCTCAGCCGGAGGATACCGATGACCCAGCCGGTCTCGGGYCTTGATCAGGATTCGGCCGGGCTGAGCAGGCGCTTCAGCTGACCGAAGCTGATGCCAGTGGTGGCGGTGGCGAGGTCACCGGCGGCCAGGGCGGTGGCCGCCTGCTGGAGCGCGGTCATGGCATGGGCGTAGAGGGCCACGCCCAGGCTGATCCGTCGGACGCCGGCCTGCTGGAGCTCGGCGACGGTCAGGGTCTTGTCCGTGGGAGAGACGACGACGTTGACCGGCTTGGGCGCGACGGCCCTGACGATGGCGGTCACGGCGGCGAGGTCTGGCGGGAAAGGCGCGTAGAGGACGTCGGCGCCGGCCTCCGCGAAGGCGGTCAGGCGGCGGATGGTGTCGTCGAGGTCGGGCCGGCCCTGAAGGTAGTTGTCGGTTCGGCCGGTGACGACGATCCGGCCCTTGGACGCGGCGACGGCGTGGCGGACCCGGTCGACGGCCTCGTCGAAGGGGCGGATGGGCTGCTCCGGGTCGCCGGAGGTGTCCTCGATGCCGATCCCGGCGATGCCGGCGTCGATCGAGGCTTCGACGGTCGCGGCGACGTCGCGCGGCGTCTGGCCGTAGCCGTCCTCGAAGTCGCCGTTGACCGGCAGCCCGGTGAGCCGGGCGAGCAGGGCCGCATGGTCCAGGTGCTCCTGGCGGCTGACCGCGTGCCGGCCGTCGAGGCGGCCCAGGGCGGCCGCGAGCGCGGCCGATGACGTTCCGATCGCCTCGAACCCGGCGTCGGCCAGCAGGAGGGCGGACAGCCCGTCCCAGGCGTTGGGCATGACGAGCCCGCCGGCGCGGGTGTGCAGGGCCAGGAAGCGCTCGTAGATCTCGGAGTCAGCCATGGCGAAAGCCTCTCAGGGTCGGTTGGACGTGGCAGCTCAGGTCGAGCGCCAGCGCACCTGCTCACCTACGCACTGGAGTGTGAGGGACTCGTGCTCGCGGGGCCCAGCCGTCGGCGAGCTGCCGCCGAATTCGGTTTCAGTGGTTCCGCGCGATCCGCGGGCCCAGCCGGTCCCGCCGGGACGCCCCGGCGGGACCGGCCATGTCGTCAGGTCAGGTGAGCCGGGAGCCGTCGGCCGGGTTGTAGGGCCGGATCTCGGCGAGGCGCCGGTCGCGCAGTTTGCTGGTCCAGGCGGGTTCGGACAGCAGGGCACGGCCGAGCGCGACGAGGTCGAACTCGTCGCGGGCGAACAGGTCCAGCAAAGGGGCGAGGCTCAGCGACGCGACGGTGCCCTTGTCGTCATGGAAGGCCGTCGGCACTCCCACGGAGCCGATCGCGATCGTGGGAAGACCGGTCAGGTGCTTGGCCCAGCCGGCCAGGGTGCGCGTCGAGCCGTCGAACGCCGGCAGCCAGTAACGGCGCGTCGAGACGTGCAACGCGGTGGCGCCGGCGTCGACGAGCGGGGCGAGCAGCGTCTCGAGCTCGTGGGCGGTGTCGGCGACGCGGGCGTCGTAGTAGCCGCCCTTCCACTGCGAGAACCGGTAGATCACGGGGAACTCGGGACCCACCTCGCCCCGGACCGCGGCGACGACCTCCGCCCCGACCCGGGCCCGGTTGGCCAGGCTTCCGCCGTAGGCATCCACCCGGCGGTTGGTCTGTGGCCAGAAGAACTGGTCCAGCAGGTACCCGTGCGCGCCGTGCAGCTCGACGCCGTCGAATCCGATCCGCCGCGCGTCCGCCGCGGCGCGGGCGAACGAGGCGACGAGTGCGTCGATCTCCGCGGTCGTCGCCTCGTCGCCGACGGCCGTGCCATCGGCCCGCAGGCCGGACGGGCTCAGCACCGGCGCGGACGGATGCGGCGGCGACCCGGGCGTGCGGGTCACGCCGAGATGCCAGAGCTGCGGCACGATCCGCCCGCCGGCGCCGTGCACCGCGTCGACCACACGGCGCCAGCCGGCCAGCGCGTCGTCACCGTAGAAACGCGGCACCCGGTCGCTGGCCCCGGCCGACGGGTGATCCACGTAGGTGCCCTCGGTCACCACCAGGCCGACGTGCGCGGCGCGGCGCGCGTAGTAGGCGGCCACGTCCTCGCCCGGCACGCCACCCGGGGAGAACTGGCGGGTCATGGGCGCCATCACGAAGCGGTTGCGCAGCTCGAGACCCGGMAGTGAGAAGGGCGTGAACAGCGGCGCCGCGTCGGTGCCGTCCAACAGGCGCGTGCTGTCCTCCGGTGCGACGGACGTCGGTGCGGCGGGACTCGTGGATGCGGTCACAAAGGGTCCAATCCGAGCCCCTGCCTCGATGTTCCGGCAGCCGCCCGAAGCGCCGCCCGGTCCCATCCACTACTGATCGCCCACCGCTCACCGCCGACCATTGCTCACCACCAGCCACCGGGTGTCCTTGTGGGACATACCGTGCCGACGTGAGCGTGAGCATGCTGTGGATGGTCTCGGCCCTGGACGCGCGTGCGCTGGACCGGTGGGCTCCGGTCTGGACGAATCTTTTCGACGGATACGCGTCCCGGGAGGACCTGCGGGCTCGTTGGCGGCGCTGGCTTGATGACGGTCAGCCGGATGAGTCGTTCGCCCAGATGTTCTCCGCCGTAGCTCACGGTGGCTGGAAAGACTTTTGGGAATTCTCCAACGAGTGCGCATCGGAATTGCTTACCGATGTCCACGTCACTCGGCGGTGCTCCGCGCCTGAAGCGTTTTTCCACGCGATCGGACCAGCGCGTGCCCGATCCCTGCCCGGATTCCTCGGCAACTTCGTCCTGAAACCTGGCGAGCTCCCGGCGTTGTTGCCAGGAATCCTGGCCGCCTTTTCCTTCCCCCCGCACGAGCGCATTCAGGTCCGGGACCGGGTGGACGAGGCGCTCGCCGATTCCGCGCCGCGCGACATCGACGACGTCCTCGACACGCTTCCTCGTCGCGCCCGATGGGCGGCGGATAATACCATGGGTCTGGTCAGTATCTGTCAGGCGATCATGTGAGCGGACCCCGCGTCCTCACTCGTCCGCACTCCCGCGGTGGCCTGTCCGTGCGCTCCCGAGCGGATGCGCGCGCGGGATTTGAACGTTGGTCAATGGCGGGGGCCGAGCCGCACGGGCGCCCGGATGCCGTCGACGCGACCAAGGCTGGCCCCGGGCGCGGGGCGGACCAGTTCCGCTCACGGATTTTGGCTGGTCAGCTGGCTCACTAGCCTAGAAGTGCCAGCCGATGGTCCTTTATAGCCAGGACCACAGTCCCGGCAACCCGTTTGCCGCATCGCCCGAGCCTGCAGTTTCACTCTGCAACAGAGGCCTAAAGGCCTATGTGGGCACTTAGGTGCCATTTTTTCCTTTTGTGGGCGCTCGTTACGTTCTCGCCGCTCCCGGTTCCCCCCAAACCGGGACGGCGCCCGGCCCCCCACCGGGCAGCCAGCGACGAGGAAGGTGCTCGCGACGATGGTGCTCAAGAACGGAACTCTGTTTGCATTTGTGGCGTTGGCCGCGGCTTCGGCCGGAGGCGTCTCCGGTTGCCCGGGACCCGACACAGGGCCGTCCACACCCACGAAGTGCGCCGACGTGGAGGTCGTCTTCGCCCGCGGCAGCGGTGAGCTGCCGGGCCTCGGGATCACCGGTGGCCCGTTCGTCAGCTCCCTGAAGGCCAACCTGACGGGCAAGACGGTGAACTCGTATGCCGTGAACTACGCGGCCGACATCGCCCAGACCTCGGCCGGCCCCGGCGCCACCGACATGACCAACCATGTCACCTCGGTGGCCGCCGAATGCCCGAACACCAAGTTCGTGCTCGGCGGATATTCGCAGGGTGCCAGCGTCACTGACATCGCGATCGGAATTCCGACGTTTCTCGGCAGTGGCAAGACCATCCCGACGAACCTGGCCCCGCGGGTCTCGGCGGTCGTCGTGTTCGGCAACCCGCTGGCGCTGTCCGGGCAGCACATCCCGACCGCCAGCAAGCTCTACGGCCCCAAGTCCCAGGAGTTCTGCGCGTTGGGTGACCCGGTCTGCGCCAACGGCGCCAACGGCGCGGCCCACCTGACCTACGGCACCAACGGAATGACCACCCAGGGCGCGGTGTCCGCGGCCGGCAAGGTCAAGGCCTCCTGATCCCGTCCGGCGCCCGCGGCCGGTCAGAGCAGGTCGTGATCGCGGGCGTAGATGGCGCCTCGCCCCTGCCGCCCGTCTCCGCCGGTCCTGTCTCCGCCGGTCCCGCCTGATCCGGCCCACCCGGCGCGGACGGCCCGCGACGCCGCGATCGGCGATCGGCCTGGGTTACCGGGTTCGGGTCGTCCGCCCGTGCCCGGCCAGGCGGTCGCGTACCTCGGGGGCGAGGCCACCGAGCTGGGCGAGCTGGTGGCGCGCCTCGGCCGGGGTGATGCCGGGAACGTGCAGGCGGACGTTGACGGCGTCGCAGCCGGCGGTGATCACGTCGGCCGCGAGCCGCTCGGCCAGGGCGATCGGGTCGTCGTCGGCGACGAGAGCGTCGTCCGCCCAGTGGGAGACCGCCGCCGACGCCGCGTAACCGCGGTAGACCTGCACCTGCTTGGCCTGGCGGCTGGTCGGCGGCGGGCCGAGCCAGATCCGCCGGACGATGACGCGGGCTTGCTCGCCGCCCGCCTCGAGGTAGGCGTCGGCGAGCTGGCGGCAGCGTTCAAGGGCGGACATCGAGTCGAAGAGCAGGCCGGCACCGACGGCGGCGGCCCTGCGCACGGCCGCCGGGCTCATGGCCGCGCTGACGAGCGGGATCGGGGCGTCGGCGCAGGCCGCGACGGCCGGGTCGCCCGCCAGCGGCCCAGGATCGCGACCGGACAGGGCACCCGCCACGTCGGCGAGCCCGGCGGCGAACCGCTGCGTCAACCCGTCCTTGCTGGTTCCGAGAATGTCGAAGTCGTCCCGCAGCGACCCGGCGGCGACGCCCAGGCCCACGCGGCCCGGGAACCGGGCCGCCAGCCACGCCGTCTCCTCGATGACCAGTGCGGTCGGGCGCAGCGGGAGCAGCAACGGGCAGGCGGCCGCCCAACCCGAGGCCATGGCTTCCAGCGCCCAGCCGGCCATCTGCAACGGGTTGGGGATGTAGCCGGCGAACCCGCCGTGGTGCTCGCTGGTCATGACGCCGTCGAAGCCGGCGTCGCTGGCCAGCGCGGCCTGCGCCCGCAGCTCGGCGACCGTCCGCCGGGCGCTCATCGGCGGCTCCACCGCGTGCGGATAAAGACGTAACGAAACCGAACCCGCCGACAACGGCGCAGGCGGCGCCTTGACAGCACTCACGGTCGACCGCACCTCCACTCGCACTCGGAGACCGGCCGCGACCGCCCCAAGCTGCGTCGTCACCGTAGTCGTCGCCATCTGGAAAGGGGACTGGATCGGTCAGGAATGGAGAAGCGTTCGGTAGGGGGCCGCACCTAGCGTGATCGGCATGGCTTCCATCGAATCCGTCACCCTTGAGGTGGCCGACCCCACCGCCGCCAGCCGCTTCTACAACGACGCCTTCGACCTGGGCGACCAGATCCGTCTCCGGGCCTCGGACGAGCCGACGACCGGCTTCCGCGGGTTCACGCTGTCGCTCACCGTGCCTCAGCCGGCCGACGTCGACAGCCTCGTCGGCACCGCCCTCGACGCCGGCGCCTCGCCGCTGAAGCCCGTGACGAAGTCGTTCTGGGGCTACGGCGGCGTCGTCCAGGCCCCGGACGGGACGATCTTGAAGATCGCGACGTCGGCGAAGAAGGACAGCGGCCCGGCCAGCCGGGAGATCGGCCAGATCGTGCTCCTGCTGGGAGTCGCGGACGTGGTGGCGAGCAAGCGGTTCTACATAGACCACGGCCTCGCCGTCGGGAAGAGCTTCGCCCGCATGTACGTCGAGTTCGACACTCCTTCCAGCCCCGTCAAGCTGGCGCTCTACCGGCGCCGCGCACTCGCCAAGGACGCCGGCGTCTCTCCCGACGGGACCGGCTCGCACCGGCTCGTGATCGGCGGCGACACCGCGCCTTTCAACGACCCGGACGGGTTCGCGTGGGAGGCCTCGGCGGCGTCCCCTCCCCAGGCCCAGCTGTCCGAAGGCCAGCTGAACCGCGTCGCGGCCGAATAGGCCGGCGGCGCCCTCTCGGAGCCGGCCTACCTGGCCCGCTCGGCCCAGGYCACCCGCCGCGCCCGCGAGGCCGCGTAGCCGCTTGGACCGCGCGGACGATCTGCCGGTAGCACGAGCGGCGAGGCGCTGCTAACCTCACCGATTCGTCTTGTTTATTGAACCTGGTGAACTCTGCGCGTTTCGCCTGGCTCTGGCCGTCAGAGGTGCGGATGATGGCACGCCCCAATCGGCATCCTGTTCGGCGTCCGGCGCGGTTGGCGGCTGCCGTGGTCCTCACCTCGCTGATTCTTGCCTCCTGTGGCGGGTCCGGTGATTCGAAGCCGGAGGCGCCGCGGGCCGCCGTCGGCGCCGCGCCGGCCGCCGTGGGCACAGGCGCGGCGGTGGCCGCCAGAACGACGAAGGTGGCGTCGTTCGACGGCACCCAGATCGTGACGCACTTCTTCCCGGCCGCCGGCCTGCGGGCCGGCGGCCGTGCTCCCACCGTGCTGGACGGCCCCGGCTGGGGTCAGCCCGGTGAGACCGACCCGGCTGCGGCGACAGGCAGCATCGCGCCGCTGGTGGCCGCCGGCTACAACGTCGTGACGTGGGATCCGCGCGGCTTCGGCGGCTCCGGCGGAGCCGCGCACACCGACTACGCGCCGTTCGAGGGCCGCGACGTCGCGGCGCTGGTGGCCTGGCTCGCCCGGCAGCCGGAGACGCAGCTCGACGCGACCGGTGATCCCCGGGTCGGCATGGTCGGGGGCAGCTACGGCGGCGGAATCCAGTTCATCGCGGCGGCGTCCGATCCGCGCGTCGACGCGATCGTCCCGTCCATCGCCTGGAACTCCCTGCCGGACAGCCTCTATCCCGACGGTGTGAACAAGGCCGGCTGGGCCGGTCTGCTGTGCCAGATCGGCCAGAGCGGCAAGAACCGCCTCGACACGCATGTGGTCGACTCGTGCCGGGCGGCCACCGCGTTCGGCGTGCCGCCGGCGGACGTCATGGACTGGTATGCCGACCACGGCCCGGCGGCACTGCTCGGGAAGATCCGCGTGCCGACGCTGATCATCCAGGGCACTGTGGACACGCTCTTCCCGCTCGCTCAGGGCATCAGGAACTACCAGGCGCTGCGCGGCCGGGTACCGCTGAAGATGGTCTGGTTCTGCGGCGGGCACGGCGAGTGCCTGACGAATCCCGGGCCGGCCGACCACACCGAACAGCTCACCATCAGCTGGCTCGACCGGTACCTCCGGCAGCGCCAGGGCACGGCGACCGGCCCCGGGTTCGAGTACGTCGACGACACCGGTACCTGGTACGGCGCCGACTCGTACCCGCTCGCCGCCGCCGGTTCGCTCGCCGCCACCGGCCAGGGCGTCCTCACGCTCGACCCGAGCATGACGTCCGGGTCGCCGACCGCCGCCGCGCCGGCCGCCGCCGGCACGGCCGTCGAGGTGGCCGTCCCGCCGCCGTCGGCCGCGGGCGCGATCGTCGGCGCGCCGAAGCTCACGGTCGCCTACCAGGGCACCGCGGACCCGGCCGGGGCGGTCGTGTACGCCCAGCTCGTGGACACCGACCGGCACGTCGTCGTCGACAACCAGGCGGTCCCGGTCAAGCTCGATCTCGACGGGCAGCGGCACAGCGTCAGCGTCGATCTCGCCACGGTGGCGTGGCACGTGACGCCCGGCAGCCATCTGGTCCTGCAGGTGGTCGCCGGATCGGCCCTGTTCGCGCCGCAGAACTCCCGGGGCAGCGTTTCGCTCTCGCTGTCCCTGACCGTCCCGCTGGCAAAGGCCGGTACCCCCATCCCGGCCTCCTGACCTCATCCCGCCCGGCCTCCTGACCCGCCATCGGCGACGGCAGGATTCATTCGCGGTGAGCCCGGATGAACTCGGCGACCCGCTGACCGCCGCGACTACACGGGCCGGACGAAGGGGAACGCCAGCGTCTGGCGGATGGAGGCGCCGGTCAGCATCATGACCAGCCGGTCGACCCCGACTCCCAGGCCGCCCGTCGGCGGCATCGCGTACTCGAGCGCGGAGAGGAACGCCTCGTCGAGCTGCATCGCCTCCGGGTCCGCGGCGGCGAGCAGCGACTGCTCGGTGAGCCGGGCCCGCTGGTCGACCGGGTCGACGAGCTCGGAGTAGGCCGTGCCGATCTCGGTGCCGAAGGCGACCAGATCCCAGCGCTCGGCCAGCCGCGGGTCCCGGCGGTGGGCGCGGGTCAGCGGGGAGGTCTCGGTCGGGAAGTCGAGGTAGAAGGTCGGCTCGGTGGTCGCGGGCTCGACGAGCTCGTCGTAGAGCGCCGCGACGAGCGCGCCGGCGGCCGCGTCGAAGGGCGGGGTGACGCCCCGCTTCCGGCACAGGGCGGCGAGCTCGTCGCGGGGCGTGTCGACGGTGACGGGGTGGCCAGCGGCGGCGGAGACGGCGTCGTGCACGGTGACCGATCGCCACGGCCCGGACAGGTCGACGTCGACGGTCCGGCCATCCGGCCCTGGCCTGCGCGCGATCGGCGCGCCGTGGACGGCGGTGGCGACGGCGATGATCAGGTCGCGGGTCAGGTCGCGCATCGCCAGGTAGTCGCTGTAGGCCTCGTACGCCTCGACGGACGTGAACTCGGGGTTGTGCGTGGCGTCGGCGCCCTCGTTGCGGAAGTTCCTGTTCAGCTCGAAGACCCGCCGCATCCCGCCGACGCACAGCCGCTTGAGATACAGCTCCGGCGCGATCCGCAGGTAGAGCGTCGAGTCGTAGGCGTTGATGTGGGTGACGAACGGACGGGCGTTCGCGCCGCCGTGGACCGCCTGCAGCATGGGCGTCTCGACCTCGGTGAAGCTCCTGCCGGCGAAGAAGCGGCGGATCTCGCCCACCGCCTGTGAACGGTCGGTGAGCATCCTCCGGGCGTCGGGGTTGACGATCAGGTCGACGTGGCGCTGCCGGGCCCTGGCGTCGGGGTCGGTGAACCCGGCGCGGGCGTCCGGCAGCGGTCGCAGGCATTTCGCCGCCATCCGCCACTCGTCGACCAGCACCGACAGCTCGCCGCGCCGCGACGTCACCACCTCGCCGGTCACGCTCAGGTGGTCGCCGAGATCGACGGCCGCGCGGAACAGCCGGTGCGCGGCCGGATCGAGCCGGGCGCGCTCGACCATCGCCTGGATCGACGCGTCGCCTTCCCGCAGGACGGCGAAGATCAGCCCACCGTGATCACGCAGCGCGCGGACCCGTCCCGTCACCGACACCCGGCAGCCGGTCCGCGTGCCGGGCGCGAGGCCGCCGAACGGGTCGACGAGGTCGGCGAGGTCACTGTCGCGCGGGACGGCCACCGGGTAGGGATCCATGCCCGCGGCCCGCAGCAGGTCGAGCTTGGCGTACCGCACCCGCTGCTGCTCGGCGAGCCGGCGCCGGGGCGTGACGAGCTGGACCGCGGAACGCCGCTGCGCCGCGACCGCCTCGGTGAAGGGCATCTCCCGCCCGTCGTACTCGACGACCGCGCCCGGCCCGCGCTCCCGGGGACCGGCGAGGGCCGGCAGGAATCCCTCGGCCATCCCGGCGACGAGCGCGACCCTCGTCAGCGTGAGCGCCGAGTCATAGCACAGGTAGCGGGGCGTCCACCGCGGCAGGTAGCGGGCGTTCGAGCGGTACAGGCCCTCGATCTGCCAGAACCGGGAGGCGAAGGTGAGCAGCCGCGCGCCCAGGCGGGCGCCCGGCCGGGCTCCGACCCGTTCGGCCGCGCTGAAGACCTCCCGGAACGCCGCGAAGTTCAGCGAGATCGCGCGCACGCCGAGCTCGTCGCCCGCCGCCTGGACGAGGGCGGCGACCATCGCCTCGACCAGCCCGTTCTCCGCCTCCCGGTCGCGGCGCATCAGGTCGAGGGAGAGCCCGTGCGAGCCCCACGGGACCAGCGAGAGCAGGCCGCGCAGCCGGCCGTCGCCGTCGCGGGCGAGCACGGCGACGCACGCCTCGTCGGCCGGGTCGCCGATCCGCCCGAGCGCCATCGAGAACCCGCGCTCGGTGTCGTCGCCGCGCCAGTCCTCGGCGCGGCGCTCGATCTCGGCCAGCTCGGCGGGGCTCAGGGTCCCGTGCCGGGCCACGGCGATGGTGTAGCCGGCACGGCGGACGCGGCGCACCGCCCGCCGGACCGGCTCCATCGTCGGGCCCTGCAGGCTGAACTCGGCGACCTCGATGATCGCCTCGTCCCCGACCGGCAGCGCCTTGAGCCCGGCCGCGACGTAGGCCCGGGCGCCCTCCTCGCTGGCCGCCAGCACGGCGGGGAACCAGCCGAACCGGCGCGTCTCGGCGAGCCACGACTCGATCGCGCCCGCCCAGGCCGAGCGCGGCCCGATCGGGTCCGCGCTGGCCAGRCTGACGGCGGCGAGCACCCGGTAGGTCACGGCGGCGTCGGCCCGGGGCGAGAAGATCACGGACTTGTCGTGGCGGGTCGCGAAATAGCCGAGGGAGTCCCGCTGCCCGGCGCGCAGCAGCAGCCCGCGCACCGTCAGCTCGTCGGCCGCCGTGAGGTACGCCTTGGCCCGGGCGGACCTCAGGAAGACCACGGCCGCGGTGATGAGCGAGGCGGCGGAGATCAGGCCCGCCAGCGCGGCGACCCAGTGGTGGCCCCGCTGCCCTCGCCAGCCCACCTCCGACGAGTTCGGCTCGACGCCGAGCGCGGCCCGCGCTCCCCAGACGATCCTGCGGGTCGTGCCGGTCAGCTCGTCCGGGAACAGCAGCGTGAGTGTCACGGCCAACGCCACCGACACCGCCAGCCCGCCCACGAGCACGCCGAGCGCCCGCCATCGCGCGCCGGGCTCCAGCTGGGAGGAGAACGCCGGCCGGGCGAGCCACAGCAGCGTCACGACCGTCACGGTCAACGCCGCGTTGAGCACCAGGTACACCGTGCCCAGCGCCGTCAGATCCCGGACGTCCCGCGCGTCGGTCATGATCGCGATCAGCACCGCGATCAGATAACCGGCCGCGACGGCCTGGAACGCGAGCAGCAGCCAGAGCGCGGCCCGCATCCGCCGCCGGGCC
The DNA here is from genome assembly GCF_001983105.1 of Pseudofrankia asymbiotica. Classification (GTDB taxonomy): domain Bacteria; phylum Actinomycetota; class Actinomycetes; order Frankiales; family Frankiaceae; genus Pseudofrankia; species Pseudofrankia asymbiotica. The sequence goes on along the minus strand of NZ_MOMC01000044.1, from coordinate 69,870 downwards.
GCGCCCGCGACGATGAACAGCAGGGCGGTGGAGAACAGGCTCGGGCTCACCGGAAGGTTGACCAGCCCGAACAGGTCGTCGACGCGGCGCGCCCAGTGAGCCCGCCGCAGCGCCAGGCTGACCAGCGACCAGCACGCCGCCGCGAGCAGGACCCGGGCCGCCACCGACGCGACCGCGTCTCGCCAGCCGTCGAGCAGTACACCGCGGGAGGGTGCCGTCCCCGCCGTGCCCGCCGGGTCATCCGTCGAGGAGGGGCCGTCTGTCGAGGAGGGGGCGAATTGCGTCACTGTGGCGGTACGCAGGGTAGCCTTCGTCACCGGACGAGTCTCCTACGTGCGCCGCCCGGCGCCATGTCGCAAGCTGCCCGGATGGCCGTGCGGACGGATATTTCCGGCGGACCGCTCGGCGGCAGGCGGCAGGCAGGGGTGGAGCCGGGGCGGGGAGGTCAGCGGGTCGTGGCGGCCGCGGGAAGCGGCAGCGTGTCGCCTCGCGCCAGGAAACGGACCTGGCCGTCCAGGTCGCGGGCGCGTATCTCGCGCTCGAAGTCCGCCAGCGGGGAACGGAACGCGCCGTAGTCGTCGTAGTGGATGGGCACCGTGGTGTGCGGCGCGATCAGCTCCATCAGGTCGGCGCCCTGCCGGGCGTCCATGGTGACGAGCATGCCCAGGATGCGGGTGCCGCCGAGATGGACCAGCATCAGGTCGATCGACGGGAACCGCTCGCGCACGGCGCGCAGCTCGTCGAACAGCAGCGTGTCGCCGGTGACGTAGATCGTGAAGGGGCGCGCGTCCGGGTGCTCGCTGAACTCGATGACGGTGCCCATCACGGGCGGGAGCCGCAGGCGACGGGCCGCGCCGAGGGCGTGCCGGCCCGGGGTGGCGGTGACCCGCAGCTGCGCGTCGTCCCGTGTCAGGTCGACCGCCTGCCAGGTCCGCATGCCACAGGCGGCTGGGAAGCCCCGGCCACGCAGGGTCTGGGCCGCCTCCAACGTGGTGATCACCGGGACGTTGCCGGCGAGTGCCCGGCGGGAGACCCGGTCGAAGTGGTCACCGTGGAGGTGGGACAGGTCGATCAGGTCCGGCGCGGGCATCCCGCCGGGGGGGAACACGGGTTCGGTGCGTCGCTTCGACCACAGGCCATGGCCCAGGTAGGCGCGTTGGCCGCGATGCAGGTAGTTGGGATCGGTGAGCACGGTGAACCCGGCGTGCCGGATGATCGTCGTAGCCGTCCCCACGAAGTAGATCAGGTTGTCGGTCGCGCCCGCTCCCTCCAGCCTGATCCGCTTGTTGCCCGTTTGATGGGCGTCGGAGAAATCCGTCACGCCTGGGGACGTGCCCATCATGCCGAGACCATACGCATGCGCAGCGTTACATATGCGCGGCGCGGGCCGCCCGGATCGAGTACCGCCGGCGCTCGAACCGAGCGTGCGAGGTCCAGTGCTGTCCGGGCATACGCGCGCCGCGTCGGCCGGCCGAGATCGTTCGCCACCCCGGCCCTTCTGGCCGCGCTGACCCTCGCCCACGGCCCTGAACGTGCTGCCGCCGCCGTGCTGTCGCGCCCGTTCCGCGTCCCGTGCCCGCTCCGTGTCTCCTGGCTGTTCCGTTGGCTGTTCCGTGCCCGCGCCCGCTCGTCAGCAGATGCGGGGGAGCTGTTCGCCGAGCGGCAGGTCGACGACTCGCGTCGCCCCGAACGCCGTCCTCGCGACGACCATGGCCGGGTGGTCCTCGACGACCGTCCCGACCAGGGCGGCGCCTCGGCCGTTCGGATGGTTGCGCATCGCCGCCAGCACCCGGTCCGCGTCGTCGGGCGCGACGAACGCGACCAGCTTGCCCTCGTTCGCCACATACAGCGGATCGAGGCCGAGGATGCCGCAGGCATCGGCGACCGCCTCCGGTACCGGCACCGACCGCTCCACGATGTCGATGCCCACGCCGGCCGCGCGGGCGATCTCGTTGAGCGAGGCCGCGAGACCCCCGCGGGTGGGATCGCGCAGGGCGTGCACATCGGGATGCCGGCCGGAGGAGCCGCGGTCGAGCATGGCCGCGACCAGGCCGTGCAGGGGCGCCGTGTCGCTCTCCAGGGCCGTGCCGAACTCCAGGCCCTCCCGGCAGCTCAGCACGGCGACGCCGTGCACCCCGAGATCGCCGCTGACCAGGACCGCGTCGCCGGGACGGACCCGGGCGGGGCGGATGTCCACCCCGTCAGGTATCAGCCCGATCCCCGCGGTGTTCACGAAGACGCCGTGGCCGTGGCCGGCGTCGACCACCTTGGTGTCGCCGGTGGCGAGGCGCACGCCGGCCTGGCGGGCGGCCGTGCCCATGGCCGTCGCGATCCGCGCCAGCTCGGCCAGCGGCGTCCCCTCCTCGAGGATGAACGCCGTCGACAGGCACAGCGGCCTCGCGCCGGACATGGCGAGGTCGTTGACCGTGCCGTTCACGGCCAGCTCGCCGATCGACCCGCCCGGGAAGAACAGCGGGCGCACCACATAGGAGTCGGTCGAGAAGGCGAGCCGGACCGACCCGACGGCGAGCACGGCGCAGTCGTCGAGCTCGGTCGCGGCCGCCTCGCCGAAGGCGGGCAGGAACAGATGCTCGACCAGCTCGGCGGACATGGCGCCGCCCCCGCCGTGCCCCATCACGATGGTCGGCGAGTCCCGCAACGGCGCCGGGCAGCTCCACGCCGCCGGATCCACCGCCTCGGCGGTCCTTGCTGCCTCTGCGGTCCTTGCTGTCTCGGTGACCGTGGTCACCGCGGTGGCCATCACCGCGGTGACCGTCCTCTCGGCGGCGGTCACCGGGCACCCGCCCGAGCCGGTTCCAGCCGCCGGTACAGGTAGTAGGCCGCGCAGGCGCCCTCGGACGAGACCATCGTCGCTCCCAGCGGGTGGCGAGGCGTGCACTCGGCGCCGAACGCGGCGCACTCGTGCGGCTTGAGGAGACCCTGCAGCACCTCGCCCGACCTGCACGCGGTGGACTCGTCGGCGCGCAGGCCGCCGACGTCGAAGCGGAGCTCGGCGTCGAACTCCTGGTACTCCGGAGAGAGCCGCCAGCCGGAACGCGGGATGGTGCCGATCCCGCGCCAGGCCCGGTCGGTCACCTCGAACACGGCGCTCAGCATCGCGCGCGCGGCGGCGTTCCCCTCGGCCTGCACGGCGCGGGGGTAGGCGTTGTCGACGACGTGCCGGCCCGCCTCCAGCTGGATCACCGCCCGGCGGATGCCCTCGAGGATGTCGAGCGGCTCGAAACCGGTGACCACGATCGGTACCCGGTACCGCTCGGCCAGCGGCGGGTACTCGTCGGTGCCCATCACGCTGCACACGTGCCCGGCGGCGAGGAACGCCTGGACCCGGCAGGACGGCGACTCCATGATCGCCGCCATCGCCGGCGGCACCAGGACGTGCGAGACCAGCAGCGAGAAGTTGCGCAGTCCCAGCCGCCGGGCCTGGTGGACGGCCATGGCGTTGGCCGGCGCCGTGGTCTCGAATCCGATACCGAAGAAGACCACCTGGCGGTCCGGGTTCTCGACCGCGAGCGTGACGGCGTCCAGCGGCGAGTAGACCACCCGGATGTCGCCGCCCGCGCTCTTCACTCCGAACAGGTCCGCCCGGCTGCCGGGGACGCGCAGCATGTCGCCGAAGGAGCAGAAGATGACGTCAGGCCGGCCGGCGATCTCCAGAGCCTTGTCGATGATCTCCAGCGGGGTGACGCAGACCGGGCAGCCGGGGCCGTGGATCAGCTCGATGCTCTCGGGAAGCAGCTGGTCGATGCCATGACGAATGATCGAGTGCGTCTGCCCGCCGCAGACCTCCATGAGTGCCCACGGCCGGGTGGTCACCGTGTGGATCTCCTTCAGCAGGCGCTCGGCCAGCTCGGGATCCCGGAACTCCTCCAGATACCTCACGGCGCGATCGCCCCCTTCTGCGTCCGTCCGCCGGCGGGTTCGGGATCCTGCGGCGCCGGTAGGACCGGGTCGGTGAACTCCTCGTCGAGCAGGCCGAACCGTCGGAACTCGGCGAGCGTCTCCAACGCGCGCCGCTCATCCAGGCGCTGGATGGCGAAACCGACGTGCACGATCACGTAGTCGTCGACGGCGACCTCGGGAAGGTACGCCAGGCAGACGTCCTTGCTGACCCCGCCGAAGTCGACCTCGGCCATCGGCGTCCCGTGCCGCTCGAACGTCCGGACAACCCTGCCCGGCACCGCCAGACACACCCGCCCTCACCCCATCCTGTCCACCGCGGCCGGTCCAACCGGCCGCTCGTCGGAATCCAGCTGGTCGTCGGGATCCAGCTGGTCGCGGGAAATCAGCTCGTCGTCGGGAGCCGGCTCGTCGTCGCGAGCCAGCTGGTCGCCGGCGGCCGCCACGACGAGCTGGCCGAGCGCGAGGCCACCGTCGTCGGGCGGCACCCGCCGGGCGCTCACCACGTCGAAACCCGCCGTCAGCAGCGCCCGCCGAGCGCCCGCGAGCAGCAGCGCGTTCAGGAACACGCCGCCGGCCAGCACGACCGTCTCCAGCCCCAGATCGCGCCGTGCCCGCTCGGCCAGCGCCAGAATCAGCGCGACGAGCGCGTCGTGGAACCCCGCGCCGGCGGTGGCGACGTCGACACCCCGGCGCCGGTCGGCTACCAGCGCCCGTACCACCGGCGCCGGGTCGGCGATCAGAGGTCCGCCATCGCTCGCGGGCTCGCACAGCTCGAAGCGATAGCGGGACCCGTCCGGCGGGCCGCCGCGGGACCGGGCCTCGAGCTCGATCGCGGCCTGCGCGTCGAAGTCCACGGTCTGGCGCACGCCGAGCAGCGCGCTGACCGCGTCGAACAGCCTGCCCACGCTTGAGGTGAGGACGGCGCCGAACCCGCCGCGCAGCTGCCGGGCGAGCACGTCGCGCTCGTCGGCCGACGCCGCCGCCACCGGTGGCAGGTCGGGGTCCCAGGCGATCCCGGCGGAGGCGAGATGCGCGAGCGCCATCCGGTAGGGACGCCGGACGGTCGCGTCGCCGCCGGCCAGCGGGACGTAGCCGAGATGGGCGAACCGCCGGAACCCCCGGTAGTCGGCGATCAGCACCTCGCCGCCCCAGATGGCGCCGTCGGTGCCGTATCCCGTTCCGTCGAACGCGAAGCCGATGACGGGGCTGGTTCCGTCGAGGTCATGCTCGGCCATCGCCGCCGCGATGTGCGCGTGGTGGTGCTGCACGAACCGGACGGGCAGGGCTGGCCGGCCGGGCGGGCCCTGCGGGCCTGGCGCGTCGGGCGCGGGGCGGTGGGCCGGTTGGCCGGGCAGGCCGGGCAGGCCGGGTAGGCCGGGCAGGCCGCGGGATCTTTCCGTTGCCCAGGCGCGTGAGCGGTATCGGGGATGCGCGTCGGCGGCCAGCCGCTCCGGCCGCACCCCGGTGAGGTGCTCCAGGTGCGTCACCGCCCGGCCGAAGGCGGTCAGGGTCGCGAGGTCGTCCATGTCGCCGATGTGGCCGGACAGYCAGGCCGAGCGGCCGGAGCCAAGACAGCAGGCGTTCTTCATATCGCCCCCGACGGCCAACGTCGGGGCCACGGCGAAGGGCAGGCGGATCGGCAGTGGCGCGTATCCTCTGGACCGGCGGATCATCACCTCGACGCCGTCCACGACCCGCACCACCGAGTCGTCGCACGGGATGTGGATGGGACGGTCGTGGCACAGCCAGCCGTCCACCAGGTGGGCCAGCCGCCGCGCCGCGTCGTCGTCATCGGCGGCGATCGGCTCCCCGGCGAGGTTGCCCGAGGTCATCACCAGTACGGCGATGCCAGGGAGGTCGGCATCAGTGCCGGCATCCGTACCGGCGTCGGCGTCGGCGTCGGCTTCGGCGTCGGTCGGYGTGGGGTGGCCGAACAGGAGGTGGTGCACGGGGGTGTAGGGCAGCATGAGCCCGAGGTCGAGGTTGCCCGGGGCCACCTCGTCCGCTGGCCGGGGCCGCGGGTCGGCCCGACGCCGGGCCAGCACGATCGGCCGGGCTGGGCTGGTCAGCAGGCGGGTCTCGGCGTCGTCGAGCTCGACCAGCGCCCGCGCGGTCGCGAGGTCGGCGGCCATCACGGCGAAGGGCTTGCCGCCGCGCCGCTTGCGGCGGCGCAGCGTCGCGACCGCGGCCTCGTCGGTGGCGAGGCAGGCAAGGTGGTACCCGCCGACGCCCTTCACCGCGAGCACGCCCCCGGCGAGGAGCAGCCGCCGGGCCTCGGCGAGCGCGTCCTCGTCACCGCGCACGCGGCGCCCGTCCGGCGCGCGGAACTCCAGCCGCGGCCCGCAGGCGGGGCAGGCGATCGGCTGCGCGTGGAAGCGCCGGTCCGTCGGGTCGGCGTACTCGCGGGCGCAGTCGGCGCACATGGGGAATCCGGCCATCGTCGTCACCGGCCGGTCGTAGGGCAGATCGGTGATGATGGTGAATCGCGGGCCGCAGTGGGTGCAGGTGATGAACGGGTGCCGGTAGCGGCGGTCGGCGGGGTCGGCGAGCTCGCGCAGGCACGCGTCGCAGGTCGCCGTGTCGGCGGGCGCCTGGGCACGGCCGGCGGCGGAGCGCTGGGACGACTCGGATGGTTCGGAAGGCTTGGCGGGCTCGGACGGGGCGATGGTGAAGCCCAGCTCGCCGCGCGGCGCGAGCGCGGCGACCGTGATCCGTTCGATCTCGGCGAGTGGCGGCGGGTCGTCCCGCAGGCGGCGCTCGAACTCCTTGACCGCCACGAAGGAGCCCTCGACCTCGACCTCCACGCCCGCGACGTCGTTGCGCACAGAGCCGGCCAGCCCGAGGCCGGTCGCCGTCGCATGGACGAACGGGCGAAAGCCGACGCCCTGCACGACGCCGCACACGGTGAACCGGCGGCGCACCAGCGCGTCGGCCGGCACGGCGGCGGCCGGTACGGCGTCGGCCGGTACGGCGGCGGCCGGCACGGCGTCGGCCGGTACGGCGGCGGCCGGCACGGCGTCGGCCGGTACGGCGTCGGGTCTGGGCACCGGGCCGGCCGACCGCCGGTCCAACGCGGGCGGGTCGGCGGGTGACGACGTCACATCTGCCGGACCTTCAGGTACCGGCGCAGGGCCGGGAGTTCATCCCAGGCAATTCTGCCGGTGACCCCGGTCGCCGCCGCCAACGCGATCATCTTTAGAGATTTCCGCACGGCATGCTCCTTCCGACTGCTTCGATGCCTGTCCGTCCTCACAGGTATGGGGCCGCCAGGCGGCCCGGCCCGCGCCGGCTGGTCAGGGGGGCGGAATGTTGGGCATCGACGGCAGCACCGGGTTGTGCCGCTCCGGCACGATGCCGGTCGAGCGGCGCGCGTCGGCCTTCCCGTCGGGATGGTGTCCGGCCTCGCGCTCGTAGGCGCCCTTGGCGTTCCCCTGGGGGACGCCGGGCGTGTGCGCCGAGGCGTCGATGGCGACGTCGGGCCTGCCGACTCGGATGCTGGACATGACCACTCCTTTCAGGTGCCCGTCTCAGGTGCCCGTCCCGGCGGATGCGTTCGCCGTGTCCGCCTGGGCGGAGGCGACGGAGGTGACAGGGGTGTGGACGGAGGCGTCGGGCGGGGGCGGATGTGTCGCCCGCGGCGCGGGCCCGGAATCCTGGTTGGCGTGCGCGGCGCTGGCGGTGACGGCGCCGTTGGTGACCGCGCGGTTGGTGACCGTGCGGTTGGCCAGCGCGGCGAAAAACTCGTTAATCGCGGGCCATACCGTGCTGCCTCCGGAAAATCCCTTCCATTCCTCGCGCACGATGGCGACGAGGCGGTAGCAGAGGTCGATCGGGACTATCMAGTGCTCGTTCGCGCCCCTGGCGGTGTTGACCAGCACTGCCTCTACCTGCGGCCTCAGGGTGCCTAGCGCGTCGCACCGCTCCTGTGCCTGGGCCCAGACGGCCTGATCGATCTCTCCCTGGGTGACACCGATCGGGCTGGGATAGTGCGCGATGATCCGCCCGTCGGCCTGGGTGACGAAGAACGCCAACCCGACCGGTATCCCCAGCGCGCCCGAGACGAAGCCGGGCAGGGCCAGCCGCCGGCGCGGGACGAGGACGTAGTGGCCGCGGCCCGCCGCGTCGCGTTCGAACAGCAGCGCGCACGCCTGGCACACGCACAGCAGGCCGGCCTCCCGCTCGTCGAGCAGGTGCCGGTGGGACTCCGGCACCGGCGCCGCGCACAGTCCGCAACGCTCCGCCGCCGCCCCGCGCGCGCCGGCCCGCCCGGCCCGCCGAACCGTCCGGCGCAGTGCCTCGCCGGTGGCCCGCGTTCCAGGGCCGAACACGCCCGGGCCGGCGTCGGCGATCACCGGGCCGACCCCAGCGTGGCCGGCCCGCGCAGCAGCGAGTCGACGGGGACGAGTGTCTGCTTCGCCGCGACGTCGACGCGCACCTCGGACAGTTCCGGCGCCACGGCCTGGAGCGCGTCGCGGACGGCGGCGGCGACCGCGTCCTTGGTCGCCGCCGCGCCGCATCCGCCCTCGCCGCGCATCGCCACCGTCGCCACGCCGCCGTCGATGCCCAGCAGCTCGACCTCGGCGCCGACCGTGGCGAGCTCCGGGCCCAGCGCCTCCAGCGCGCGCCTGGCCCGGCGTTCGACGGGGTCGGGATGGACGCCGTGCAGGACGAGCAGGTGGGCGAGCAGCTCGTCGGCCGTCAGCGCGTCGCGCACGTCGGGAGCCCGCGCGGCATGGGCGGCCGCCCTGGCCAGCGCCTCGCCGTACACCTCGAGGAGCGTGGCCACCGCGTCCAGCGCGGCCTGGGCCGCCGGCCCCGGCGTCCGCTCGACCTGCTCCAGCAGCCCGTCGAGCAGGGTCAGCCGCTCGCGCACGGCCGCGTCGTCGAGCCGCGAACCGGGCTCCCTGGCGTTCGCCGGTTCGCGCGGGACGTCATCCATGCTGGGCGCCCAGCATCGGTGAGTGCTGGTGGGTGACGGTGCGGCCGTTGCCGACGTACATATGTACGCCGCAGGGCAGGCACGGGTCGAAGCTGCGGACCGCCCGCATGATGTCGACGCCCTTGAAGTCGTCCGGGCCGTTCTCCTCGAAGATCGGCATGTCCTGGACGGCGTCCTCGTACGGCCCCGGGGTGCCGAAGCTGTCGCGAGGGCTGCCGTTCCACGGCGTCGGCGGGTACGGGTGGTAGTTGGCGATCTTCCCGTCCTGGATGACCATGTGGTGGGACAGGACCCCGCGGACGGCCTCGTGGAAGCCGCAGCCGATCGCCTCGTCGGGTACCTCGAAGTCGGTGAAGGTGCGGGTGTCGCCGGAACGAAGGCGTTCCATCGCCCGCTCCAGGAAGTAGAGCGACATCGCCGCCGAGTACGCGACGAAGTAGACCCGCGCCCGGTTCCGCTCGATGGCGTTCGACCACGGCGGGATCTTCCATTCCAGCGTCGTCGCCGGCAGCCGCTCGCTCTTCGGGAGCGAGATCCGGACGCTGCGCCCGGTCGAGGTGACGTACGGCGTGTCCACCAGACCCGCGAGGGCAGTCGTGTAGAGCCGGGCGTACGGGCCGCCGCCGGTGTCGAGCGCGAGATGGTCGCCGGACCGCTTGTCGAACCAGCGCGGGCTCATCACCCAGCTGTACTTGCCGTCGAAGTCCCGCTTCTGCGGCTCGGGCAGCGTGGTCTGGTTCCAGGGGTGGCGCATGTCCACCGGATTGCCGAGCGGGTCACGGGTGACGAACGGCTCCTCRTTCACCCAGTCGCCGTAGAAGGAGCTRCCGAGCAGGATCCGGATACCCAGGTTGATGTCGACGAGATTCGTCGTGATCAGCTCGCCGTCGACCACGATGCCGGGGGTGACGTACATCGCCTTGCCCCACTCGTTCATGGTCTCGTAGCGGTAGTCGCAGACAGCCGGGTCCTGCCAGGCACCCCAGCAGCCGAGCAGGATCCGTCGCCGGCCGACCTCCTCGTAGCCGGGCAGTGCCTCGTAGAAGAAGTCGAAGACGTCGTCGTTCATCGCCACGGACCTCTTGACGAAGTCCAGGATCGACACCAGCCGGCTCATGTAGTCGGTGAACAGCGCCGGCTCGGGCATGGTCCCCACGCCGCCCGGATAGATCGTCGACGGGTGCACGTGCCTGCCCTCCATCAGGCAGAACATCTCGCGGGTGACGCGGGAGACCTGGAGCGCCTCCTTGTAGAGCTCGCCCTCGAACGGGTTGAACRAGCGCATGATGTCGGCGATCGTGCGGTAGCCGTGGATCGCGGCGCCCGGGGCCTGCGTGTTCTCCGCGCGGGCGAGCACGCTCGGGTTGGTCTGGGCGACCATCGCCGCGGAGTAGTCCACGAACACCAGGTTGTCCTGGAAGATCGTGTGGTCGAACATGTACTCGGCTGCTTCGCCCAGGTTGATGATCCACTCCGCCATCGGGGGCGGCTTCAGGCCATAGGCCATGTTCTGCGCGTACACCGAACATGTGGTGTGGTTGTCGCCGCAGATTCCGCAGATGCGGCTGGTGATGAAGCCGGCGTCCCGCGGGTCCTTGCCCTTCATGAACATGGAATAGCCGCGGAAAAGCGAGGACGTGCTGTGGCACTCGGCCACCCGCCGGTTCGCGAAGTCAATCTTCGTGTATATGCCCAGGTTCCCGATGATGCGCGTGATGGGGTCCCACGACATCTCCACAAGCTGGGAAGAAGGCTCAGTCGCCGTGCGCTGCGTCGTTCTCGCCGCCATGTCAGGCCTTCCGGATAGAAGGGTGAGGTGCCTACCCGAGCCAGTGCCGTCCCTGATTTTCCGCCGCGTCAACGAACCTGGGATACCTGTCCGTTCGGACGCCAACGCGGATCGTAACCGCTCGTCAGCTCGGGGCCGTTGTGGCGCCAGCGCGGCTCCTTGTTGACGGTCGTGTTCGTTATGCCGCGCATTCGCCGGATGAAGGCGCCGTACGGCTTGACGAACTTCGTGGAGAGGCTGGCGCCGGGCGGCATGTCCATGAACGGCATGAACTTATCCGGGAATCCCGGCATGGTGCAGCCGATGCAGATGCCACCGACGTTCGGGCAGCCGCCGATCCCGCCCATCCAGCCGCGCTTCGGCACGTTGCAGTTGACCACCGGGCCCCAGCAGCCGATCATCACCTGGCATTTCGGCGAGTTGTAGTCCCCGGCGAAGTCGCCCTGCTCGTAGTAGCCGGCCCGGTCGCAGCCCTCGTGCACCGTCTTTCCGAACAGCCACTGCGGGCGCAGCAGCTCGTCCAGCGGCGGGGGCGGCGCCGTTCCGGCCGCGTGGTACAGCACCCAGGTCAGGGTCTCCATGAAGTTGTCCGGCTGGACCGGGCATCCCGGGATGTTCACGATCGGCAACCCACCCGTGGACCGGAAGTCCCAGCCGAGGTAGTCGGCCAGGCCCATGCAGCCGGTGGGGTTGCCCGCCATCGCGTGGATACCGCCGTAGGTGGCGCAGGTACCGATCGCGACCACCGCCCACGCCTTCGGCGCGAGATTGTCGATCCACCAGTTCACCGTGAGCGGCTCTCCGGTGATCAGGTCGTTCCCGAAGGAGGTCCAGTACCCGTCGCCGTTGATGTTCTCGTTCGGGACGGAGCCCTCGATGACGAGGATGAACGGGGCGAGGTCACCGTGCGCGGCCGCCCGGAAGGGAGCGAGATACTCCTCGCCGCCGAGCGTCGGGGACAGCACCTTGTTGTGGAGATTGACCGTGGGCAGGCCCGGGATGAGGCCGAGCAGCACGTCCTCGATCGCCGGCTGCGTGGCCGCGGTGACCGAGACGGTGTCGCCGTCGCAGCTCATCCCCTCCGAGATCCAGAGGATGGTCATCTCGTCGAACCCACGCGGCGCCGATGTCGCCGCGTCTGGGCTGGGAGTCGGTGTGGTGGTCATCGCACGGTCCTCCGTTCCTTGGCACGCGGTTCCTTGGCGCGCGGTTCCCTGACACGGGCCAGTGCGGCCGCCTCATCCCGGGCCAGCCGGACGACCAGGCGCGCGGCGGCATCCACCGAAGCCGCGACCGGCTCCGACAGGTCCATACCCTCGTCGAGCGCGGCTGGCTGGCAGCCGACGACGAGGACGCGGTCGATGTGCCCCCCGAGGCCGCGCAACAACGCGAGGACGGCGGCGGGGTGCAGCCCATGGGCGTCGAAGCCCGGTGTGGTCCCGCCGGCGCCGCTCCCGCCCGGACCGGCCTCGCCAGTGCCGGTCGTGGCCGTGTCGGCCGTGTCGGCCGTGGGGGCGCCGCGCGTGGTGCCCGCGGTGTCGACCTCCAGGACCTCCACCGTTCCGGGAGCCTTGCCGAGCGGCGCGGCGTCCACCAGCACGACCGTGGCGTACGGACCGTCGAGAAGGTCGTACGCGAGGTGCACGCCACGGATGCCGTAATCGGCGACGTCCACACCGTCGGGGACCAGGTCGGGCGTTATCCGGCGGACGACCTGGACGCCGAACGCGTCGTCGCCGAGAAACACATTGCCTATTCCCGCGACGAGAACCCGGGGCGCGGCGGGCCCGCCGGGGCGAGTGCCTCGGCGCGGATCCAGGCCGGCGCGGCCCGGATCCGGTCCGGCGCCCGTCCGCCCGGCGGGCAACGTGGTCATCGCCCCGGCTCCACGGCTGGTGCCGCCCCGTCGTCGGCGGGGGAGACGACCTCGACCTCGTCCGGAGCGAAGTAGTAGTGACGCCCATACCACCTGTGCAGGTCCGCACCCGGATCGTCGACCAGGATCACGGCGAGGTGCCGTGCGTCGTCGACGTCCAGGAAGACCCCCTCGACGACGGCCTCGCGCCCGTCGAGAAACATGTCCTGCGCGTCGCTGCCTCGATCGCGGGGCCGCAGCCGGACGCGGGCTCCCCTGGTCACCCGCACGCCGTCGACCAGAACGGCCTCGCGGTCGGGTGACACCGCGGCGTCCGCCTCCGGATCCCACCAGCGCGGCGGGGACGGCTCTCGCGCGGACGTCGTCGCCGGCGGCCGGCTCGGTGTCACCTCGCCGGCGTTGGTGACGGGTTTGGTGACATCGTTGGTGACATCGTCAGCGGCGTTGTTGGTGACATCGTTGGTGACGTTGTCCGTGGCGCCGTCGGTGACCACGCCGACGCTGGCGATGGAGCCCGTGGCCGTCGATGCCGGGCGCAGGGACCGGACGGCGCCGTGGAGGCGGGCGAAGACGTCGTCGGGGATGAGGTCGACCCGGTCGATGAGCTTCGCCGCCCGCGGGTCGGTCGCCCGGGCCTCCCGCTTCTCCTCCTCGGTGAGCGTCATCGTCCGCAGCGAGAGGATCTCGTCGATCTCGGTCGCGTCGAACAGGTCACCCGGACTTTCGGGAGCGACGGCGGGGCGGTCGTACAGGATGATCGGGGCGGACAGGACGACGTCGCTGGAGTCGGCCGCGCCCGCCAGCACCGGGAACGTGTGCAGGTTCTCGCACGCCTCGGCGGCCCGCGCCGCCCAGGCCGGGGGATCGAGCACGGAGAGGAACCGTCCGCCGCGCACGCCGAGGAGGGAATGCGTGGCGAGCAGCGCGCGGTGCAGCGCCTCCTGGCGGGAGGCCAGCGTGGCCAGGTCGGTCACGGTGTTCTCGGTGACGAGGCACAGCCGCCACGCGGGGAACGGGGTCGTGGCGGCCCCGGCGGACAGGGACATCACCGCGGACACCGGCTGCTGGGTGCGCACGATTCTCGTGTCGTCACCGAGCGGCTCGACCGACTCGGTGGCGGGGAAGAACACCTGGCGCTGGCACGGTCCGGAGATCAGCTCGGAGAGCTCGACCGCGATGTCGATCTCGCGCTCGACGGCCTCGTCGAAGGTGAGGTACCGATGGTCACCAATGGACGCCGCGTCGACCTCGACGAACTCTGTGTCACCGAACTCCGTGTCACGCAACTCCGTCTTACGAAACTCGGTGTCACGGAACTCTGCCTCACGGAACTCTGCCTCGGAGGACCCCGCCTCGGAGGACCCCGCCTCGGCGGGCCGCGCGCGCTCGTTCCGCCGCTGTACCGAACGGTGTTGTAGATGCAGGAAACGCAGCCGGATGTGGATGACCGCGCTCGGCGGCGCCTCGACCAGACATTCGGTTTGCTGCTGCCACGAGTCGGATGAACCCGCCATGGTGACGGTGGGGAGGCAGTTCGCCTCGACCCACGGCCGGGGCGCGAGGACACCGAACTGCCAGCGCACCCGGTTCTTTCCGGAGGAACGCCGGTAGGGATAGAGCAGGTAGCCCTCGTACAGCACCGCGTCGGCGACCGCCCGCGCCGCCGCGAATCCCGGCGGCGGTGGTCCCAGCTCGGCTGCCCCGGAGGCCTCGGCCGCCTCACCGGAAGCGTCCGGAGCATCCGGCCGCACGGCTCGGCTCGGCGCGACCGGCGCGACCGGCGTGATCGGCGCGACCGGCGTGATCGGCGCGTCCCGCCGAGGCGGCACGGCGACCGGCGAGGCCTCCTCGGTCCCGGTGCCGAGGTCCGCGGTCACGATCGTGCCCCCGTGGTCCCGGCGGCCACCCTCAGCGCGCGGTAGCCCAGAGCGATGCGCATGTCCACTCCGTTCAGGGCGCGGAGGACTCGACCGGCGCGGCCCCTGCCAGGGAGTCCGCCGGGTCGGTCGTCGGGTGGGGGTGGTGATGGGGGTGGTGATGACGCGTCGAGTGGGCCGAAATCTCGGCCTCATGCTGGCCGCGATGGTGACGAAGCCAGCCGTACCAGGCGGACAGGCCCTCGCCCGTCCGGGCGGAGACCGCCATGACCTCGGCCCGCGGACTGGCGAGGCGAATCCACCGCTCGCAGGCCGCCATGTCGAAGTCGACATGTGGGAGGAGGTCACACTTATTGATCAGGACGAGGTCGGCGGACGCGAACATCCGGGGGTACTTGGCCGGCTTGTCCTCGCCCTCGGTCACGGCCGTCACGACGACGCGAGCACCCTCGCCGAGGTCGAAGAGCGCGGGGCAGACCAGGTTGCCGACATTCTCGACGAATACGAGCGTCCCAGGCGCCAGCGGAAGTGTGCGCAGCCCGCGGTCGAACATCTCCGCGTCAAGATGACAGCCGTCGCCTGTGTTCACCTGCACCACCGGCGCACCACTGGCCATGATGCGGTCCGCGTCGAACATGCCTTCCTGGTCGCCTTCGACGACCGCGATCGGCCATTCGGCGTTCAGCTCGCGGATCGTGCGTTCGAGCAGGGTGGTCTTCCCCGCACCCGGCGAGCTCATAACGTTTACGGCGAGGATGCCCTGATGAGCCAGCCAATGACGGTTGGAAGCGGCGATGGCGTCGTTCTTCGCGAGCACGCGCTCCTCGAGGGTCACCACCTGGGCGCCGGCGGCCCCGCGACCCGACGGAACGAGGACCGGCTGGTCCTCGGACGCGGGATGGCCGGCGTGCCGGTCATCCGCCCGCGCCGGATCCCGCTCGTCCCCCTCACGGCGCGCCGGATCCTCGCCACGCCGTGCCGGATCGACGGGCCCGACGATCCTGGGCCGGGCGTCGCCGTCGCACCCACAGGTCACGCACACCGGTTTCCCCACCTCCACCGCGGCGMCATCAGTGATCTCGCGATTCTGCTGCCGGGCATAGATCGCGGGATTCCGCGTCGGCCGCCACCTCGACCGACGCGACGGTCAGCTCGTCGCCACCGATCACCGCCACGTCTGCGCTGCCGCAGCGGCACAGAGGAAGCGGGGTGTCGATGGCGAAGTCGTCCCGCCCGCAGCCTCGACAGCGCGCCCGCCCTGGCGGGGTGTCGATGTGCAGGCGGGCACCCTCGACGACGGTGCCGGCGGCGACCAGATCGAAACAGAAACKAATGGCGTGCGGCGCCACGCCCGATACCTGGCCAATCGTGAGGTTGACGGCCAGAATCCGCCGGTCTGGCATCCGTTCGGAAATCATCTCGACAATGCCCTGTGTCACGGAAAGCTCATGCATGCGCGATTCGCCTGCTCACGGGATGCCCCCCGATGACTTCCGCCGGCACGATCTTCCTGACGGCTACCGGTAATCTTCCGCGACCGTCACCCCGCCCATACAATTTAGCGGCGGCCACGGGATGTGTCGCGTCGAGGGGGTGCGGCGATTCCAGCACCGGCGCGGCCATGGAGGATACCGGCCTCGCGGCCCGCGTCTCGCGGTATTTCCCAAAGGCCCGGAAACATGATGTGAACCCGATTACCGGCGCGTTCTCCAGTCGCGCCGGTGAGCGGGTACGCCGCTTTTCCAGCGGTCTGGAACGGTCGAGTCGAACCGGCGTGACGGTCGCCCGCCGGGGCCGGTCAGGCGTCGTGGGGCGGGGAGCCGCGCAGGGCGCGGGGAAGGTAGTTCGCGCCGGGTCCGCGCTGCGCGGTGATGTCGCCGGGATTGGRCACGGCGCAGCGGTCCAGCGACAGGCAGCCGCAGCCGATGCAGGACTCGAGCCCGTCACGCAGCTTGAGCAGGGCGGCGATCTGCTCGTCAAGGCGGGTGCGCCACGACTCGGACAGCAGCGCCCAGTCCTCGCGGGTCGGGGTGCGGCCGCCCGGCAGCCGTGCCAGGGTCGCCCTGATCTCGTCCAGCGACAGCCCGATGTTCTGCGCGGCGCGGATGAACGCCAGCCTGCGCAGGACGTGGCGCGGGTAGCGGCGCTGGTTACCGGTCGTGCGAGTGGTCTCGAGCAGCCCCTGGGACTCGTAGTAGCGCAGCGCCGAGGCGGGGAGGCCGCTGCGCGCGGACGTCTCCCCGACGGTCAGCAGATCGGTCGCCCGCACAGAACTCTCCCTCGCCGCCCGGCGCCCCTCGCGGCTTACCCCGCCGGCCCAGGCACGCTCCACCCTTGACTTGAAGTTAACTTTAACTATGACGATCGCGGCATGACCAACGATCCTGTCGCACTTATCACCGGGGCGTCGCGGGGGCTGGGCCTCGCCCTGGCCCGTGCCCTCGCCGAACGCGGCTGGCGGGTCGTCGTGGACGGCCGCGACGCCACGCGCCTCGCGGCCGCCGCGGCGTCCGCGAACACCGTGCCGTCGACGCCCTCCGTGCCGGAGAAGCCCTCCGTGCCGGACAAGGCCGCCGCACCAGAAATGGCCTCCGACGACGCGGGGCTTCGCCAGCGTCACGCCGTCCCCGGCCGGGTCATCCCGATCGCCGGCGACGTCACCGACGCGGCGCACCGGCGGGCGCTCGTCGACGCGGCGGCGCGCCTCGGCCGCCTGGATCTCGTCGTCGCCAACGCCAGCGAGCTCGGCCCGAGCCCGCTGCCCACGCTCGCCGGCGCGCCGCTCGACGCGGTCCGCGCCGTGTACGAGACGAATGTGATCGCGCCGTTGGCGCTGGTCCAGCTGGTGCTGCCGCCGCTGCGCGCGAGCGGCGGAACACTGCTCACGATCAGCTCCGACGCCGCGGTCGAGGCCTATCCGCGCTGGGGCGTGTACGGGCCGTCGAAGGCTGCCCTCGACCACCTCGCGGCCATCCTCGCCGTCGAGGAGCCAGCGGTGGGGGTGTACGCGGTCGACCCAGGGGACATGCGGACCGAGATGCACCAGCGGGCGTTCCCCGACGAGGACATCTCCGACCGGCCGCCGCCCGAGGAGGTGGTACCGGCGATCCTGCGGCTGATCGCCACCCGCCCGGCCAGCGGCCGGTACCGCGCGGCCGATCTCGCCGTCGATGCCGCCGTCGGCCGCGGGCCCGATCTCGCGGCCGATCTCGCGGCCGGTCTCGCCGTCGATCGCCCGGCAGATCTCCTGACGGCGCGGGCCGTTCGATGAGCGCCGTCGCGTTCGACCTGCCGACGGGCCTGGAGGCGTCCGCGCCGCCCGAGCGCCGCGACGGCGTGCGTCTCCTCGTCGCGCGCGCGGACGGCGTCCGCCACGCCCGTTTCGACGAGTTCGGCGAACATCTGGCGCCCGGCGACCTGGTTGTCGTGAACACCTCCGCGATGCTCCCGGCCGCCGTGAGCGGCTCCCGTCACGGCGGCCGGTCCGGGGACCGCGCGGTGGTCGTCCACTTCGCGACCGCGCTCGACGACGGCGACTGGGTCGTCGAGGTACGGGAGTCCGACCCGGCGGCGACGGGACCGGTCAACGACCTGCGGCCCGGGGAGCGGATCGCGCTGCCCTCCGGCGTCTGGCTGACGGTGCGCGCCGCGCACCCCGCCGGCCAGGACCGCCTGTGGCGGGCGAGCGTGCCGGTCGACGGCGGCGTCGTGCCGTACCTGCGGCACGTGGGCCGGCCGATCCGCTACGCGTACGTGCCCGACCCCCAGCCGATGGACGCCTATCGCACGGTGTTCGGCCGCGACCCCGGCAGCGCCGAGATGCCGAGCGCCGGGCGCCCGTTCTCGACGGGCCTCGTGACCGACCTGGTCACCCGCGGCATCCTCGTCGCGCCGGTGCTGCTGCACACCGGTGTGTCCTCGCAGGAGCCTGGCGAGCCGCCGCAGCCGGAACGGTTCCGGGTCGACGCGCATACTGCCCGCCTGGTGAACGCGACGCGCCGGTGGGGCGGGCGGGTGGTCGCGGTCGGCACCACCGCCACCCGCGCCCTCGAGTCGGCCGCCGGCCCGGACGGGGCGGTGCGCGCCGCCGCCGGCTGGACCGACCTCGTCCTCGGCCCGGGCCGGCCCGCCCGCACGGTCACCGGGCTGGTCACCGGCTGGCACGCGCCCGGAGCGTCGCACCTGGATCTGCTCGAGGCCGTTGCCGGTCCCGACCTCGTCGCCACCGCGTACCGGGAGGCCCTGCGCGAGCGTTATCTATGGCACGAGTTCGGCGACAGCTGCCTGCTCCTGCCCTGATGGCCGCGGCCGGCGGGCCGGCCGGCCGTCAGGCTGGGGCGCGCTGCAGCTGGACCTGGCGTTCGGTGTCGGTGAAGCCGAGCGCGCGGTAGACGCGGATCGCCTGGTCGTCGGGGTCGGCGACGATGACCAGCGTGCCAGCGCCGAGCTCGCGCTCGCCCCACCGCCCAAGGCCGTGGATGACCGCCGAGGCCAGGCCGCCGCGGCGATGGGCGGGGTGGGTCTCGACGTTCTGGAAGCGGGCCAGCCCGCCGCCGTCGCTGACCAGGCCCGCGCTCGACCGCAGCTGGCCGTCGACGAAGGCACCGAACCAGACGCCGTCGCCCGCCTCGCAGAGCCGGCGTTCGTCGGCGACCGTCCTCGCGATGRACAGTCGTTCCTCGGCCGGCGGTTCCTCGTCGCTGTGACAGACGGCTCGGAGCCGGGTGGCCTGTGCCCAGTCGTCGTCGCCGGCCAGCGGGCGGATGGTGGCATCCGCGACGGGGCGGGTGGGCGGTGTCAGCCGGTCGGCGGTCAGGACCGAGCTCACCTCCACCGTGACTCCGAGCCGGGCGAGTTCGGACTCGTCCCCGGCCTCGCCGTCGATGCCGTCCACGCCCAGGGCGAGATGGGCGGCCCCCGGAAGGGCGCCGGCGAACGCGGCCGCCCACCGGTCCGCGTCGCCGCGGCGCACCGGGCCGTCGACCAGGATGAAGTTCCCCCACCAGAAACCGGGGTTGGTGGGGGTACGGACGGCCAGGTGGGACGCGTGTTCGGTGATGAGGGAGCCCGTCAGCCTCCGCACCATCAGGTCGGTCCGGAACCCCAGCGAGATCACCTGCACCGCACGATCATAGGGCCGCGCGCGGACGGCCCCGCCCACGTGCCGACCTGGCCGACCTGGCCGAGGTGGTCGAGGTGGTCACGCGGAGCTGGTCAGGCCGTGGCCGTCGTGGATGTCCCGGGGGCCGCGGGGGTCGTGGGGGTCGTGGGAGCCGCGGATGTCTCGGGGGCCGGGGTCTGGGCCGGGACGGCGGTGAGGCCGGCGGCCTGCTCCAGGCCGTCGAGCTCGGCGAGCCAGAGGCTGACCAGCCGATCGCCGTCCGGCACGTTGCCGTTGACCGCCACGGACAGCGAGGCGGTGGGGCCGAGGACGCCCAGCATGACGAACAGGCGCTGCCCGGGAAGAAGCACCGGGATCGGCATCCCGCCGGTGACCGGGCAGCCCGCCACTGCCATCGGGCCGGGCAGGACACCGACATTCGACGTGGTTACCGGCACCCTTCGGGAATCCATCCCCATCGTCACCGCCATGGGCCCGAAACGGGCCGGGATCTTCTCGAACCACCAGCGCTCGCCCGCCGCCACGTTCTCGGGGCCGCGGTAGCGTGACGTCTGCCGCCGTATTGCCTCGAAACGACTCCAGGGTGATATCGGACCGCGGGGCAGGGAAACGCGCGCCCCCACGACATAGTTGCCCAGGCCGCCGAACTCCTCTTTCCGGCGGATGCTGACGGGCATCAGCGCCCGTACCTCGCGGCGCCCGCCAACCGGCCGCGACCAGGAATCAAGGGCGCCGGCCAGCGCGACCAGGAAGACGTCGTTGACGGTGGCGTCGTAGGCGCGGGCGAGAGCGCGCAGCCGCTCGGCGTTCGTCGTGGCCCAGTGCAGGTCATGGCGTCTCGACCATGGCCGTGCCAGCGCCTCCAGGCTGCCGGCCGGCGTCGCCCAGCCGAGGAGGCGCCCCAGGGCCACCGCCAGCACGCGACGGGTGACCTGCCCGTCGCGCCCCCGGCGTGGCGGCGCGGCGGCGTGGCCCTCCCCGAAGAGCATGCCCAGTACCTGGTGCAGGGCCGCCCCGTCGAGCCAGATGTGGCTGGCGCGGAACAGGACATGGAACTCGTCCGCGCCGGGGCCGGGCAGCAGGCAGATCTCCCATGGCGGCGCGTCCAGCGGGATCGCCGCCCGGCAGCGCCATTCGACGAAGTTCCGCAGCTCGGCCTCGTCCGCGGCCGCCGACAGGTGATGCACCCGGACATGGGCCGACACGTCGAACTCCGGCTCGGGTGTCCAGGCGGGCCATCCGGACCGGCCCGCGGCCGGTGCCAGCCGATGTGTCAGGGCCGGAAACCTTCGCGCCCGGTCGAGTACAGCGGCTCGCGCGGCGCCGAGATCGCAGGTGCCCGCCACCCGCAGCAGATAGGCGACAGCCACCGGCGCGGCACTATTTTTCCGCTGGTACCCGAGAAGTGCGCTGTCCATCCGGCCCAGCGGATGGGACTCCGTTTCAGAAACCGCCTCAGGACGCATCCAAACTCCCCCCACATCGCAGGGCGTCTTCCCTCGTCGGCGATCCGAAAAACGAGCATGACGACGGAGGAATGACACCTGCCGTACGAACAGACGCGACCACGGGACCGTAGGCCGGCGTGGTCGCCGTTGATTCATCCGTCCGTTCTGCGCAGCGATACCRGAGGTTCCCGGGAAACTATTCCTTGGTTTCCGACCGTGTCTTCCCGCGCCATGGGCGCAATCGGTGCCCCGCGATCCTGGGCGACCTTGGTCGAGAAGATCGCGCAGGAGATCGGCCGTGTGGCGGGTGGAGCTCGCGGGCATCGAATGCGCGGAGTCTCCTRCTCGGCCGCCGGGCGCCCGATGCCTGAGGAGGGGGGGCGGGCGCGTCGGCCTGACCCGGCTACGGGCGGCGCGCGGGGGCTGGCCAGGCGCGCGGGTGTGGTCTGCGCGGGAGGCCACCGGGTCCGTCTTGCGCTGACTCGACTGTTACGTAACTGTATGGTTGGAATAGGCGGAGGCGGCACGGAGGGTCCGACTGGATGGGCAGACAGACAGGTCGTGGCAGGTTCACCGTGGCAGCCGTCGATGGAACCGGTGTGCCCGATCCAGGGTCCGCCGCGGGCCCGAGCCTTGGGGCGCTGATCCGCGAGGACTGGATCAATCATGGCCGTTCCTTCGTCCATCCCGGCCTRCACGCGCTGGTCGCGTACCGGGTGGGCCACTGGCGGCTCACTGCGCCCGCGTGGCTTCGCTCGCCGGTCGGCATCCTCTACAAACTCGTCAACGAAATTGTGATCCGCGGCCTGTACGGGGTGGAGATCGCCGACGAGGCGGTCATCGGCCGGCGGGTCCGGATCGGGCATCACCAGGCGGTGCAGATTCCCGCGTTCTGCGTGCTGGGCGACGACTGCCTCATCCGGCACAACGTCACGATCGGGTTCGCCTCCGGCACGGCGTCCCGGGACGCCGTGCCGGCGATCGGCGCCAGGGTGGAGATCGGCCCCGGTTCGCACCTGCTCGGCCCCATCGAGATCGGGGACGACGTCAGGATCGGCCCGAACTCGATCGTGACCGTTGACGTCCCGGCCGGCGCGACCGTGTTCGCGGCGCCCGCCCGCGTGATGAAGCGGGCCACATGACCACCAGGCAGGACGACGGCCGGGATGCCGGGGCTGGCGCGATGCGGACCGGACTCGACCGGGCGCGAGCCGCCGAACGGTCGGGCGACGACGCCGGCGCGGTGCGGTGGGCGCTGGCCGCGACCGACGCGGGCGACGACCTGGCCGCCTGGTCGGCCGCCGCCGGCGTCATCGCGCGCTGCCTGCCGAGGACGGCGTCGCTGTCCCGCGGGGCGCGGGTGGCCGTGCTCGGCAGCTACACGACGTCGCAGCTCTCGGCGCTACTGCCGGTCGCGGCGGCCCGGGCGGGGGTGGCGGTCGAGGTCTACGAGTGCGGCTACGGGCAGTACCGCCAGGAGATCCTCGACCCGTCGAGCGGGCTGTACCGGTTCGGCCCGGACGTCGTCGTCCTCGCCGTGCACGCCGGCGAGGCCCAGCTGCCGGCGATGAGCCAGGACCCGGACGCGGACGTGGCGGCCGAGGCCGCCCGCTGGACGTCGCTGTGGGACCTGCTCGTCGAGCGGACCGGCGCGAGGGTCGTGCAGCACCTGTTCGCCATCCCGCCGGACGTCGCGCTGGGGCACCTGGCCGCGCGCACTCCGGGCTGCCGGGCCACGATGCTCGCCGCGGTGAACGCCGCGCTCGGGCGGGCGGCCGGCAGCCGGGTGGCGCTGGTCGACTGCGACCGGCTCGCCGCCGAGGTCGGCAAGCGGCGGTGGTTCGACGCCCGCTACTGGCACCGAGCCAAGCAGGCGGTGTCGCTCGGTTGCGTGCCGCTGCTCGCCCGGCACACCGGCGCCGTGCTCGGCGCCCAGCTCGGCGCCAGCCGCAAGTGCCTGGTGCTCGACCTGGACAACACGCTGTGGGGTGGCGTCCTGGGCGAGGAGGGCCTTGGCGGCATCGCCCTGGGCGACGGTCCCGCTGGCGAGGCGTTCGCCGCGTTCCAGGACCACATCCTGGAGCTGAAGGCGAAGGGCGTCATTCTCGCGGTCTGCTCGAAGAACAACGACGCCGACGCGCGCGAGGTGTTCGAACGTCATCCGGCGATGCGGCTGCGGCTCGACGACATCGCGATGTTCTCCGCGTCCTGGGCGGACAAGCCGGCGCAGATCCGCCAGATCGCGAGCACGCTCGGGATCGGCCTGGAATCGCTGGTCTTCGTCGACGACAACCCCGCCGAAAGGGAGGTCGTGCGTCAGCTGGTCGGTGAGGTCGACGTGATCGACCTGCCACCCGACCCGCACGGCTACGTGCGGGCGCTGGCGTCCTACCCGTTCTTCGAGACCCCGGCCCTCACCGCGGAGGACGCGGGCCGCGCCGCCCAGTACCGCGCCCGCGCCCAGGCGGCCCAGCTCGCCGCCGGCGCCACCTCGCTGGAGGACTTCCACCGAAGCCTCGCCATGGTCGCCACCGTCGTCCCCCTCGACGAGGTCACCCTGCCGCGGGTAGCGCAGCTGGTCGCCAAGACCAACCAGTTCAACCTCACCGGCCGGCGCCGAAGCCAGGCCGAGCTCGCCGAGCTCGCCGCCGACCCGCGCACGGCGGTGCTCTGCGTCCGGCTCACCGACCAGTTCGCCGACCACGGTCTGGTCACCGTCGCGATCGCCAGCCAGGAGCACGACGTGCTCGACATCGATACCTGGTTGATGAGCTGCCGAGTGATCGGCCGGACGCTGGAGGACGAGACAGCCGGGCTTCTCGTTGCCGAGGCGCGCCTTCGTGGATGCCGCTATGTGCGTGGGCATTACCTACCGACGGCCAAGAACGGGCTGGTCGCCGATCTGTTCACCCGTCTCGGATTCGCCCTCGTCGAGCCGGCCGCCTCTCACGGCGTTCGCCTGGACGGCGCCTGTTCGGACGGCGCCTGTTCGGACGGCGCTCATGCGGACGGCGCTGGTGCGAACGGGCTTCGCTCGGACAGGCCTTGTTCCGAGAGGCCTCGTTCCGATGGCGGGATGCCCGAACACCGGTCCGGCGCGACTTCGTGGCTGCTTGCCGTTGACGACGCCGTCAGCCCGCCCGGCCTCATCCAGATCACCCGAACCGACCGGGAACTAGAAGGGACCGCGAGCTGACTATGGACGATCGACTGCAGCAGGTCTTCCGGGAGATCTTCGCCGACGACGCCCTCGTCGTCACCGACGACACGACCGCCGACGACATCCCTGCCTGGGACTCGCTGGCGCACATCAATCTCATGTTCGCCGTCGAGAACGAGTTCGAGATCGACATCCCCGACGACCAGCTCGGCTCGTTCGGCACCGTCGGCGAGCTACGCCAGTTCCTCGAGGCGAGAGCCGGCGCTCGCTGAGCCGCACGACAACCGCCGAGCACCGCCGACAACCGCCAACCGCGGCTGCCAGGATCGCGCGGCGCCTCTCGTCCTGAGGAACGTGCCTCAGGCGGACCGACCGCGGTGCCGCTCTGATGCCTCCGTCTCGCTGGCGGGGCCGGCCTGGTGGCCTCGGCGGCCGCGGGCGACCTCGGTGGCGAGGGCGTCGAGCGGCTGGGCGAACGGCGCCAGCGGGTCGGCGAGCAGGGCGGCCAGCCAGTCTCGCGCGGCGTCGAGGCCGGCCTGGTCGAGGGCGTAGTACCTGTGGGTGCCCTCGGCGCGCACGGTCACCAGCCCGGCCGCGCGCAGCACCTTGAGGTGCTGCGAGACGGCGGGCTGCGAGATCGGCGCCCGCGCTCGCAGCGCGGCGACGATCGTCCCCACGGGCTGCTCGCCGGTGGCGAGGAGCTCGAGGATCTGCCGGCGGGCCGGTTCGCCGAGCGCCTCGAAGACGCCGTCCACCTAGCTCCCGGCGCTCTCGGTTTCGCCTGTCTCCGGCGTGGCGTCCGTGGCGGCGGTCTCCTTGGGAGCGGCATCCTTGGGAGCGGCGTCGTCGGGGACGACGGTGTAGAAGGTCGCGGTGCGCGCGGCGGCCTCGTGCGCCGCTCCCGGCTCGTCGCCGTCGCTGACCGCGGCGTCGGCCCAGCCCGCGGCCGAGTGCCGCACGAACTCGACACCGTCCGGCGAGACGGTGAAGGCCGCGGCCTCGGCCGGGTCGACCGGCACCCCGGTGTCGAGGTACAGGCCGAGGCCCATCAGGCCCAGGTCCCAGCCGACTCCGACGGCGCCGGGACCGAACTGCTTCCAGAAGTCGGGGTCGACGGGCGACTCGTGAACCAGCTCGAGAACGGTGCCGCCTCCGGCCGGTGTGAGAGTGACGTTCAGCCACGACACCGTGCCGCCGAACTCCCAGGTCACGGCGAACGACGCGGGCTCGTCGCAGCGCTCGACGATGCCGCCGGCGTTTCCCTCGAGCTGGTAGCGGCCGCCCAGCGCCAGCTCGCCGCTGACAGGCAGGAACCAGCGGGGAATGCGGTCGATGTTGGTCACGGCGTCCCAGAGATCGGCCTGGTCGGTGCGATACGTCCGGCGGGCCACGGCGATCTTCGTTGGTGTTCCATTCCGGGAACCACTGCGGACCTCACGGGCGACCAGTCCGGCGGTGGCGACGGGATCGATGGTGTTCATGGCTCGACTATATAAGTCGCTACTTATCTATTGGCCGGATGGGTGGAACGGGCCCCGGCGCGCCGCACCGGCCGACTCGACCCCGCCCTGCCCCGCTTTGACCGCGCGAGGGACTGGTCAGGGGRCCGCGTCTGGGTCGGTCAGGGCTTTCGGGCCACACCGGCCAGCAGCCAGTCGGTCTGAGGGCTGTCGTCGCCCGCGGGATGCCATTGCCAGGGCCGGACGATGCCCGGCTCGACGAGCTCCAGCCCGGCGAAGTAGCTCTCGATGGTGGCGCGCGGGCGGAAGAGCATGGGCGACGTCGCGGCCTTCATGACCGCCGCCGTCCTGGCGACGGCGCCGGCCGGCGGGCCGTCCGACGTCATGTGCGAGAGCAGGAGGTATGAGCCCGCCGGGACCGCACCCATGATCTTCGCGACGATGCCCGCCGGGTTCTCGTCGTCCCGCACGAAATGGAGCACGGCGGCCATGAGGACACCGACGGGCCGGGAGAAGTCCAGAAGCGTGGCGGTGTCCGGATGAGTGATGATCGTTTCTGGGTCGCGTGCGTCCGCGGTGATGATGGTCGTCGAGTTGTCGTGGGCCAGCAGCGCGCGGCCGTGCGCGAGCACGATGGGGTCGTAGTCCACGTAGACCACCCGGGCCAGCGGGTTGACCGTCTGGGCCACCTCGTGCACGTTTCCGGCGGTCGGCAGGCCAGTGCCGATATCGAGGAACTGGTCGATCCCGGCGTTCGCGAGCCAGYGGGTCCCGCGTTGCAGGAACCGCCGGTTCTCCCTGGGGACATCGACCGCCGCCGTCTGGCCGATCGCGGTGGTGATCGTGGCGACCGCCTGACGGTCGACCTCGAAGTTGTCCTTGCCGCCGAGCAGATAGTCGTATATCCGCGCGGGGGTGGGTCGGTCCGTCTGGATGGCGAAGGCTTCGGGGGGCGGCTGCGGCTCGGGAGCCGCCGACGTGAAGTTCCAACCTGACATCGCGCGCCACCAGTTCGGATCGGCGCCGGTGGTTCCGGCGGTTTCGCTGGGTAGGTGCTCGTCGCACCTTAGCGGCACCAGCGCCCGCTATAAAGGCGCTGGCGACTGAATTCGTTCTATAAGTTACGATGCGTGAAGATTTCACTAACTGATTTCACTGCCTGTAAGGCTGCGTTGGTGACCGTGTTATAGCCGCCCGGTCGACGGCCGGAGTCGAGTAGTCGTCTCGCCGACCACCGGCGCCGGCGCCGGCGGTCGGCGGCGGTGGTCGGTGGCGGCGGCGGTGGTCGGCGGCGGTGGTCGGTGGCGGCGGCGGTGGTCGGTGGTGAGCCGGGATTCGGCGTCAGGAGCTGGCGAGGAGCTTCTTCTGGACCTTGCCCATGGCGTTGCGGGGGAGGCCGTCGACGACGCGGACCTCGCGGGGGCGCTTGTGGACCGAGAGCTGTTCGGCGACGAACGTGGACACGGCGTCCGGGTCGACCGGTGCCGTGCCGTCGCCGACGACGTAGGCGACGATCCGCTGGCCCAGGTCGGCGTCCGCGACGCCGACGACGGCCGCCTCGGTGATCGCGGGATGCGCGAGCAGCGCCGCCTCGACCTCGCCGGCCCCGATCCGGTACCCGCCGCTCTTGATGAGGTCGACGGAGGTCCGGCCGACGATCCGGTGCCAGCCGTCGGGGTCGATGACCGCGGCGTCGCCGGTCCGGAACCAGCCGTCGGGCGTCCAGCTGGCCGCGGTCGCCTCCGCGAGGCCCAGGTAGCCGTCGAACAGGGTCGCGCCGCGGACCTGCAGCTCGCCGACGGACTCGCCGTCACGCGGCACGTCGGCGACGTCCCCACCGCCAGGCGGGCCGAGCGGCGCGGCGGCGCCGTGGGCGCTGCCCGCGACGTCGGTGGCATCGGGGATCGATGCCAGGCGGGTCGCCACGGTGGGCAGCGGCAGGCCGACCCAGCCGGGCCGGCGCTCGCCGTCGGCGCGAACCGCCACCGTGATCAGGCTTTCGGTCATCCCATAGCGTTCGACGGGTACGAGCCCGGTGAGCTCGTGCAGCCGCCGCGCCACCGGGACCGGCAGGGGCGCGCTTCCGGAGACCAGCAGCCGGGCCCGGCCGAGCGTCGCCGCGGCCGCCGGGTCGTCGCAGACCCGTGACCAGACCGTCGGCACGCCGAAGTAGAGGCTTCCACCGTGCCGCTCGGCGGCCGCCGCGTAGTCGGCGGGGCGTGGCCGGCGGGTGTGAACCAGCGGGCTGCCGACTCGCAGCGCGCCGAGAACCCCGAGCACCAGTCCGTGTATGTGGAACAGCGGCAGCCCGTGGACGAGCACGTCGTCGGGCGTCCATGCCCAGGCGTCCGTGAGCGCGTCCAGGCAGGCGGCGATCGCCCGCCTGGACGTCACGACCCCCTTGGGCGCCCCGGTCGTACCGGATGTGTACATGACCATCGCGGCCGTGGCGGGATCCGGCTCCGGGAATGTGCTGGCGGATCGGCGGGCGGGGTCGATCGGCACCACCGGCAGCCCGCGGCCGTTGCCACCCGCCGCGCCGTCCTCGGCGGGCGGCTCGCCGAGCCACAGCTCGGCTTTGGAGTCCGTGAGGATGTGCGCGCGCTCCCGCGGGCCGGCGTCGGCTGGCACCGGCACCACCGTGACGCCGCCGAGCAGGCAGCCGACCATCCCGACGACCGTGGGCAGGCTCGCCGATCCTGGCACCGCCACGACCCTGGCCCCGGAGACCTCGTCGGCGACGGCCGCCGCGGCGGCCCAGAGCTCCCCGCGCGGCAGCGCCTCGCCCGCGATCCGCACCGCCGTTCGGTCGGCCAGCCCCCCGGTCGCCGCGACGTCGTCCGCGGTACCAAGCAACTGGTGAATGTTCACGCGGTACCTCTTCCCATTCCAGTTCGAGTTTCAGTCCGCCGCCGGCGCGAGTCGCGAGGGCTCGCGGCGGGCGGAATCCATCGTGCACTGTCATCGTGCCCGGATGCCGAGGTGCCCGCGCCCCCCCGGTCGGCTTGGACTGGCCGGCTTGGGCTGGTCGGCTCGGGCTCAGCGGCGGTCGCGGTGGCGGTAGCCGGGCAGGAGGGCCTTGAGCAGGGCGTTCGTCTCGGGCTCGGCTGGACGGTTCTGCGGGCGGCGCCCACGCGGCAGGCTGACGCCAGGCCGCGGCGCCGTCACGGCGGGCAGTGCCCGGTACATCTCGGCGGCGACGGCCTCGAGGGTGCGGCGGTCGCCGCGGGCGGCGACCGTGCGCAGCAGGTCCCGCCAGAGCGGCTCGGCGGCGGGGACGGCGCGAAGCCCGGTTCGGCACGCGGCCATCGCGGTCGCGGTGTCGCCCGCGTGCAGGCTGCGCTCGGCCAGGCGGTGGGCGACGTCGACGACGGCGGCGCGCAGGCCGGCCTCAAGCCCGGTCGAGCGCAGCCAGCCGTACCTGCCAGCCGGGAGATCCGCCAGGAGCGGCCCGGTGACCAGGCCCAGCGCGGCCGCCAGCTCCGCTTCGGCCCCGCTCCCGACCGTGGCGATGCCCGCGCCGCCCGAGGCGGCGCTCGGCGGCTGGCCCGCGCGATGAGCGTGGGCGGCGAACGCCCACCAGTCACAGCGGACGTCCCGGCCGAGACGCAGCCGCCCGTCCTCGCTGATGATCAGTCGGGGGTGCCCGGATGGGCCCGTCCCGAGCCAGTCTCTGGCGTGGCCGAGGGAGGCCGCGGTGACGACGTCGGGAGCGGCCCCGCCTGAGGCCGCGCTCCTGGCGCTGTCCGGCCGCAGCGCCGCCGCGAGTGCCCGCGGATGTGCGCCGTCCGGGTGCAGGGCCAGATAGACGAGAAGCTCTGTCAACGGCTCGACCTGGTCGCGCGCCACCGGTCCCGGCGCATAGACCGTGGGCCGGCCGAGCACTCGGATCTCCGCCTCCCTCGGGTCGGCGAGCTCGGCGGGTGGCGTGGCGGACGCGTAGGGGAGATGGAGGGGCGAGACCGGCCCCGTCGGGGAGGGATGTGTCCCGGGGCCGGGAGGCCCGGCCACTCGGTGCCGCCGCCCGAGCCCTGGCGGGGGCGCGTCGCGCGCAGGCGTGTCGTCCGGGGGCGGGGGTGTGCGATGACGCACCGTCGGGACCAGGATCGACAGCGGCCGTCTGGCCGGCGGAGCGTCGGGAAGTCCCGTGGGCGGGGGAGTGGTGGGGCCGCCCGTCCTCGGCAGCGTGCGCGGCGCGTCGGGCGACGTCGAGCGCGGGTCGGTGGTCGAGCGCGGGTTGGTAGTCGAGTGCGGGTCGGTATCGGTCGGACCGGTTGCGCCCGGCGCCGGGGGCGGTGGGCGATCCGGGCCGGGTTGGGCAGGCGGACCAGTCGGGCGCGGCGGTGGCTGGCTGGCACCGGATGGCGCGGCTGTCGCTGGACCAGGAGCTGTCACGGCCGGCTCGCGCACCATCGCCGGGCCCGGTCCCGGCAGAACACGCGGATCAGGGGGAACACGGGGATCAACCAGGCGGGGCGGTGGCCCGCCGGTCCGGGAGGGGACGGTCGTGCCGGGATCGGCCGCCGCCACAGGCAACGCCGACGGACCGGCGGGTGGGCTCGCGGCGGGCAGTGTCGGCAGGAACGGTTCCGGGGGGATGAACGTGTCAGGCATGGTCCGCGGGCCGCTACCGGGGATGACGGGCCTGGCGGCGGTGGCCGGCCCGGCGGCGAGGGGTGTCTGACCGCCCGGACGGCCCGGACCGGCGCGGTCCTCCTCGTCGTCCTGCCGGCCCACGGTCGGTGGCGGGAACGAACCGTCCTCGCCGGCCGTGGTCGACGGGCCGCCGGGTGCGCCGCCGTTCTGAGAATCGCTGTCCTGGGGGTTGTCGTCCTGGGAGCCGCTGTGTGGGGAGTCGTCGTCCAGGGAACGGAACAGGTCGACGAGTGCGGCGTGCTGCGCGACGGGCAGAAGCTGCGCCGTGACCTCGATGCCGAGGACGCCCAGCGCGAGCCGGCCGTCCTGGCTGGCGGTGAAGACCCAGCGGGCCGCCGCCATGTCGCCGACGACGACCACGCCGACGGCCTGGCCACGCCCGCGCGCGAACCGTGCCAGCCGGGCGGTGTCGGCCTCGTCCGGCGGGCTGGCCAGCACCAGCAGGTCCGGCGCCCACAGCGCCTGCGTCCTCGCCTCCCGCCGGCCGTGCAGCACGGCCGTCGCGTCCGAGCCATCCCAGGGCACGCCCGTCGCGTGGGCCCGCCGCTCCTCGTGAGCCGCGAGCTCGGCCAGCGCCTCGCCGACGGTCGCGACCGTGCGCAGCCGGTCCGGCGCGACCGCCGGCGGGTCGTCCGGGAACCCGATCAGGTGAATCCGCAGGTCGTCGGACCACCGGTTGGTGGCCAGCTCGACGGCGATCGACATCGCGATCTCCCGGCCGCGCGCCTGGTCACCGCCGATCGCGATCACGCCTGGCGCGCCCTCGATGTCGACGAGGATCCTCGCGCCGTTCCCGTTGTGCCCGACGGTCGCGAGGCCGGGGAAGGGCGCCGGGACCGCGGGCGGGATCGTCTCGTCGGCACCGGCCGGCAGCGCGCCGGGCGTCTCGGGGGGACGCTCGATCCGCCATGTGCCGGGCGCGCCGCCCTTCCACCACGGTGCTGGCGGTGGGTCAAGCGGCGCCGGCGCGAGGTGCAGGATCAGCGCGTTGTCGGTGAGCGTCGCCGCGAACACCGGCGGCAGCGGTCTGCCCTCGGCGGCCAGTCCCGCGGACAGCAGCCGGGTCGCGCGGTCGAGGAAATTCGCGGCGTCCACGTCGGCGGCCAGCCGCAGCGCCTCGCGGACCGAACGGTGCCGGGCGGCCAGCGTCGACATGCGCCGCCTGGCCAGCGCGGCCAGCAGGCCGGCGGCGAGCAGCGACCGCCCACCCGGCCCGCGCCGCGGCTCCGCTCGGCGCGTCACGGGTTCGGCGTCGTCGACCGGCGGCGGTTCCGGACGGCTCGGCGCCTCCCCACCGCCGGGCCACCGGCCTGGCACCCCCGGCCCGGTCGGCCGGGCACGCCGGCCGTTCCTTCGCCTGCCCACACCCCCGAAGGCCACCCGCGACCCTCCTTCCCGCCGTCTGATCACTTTGCGTCGTTGTTGTGCGTGCCGACAAGAGGTGTTGTCGCCTGTCCCATCCGAAAACCGAGTAGTTGGCCCTTTCACTCCGACCTTCCGTGATGTCCGCACGTCTCCGGGGTGGGTTTGGTTGTTTTGGTGCCGCCGGCCGGACGTGTCGACGTGAGTCGAACCTCTATCCGRCTGATCGGCGAGATCGGCGCGGAGGCGCATCCGGTGGGGGAGGCCTAGCCGGCGCTCTGGATGTCGTCCTGAATCTCGCCGAGCCGGGTGCGCAGCCGGCCGAGCTGGGTGTGCAGGTCAGCGAGCGCGCGCTCGTATGCCGGCCAGATAGTCGAGCGGAACTCGGTGGCCGTGCGGCCGTCCCAGCAGTCCGGGTCGGTGAGCACACCCGCGTGCCGGCGCAGGTCGTCGAAACTCCTCAGCAGTGGCCCGTTGACGAGGGCACCGAGCCCGGCGACCGCGGCGACGGCCTCCGGCGTGCTCCGGACGGTCCCATCCGAGGCGGACATGCGTATCTCCTTGGGTGTCGAGAGGCCGGAGGCGAGGATGGCGTCGAGGAGGGCCTGCGCGCGTGGGCTCAGGCGCCCGCGTCGGCGATCCGGCGGTTGATCTCGGCGATGGATCTGGCGAGCTCGTCGAGGTTGGTCCGCAGGTTCGTCAGGGTGGTCTCCACCTCCGGCCACACCTGAGCGCGAAAGGTCTGGGCTTTGGGGCCTTCCCAGTTCCTCGAGTCAGCCAGCGTGCCGCCGTGGCGGCTCAGGTCGGTCGTGATCGCGGCGAGGCCGTGCAGCTCGCCGCCGAGGCCGCGGGCCGCGGCCTGCGCCGCCGGGGTCGTCACCGTTCTCATGGGTCGGCTCCTTCGCCGTCGCGGGGAAAGGGGGTCCGGCTGTCCGCGCCTTGGTCGACGTCCGGGGCGGGCAGCGGGGCGAGCCTAGGTGATCTAGGCGGGCCTGTGATTCGGGGGTGAGACCCCCCGATCTGGACCTCGCCGGACGTGACCGGGACCGGGACCTGGGCTGGGACCGGTGCCGGCATGCCGCGCCGGATATACAGCCCCCGCCCCGGGGGACGGGCACCGGCGACCGAGCGGGAGAGCCGCCGGCCGAACAGCTCGCCGTCCGCCGGTCCGCCGGGCCAGAGCAGCAGGCCGCACCCGGAGCGGCGCACGTCGACCAGGAACCCGCGGAACTGGCCGAGCAGATCGTCGGTCGTCCCGGCCGCGACCAGCGCGGACCGGGTGTCGCGCGCCCGGCGCAGGAAGTCGGCGAGCCCGGCGGCCAGTGGCGTGTCGGCGAGCAGCTCCGCGTCGTCGACCAGCACGACCGTCGGTTCGTCGTCGTCCCGGCCGACATGCCGCGGCAGCCGGGCCAGGTCACCGGCGTCGGCGGCGGCGTCCAGCGGGGGGCCGAGCACGCCGCGCGCCCCGGCCAGCCCGCGCAGCGGCGAGGGCCGCGGCGTGACCAGGACCAGCCGGGTTCCGCCGGCGAGCAGGGTCGTCGCCAGGGTGACCAGAGCGGTGCTGCGCCCGGATCGCGCGGGCCCGGCGATCGTGAAGCCGGGGCCGTCCTCGGCCAGGTCCACGATCAGCGGGCCCAGCTCGTCGCCACCCACACCGATCAGGCCCCGCAGCGGCGTCAGCGGTGCCAGCGATGCCGCCCCCGCCGTGCCCCCTGTCGTGCCCACCACCGTGCCCGGCGTCGGGCACAGCGATCCCGTGAGCGCCGCCGCTTCAGCCAGGGTGATCCGTGGCGGCAGGGCATCGATCCGCATCGGCCGGCGCTGGTCGGTGCGCGGGCCGGTCGCCGGGCCGGGCGGCACGCCATCCCGCGCCGCGGCCCACACGCCGATACCGGCGAGCGCGGCGACCTGCGCCTGGCCGGACGGGTCCGGGGTGAGCAGCGCGACCTGGGTCTCGACCGCGGCGTTCTCGTCGGCGTCGCCGAGCCGGAACCCGCGTCCCGGCGGCAGCCCGTCCGGCACGGCCGAGCCCGCGAGGCCAGCCAGCGGATAGTCGCCCCGGTCGGCGAGACGCAGCACCAGCCGGTTCTCGATCGCGGACGCGATCCGGCCGGTCAGGCCGCGGCGGTCGGCGCTGACGACCACCCGCAGGCCGACCGCCGGGCCTTCGCGCAGCAGCCGCGACAGTTCGTCGACGAACCGTCCCCCGTCGAGGTTCTCGAAGGCGGCGAGGAAACCCTCGAACCTGTCGAGCAACAGCACCAGGTAGGGCAGCGCGGCGGCCGGCTCGGCCGCCCGCTGCTCGCCGAGGTCCGCGTATCCGCGCCCGGCGAAGGCCTCCTGCCGGGCGGCGACCTCCGCGCGCAGCCGGTCGAACAGCCGCTCCACCCGCTCGGGCGCGTCCGCGCTGACCACGGCCCCGGTGTGCGGCAGCGCGGTGAGCGCCAGCAGCGCGTTGTTACCGCAGTCGAGGCCGAACAGGTGCGCGTCGCGCGACGGTACGGTGGCCGCCAGCGCGCCCGCGAACGTCCGCAGCACGGTCGACCGGCCGGATCTCGCCGACCCGACGACCAGCAGGTGGCCGTACCTGTCCAGGTCGATCAGGTAGGGACGCTGGTCCTGGTCGTCCGGGAAGTCCGACAGCCCTATCGGGATCGGGGCCAGCCGCGCGTGAGCGCCTGGCGCGCCGCGGGCGGCCGGCGAGCGTGCCGAGCCGGCGAGCAGGCCGCCCAACGTGACGAGCGATGGCACCGGCGGCAGCCAGGGGCCAGGTTGCCGGGGCACACCGGTCAGCTCGGCCGCGGCGCGCACCGCGCCGACGAGCAGCCGCAGGTCGCTGACGGCGTCGTCGTCCGCGACCTGCGCCGGCCGGCGGGGAGGCGGCATGCCCAGCACGGCCCAGGGCAGCTCGACCACCCACGGCCTCCGCGCGACCCCGCACCCACTTCTGCCTCCATCCGTCGCCAGGCCGGGCGACGGCGATCGGCCGCCGACCCGGCCCGCCTGGAACGTCACCAGCGACGCGTGCCCGAGACGCGCGAGCGCCCGCCCCGGCGTCGAGCGGGCGATCCACGCGGCGTCTGGGGCATCGAGAACGTCGGCGCTCTCGCCGGCGTCGGTCATCCGCAGCCCGATCCGCAGGTTGGTGTTCGCCCTGATCTCCGGCGAGACCGCACCGGCGGGCCGTTGGGTAGCGAGCAGCAGGTGGATGCCGAGTGACCGGCCGCGCTGCGCGATGTTCACCAACCCGGCGACGAACTCCGGCAGCTCCCTCGCCAGCGAGGCGAACTCATCGATCACGATCACCAGCCGTGGCAGCGGCGGTAGCGGTGGCAGTGCTGGGAGCTGCGGCACCGCTGGCAGTGCTGGCAGTGGCCGCGGTGACAGTCGTGGCAGCCGGCCGGCGGCATCGGAGGCACCCAGGCGAGAAAGACCGGCGAGGCGTTCGTACTCCTCGAGGTCCTTCGCGCTGGCGTCGGCGAGTACGCGCTCGCGACGCCGCAGCTCGGCGTTCAGCGAGGCGAGCGCCCGCTCGACCAGATGGCTGTCCAGATCGGTCACGAGGCCCACGCAGTGGGGAAGGTCAACGCAGTCCGCGAAGGCGCTTCCGCCCTTGTAGTCGAYGAGCACGAAGGTGAGCGCGTCCGGCCGGTTCGCCACGGCCAGCGACGCGACGATCGACTGCAGCAGCTCCGACTTTCCCGAACCGGTCGTGCCGGCGATCAGCCCGTGTGGCCCATCTCGCCGCAGATCCAGCGTGAACGCCCCACTCAGGCCGACGCCGACCGTGAACGAGGTGTCCCCGCCGAGTCCGGTCGCCCAGCGGGCGGCGAGGGCCGCCGCCGTCGGGGGATCGAGGCCCAGGACGTCGAGCAGCCGCGCCGCGGTGGGCAGCGTCGACTCCTCCCGCCGGCCGCCACCGACGTCGCGCAGCGCCGCGAGCCCACGAGCCACCCGTTCACACCAGGCCGCCGCGCCGCGCACGGAGACCGTCTCGCCGAGCGCCTGGCCGGACGGGTCCAGCGCCGCCGCGGTCGCTACGAGGTCGGGCCGGACGTCGTCGACGGCCGCGGCCTCGCCCGCCTGGCTGACCCGCAGCCCACCGGGGGCCTCCTCCACCACCGCCTGGCATTCGGCGGGCAGTAGCCGGACGTCACGGTCCAGGCAGATCGAGTACACGCCGACGGCCGGGCCGTCGCGTAGCACCGACACCACTCCGGRCAGTGCCCGCAGCGCGCGTGCCCCGTCGAGGATCACGAGCACGTCCGGCTCCCCGGGGAGGGCGACCGAGCGCCCCGGCAGGCCGGCGGGGGCGCCGCCGCGGGAAGAGGGGGCAACGAAGCTGCCGCCCCGGCTCGCGGTCCTCGCGGCGACCAGCTGGGTCAGCTCCTCGATCCGGCGCACCCTGCTGGCGTCGTCCAGGCCGACCCTGACGACGGCGGCGGCGTCCTGGTCGCCCGCCTCAGCCGGCGGGCGGGTATGAGGCAGCCAGCGTGTCCAGTCCCAGTCCGCTGTGCCGTCCGCGTCCGGCCAGGTCAGCAGGTAGACGACCAGGTCCAGGGGGCTGTGCAGGACGGCTGCCTGGGCCAGCAGCCAGCAGCCGATCACCCGCGGCAGCTCGCCGCGGCCGGCGACGCCGAGCACACCGCGCTCCGCGAGCGCCACCGTGACCGGGACGTCCGGCACGGTCCGGCTCCATTCCCATGGCCGGTGCCCGCCGTGCGGGCGCTGCTCGGCGGGATCCTCGACCGTCAGCTCGCTCGGCAGGTCGGCGGTGCCGAGCCGCAGGCGCAGGTAGTCCGGATCGCCACGGCGCCGTTCCCACAGCCGCCGCCTCGGCCCGACCGCCGTGAGCAGCACCTCGGCGGGGTCCGGCGCGCTGGCGCGGCGCGCGGCGCACTCCCGGACCAGCGCCGCCTGGATCTCGCCCTCCGTACCGGCGAGCTGGCGCCGGTACTCGGCCAGGCCGCGGCGGTACTCCCGGCGGGCTCGCCGGCCGCCGCTCAGATGCGAGGCGACCAGTCCCAGCGGCGCCAGCAGCGCGAGCAGCAGCAGGTAGTAGATGTGCAGGGCGAACGCCATCGCGCCCGCGCCCGCCGCTGGCAGCAGTGCCCCAAGGATCGGTACCGGGCGGCGCTCGGGCCGCGCGGGTATGGACGGCAGCCGGAAACGGACGTCGGGCCGCGGCGATGACAGCCGGGGCGGCCGGTTCACGTCGAGCCGGTGCCCGTCCGCGGCCGGCCGGGTCGCCAGATCCGGCGGCCTCGCGACCACCACGGTCAACAGCACCGCCCCCACCGCCAACATCGGCGCGGGCCGGAGCGGCGTGCCGCCGTCGCGACCGCCGCCCAGGTTCGCGGCGCGGCCCTGGGCGGCGCCGTCCCCATAGCGGCCGTCCCCATAGGGGGGGCCGTCGTCGCTGTGGCTGTGACTGTCGCTGCCGCCGGCCACGCGGCCGCCGAGGCCGGACTCGTCGTGCTCGGCGTGCTCGGCGACGAGCGGCAGCGGCAGCAGCCGCCCGGCCGCGGGCAACGGCTCCCCGTCGAGGAGAACCTCGTCGAACTCGTCGCCCACCCCCGCCGGGAGCACCGCGCACGACCCATCCGCTCCGACGACGAGCATCATCGCCACGCCCGCGACCGTCGGGTCGTCGAGCGTCACGGCGCAGTCCGGTCCGGTGCCGATCAGGAACTCGCCCGGCCCGAGCCGATGCACCACACCGGCTCCCGGCCCGCCGACGACCCGAGCTTCCACCAGCCCGACGGGCTCGCCCACCGCGGGGCACCCCGCCGCCGACCCCAGGCTGACCACCGCGCCGTCGACCAGCGGCGACTCCCACAGGCCAAGCCGCCCGTCCACCGCGCACCCGCCGACGAACACCTCGACGCCGCCCGCCCCGCCGCGGACGCGGCCGGCGAGCGCCCGCCCCACCTCCCGGACAGGTGTCTCCTCGTCCGCCTCCAGCATGACGTCCCTGCTGACCCCACGGACCGGATCAACGACGGTCAGTACTACTCGCATGCCGCGCAAGGTACGTCCAGAACACCGCGAACCCCACCAGGCCGGGCATCCCGCCAACGCGCGGCCACTTGACAGACCCGACTCGGGCGATGGCGTTCGCCGCCCGGTCGGYCGCCACACCCCTCGGTCCAACCGCTATGATTGGCCAGCACGCTGGGAGGCTTCGCCTAGTCCGGTCTATGGCGCCGCACTGCTAATGCGGTTTGGGTCTACAGCCCATCCGGGGTTCAAATCCCCGAGCCTCCGCTCCCAGATCAGGGGCCTGACCAGGGACCCGCTCGCCAGTAGCGGATCTTCAGATCGGGCCCCTGCGTCGTTCCTGAGATCCTCTGATTGGCTCAGCCACCCGTCGCAGTGCTCGCCGCGGCGAGTTCGCTCAGGTGGTCGCAGGTGGTCGTCTTCGCGAGCATCGCGATCTCCTCCGACGTCGACGGCCCGGGAATGGTCCTGTTGCGCTCGAACCGGGCCGGGATGTTCGTCAGTGCCACGGCGTCGCCATCCAGCCGCGGCGGCGCTGCCCCTTGGTTGCGTTCGCTCGGGCTGCACGTGGATGAAGGTCAGCCGGGCCTGGGTTGAGGCGAGCAGACCGACGGCAGCCTGGTCTGAATCGCGGCACGGCGCTGGCCCAGCCCGCCCAAGGAGTCCCGTTGACAGAAGTGGATCTACGCGCCCAGGCCGACTATGACACCGGCGAGGTCCGGATCAGCCGCCACCGCCATGACGATGGCGAGAGCATCGGCAACACCGGCGTCCTCCGGCTCGACAGACCGGACCATGAGGCCGACCTTGGGCAGCTCGAGCGGGCCGCCGACATGCTGCTCGCCGAGAACGGCTTGAAGCGCACTGGCCCGTGGCGTCGAGGCCGGCATTGGAAGATCGCAACCACGGTCACCGAAGTCGAGCCCGTGCCGACCGCCAGCTGAGCCGAAGCGGCGAGCGTCCGTCCTCCCAGCTGCGAGGGCACACGCGGCGATCATCGAGGGGCTGGTGTGTCTCGGGCGGAGCTCAGCCCGGAGCCCCCTGTCGATGTCCTGGTGCCGCACCGACACTGCCGGTCGCGGACCGTCGGTCGCGGACCGTCGGTCGCGGACCGTCGGTCGCGGACTGCCGGGCACCGACTGTCGGTCGCTGGGGCATTGCCGGCGTCGCGGTCCTGGTCCTGTACCGGTGCGGCACGAACGTGGCGAGGCGTATGGCCCCCGCCTCCGCTGGTTCTTCCGCGCTGGCCCTTCTCGAACCGCAGGTCTTGGCCCTCGTGGCCGTGGGCGCCTCGCCGCCGGTCGGGAACGCGACAGAGGATCGGCAGGTCACGGGGCTAATGTCGGTGTCGGTGATCTGTTCGGTGACGGGATCGTCGCTGTTCGCGCACCTCAGATGATCTTGCTGTGAAGGGAATGTCGATGTACCGGATCCGCTCCCTTGTGGCCGCCCGGGCGGCCCATGCGCTCGCATTCCATTCCAGCGCAGGCGGCGACCCGGTGACGGCGGCCTCTGTCTGACGCGGGYGGCCCCAGCCGCACTCACGCCGCGCTCGCAGCGGCGCCTACCGGCCGGCGGACGTCGCCCCGACAGTGATCGCCGCGCCGACACCGTCCGCCCGGCGGTGATCCAGAAGCCGGCGGGAGCCTGATCGACCCGCACCCCGACGTGGCTGGCCGCGACGTCGCCTGCCGACCAGGCGACGGAACCGCTCCGCCCAGGGCGCTCGGCACCTGCCGATGCGGGCCGAGGCCAGAAGAGACCACGTGCACGGCGCCGCTACCGGCGGCTCATGGGGAATCCATACATCCGCTGATGGGAGGCGTTTCGTGGCTGCCTTGCTCCGCCTGCTTCGCCGCTTGTTCACCCGTACGCCCGCCAAGCCGCGTACCCGTTGCGTATGGCCGGACTGCGCGGGAACCTGCCCCGCGCTGCCTACCGACGGCTGCGCACTCGGGTTGCGCCCGCCCGACTGGAAGTGACCCGCCAGGCAGACACCCGTCGGGCCCCGGTCGACAGAGTCGAGGCCGCCCGCGTAACGCCGCCCGCGTCGCCCGTTCCAACCAGGGCTCCCGCGCTACACAGCGCGGGAGCCCTGGATTTCTTTTAGGCGTCCATGCCCCGGTCCCCGGTCAGTGCCAGTCGCTGATCTGCACGTCGCGGGGTGACGGGGCACCGGTGCCGGTCTCCACGAGCGACTTCAGGCTCATCAGGTACGTCGCCCACTTGGTGCTGCAGTGGTGCATGAACTCCACGGGCTCACGCCAGCCCCGGTGCGCGAACATGATGATCGTGTAGTCGCCCGAGGTCCGCAGATCCCAGCTGACCTGGGTGCCGATCCAGTCCTCCGGGCCGTCGATCACTTCCCAGAGCACGCGCTCGGCCGGCTGGGTCTCCAGCACCTTCATGTCGAAGCCGCCCGGCAGGAACTGGAACTTGAGCACATCGCCGGCCTCGCCGTCTCCGCGTGTGTCGTCGGTCCACCAGCCCGCCAGGCCTTCCACCGTCGTCAGCGCACGGAACACCGCTTCGCGCGATGCCGTGATCCCGACGCGATGCAGAATGTCCACCATCGTTGCCTCCTCTTGTCCTTCTCCGCCGGCTCCACCCGTCCGCTGCCGCGGCCGAGGTGCGTTCAGGTGCTCTTCTGGATGGCTTCGGCGATCCGCTTGATCCGCCGCAGCCGGGCGTCCCAGGCGTCGCCGACGGCGTTCAGCTGTGCCACGGCGCGCGCGAGCTGGGCCTCGTCGACCTGGTAGCGCTTCTCGCGCCCGGACGGCGTCGCGTGAACCAGGCCGACGCGGTCGAGGACGCCGAGGTGCTTGGCCACCGCCTGCCGGGTCACCGGCAGCTGTTCGCTCAGCGACGTGGCGGTCCCGGCGCCGGTGGCGAGCAGCAGGTCGACCAGACGCCTGCGGGTCGGATCCCCGATCGCCGACCACAGGTCGTCGTTGATCGTGACCGTCATCGCGCCGAGACCAGGCGTTCGGCGCATGCCCCGATGCGGGGCACGTAGGTGTCCCAGCCGGCGACGTGATCGTTGTACTGGTGCTCCAGCGTCGCGATCTCCCAGCCCTGCTCGCGGAATCCGGTCTCGGTGAGCCGGAGCAGCGTGCCCGAGCCGGACGGAACGAGCTCGAAGGTCACCAGCAGCGAGTTGCCGTCGACCGCTGTCTCTCCCGCCGGATGMGTCCAGCGGAAGGTGAACAGCCGCGGCGGCTCGGCGACCACCACGGTCATGGGGACGACCTGGGCTCGCGGGTTGTCGCCGTCAGCCCACGCCAGTTCTCCCGATGCGCCGGCGGTCGGCTGGACATCGGACTCGGCGTACCACCACTCCCGGACGTGCTCGGGCTGACTGATCACCTCGAACACCACCTCGGGCGGGGCATCGACGTGGATCTCGCGCTCGATGCTGGCGTACTCCATGAGATCTCCCGACTATCGCAACCATTGGTTGCTAGTCAGGTTATCGCCGCTTCCAGGGAAGCGCAACCATCGGTTGCTTGATGTGGAGACGCTCGGTGCCGCGCGACCTCGGCGGCGATGGCAGAGCCGCGGCGGCGATGACACGGCTACGGCTGAGATGACACGGCCACGGCGGAGGCGACACGGCCACGGCGGAGGCGACGCTGGAACCGCTGGAACCGGCAGGGGCGGGGCGCCGTCGGTGTCGCCGACCGGCCCGGGTCCCGCTCGTCAGGCGCGCCCGGACGGGCCGGGAGGATCCCGATCTTCCGGCGGTGGCGCCTGCCATCCGGCCGACACTCCCGGCACCTGCGCCGTCCCCGGACTAACCTGGATGCGTTGCATCCCGTCCGCACATGGGCGCTTTCGGTGACTTGCCTGAAGTCTGCCCCTACCTGAGGAATAGTGGGCGACTCACCAGGGAACACAGCAATCCCCTGGGTCAGAACTTCCGGAGGAGGATCCCCGTCATGGCTCACTATGTCTGCCCCGGCTGCAAGACCAAGTCCGACCGGGTTGCCACACGCGCCGAGGCCGCCCAGCTGCTGGAGATCCACCGCCAGTACTTCTGCACCGTGGCCAAGATGGTGCAGGGACTCAGGCGTCGCTAGCTCCGCGCCAGGTGCCGCGACGGCGCCCTGGCCCGCGCGTTCGTCCGGCCGTCCGGCCGTCCGGCCGCTCGCCGATGGTCTCGGCGGTCAGTCGGCACGGCGGGTGGGCAGCAGGCCCCTGCCGAACGCCTCGGCAACGGCGGCGGCTCGGTCGTTCACGTCCAGCTTGGCGTAGATGTGCAGCAGGTGGGTCTTCACCGTCGCCTCGCTGATGAACAGCCGCCGGGCGACGTCCCGGTTGGTGGCGCCGCGGGCCACGATCCCCAGGATCTCCAGCTCCCGGGCGCTCAGCGGGTCGCGCGTCGGGGCCGGGGCCGCCCGCATCTGGCCGAGCAGCCTGGTCGCGACCGACGGCGAGAGCACCGCCTCACCGCGGGCGGCCGAGCGC
The DNA here is from genome assembly GCF_001983105.1 of Pseudofrankia asymbiotica. Classification (GTDB taxonomy): domain Bacteria; phylum Actinomycetota; class Actinomycetes; order Frankiales; family Frankiaceae; genus Pseudofrankia; species Pseudofrankia asymbiotica. Next base: position 27,793 of record NZ_MOMC01000044.1, on the reverse strand, counting down.
ACCGCGCGGATCAGGTCGTCGCGGGGCGCGTCCTTGAGGAGATAGCCGGTGGCGCCCGCCTCGATCGCCGGGACGACGTCGCTGTCCGTGTCGTACGTCGTCAGTACCAGCACCCGGGCGTCGCTGCCGCCGGCGCGCAGCGCGGTGATCGCGCCGACCCCGTCGAGCCCGGGCATCCGCAGATCCATGAGCACCACGTCCGGTCGCAGCGCCCCGGCGAGCCGGACGGCGGCGGCGCCGTCGCCGGCCTCGCCGACGACCTCGATCGACGGGGCGGCGGCGAACATGCCGCGCAGCCCGTCGCGCACCACCGGGTGGTCGTCGACGAGCAGCACCCGTACCGGATGGTCGGCCTGTCTCTCCTGGTCAGGGCCAGGAGCGGACGCCTCAGGCATCGACGGCCCACGCAGGTGTCCCGGCCATCGGCCGATCCGTCCCCTTCATCCCCCTCATTTCCGTTTCCCTTGTCCTGGCCACCGTCGCCCCGGTGTCGTCCGTCGCCTCGGCGTCGGCCCTCGTCCCGGCGTCGCCACGCGGCGCCGGGATCGCCGGGAGCGCGGCGGAAACCGCGGTACCCGCGCCCGGTTCCGACTCGACGCTGAGGCCGCCGGCGAGCCGGGCGACCCGCTGGCGCATCGCCGCCAGCCCGAACCCGCCGCCGCGCGTGTCCCCGTCGCCCCCGGCTCGGCCGGGGCCGGCAACCTGGTCGGTGTCGAAGCCGACGCCGTCGTCGCGGATGTCGACCGTCACCACGTCGGACATGTAGGACAGCGTCAGCCCCACCCGGGTCGCGCTCGCGTGCCTGGCGACGTTGGCCAGCGACTCCTGGGCGACCCGCAGCACCGTCGCCTCCACCTCCGGGTGCAGGACGACGACCGGCCCAGTGGCCGACACCTCGACCGGCACTCCGTTCGCCTGCGTCCACCGGGCCGCGACGTCGGCCAGCGCGTCGGGCAGCGCCGCCTCGGCGAGCTCGGCGGGGCGCAGCGCCCGCACCGACCGACGGGCCTCGGTCAGGCTTTCCCGGGCGAGCCGCAGCGCGGTCGACAGATGATGTCCATGCGTGCCCGCCTGCTCGGCTGCCTGTAGCTGGGTGATGATCCCGGCCAGGCCCTGCGCCAGCGTGTCGTGGATCTCCCGGGCGAGGCGGGCCCGTTCGTCCAGGGTGCCGGCCTCCCGGGCCTGTACCACGAGCTGGGCGTGCAGGCCGGCGTTCTCGGTCAGCGCGGCCTGCAACCGCCGGTTGGCCTCGCCGAGCTGGGTGATCGCGCGTCCGCGAGCGGCCCGCTGCTCGGTCGAGATGGCGTCGAACCAGGTCAGGGTGCCGGCGACGCCGACGTTGAAGCCGAAGACGACCACGTAGAGCAGCAGGTAGCCCCAGGACGTCGGCACCCCACCGACCTGCGACGTCGCGACGATCATCGCGGTGACGACCGCGCCGAGCATGCGCCGCCACCCGGTCAGCAGCGCGGTGGACTCCAGGTAGCCGGTGAAGGCGAAGAAGCCGTACCAAGGCGCGAGGATGACCAGGGTTGCGATCAGCGCCAACAGGATGACCAGGTAGCCGGTCATCAGCCGCCGCCGGCCGGCCCAGGTCGGATGCAGGACGCGGAACCACACCATCCAGCCCGCGGCGACCATGGAGAGCCCGATTTCCACCGCGATCTGTGACCAGCGGTCATCGCTCGGCACCAGGGCGGACAGCAGGACCGAGATACCAAGGCCGATATACGGGATGATGCGGTAGGCAAGCAGCTCCCGCCGCTCCCAGGCTTCGACGACGACATCCGCGCTCGTCAGCGACGCGGCGTCGCCGGCCCCGTCTGGAAGGTCCTGCCCAGCCGGTGAGCCCGTCACGTCAGGCACCGTCGACTCGGCCGCGACCCCGACGCCAGACGCGCGGGACGCCGCCGGTTCGGCCGCGACGCTGGACGCGCCGGGTGTCACCGATTCGGCCGACAGACCAGACGGCTCGGCCATGCGACMCCCCTTTCCCGAACTCGCTCCAGATCGTCTACCTGGTCTCTACCTGGCGCGGCCTGGTGACGGCGCATTGGCGCAGCGCCAACGTAACCACCGGACCGACCTCGAACATCGGTACCTGGCACGGCCTGGTGACGGCGCGTTGGCGCAGCGCCAACGTAACCACCGGACCGACCTCGAACGTCTGTACCTGGTGTGGCCTGGTGACGGCGCATTGGCGCAGCGCCAACGTAACCACCCCACCGACCCCGAACCAGGCCAACCCCGTCCGAGCACGCCAGCCCCGAAACCAGGCGGGGAGGGCGCCCAGGCGCCCGACGGAATCGGGCGCGTCCAGCGTCCCGATTCCTTATGTCCAGCGGAACCAACGGGCCGCGCCGAGGCTGCACAGGACGATGTAGGCGACCATCACCCCCACATGCGACAGGCTGGGCCACGACCCGGACATGGAGTCCTGCAACCCGCCCACCGCGGCTCCGAGGGGGGTCGCGTCACCGATGTGCACGAGCGCGTCCGGCATCGCCTCCCGGGGCACCCACAGCCCGGCGAAGAACATCAGCGGGTAGAACGCCCCGACGCCGATGCCGTTCGCGACCCCGGCGCTTGGCGCGACGGCCGCGATGAACAGGCCGAGCGCGATGAGGGTCGCGATCGTCAGCAGGAGCGCCAGCACGTAGCCGACGGGCTGTTCCGGCGTGGGCACGTGGAACGCGGCGGCGCCGACCACGTGGAGCAGCGCCGCGACGAGGACCGCGAGACCCGCGATCACGGCGCCCTGCGCGGCCAGCAGCAACGCGGGGCTCGCCGGCGTGGTCGCCAGGCGCTTGAGGACGCCCTTCTCCCGGTACCTGGCGAGGGCCCCCGGCGCCAGGCTCAGCCCCAGCAGCGCGACGACCATGACGATCGTGATCGGCAGATAGAGGTCGATGACCCGTGCTCCGCCGAGGTCGGCGCTGTGCTCGCGGAAGGACGGGACACAGCCGAGGATCACCACGAGAACGACGGGCAGGCCGACGGCGAACAGCGTCGTGCCAGGGTCGCGCAGCGCCAGCCGTGCCTCGCTGCGCACCAGCGCTCCGAGCATCTTCCGGGACATCAGGACCTCCTCGTCGCGCGGCCGGCGGTGCTTCCCTTGGCCGATGCCTTGGTCTGGGGCGCGCTCTCGCCCGCGCTCTCACCGGCGCCCCTCGGTTCGGGGGCCGGCGAGCTGGTCAGCGAGAGGTAGGCGTCGTCCAGCGTGGCCTGCTCGATGCGCAGGTCCTGGGCGACGACCTGGTGGCGGGCGAGCACGGCGACCACGGCGTGCACCAGCTCGCCCGTGCCGGTCACCCGGACGGTCGGCCCGGCGTGGGTCACCGAGGCGACCTCGGGAATGGCGGTGAGGAGGGAGTCGTCGATCGGTACGGAGGGCCTGAACCGGATCGTCGACGCGCCCTTGGCGGCGCGGACCAGCCCGGCCGGGGTGTCGAGGGCGACGATCCGGCCGGCGTCGAGCACGGCGACCCGGTCGCAGAGCCGCTCGGCCTCCTCCAGGAGATGGGTGACGAGCAGGATCGTCACGCCGCGGTCGCGAACCCGTTCGACGAGGTCCCAGACGTCGCGCCGGCCGTGCGGGTCGACGCCCGTGGTCAGCTCGTCGAGCACGGCGACCCGCGGGTCGCCGACCAGCGCCAGCGCGAGCGAGAGGCGTTGGCGCTGCCCGCCGGACAGCTTGCCGAAGCGGGTCCGGCGTACCTCGGTGAGGCCGAGCTCGTCGCGCAGCGCGGCGGTGTCGACCGGGGCGTCGTAGAACGCGGCCTGCAGGGCCAGCGCCTCGTCGACGGTCATCCGAGCGGGCAGCTCGCTCTCCTGCAGCTGGACGCCCAGCTGGGCCGTGAGCGCCTGCCGGTCCGCCCACGGGTCCAGCCCGAGGACGCGGACCGTGCCCTGGTCCTGCCCGCGCAGTCCCTCGATGATCTCGACGGTCGTGGTCTTGCCGGCGCCGTTGGGGCCGAGGACGCCGAAGATCTCACCCTGTCGCACGCTGAACGACACCCCGCGCAGTACCTCGCGGTCGCCGTAGCGCTTCTCGAGGCCAGCGACCTCGATCGTGGTGGAGCCTGAACCAGCCATGGCTCAACCCTGCCGCCGCCGGCCCTCGTTGTGGATCAACCATCCGGCCATCCCTGCCGCGGGCCGGCTGATGCGTCCATCAGCCAATTGGTCGATGGCATACGCCGTGCCGGCCAGTGTTTCGCGGAGGCCGAGCAGCCGCGCCAGGACAGGTGAGACGGCTCGGCGGCCCGGCCCTTGTGGGCGGGGCCGCCGAGGGGCGAGCGGGTTCGAGCTGGTTCGAGTTGGTCAGGCCGAAGAGTGCGCGGTCATGGCGAAGCCTCGCGCGCTCTTCGACCCGTGGGACCAGGCGTCAGCTGACGAGGTCGAGGAGCTTGCGGCCGTCGACCCAGTTGCCGGTGAGGTCCGTGAACCCCTTGCCGTTCCAGGTGAGCAGGCGCACGGCCGAGTTGCAGATCGACGGCAGGAGATTGATCTGCTTGCCGTCGCAGGTGAACGGATGCGCCATGACGTTCGGGTATTCCGTGGTCGCCCTAAGCGCGGTGGTCAGCGCCGCCGGCGTCGGGTCCGGCAGGGTCTCGAGCAGGTTGCGGACCACCAGCACCGCCGAGAACGAGCCTTCAGAACCGGAGGTCCGCTGCTCGGCCGGCACCCGCTTGGCGAAGGCCGCGGCGGCGGGGTCCTTGTCGCCGTCGGTCGCCGGCAGGTAGCCGGAGGCGAAGACCAGGTTGTCGGTGTGCCCGTTGGCCGCCTTGGCGACGGCGGGGCTCGCGCAGGAACCGATCAGGTACATCGGTGTCTTGATGTTGAGCGCGCTCGCCGCCTGGACGATGCGGGCACAGGCCTGCGCCTGGAACACGACGACGATCGCGTCGGGATTGCCCTTGGCGGCGTTGCTGAGGGCCGGGGCGAAGTCGGCGGCGTCAGCCTTCTCCGAGGTGAGCGTGACGTCCGTCACGCCCTTTTTGTTCAGAATCTGCTTCGAGTAGTTGATCGCGATGCTGAGCAGCCCGGACAGGTCGACGTACAGCGCGTGCACGCTGTGGACCTTCTTCACCGACGTGAGGTAGTCGGTGATGCCGATCAGCTCGGCGGCGGTGCCGCCGGTCAGCGAGAACGAGTTCGGGGAGTTCAGCTCCCCGTTGAGCTGCGGCGAGCCGCTCACGTAGGGGATGCCGGCGTTCTTGTAGACGTCCATCGCCGCCTCGGCGCCGACGTCGATCCCACCGATGACGGCGACCGGGTGCTGCGCGACGAGCTTGTTCGCGCAGCCCTGCGACGACTCGGGCGAGCCGTTCGTCGCGCAGGTCACCAGCTTGACCGGCCGGCCCTTGACCCCGTCCAGGTCCGCGTTCGCGTACGCGGCTGCCGCCTCCGCGGCGACCCTGGTCTCCGGGAACGAGCCGACGGAGCTGTTTTCCTGGGTCACATAGCCGAGCAGCAGCGGCTGCCCGGTCGGCCCGGCGGCGGGCGTCCCGCTGCCCGTGCCGTCGCCCGCCGAATCCCCTCCGCGTTGGCTCGTACACCCGGCGAGAACCATCACCAGCGCTACGCAGCCAGCCGCGAGAACACGCCCAAAACGGATCACGCCCAGGAAGCTACACTCCCGTCGGCAGCCGGGCGCGGTCGAGTCGAGGTTGGGGACAGGTGTGTCCACGTATCTAGCCGCGTTGGTTCTCGGGCTTGGCACCGGGGCCGTATACGCAGCACTCGGACTCGGCCTCGTGCTGACCTATCGGGCATCTGGCGTGGTCAACGTGGCGCACGGCGCCTTCGCCATGTATGCGACGTACCAGTACGCCGAGCTGCGTGAGGTCGGCGACATCGTCTTCCCCATCGTCGGCGTGCCGCCACGAATTCATCTGACCGACCACCCGTCGTTCATCCTGGCTTTCMCGGTCTCGCTGGTGCTCGCCGGACTGTTCGGGCTGATCGGCTATCTGCTGGTGTTCCGGCCGTTGCGCTCCGCGCCGCCGATGACCGCCGTCGTGGCCGCCGTCGGGCTGATGATCGCGCTGCAGGCCGTGGCCGTGATCCAGTTCGTCTCCGGCCCGTCGGGTACCGACAGCCGGTCCCTTGACCCGGTGCTGACGCAGAGGCCCGTCAAGGTGCTCGGCACGACGGTCCCCAGCGACCGGCTGCTGCTCGCCGCGCTCGCCATCGCCGCCGGGCTGGTGCTGTGGGCCGTGTCCCGGTGGACCCGGTTCGGGCTCGCCACGCGGGCCGTCGCCGCCGACCCCGACACGGTCGCGCTGTGGGGCTACCGCACCGAGCTGATCGCCGCCGCGAACTGGGTGGTGGCCGCGGTGCTGGCGGCGGCGGCCGGCATCCTGATCGCGCCCGTCTCGTCCCTCAACCCCGGGACGTTCTCGCTGTTCGTCGTGCCCGCGCTCGCCGCGGCGCTGCTCGGCGGCCTGTCGTCGTTCGGCGCGACCGTGGCGGGCGCGCTCGCCCTCGGCATGGCCCAGTCGGTGCTGCTCCAGGTCCGGCAGGACGTGAGCTGGCTCGACCAGCCGGGGCTTCGCGAGCTGTTGCCACTGCTGCTGCTCATCGGGGTCGCCGTCTCGCGCGGGCAGCTGGTGCCGGGCAGGGTCACGACCGCCGCGGCCACCACCCGGCTGCCACCGGTGGGGCCGCCGACCGGGGCGCGGCGCGCGGCGCTCACGCTGCTCGCCGGCGTCGCCGTCGGCGCCGGCGCGCTGTTCCTCCTGCAGGGGACCTACCGGCTCGGCCTGGAACGCAGCCTCGCCGGCGCGGTCGTCTGCCTGTCGTTCGTCGTCCTGGTCGGCTACGTCGGCCAGCTCTCGCTCGCGCAGATGTCGATCGCCGGCGTCGCCGGCTTCCTGCTCGCCCGCCTGCAGCGCGGCCTGCACATCCCGTTCCCGGTCGCGCCGCTGCTCGCGACGGCCGTGGCCGCCGCCGTAGGCCTGCTGCTGGGTCTCGTCGCCCGCCGGGTGCGCGGCATCGACCTCGCGGTCATCACGCTCGCCGCCGGCGTCGCGATCCAGGAGGCGGTGTTCGCCAACCCGCTGATCACCGGTGGGCTCGGCGGCACCAAGGTGCCGGCGCCGAAGGTGTTCGGCATTGACTTCGGGCTCAACGGCCCCGGCTTCCCCCGGGTGCAGTACGGGCTCCTGTCGCTGGTCGTGCTGGCCGCCTGCTGCTACGGCGTCGTCCGGCTGCGCGGCTCCCGCTTCGGGCGGCGGATGCTCGCCGTCCGCGCCAACGAGCGAGCGGCGTCGGCGGCCGGCGTCGACGTCCGGCGCACGAAGGTCCTCGCGTTCGGGATCTCGGCCGGAATCGCGGGGCTGGGTGGCTGCCTCCTCGGCTACGGCCAGGGCACCCTGTCCTTCGACTCGTTCGGCGTCACCGCCTCACTGTTCTTCCTGGCCGTCGTCGCGGTCGGTGGGGTGACGACGGTGTCCGGGGCGCTGGTCGCCGGGCTGCTGGTGCCGGGGGGGCTGGTGTTCACCGCGCTCGACGACCTGGCCGGCCTGGGCGACTACCAGTCGCTGATCTGCGGGCTCGCCGTCGTGGTGTTCGCGGTGCTGCGGCCCGCCGGACTCGCCTACCGGCGCCCGGCGGTGCCCGTGACGGCCGGCGCGCACCGGGCCGGCCGCGGCGGCGTCCGGTCGGGCGGGGCGCGCGGCATCGCCGCCCAGCTGAGGCCGGAGAGCAGGACGGGCCCGTCGAGAGGACCGGCCCCGCCGGCCGGTGCCGACTCCCGGGCCGGGGCCGCCCCCGCGGGCGAGCCGGGGACCCCGGGTGACCAGCGGCCCGGAACTGGCGTGGCCGGTGGGGCGACGCCGGAGGGAGACGCCCGGTGAGCGGGTCAGCGAGTGGGTCGGCGCGTGGGTCACTGCCGAACATGGGGGCGCTGGTGGCGCCCGAGCGCGGGCTCGCCGTCGACGGGCTCACCGTCCGCTACGGACGCGTGACCGTCGTCGACGACGTGTCGTTCGTCGTGCCAGCCGGCACGATCATCGGACTGATCGGCCCGAACGGCGCCGGCAAGACGACCCTGATCGACGCGATCACCGGCTTCGTCCCCGGGGCCGACACCGACGGGTCGATCCTGCTCGACGGCGCCCGGATCGAGTCGCTGGCGCCGCACGAGCGGTTCCGGCGCGGCCTGGCCCGCACGTTCCAGTCGCTGGAGCTGTTCGAGGACCTCTCGGTCTCCGAGAACCTCGCCGTCGCCGGCAGCGGCGCGGGCGGACCCGCCAGCCCGGCCCTGTCCTCGTCGCTGGCGTTCGCGGTCTCCTCCGCCGGGCCCGCGTCCACCGGACCGATCACCATCAGCCCCGCCACCGGGCCGCTGGCCATCGGCGCGGCGATCACCGACGGGCTCGCCCGCGCGGGGCGCGGCGGGATCGACCTCGCCGCGGTCGGCGGCCGGATGCCGGACACGCTGACGCACGACCAGCGGGCGGCGCTCGCCTTCGGGCGGGCGCTCGCCGGCAGACCGCGGGCCGTGCTGCTCGACGAGCCGGCCGCGGGCCTGGACGTACCCGGACGGGCGACACTGTCCGCCCGCCTTCGCGGGCTGGCCGCCGCCGGGATAGGCGTGCTGCTCGTCGACCACGACGTCGAGCTCGTCTTCTCCGTCTGCGACGAGGTGGTCGTGCTGGACGGCGGACGGGTGGTCGCCCAGGGACCGCCCGAGCGGGTCCGGGTGCATCCCGCCGTGCGCAGCGCCTACCTGGGCACCGGGCCGGGCGACGCCGACACGGCCACCCCGCCGCGGCCCCGCCGGCCGGCGCCCGCCGGCGACACCACGCCGGCGAAGCCCGGTTCCGCCGCGGCGCGGGCGATGCCGCCCGTGCTGCTGGAGGTCGACCGGGTCGTCGGGCGCTACGGCGGGCGGCGCCGCGGCGTGCTCGCCCTCGCGGGCGGTGGCGTCCCGGCCGGGGCGCCGGTCGTGCGCGACGTCTCGCTCACCGTCCGCCCAGGAGAGATCGTCGCTCTGCTCGGCCCGAACGGCGCGGGCAAGACGACGCTCATCCGCATGATCTCCGGGCTGCTGCCGCCGGTCACCGGCACGGTCACGCTGCTCGGCTCGCCCACCCGGCGCGCGACTCCCGACCGGCTCGCGAGGCGGGGGCTCGCTGTCGTGCCCCAGGGGCATGGCTCGGTTCCGACCCTGACCGTCCGGGAGAACCTGCGGCTGGCCGTCCGCCATCCCGCGCCGCGTGGCGCCGCCGGGGCTGGCTGGGCCGGTTCCGACACCGCGGCTGGCACTGGCGCGGGCACCAGCGCCCCGCGTGCTGGCGCCCCAGCCGCTGGCACTGGCGCTGGCGTCAACCTCTTCGGCGGTGACGCCGCCCGCGCCGATTCCGCCCGTGGTGACGCCGCCCACGCTGATTCCGCCCGTGGTGACGCCGCCCGCGCCGGTACCGCCCCGTCCGTCGGCTCCCAGCGGGCCGGGGAGCGGATCGCGGCCGTTCTCGAGCTGTTCCCGGCGTTGCGCGCGCTGCTCGGCCGGCCGGCCGGCGCGCTCTCGGGCGGCGAGCGCCAGCAGCTCGCGCTCGCCCTCGCGCTGGTCCGCCGGCCCGCGCTGCTGCTGGTCGACGAGTTCTCCTTCGGCCTCGCGCCCGRCATCGTGCCGCCGCTGCTCGCCGCGCTGCGCCGCGTCGCCGACGAGACCGGCCTGGGGGTGCTGCTCGTCGAGCAGCACGTCTCGCTTGCGCTACGGGTCGCCGACCGGGCCTACGTCCTCGACCGCGGCCGCATCGCCCTGCATGAGGACGCCGCGCACCTGGCCGCCCATCCCGAGCTCATCGAGGAGAGCTACTTCGGCGGGACCRCGCAACCGCCCGACTGAAGGCGTACCCTTCGCCCGCCCCGGTCCGGCTCCGCGTCGTCCCGGTCCTGCTCCGCCCCGGCCCGGATGGATCGGCGGATGTGTCGTTCCCGCCAGACACGGTCATGAGTTGTGATCGGCCGCCCGGAACGGCCGACTTGTCGGACCCGTGGAGCATGCTGAGAGACCRAGCCGCCCACGAGGGGCCCAACCGCGTACCACTGTCTCGCCGGAATCGTAGGTATCACGATGCGCAAGTGGCTGCCGTTGCTGACGGTCTGTCTGGGCACGTTCATGCTGCTGATCGATGTCACGATCGTGAACGTCGCGCTGCCGAGCATGGTCGACGACCTGCACGCGTCCTTCGGGGCGCTGCAGTGGGTCATCGACGCCTACGCGCTCGCGCTGGCCGCGCTGGTGCTCGGTGCCGGCTCGATAGCGGACATCGTCGGGCACCGCCGCGCCTACGTCGCCGGGCTCGTGGTGTTCGCCCTGTCGTCGTTGATGTGCGGCCTCGCCCCGAACGACGGGCTGCTGGTCGCGGCGCGCGCCGTCCAGGGCATCGGCGCCGCCGCGATGTTCGCGACCAACTTCCCGCTGCTCAACGCCTCCTACACGGGCCGGGACCGGGGCGCCGCCTATGGGATCTGGGGAGCGGTCGCCGGGGCGTCGTCGGCCATCGGTCCGATCGTCGGCGGGGTGCTCACCGAGTACATCTCCTGGCGGTGGATCTTCTTCGTGAACCTGCCCGTCAGCGCGGTCGCCGTCGTGCTCGCGCTGACGGTCCTCACGGACGCGCGCGCGCAGCTGCGCGTCCGGGTGGACGTCCCGGGCATCGTCAGCTTCACCGCCGCGGCCGCCGCCGCCACGTACGCGCTGATCAGGGCGAACGACGACGGCTGGTCGGACGCGGGCGTCTGGCTGCTGCTGGGCGGGACGGTGGTGCTGCTGGCGGCGTTCGCCGCGCTGGAGGCGCACTCGTCGCACCCGATGTTCGAGCTGTCGCTGCTGCGCAACCGCTCGTTCGTCGGCGTGCTGGTCGCCGGCCTGCTGATGACGTTCGCCGCCTTCTCCGCCTTCACCTACACGTCGATCTGGCTGCAGTCGGTGCTGCGGATGAGCCCGCTGGAGGCCGGCCTCACCGGCATTCCGCTGTCCATCACCGCGTTCTTCGTCTCCGCGCTGCTCGGCCGGATCCTGCACGAGCGCCGGCCGGACCTGGTGATCGGCAGCGGGCTCGCGTTCATCGGCGTCGGCGGCCTCGTGGTCGCGCTGCTCGTGCACGGGTCGGCCAGCTGGCCGGCCCTGATTCCCGGCTTTGCGATCATCGGTATCGGCGTCGGCATGACGACCCCGATGCTCGGATCGGTCTCCATGTCCCTGGTGCCCGTCCAGCGCACCGGGATGGCCGCCGGAGCGGTGAACACCATGCGCCAGCTGGGCTTCGCCTTCGGCATCGCGGCGCTCGGCAGCGTCTTCGTCGCCCGCGCGCAGGACACCCTCGCGGGCAAGCCCATCCCCGCGGGCAGCGGCCCGGCGGCGCACGCCATCGCCGGCGGGCAGACCCCCGGCCTGCTGAACGCCGTCCCGCCGGATGCCCGGCCCGCGCTCGATACCGCCGCGCACGCCGCGGCCGTCAGCGGCGTCCAGGCGACGTTCGCCGTGGCCGGCGCCGTCGGCGTCCTCGCCGCGATCCTCGTTCTGATCCTCATGCGCCCCGTCAGGGCGGCGGCGTCGACGGAGGCCGCCGGGGCCGGCCGGACGGACGAACGCGAGACCGTCCCGTCGACGACCTGAGCCGCGCGCCTCGCCGGGCGTGCGTGGCGCTGAGGTTTCCGGCGCCGCCCCGGCGAGGCGCGTCAGGGCGCGCGGTCGGTGGGGATGGGCCCGCGGGTGCCGGCCAGTGGCGTAGCCGCGAACATGCGCCCAGCCTTGATCGCCACCACCGTGTTGCCAGCGTCGTGATCTGACCGCATTCGCGACGATGACAACCCGGACCCGGCGATCACCTGGGCGGTGCTCTAGTCCTTGGTCGCGGCCGTGTCCGCTGGCTCGGCGTCACCGGGCTCGGCGGAGCCTTCCAGGGAGTCGGGGGGAAGGATCGCCGGGACTACGCTGCGGCGTAGGTAGGCGCGCAGCTTGGTGTCGCTGGACGTGCGGTCGCTGTCGAAGATGAGCAGCGAGAGCAGCCAGCGGATCAGCGTCTCGGTGATCTCGTCGAGCCGGGACTCGAGTGACGGGTCGTAGCTGGTGATCGGCTCGAGGATGGCCCTGGCGATCTCCAGCGAGTTCTCGGACAACGCCTCGTTCGCGGCCCACGGGTCCGCCGGGGCCTGGCTGATCGGGTGCAGCGCCGGCTCGGCGCGGAACTCCCGGCGGGCGGCGATCAGTGCCTCCACCGCGAAGTCGCCGGCCGTCTTCGACCGGCGCCGGGCCGCGACGACGACCCGTTCGGCGATCGACGCGCCCGCCTGCTCGAGCGCGACCGAGACCAGCGCCTCGCGGGTCTCGAAGTACGCGTAGACGGTCGGGCGGGAGACGCCGGCGATCGTCGCGATCGCGCTGATCGAGGTGCGTTCCAGGCCGTGCCGCCGGATGCAGGTCAACGTGGCGTCGATGATCTTTTCGCGGGCCGACTCGGCGGCGGCGGCGGGGGAGCGGCCCGACCAGGGGGCGCGGCGGACCGGCCGCGGCTGCGCGTCGGCCGCGCGCTCGCGGATCGGTTCCACCGTTCTCCTCTGTATCGGACGTGGCAGCGTCGGAGGCGTCGTGCCTGTTAGGCAACGCGTCATGCTATTGCCGAGGAAATCTACAGCCTATCCGCCCCGCCAACGTGCCGGCGGGTTGCGTGACTATGGGTATGTGGAATAAGCGGGAATTGTTGTTGGAACGCGGCGGACGCGCTGTGCGCGGCTAGCCCTGCCGGGCCGGCCCGCGTCGGGCCAGCCGGGTCCTGCGGGGGTCCTGCGGGTCCCCCTTGGCTGCCTCGCCTCCGCCTCCGCCTGCGCCTGCGCCGTCAGCTCCGCCGCTCGTCGCCGGTGGACGGGCCGAGCCGGTCCAGGATGGCGGTGCCCAGGTCAGGGCGACGCATCAGTTCGCGGAAGGCGGTGCTCTCGGCCTGCCGGGCGCGCTCGATGCCTGCCCGCTCGGCATCCCGGATCAGCCGGGTGGTCGCGAGGACGGAGGCGAGCGGCTTGTCGGCGATCGTCGAGGCGAGCGCCAACGTCTCGGCCAGCAGCGTCTCCGCCGGGCAGACCCGCAGCGCCAGGCCCGTCTCCACCGCCTCCGCCGCCGAGATCCATTCCGCCGCCAGCAGGGCCCGCGCCGCCCGCTGCCGGCCCATCCGGCGAGGCAGCAGGTAGCTGCTGCCGGCCTCCGGAGCGACGCCCATCGTGGTGAACGGCGCCAGGAGGCGAGCCTCCTCGGAGATGAGCACGATGTCGCAGTGGGCCAGCATGGTCAGGCCAAGCCCGACGCCCACGCCGTTGACGGCCGCGAGCAGCGGCTTCGGGAATGTCGTCAGCGCGTCCAGGAAGGCGTTGAAGGGACCGCCGCCGGTCGTGCCCGCGGCCTCCGTCTCCTCGGTGGCCTTCGTCGCCTTCGCCGTCTCGGTGGTCTCGGCATTCCCCGCGGCGACCGTGGACGCCTGGGCGGCCATCTCGACCAGGTCGGTGCCCGCGGAGAAGTACTTGCCCGCGCCGGTCAGCACGACGGCGCCGATCGCGTCGTCGCCGGCCGCGGCGCGCAGCCCCTCGGCGGCGGCCAGGTAAAGGCCGGAGCTGAAGGCGTTCGCCTGTCGGGGCCGGTTAAGGGTGAGCAGCCGCACCCGACCGGTCGTGGACGTCAGCAGCAGGTCACCCGACGTCGTGGGCGCCGCCGCTTCGGGAGCCGCGCCTAACGCGGGCTCCGCGGACTCCGCGGGCTCGGATTCGGCCGACTCGGACCCGGTGGGCTGGGACTCGGCAACCTTGAGTTCGGCAACCTTGAGTTCGGCAGCCTTGGACTCCGGCTCGTGGGTGGCGTGAGGCGCCGCGGTGGTCTCAGGCATGCCCTGCAGTGTCGACCCGAGGCGCCATTCCGGTCGAGGGCTTCCGCACCGGTGAGTGCCTGTCCGCGACGTCGCTGGCGTCTCGCGTCGGCGCTCGACCGATCACAGCGTCGCACCCACCGGCTTCGTCGGTGTGAAGGTGACTTTGAGCGACTCGTAGCCGCTGACGAAGTTCGCCGGGCGCAGCGCCGGTTCGTCGGGAGTGACGAGCTCGAGATCGGGCAGCCGGTCGAGCAGTGTGTCGAAAACAATGCTCAGCTCGAGGCGCGCGAGCGAGTTRCCCAGGCAGAAATGYGTGCCCAGRCCGAAGGCGAGGTGCTCGTTCGGGCTGCGCTCGATATCGAACCGGAACGGGTCCGCGAACATCTCCTCGTCGCGGTTGGCCGACGGGTAGAGCAGTAGCAGCTTCTGGCCCTCGCGAAGCTGTTTCCCGCGCAGTGTCGTGTCCCTGGTCAGCGTGCGGGCCATGTTCCGGATGGGGCTGACCCAGCGAAGCATCTCCTCGACGGCGGTTGGCAGCAGGGCGCGGCTCGCGCGCAGCCGCTCCCAGTTCGTCCGGTCGACCAGCAGCTGGTAGAGCCCGCCGGTGATGACGTGGCGGGTGGTCTCGTCGCCGCCGATCAGCAGGAGCAGCGACTCGTAGAACATCGACTCGTCGTCGAGCCGGTCGCCGTCGACCTCGGCGTGGGCCAGCACGCCGAGCAGGTCGTCGCGAGGATGCGCGCGCCGGTCCGCCAGCACCGCGGTGAAGTACGTGGAGTACTCCGCGGCGGCGGTCATCATCTTTTCGGCGGCCTCCGCGTTGTCGAACTGACCCTGGCCCCGCATCATGTCGTCGGACCACCGCAACAGGTCCGGATACATCTCGGGCACCGCGCCGAGCAGGTCGCCGATGACGATGAGCGGCAGCCAGGCGGCGACGTCCCAGACGAAGTCGCATTCCCCGCGTTCGCACACCCGGTCGATCAGCGCGTGCGAGACGGTCTGGATGYGGGCCCGTTGGTCCTGGACGCGCCGGGGGGTGAAACCCTTGTTCAGCAGCTTGCGACGGTGCCAGTGCGCCGGGTCGTCCATCTCGATCATCATCGGGAAGCCGCTGACATCGGGCCGGAAGCCGCCCGCACTCGAGTAGATCTCCGGATTCCTGGAGACCTCGCGGACGTCCTGGTACTTGGTGATGCCCCAGATCTCGCCGTCCGGATCCCAGTGGACCGGGTCGTTGGCCCGGAGCCAGGTCAGCCCGCGATGCGGGTCGTCCCCCCAGAAGTCGCCGCTGATCAGACGGGTGTCGGGCTTGTCCTCGGGGARCTCGCCCGGCCTGTGGTCGGCCGGGGCGCGGTTCCCCGCCCCGCCGTCCGGTGTCGTGCCACCGGCCGCCGTGCTGTCAGTCGTCGTGCCGCGAGTCGCGGTGCTGTCCGTCGCCATCAATCCCCCACGGGCCGGCGGTACGAGGCGTCGTCAGTTTACATACAACACACAGACTGATAAGTACGTCGGTGACACTGGCTGGCAAGTACGTCATAGGCGGCCCGCGCGTTCAAGGGAGCGCGTGACCGACGCCGGGCGGCCGGCGGGTCAGGCACGCGCCCGCTGAGGGCCAGACCAGGCGGAGAACCCGTCGAGCCCATGACGGCTACGGGGGAGCTGGCACGCCCTGATTCAGGCGAGCCCGTCGACCATCCGCTCTACGCCCGGTTCGGAGTGCCCTCATCCGCGCCGACCGTGGTGAGGGACCGGTCGCGATACGCGGAGGGGGTCTCTCCCGTCCACGCCCGGAAGGCACGGGCCAACGCGCTCGCGCTACCGAATCCGACCGTGGTGGCGATCTGGCTGACCGACATCGTCGACGTGCTCAGCAGAGCCATGGCCCGAAACAGCCGAGCCTGCCGAAGGTGCTCCTGCCAGGTCTGGCCCAGGACGAGAGCGAACCGTCGACGCAGTACACGTTCGGAGATTCCGACGGCACGGCACACCGCCGCGGACCGGGCATCGGCCAGGTGAGCGGCGGTATAGGCGATCACATCCCGGACGACGGGATCGTCCGAGACCGGCAGTGACAGCGGCGCCTCGTACGCGAGCTGGCGGCGGACGACGCCGGCGAGCGCGGTGAAGAAGCCGCTGGCCTCCGCGTCATCGTGGGTCCGGYCGATGTGCCACCGGGTGGCGTACCTCATCATCTCGCGCAATACCGGCGGCACCGGAATGATGGCGGCCCGCGCGTGCGGAAAATGGAAGGCGGCCGGGTCGAAGAACACCGCGATGGTGGTCACGTCCCTGAGCAGGGGCGAGTGCTCGACTCCGGCGGGCACCCATGCCGCGTAGGACGGCGGCAGCAGGTAGTGGGTGGTGGGGGTGCGGATCTCGGCGCAACCGGATACGGCGTACTCGATCTCGTGCAGGTCGTGGCGATGCCAGTACGAGATGGCATCGGTGGCGTGGTGTTCGACCGTGCCCGCGGCCACGGCGACGTGCCGACGCATCGCGATGAGCGGCGCGGCGGTCGCGGCGGTCGCGGCGGTCACGACGCGATCGTAGGTCCTCTCGTCATGCTCCAGAGCGCGGCCGGATCGGTACCGAGGAAGGCCGTCCAGGTCGTACATCCGCGGTCTCTCCTGCCTACAGTCGGTTGGGTCCGATGGCCACACGTCCGAGGTCTCGAGCGGACCCGGCGTCCTGCCGTGGACTCAACCCGGTCRGTCAGCGTGAAGCTGGGCGGCCGTCGACTCGCCTACCTGGAGGATCGAATGCCGCCGAGCGGGGTGTCACACGTGGGTCTTACGGTGACGGATCTGAATCGAAGCTGCGCCTGGTACGCCGAGGTTCTGGGCTGGAAGGAGCTGCTTCGAGACCGTGGAGACACGACGTCCTTCGCGCACGGTGTTCTTCCCGGCGGGCTGAGCCTCGTCCTGCGCGAACACGACCAGCGCGTCGTGGAGCCGTTCGACGAGAAACGTCCCGGGCTGGATCATCTTTCGTTCTCCGTGGAGACAGAGGCCGACCTCGACGAGCTCGAGAAAAACCTTACCGCGGTGGGTGCCTCGTTCACGCCGAAGCGGGAGCTGCCCTATGGCTGGCTGCTCACCTTCCGCGACCCGGACAACATCGCGCTCGAGGTCATGCTCGGCCGGTAGCAGGCCGAGCATGACCTCGCGGATAGCGGACCGGGGCCACCGGTCCGCTATCCGTGCTGCTGCGACGCCGCGGCCTCGGGCCGGAGGTCCTCCAGCGAGAGCTGGTGCACGGGCGCGTCGTGAAGGGCGATCTGGCGGGTGACACGCAGGTCAGGCCCGACGCGGAGGAGCTCGCCGGGTTCCATCAGGCGCCAGGCAGGACTGTCGTCCATGCGCTCACTCGCGACCACGAGCGCGGGAACGTCGGCCAGGTCGCGGGAGTGGACGCGCATGTGGCCGGCGGTGCCGCTGTGGTCGAGATGCCGGTCGCCGTGATGGCCGCCGGCGCGGCGTTCGAGGACGTACAGCGGGTGGGTGTCGGGATAGCGCAACGCCCACAGCCCTCGCGAGGTCGTGATGATCATGTTGAGGGCATACAGGGGCAGGCGCTGGGCGACCCAGCGGGCGGCGCGGGCGATGCCGGCGGCCACGTCGCCGCCGGCCGATCTGATCTCACGGGTGATGAGGGCGAAGAACCGCTCGGAATCGGTGTCGCCTTTCACCGCCGACAGGTCGGCGCCGARCTCGGCGTCCAGCTCGGTCAGGCCCTCGATTACCCCGTTGTGCGCGAACAGGCGACCTTCCTGTTCGAAGGGGTGGGTGTTGCGTTTTTCCACTCCTCCCGTGGAGGCGAAACGGATATGGGCGAGGAATGTCGCTGACTCGACCTGCCTGGCCGCCTCGGCGAAACTTCGGTCCTCGTAGGCGGCGATGGGTGCCTTGAGTAGCCGCGGGGAGCCATCCGCGTCGAAGTAGCCGAGCCCGGTGCCATCCGGCTCACGCCTGCTCTGGTCGCTGAGGCTGTCGGGGGCGTCGAGCAGCCAGAAGGTGGCGCGAGTACGCCGCGGCGAACTACTCATACCGAACAGACGACACATACGCTATCGCGCTCCTCGCCGGAATCCGGGTGGCCGGTCCCAGCGGGTGACGGCCTTGGCTACCGGCACCCTGGCACTTCCCGCTGGCATCGGCCCGCGTGAGTCGGCGCACGAGCCTTTCGTGCTGAGGCGGCGGTTCGGCCCGCCGGCTGACTCACTGCCGGCTGACTCACTGCCGGCCGGCCCACCTCCAGCCGACCACCGAAGACCGTCCCATCGCGGACCGGGCCGTGCTCGCCTGCCCGGCCGGCGTGCCGTGATCCGCCTGACCCGGTGCGTCTGACCTGGCCCGTCCGCGGTCGGCCGCCCGCGTCGCCGGGTGTTTTACCCGCCTGATGGTGGTAAGTCCCGAACGTGCAACCCTGGAGTTCACGAACCAGACATGAACAGAACACCCGGGGTCCACGCTCACGCCGGCCCGCGCGGCCTGGCGTGAGCGGCGGCGGCGGCGAGGCGAGCGGGCGAGCAGGAGGAGCGCGATGAGCGCGGCGGTGGTGGGTGCCGGGGGGCAGGAGACGGCGGACAGGGGCTCGTCGCCGTCCGCCGACGAGCCGCTGGGACGGGCGCGGTCGCTCGGTCGGTGGCTCGGATATGTCCTCGGACAGGCCCTGCTGCTCGCTGGGCTGTTCAAGATCTACCGGCTCGGGCGGCAGCTCGCGGCCGGGCACGAGAGCGACGCGCTGGGGCACGCACGGGAGGTCTGGCATCTGGAACGGGCGCTCGGCCTGCCGAGCGAGGAGTCCGTGCAGCACTTGGCCCTCCACTCGACCACGCTGGTGGAGCTGGCGAACCGGTTCTACATGTATGTCCATTTCCCGGCGTCGATTGTCTTTCTGGCCTGGGTACTGCTGCGCCACCGTGATCACTGGGCCCGGGTGCGCAACGCGCTGATCGCGCTGACCGGCGCCGCGCTGGTGATTCATCTGGCCTACCCGCTCGCGCCCCCGCGTTTCCTGTCCGGGGTGCTGCCGGACGTCGGCATCGTCGACACCGGCCGGCTCATCGGCCCGTCGCCGTACCCGTCGCCGACGGGCGGTTCGGCGAACCAGTACGCGGCCATGCCGAGCATGCACGTCGGCTGGGCGATCCTCGAGGCGTGGGGGGTCGTCACGATCCTGCGGTCCCGGGCGCGGTGGCTCGCGCTCGCCCAGCCAGTCGTCACCACGCTCGTCGTCGTGCTGACCGGCAACCATTACTGGATGGACGGCATGGTGGGCGGCCTGCTGGTCGTCGGCGCGATCTGGATCACCACGCCCGGCCGAACCAGCCAGCTCGCGGCGCGGCTGCCCACGACGCCGTCGGTGGCCGTCCGGCCGGCCACCGCGACCGCGGCCGGTCCGGTCACCGCCCGTCCAGCGGATGCCACGCGAGCGGGGGCGCCGGGCCGGCGAGAGCTCAGGCCGGGAGGACCGCCACAGCCATGAAACGGCCGCACGGGCGGGTCGCTCGGTCGGAGAAGAAGATGTCCGTCGAGGTCCTGGTGTCGATGGCCATGTCGTGGATGTTGGCGTCCTTGACGCCGGCGGCGCGCAGCTGGATGCGCAGGCCACCGACGACGTCGAGCGTGCAGTGGCCGGGGCGGGTCGGCGTGAGAAGGCCCGCGTCGCCGAACGCGGCCGTGACCTCCGCCGCCTGCGCGTCGCCGATCTCGTAGCTCGCGGCGCCGATCGCCGGGCCGATGCCGACGAGCAGGTCACCGGGCTCTGTGCCGTAGGTCGCGGTCATCGCCTCGATCGTCCTCGGCAGCATGCCGAGCACGGTGCCGGCGCGGCCGCAGTGCGCCACTCCGATCGCCCGGCGGCCGCGGTCGAACAGCACCACCGGAGTGCAGTCGGCCCCCGTGATCGCGAGCGCGACGCCGGGCAGGTCCGTGATGAGCGCGTCGGTCGCGGGGAACGCGGCGACCGAGTCCGCCGCACCCTCATGGCCGCGGCCGGCCAGCGCCGGGCCGACAACGGCCACCCGGTTCGTGTGCCGCTGGTCGGGCACGGTGAGCCGGTCCACGCCGAGCGCGTCGGCGACCCGTCGCCGGTTCTCCAGCACGGCCTCGTGGTCGTCCCCGACGCGGTCCCCGAGGTTGAGGCTCGCGTAGCTGCCCGAGCTCACTCCGCCGTGCCTCGTCGTGACGACGGCGGTCACGTCGGCTCCGCTGAAGGGGAATGGCCGCGGCGCGAGACTCGGATCCACCCGCTCACTGTAGTGACGCCGCCGCCGAGCCGTGCCGGAGATGTCAGCCTCGCGCGCACTCGTCAAAGGCTCGCCGAAACGCCGCCGACCGGTCGCGGTAGTCCGCGAAATGCCCAAAGCTGGGTGCCGCCGGGGACAGCAGCACGATCCCGTCCGGCGACGCCCAGGCAAAGGCCGCGCGCACCGCGGACCGCAGATCGTCGTGATCGGTGACGGGAGGGGTGCCGTCGACCGCCTCGATCGCCGCCCGGATGCGCGGACCGCTGTCCGGAAGCGTGTGGACCGCGGTCGGGTGCTTTCGGTCACGCAGCGCGACCCCCAAAGGGGCATAGTCGATCTGCCGGTCGTAGCCGCCGACGATCAGCGCTATGCGGCGACCCGGAAACGAGTCGAGCGCCGCCAGGGTCGGAAGGACGTTTGTCGAGAGGCTGTCGTCGACGAACGTGACGCCGCCGGCCTCGCCGATCAGGTTCAGGCGGCTCTCGAGGCCCTCGAACCCCCGGAGGGCGTCCTGAAGCGCCTCGTCCCGGTCCGCGCCGGCCACCCCCATCGCTCGGACGCAGGCCGCGGCGATGAGGACGTTCATCTGGTTGTGGCTTCCGGGAAGCTTGATCGAGCGGATCCAGGACGGCGAAGCCTCGGCCGACGAGACCCATAGAACCCTGGGACCCAGCAGTCCGCTCCGATCCCGGATCAGCTTGTCATCGCCGTTGGCGACGGTCAGGTCCGCCCCCGGCTGCCGGCAGACGGACAGCTTGTCCCTGTAGTAGTTCTCCGGCGATCCTCCGTGCCAGTCGATGTGGTCCTGCGAGAGCGAGGTGACCGCGACGACCGGAGGTGACACGCTCACGTCCGTGGCCTGGTAGCTCGACGTCTCGATGATCCAGCAGTCATGGCGTTCGTGGTCGACGTTGGGATCCCAGGGAGGCAGCCCGATGTTGCCTCCCACGAAAGGGGATTTTCCAAGCCCACGCAGCATGTGGCCGACTATGGCCGACGTCGTGCTCTTGCCCTTCGTGCCGGTCACGCAGACCACCTGGGAAAGGTCGCGCTCCTCCAGCCAGAGGGCGAGACCTCCGACGATCGGGATTCCCTTGTCCGCCAGCGTGCGAAATCTTGTGGAGTAGCGGGTGACGCCCGGCGTCTTGATGATGACGTCGCAGTCCGCGAGAGCCTCCAGGCCGCCGCGGTCGAAACTCATGACCGGCACGCCGCCGCCTTCGACGTCGCGGTCATCAACGATCACCGCCGGCGTGGTTCCCATCGCCTGAAGGCGGGCGACGCTCGCGCGGCCCTCCGTGCCGAATCCCCAGATACCGACTCGCCGGCCGGAGAGGTCAGACCACCTCAGTCGCGGACGCGTAGGTGTCGGGTACAAAGTTCCGTCCGATGGGGCGGAGTAGCTCTTCGACACCGGTGGCCGGCTCCCCTAGTTCGTTGTCGATGGCCTCCAGGACGCGCTGCCCTTTCCGCCTCGGGTTCTTCACGGCGAGCTTCACCGCGGCTATGCACTCCCGCTGGTCACCCACGCACTCGAACGGCTTGGAGTCCGGCATCGTCCCGACCAGCGTCCGAAACCGGTCCAGCAGCTCCACGCGATCAAGCGGCTCCGTGCCGGAAAATACCTCGCGCAGCGCTTCGGGCTCGATGAACGGTGCCAGGATCAGGTCTATGAAGCAGCATTTGTCGCATTCGCCGCACCACTTCTCGTACCGGTCCTGTGGCTTGAGCGCGAAGGCCCTGTTGCAGCTTCTGAAGGTGTGGTGATAACGCTCGAGTGACGAGAATATCTCGGCGATCTTCAGCTCACTGAACGAGCGCAGGCGTGAGAAGTACTGGAGTCCGTCTCCCAGGCTCTCGGACACGACCTCGCGGAAGAGCGTCTCGAACTCTTCCGACTTCGACCACTGATGGTTCACGGGCGTGCCGTCACGAATCACGGTCGGGGACGACGCCGACCATTCGTTCGACATCACGACCGCGTCGCGGCCACCGAGGACCGCCGCGAGCACGGCCGCCGCCGACAGGACGCCGGTGACCGGGACGTGGCCGTTCAGATAGCCGGTCCTGCTCGTCGGCGCCAGGACCTTCGGGTCGAGCTCTCGTTCCGCCCGCACGATCGGCAGGCCGGTCACCGCGGCGGGAGCCTCGATCGCGGAGAACCTGTCGTTCCGTCGATTGACGATGAACAGGGCGGCGTCCGTGCTGTACGGCGCCATCAGTTCCGTCGTGACGATCGAGTCGATTCCGCCGCCGAAGGGAATCAGCGGCCTGCGGCTCACACTCCGGTAACGGCCGGGGGAGGGGTCGCGAAGATCGCCGCTGAACTCGATGTCGCTCAGGTCGAGCCGGTTCTTGAAGGCATACTCACCAAGGCCGTGAAAGTAATACGCCCGGAGAAACCGCTCCTCGATCTTGGACATCCCGGCGGGCCCGAGGTCGATGATTCGAGCGGCCGTCGTCTTGTAGTAGGAGACGCCCGCGGCCAGGAACAGTATTCTTGCGGCCGCCCGCACCTCCGGCCTGTCCCAGCCGCCGTCGGGCGAGAACGTGAACACCTCGGTGAAGTCGTCGGTGTCGGTGCTGTACCTACAGCGGACGGTACCCGTGCCGGCATCGATGTCGAACCCCTGGTAGACGAACCGGTCCCCGCGCGGCGGCCCCTCTTCTCCAACCTGGCGGATAACCATGGGCAGACTACTCATCGACTACCTCCACCTTGATTGCCGCGCAAGCTTCTACCTTCCCATAACCGACGTCAGGTAGGTCCGCAGTCTAGGAGATGGTACCGGATCTTGCTGGTCAGGCCGGATGCCGGATCTTGCTGGTTGGGCCGGCTCGCGGGGCGGAGTCTTGGGTCAATAGGAGGGCCYGCGCCTGATCAATAGCGTGGTGGACGGAGGCCCCTTGTCACGGTGGGTGACGATGGCCGGGCGTGCGGATTCGGGTGGAGCGATATGTCCGACCACGCTCGGGTGCCCAGAATGTGGGTGCCGGAAGGGGAACCCAGGCAAGGAGCGAGCGATGGCAGTGCCACCCGTCGACGGATCGGGTTCCCGTCGCGGGCTCCCGGCGGCTCTGCGCCGGTCCCTGGTCGACGTGGTCGGCGAGGAGCACGTGCTGACGGACTCGCGGACCGCCGGGTACTCGGTCGACTGGACCGGCCGGTACCGAGGCCTCACCCCCGCCGTCGTCCGGCCGCGGGATACCGCCCAGGTCGCCGCGGTGCTCGCGCTGTGCGCCACGGCGGCCATGCCCGTCGTCCCGCAGGGCGGCAACACCGGCCTGGTCGGCGGCGGGGTGCCGCGCTCCGGCGAGCTCGTGCTGAGCCTGGAGCGCCTCGACCGTCTCGGCCCGGTCGACCGGGACGCGACGCAGGTGACGGCCGAGGCCGGTGTGACTCTCCAGCGGCTCGCGGACGCGCATCCCGACCTGGACTTCGGGGTGGCCATCGCCAGCCGCCACAGCGCGACCGTGGGCGGCGCGATCGCCACAAACGCGGGTGGCCTGCGCGTCCTGCGCTACGGGCCCATGCGCGCGCAGATCCGGGGCATCGAGACGGTGCTGTCGGACGGCACGGTCCTGTCGCACCTGTCAGGGCTGGTCAAGGACAACACGGGCTATGACTACCCGAGCCTGCTGGCCGGTTCGGAAGGCACCCTGGCGGTCGTCACGAAGGCGCGCCTGCGGCTGGTGCCGCGCCCGCGCGATCCGGTCGTCGCGCTCCTGGGGCTGCCGGGGTTGGCGGACCTGCACAGCCTGGCGGTCAGGGCCGTCCGAGAGATCCCCGGGCTGGTCTCGGCGGAGTTCTTCACCAGCACGGGGCTCGACGTCCTGCTACGGCACACCGACCTGACGCCGCCGCTGAGCGTGCCCACCGACGCCTATCTGCTGCTTGAGGTCAGTGACGCCGGCGCGATGGAGGCCCTCGCAGAGCTGGCCGGCGACCTGCCAGCCGCCGTCGCCAGCGGCGCGGCCGAGCGTGCCCGCCTCTGGGCGTACCGGGAGCGCCATCCCGAAGCGGCGGGTTTCCTGGCGCCGCCCCTCAAACTCGACGTCTCGGTCCCGGCCGCCCGCTGGGTGGAGCTGGCCACGCGTATCGGCGACGTGGTGGCCGCCGTGGACACAGGCGCGCGGGTCATCACGTTCGGCCATGTCGCCGACGGCAACGTGCATGTCAACATCGCCCCGGGCGCCGAGGCGGACGGCCGGCACCAGGACGCGGTCTTCGGTTTCGTGGCCGACCTGGGCGGCTCGATCTCGGCGGAACACGGCATCGGCGCGCTGAAGGCCGCCTGGCTGCCGCTCTCCCGTACAGCCGCCGAACGGGCACTCTTCGCCCGCATCCGCGCCGCGTTCGACCCAGCGGGAATTCTCAACCCCAGCGTCCTACCCCGCTGAGGCGCCTATACCGGTCCCTGACGCCGAGGCCTGGTGACCGTCGGGTAATCGAGTGGGTTCGAGGGCGGTGGTACCGCTGGGATATCGTCCGTGCCGACAGCTTCCTGGTCTTGAGCGGGCCTGGACGGGCGGGGTCTTCACTGGGGGTGGCGTGGTCGGCATGCCATTGGCGGCCCCGCTCGACGAGTTCGATCCGTCTCGGCTCGGCCCCTATGTTCTGCTGGGCCGGCTAGGTCATGGCGGCATGGGCAGCGTCTACCTCGGCCGCCGCGCCGAAGATCACCTCGCGCCCGGCGGAACTGGCTCCCAAGCTAACGGACCGCTGGTAGCGATCAAGGTGATCCGGCCTGATCTGGCGAGCATCCCGGAATTCCGGAGACGCTTCGAGCACGAGGCCAGAGCCGCTCAGCGCGTTCACCATGCGTATACCGCCGCGGTCTTCGATGTTGACACGTCGGGCAGCCGGCCTTATCTGGTGACCGAGTACATCGACGGGCCGACGTTGTCCGCGCGGGTTCACGATCAGGGGCCGTTGTCCGCGACCCAACTGGAATGGTTCGCCAGGGCGGTCGCTGCCGCATTACGCGCGATCCACGAGGCCGGTGTCGTCCACCGCGACCTGAAGCCCGGCAACATCCTGCTGTCACCGTTCGGCACTCGTGTCATCGACYTCGGTATCGCGCRCCCTCGACGCGAGTTCGCTGCAGACCCAGGGCATGATTGGTACCCCCGCGTACATGGCACCGGAGCAGGCCCTCAACCAGGTCGTCACCGCCGCCGCGGACATCCATGCCTGGGGGGCGGTACTGGTGTTCGCCACGACGGGCTATGCGCCGTTTGATGGCGCGACGATCCCCGCGGTCATGCGCCAGATCATTGAGGACATACCAAATCTCAAGGGTGTTCCCGATGTCCTGCGTCCCCTCGTCGCCCACGCCATGGCGAAGAGCCCTGCCGACCGCCCCACCGCGGCTGAACTGCTCGACTACCTCGGCGATGCGTATTTCGCGGCCGCCGCGGCCTCCGGTGCGGCCTACCAGCTGGCTTCCTCTGCCGAGGCCGTACCTGCTGCGCGCGAGCCGGTCACGCTGACGCCGGCCACGGTCACCCTCTCGCGCGTGAAACGAAGACCGAATGGCGGAACGGGACCGACACCGCACAGGCGCAGAGCGGCCGGGCGGCGGAGGACCCGCAGTTCGCCGATTCGGTCCTGGCTGGCGGGCGGGCTGCTTGTGCTGCTGCTGTCGCTCGCGGGACTGAGCGGGTTTACGCTGCATGAACAGGTAGGCGCGGCCCGCGCGGCGAGCCAGGGCAAAACGGCGGCCGAGTTCATCGTGAAGGTGAACGCGCTGGTGCGGGCGTTGTCCCAGGAGCGCTATGCGTCGTCGGCATATATCAATTCGGATTATCACGCGCTCGCGGCGGAGACCGCGGCCTCCCGCACACCAGTGGACCGGACCTATGCCGAGGCTAGGAGCGCGACCGTCTCGTTGCCGGACGACGCACGTCTGCGGGCCGCCGTCGGCGCCGCCATGACCGAGACCGGCAAGCTGCCCGAGCTGCGTCGCCAGATCGACACACACGCCCTGAGACGTGGCACGGGTTCGGATGTCTTCAACGGCATCGTGAACGCCTGGCTCGCCGTCACTCCGGCCCAGTCCGGTGTCGGCACGACCGACCCCGAGGTGGTCCGCACCGTCGCCGCCCTGACGGCGATCAGCAACGTCGCCGAGCAGTCGGCCCAACAGCGCGGCTACATCAGTAGCCTGCTGATCCTGCACCGCCTCGACCCAGACAGCTTCGGCCTTATCCGAGCAGCGAGCGGCGCCGAGGCGGCGTGGGTCAGCCAGTTCGACGTCTACGCCGACCAGAACCAGCGCCAGCTCTACGACCAGATCGTCGGACCGACGCTCGGCCCGGTGGCCTCGTTGCAGAACCGGGCGCTGCGCGCTGTGYAGACCGGTGAGACCGCCGACGTCACTGGGCCCGACTGGCTGTCCGCCGCCAACGCCAAGATCGACCAGCTACGCAACCTCCAGGCGCAGATCGCCGCCGACCTCACCGACCGCGCTGACTCGCTCGCGTCGTCGACACGGACCAAGGTGTGGCTCGCCGCCGGGACCACCGCGCTGGCCATCACGCTTGCGGTCGCGCTGTTGGCGCTGTTGGCGTTTCGCGCGGCACGCCAGCAACGGGCGCAGCGAGTCGCCGCTGGGAGGACGGAGCGGCAGGCGGAAGCGCAGGCGAGGCTGGCTCATCGAGCCGGCCACATGAGGTAGCTGAGCTGCTGGCCGGCCCAAGACGGCACAGGCGCGACGGCCAATCCTGACCGCCAGTCAGACGAAGCATCGCCCCAGTCGTCGTCGTCAAGCCCCACCATGTCGATGATCTTGGCTGAGCCGCGAACCCGCTCCGGTCCCAGCCGCGATGGGCGACGCATTCTCCGAATTGTCGCGCGTCGGACGACGCAACGAGCCCATACCGGGCGCGACGGCGCGCTCGACACGGCAGCGATCATCAGTTATGGAGAGTCATCGAATCATCCATTCAGGAGCTCTTGGCTCGGGCGATGACCTCCTCGGGGGCGAGCGGGCTGGCCGGGTGGTGGCTGAGGCACAGCGGTGTGGTGAGTCGCTGGAACGGGACGCCGTCGCTGACGGCGTAGAACTCGCCGACGCCGAGGTGGCCGATGTCGGGGGCGTCGCCGCCCATCACCTWTGCCATCTCCTGGGCTGTGTCGATCTGGACCGGCGAGTTCAGCCGACCGAAGAACTGGGTCGCCGCGTTGCCCGGGATTCGGTTGTGGAGCCCTTTCGGGGCCTGGGTCGCGAAGACGAGTCCGAGGCCGTATTTGCGGACCTGGGGTAGCTGTTCAGCTGGCGTCGTAGCTGATTGTGCTGGTCATCAGACGGGTTGTGCCGCTGGTGGTAGCCAGGGGCCGGTGGTGAAGAGCCGGGTGAGGGCGTCGAGGGTGTCGAGGCCCCATTTGCTGGCGGTGGACAGGTAGGACTGGACGATCGCGAAGTCGGCGAGGCCTTCCAGGGTGCGCCAGCAGCCGCCGGAGGCGCGTTGTTGGACCTTGACCGGCCGGACGTCGCGCTCCGCGAGATTGTTCGAGAACGGGACCGTCAGGTCGGTGGCGAACCGCAGGATCAGGTCCTCGTAGGCGCGGAACCGGCGGATCAGGGTCCGGGCATCGGCGGCGAGCGGGTTCCGTTTCCCGTGGTTGTCGGTCTCGCCGCGGGCGAGTGCGCCGAGGTAGTGGTTGCGG